>NZ_PPDB01000004.1:2500-97096 GCF_002959855.1 Veillonella denticariosi JCM 15641
ATCGAGCGTGGGGCGACGACGATAGGCGCACATGCTAACGCAAAATAAGTAAAGATAATAAGGGCGTACGGTGGATGCCTTGGCGATATCAGCCGAAGAAGGACGCGGTAAGCTGCGAAAAGCTACGGAGAGGTGCAAGCAACCTTTGACCCGTAGGTATCCGAATGGGGGAACCCGGCAGTGGTTATGCACTGTCACCCATAGCTTAGACTATGAGGAGGGCACCCGGGGAACTGAAACATCTAATTACCCGGAGGAAGAGTAATCAAACGAGATTTTCTTAGTAGCGGCGAGCGAACGGGAAAGAGGCCAAACCGGAGCGGGCAACCGCACCGGGGTTGAGGACAGTCATCAAGTGTACATGAGGTAGAAGAATGGAGCTGGAACGCTCAGCCGTAGAAGGTGAAAGCCCTGTAATCGAAACCTTGCATGCACGGGACTGTATCCGGAGTACCACGAGACACGTGAAACCTTGTGGGAAGCAGGGGGGACCACCCTCCAAGCCAAAATACTGATATCGACCGATAGCGCATAGTACCGTGAGGGAAAGGTGAAAAGAACCCCTGGCGGGGAGTGAAAGAGAACCTGAAACCGTATGTCTACAAACAGTCGAAGTCTGTATATATATCAGGACGACGGCGTGCCTATTGAAGAATGAACCGACGAGTTACTGTTGCTAGCGAGGTTAAGTGGAAAACATGGAGCCGCAGCGAAAGCGAGTCTGAACAGGGCGTTCAGTTAGTAATAGTAGACCCGAAACCGTAGTGATCTATCCATGGCCAGGTTGAAGCACAGGTAAAATTGTGTGGAGGACCGAACTCGTGAGCGTTGAAAAGCTTTGGGATGAGTTGTGGATAGGGGTGAAATGCCAATCGAACACGGAGATAGCTGGTTCTCCCCGAAATAGCTTTAGGGCTAGCCTCGAGGTAGAGAGTATAGGCGGTAGAGCACTGATCGGGCTAGGGGCCATACCGGTTACCGAACCTAGTCAAACTACGAATGGCTATACTTATACTCGGGAGTCAGACAGTGAATGATAAGGTCCATTGTCAAGAGGGAAACAGCCCAGAACACCGACTAAGGTCCCCAATGTTACACTAAGTGGCGAAGGATGTGGAGTTTCCAAAACAACCAGGATGTTGGCTTAGAAGCAGCCACCATTTAAAGAGTGCGTAATAGCTCACTGGTCGAGAGACTCTGCGCCGAAAATGTCCGGGGCTAAAGTGTAAAACCGAAGTCGTGTCATATGCAGCAATGTATATGGGTAGGGGAGCGTTCTCATCGGATAGAAGCAGTACCGGAAGGAGCTGTGGACTGGTGAGAAGTGAGAATGTCGGTATGAGTAGCGAAAAGAATGGTGAGAATCCATTCCACCGAAAGCCTAAGGGTTCCTGAGCAACGATCGTCGACTCAGGGTAAGTCGGGACCTAAGCCGAGGCGGAAAAGCATAGGCGATGGACAACAGGTTGATATTCCTGTACCGGTGTGAATTGTTTGATCGATGGAGTGACACAGTAAGGTAGGTCAGCACGCGATTGGAAGAGCGTGTTTAAGCAGGTAGGTTGAGTGATAGGCAAATCCGTCACTCTGAAAGCTGAGATGTGATGACGAGTGACTAGCAATAGTCGCGAAGTGATTGATCCTAGACTGTCGAGAAAAGCTTCTAGGTAGAGACACACTGCCCGTACCAAAACCGACACAGGTAGGCGGGGAGAGAATCCTAAGGTGCGCGGGAAAACCCTCGTTAAGGAACTCGGCAAAATGCCTCCGTAACTTCGGGAAAAGGAGGACTCATGTAGTGTGAAGGGCAGAAGCGCTCGGAGCATGAATGAGTGGCACAAGAGAGGCGCAAGCGACTGTTTACCACAAACACAGGTGCCTGCTAAAGCGAAAGCTGACGTATAGGTGCTGACACCTGCCCGGTGCTGGAAGGTTAAGAGGAGGGGTTAGACTTTGGTCGAAGCTCTGAATTGAAGCCCCAGTAAACGGCGGCCGTAACTATAACGGTCCTAAGGTAGCGAAATTCCTTGTCGGGTAAGTTCCGACCCGCACGAAAGGTGTAACGACTTGCGCACTGTCTCAACGAGGGACCCGGTGAAATTGAAGTACCTGTGAAGATGCAGGTTACCCGCGACTGGACAGAAAGACCCCATGGAGCTTTACTGCAACCTAAGATTGAACTTAGTTAATGAATGTACAGGATAGGGGGGAGACGGAGAATCTAGGGCGCCAGTCTTAGAGGAGTCGGTGTTGGGATACCACCCTTTGATTAATTGATTTCTAACGGGCCGAGTAACGACCGGCCGGACAGTCTTAGGCGGGCAGTTTGACTGGGGCGGTCGCCTCCAAAAGAGTAACGGAGGCGCCCAAAGGTTCCCTCAGAGCGGACGGAAATCGCTCGAAGAGTGTAAAGGCAGAAGGGAGCTTGACTGCGAGACGGACAGGTCGAGCAGGGACGAAAGTCGGGCTTAGTGATCCGGTGGTGCCGAGTGGAAGGGCCATCGCTCAACGGATAAAAGCTACCCTGGGGATAACAGGCTAATCTCTCCCAAGAGTCCATATCGACGGGGAGGTTTGGCACCTCGATGTCGGCTCATCACATCCTGGGGCTGAAGTAGGTCCCAAGGGTTCGGCTGTTCGCCGATTAAAGTGGTACGTGAGCTGGGTTCAGAACGTCGTGAGACAGTTCGGTCCCTATCCATCGCGGGCGGAAGAAACTTGAAGGGGGCTGCTCCTAGTACGAGAGGACCGGAGTGGACGAACCGCTGGTGTACCAATTATCCTGCCAAGGGTACAGTTGGGTAGCTACGTTCGGGACGGATAAACGCTGAAAGCATCTAAGCGTGAAACCAGCCTTGAGATGAGGTTTCTCATAGCATAAGCTAGTAAGATCCCATGTAGACGACATGGTAGATAGGCCAGGTGTGGAAGAGCCGTGAGGTTTGGAGCTGACTGGTACTAATCGATCGAGGGCTTTACTTAAGCAGCGTAACCAACTTGAAGGAGCAACGCGACGCACAAGTTGCGTGGAGTCGCTTACGTCGAAACGTAAGATTTCACGATGTGAAATCCACAGGCTTCGACGCAATCCTTCGGACGTGTACTTTGAGTATGGGACGCAACATATAACATTAAGCAGAAATGTGCAACAAATATATATACTTCTATGTGGTTTTCAGAGTACAAACTCTGACAGATTCAGTGGCGATAGCTATGAGGATCCACCTGTTCCCATCTCGAACACAGTAGTTAAGCTCATAAACGCCGAAAGTACTTGGCTGGAGACGGCCCGGGAGGATAGGAAGTCGCTGATTAACAAAAAGAAAAAGGTCTACCGAGTGGTAGGCCTTTTTCTTTTTGTTAGTCTTCGACTAGTTATTTCTGCTAAAGCCGTCTCCAGCCAAAGTTGTACAAGTAGTATCTATCTGTATAAATCAATAAGACGGCGTGGGAAGGGTAGGGTGTGAGGCCACAGAGGAGTGAAACGACGTATGGGGCCCACACATCACCTTCTTCCGAACGTAAGATTTACCGAACTGCGAAGCAGTAAAGGGAAATCCACAGTGAGGAAGCAAGTAGGGCAAGCGAAAAGTAGTGTGTCTTTTTTTGTGTGTACCTCTTAATTCATAAGGATTCTTATTGAAAAAACAGGTTAAAGTATGGTATTCTCGATACGTATCTAAATGATGGGAGTGATAAAAACTATGTATAAGTATGGCATAGGATGTATTAAGAATATAGTATTCGCCTGTTTCATTGTTATTGCTTTATTAGCCGCGGCAATCGGTATCATGTGGGGCATATCAACCGATTATAAAATTTATGGCGTGCCGGTTCTTAATTATCATCAGGTGAATGATGAGAAACAGTCGTCGCTGACTGTGAAAGTAGATGAATTTCATCGTCAAATGGCGTATCTCCATGATCATGGATATCACACGATAACTTTGGATGAGCTTTATGATTATGTAGAGAAGGGCACGGCATTACCGGATAAGCCGATTGTGCTTACCTTTGATGATGGGTATATCGATAATTACAATAATGTATTGCCCATTTTGAAAGAATATAATATGAAGGCGACTCTATTTATGATCAGTGATGCAGTGAATACAGACCGATTTTTAAGCATCGATGAACTACATAAAATGGAGGCAGGCGGTTTTGATGTACAAGGGCACACAAATCATCACAAGGTGTTAACACATGTGGATTTTACTCAATTACCAGATGAAATTGGTGGAGGCAAAACGACGTTAGAGGCCATACTAGGCGAGCCGGTAAGATATTTAGCGTATCCGGGCGGATTTAATAACGGTATTGTTCAACATGTTACAAAGACATCGGGATATAAGATGGCTTTCACGGTTCAACCGGGGACGGTAAAACCGGGGGATAATTTATATGCGTTGCCAAGACTCGCGGTATTTGAAGGTGATACGACTTATTTATCATTTTTATTGCGCCTACATTGTGCGCCGTTTATTCAATATACATGGGGGTTACGCGATACATTGCGTGACAAGGGGTGGATTCAGCTGGCCTCTTTAGTTCCATTATTCTAGGAGGAGTTATGTCTCAGGAAGTTGTAGTAAGACCGTTACGTGTTGCGGTATTGACTGTTTCAGATACACGCACATTGGAGACCGACAAGGGCGGTAATAAGGTACAGGAATTTTTAGAAAATGCCAATCATATTGTTGCGGCGCGACGGATTGTTATCGATGACTATAATGAAATTCGCAATGCCATGATTTCCTGGTGTGATGATAAAAGTATCGATGTCATCATATCTACAGGCGGTACAGGTATTGCTAAACGGGATGTTACGATTGAGGCCGCTAACAGTTTATATGAAAAGCATATTCCCGGATTTGGTGAGATTTTCAGGTTCCTATCCTATACGGAAGATATCGGTACAAAGGCTATGGCGTCTCGGGCAGAGGCGGGAGTCAATAATCATACTCTTATATTTTCTGTACCCGGATCCGTAGGGGCGGTTACATTGGCTATGGGAAAACTGATTATTCCTGAAATGGCTCATTTGGTGAGAGAAATAACTAAATAAACGATGAGTTAATCATGAAAAAAGAAAACAATACCATTGCAGTATTGTTTTCTTTCATTTATACTAGTCTTAGTAATACGTAAGTCCGTGTGTATAAGAAAGGAGATTATATGAAGTTAAATCAGGCCACGGATTATGCATTTCGTATGGTTTTACATATGTCTTTGTTATCTCCTGGAGAAAGGGTAACAGGTGCTGTGTTGGCCGAGAGGGAGTTAATTCCTGAACGGTTTTTGCTCAAAATTATGCGTAGTCTTATTGCAGCAGGGATTATGAGGTCCTTCCGCGGTGTGGATGGCGGGTTTGCACTTAATCGTGAACCTAAAAATATTTCATTGCTCGATGTGATTAGAGCGGTAGAAGGGGATGCGTATTTACAACAATGTTTATATGATATGGGTTCATGTTCAAAGTCTTGTAAGGGACGTTGTGCTATTAATGAAGCGATGGGAATCATTCAACATCAACTAATAGATCAGTTAGAAGGGGTTAATTTTTACCAGTTGGCTGAGCGAGAGGCGGCTATATTGCAAGAATTACGACCACTTTCACAAGTGCAATGATGCAAGTCTTGAAATCGATGAGCTCATCAAGTGATGGTAGGAATTTAATTCTAAGGAGGAAAACAGATGTTTGAGGCTGTAGATTTAGCTCGATTACAATTTGCGCTAACATCTATTTATCACTGGTTATTCGTGCCTTTTACGATAGGCATGACAGTGATCGTAGCTATTTTAGAGTGGACCTATGTGGCTACCGGTAAAGAAGTATATAAAAAAATGGCAAAGTTCTGGGGGAAATTATTCCTTATTAACTTTGCTATGGGGGTTGTGACGGGTATTGTTCAGGAATTCCACTTCGGTATGAACTGGGCGGAATACTCTCGTTTTATGGGGGATATTTTCGGAGCTCCGTTAGCCCTTGAAGCATTAATGGCATTTTTCTTGGAATCTACATTTATGGGTGCGTGGATCTTCGGCTGGGACCGTTTGAATAAAGGGGTTCATGCTTTTGTAGCTACGTTGGTAGCGTTGGGGACAAGTCTATCTGCCTTTTGGATTCTCGTAGCGAATTCTTTTATGCAGCATCCTGTAGGGTATGTATTACGTAATGGCCGTGTAGAGATGGAGAACTTTTTTACTATCATTCAAAACGGTTACGTGCCGGGACAATTCTTCCATATCGTATTTAATGGTTTATTAACTGCCGGTATAATCATCATGTCTATCAGTGCTTGGCATTTATTGCGTAATAATGCCACTGATTTTTATCGCAAGTCTGCTAAATGGGGCATGGTTTTTACCCTTGTATTCGGTACATTGGGGGCCTTGGCCGGTCACCATCAGGGGCAATATGTTACAAAGGTACAGCCGATGAAAATGGCAGCGATGGAAGCGTTATGGGAAACACAGGATCCGGCTCCATTCTCGCTGGTTGCCAATATCGATGTAAAGGAACAGAAAAATACAGGTGCCATTGAAATTCCCGGTGGCTTGTCTTTCTTGACTCAAAATTCATTCACTTCCGGCAAGGTGGAAGGAATTAAAGAATTACAGGCTAAGTCCGAGGCTCAATATGGACCTGGTAACTACATCCCCGATGTACGAGCTATTTTCTGGACATTCCGTATCATGGTCGCTGCCGGTTCTCTCATGTTGCTTGTCGCTTTTGTAGGACTTATCCTCAATGCGAAGAATAAGCTTGTAGGAAATCGCATTTTCTTAAAAATTATGTTCTGGATGTTACCGTTGCCGTTTATCGCGCATTCCACAGGTTGGTTTGTAGCGGAAGCGGGGCGTCAACCATGGCTTGTATATGGTTTACAACTCACTGCGGACGGTGCATCTAAAGCTGTAACGGCAGGTGAAATTTTGACGACGATTATCGGTTTTACTCTCATGTATCTATTAGCGGCTATTGCGGCAATTTACCTTGCTGTAGAGCATATTAAAAAAGGTCCGGAAGGTAATCCGTCTCATGATGTGGTTGAAAAAGAGGAGGCGCGACTATGGAACTGATTTGGAACAACCTTGAGGTGGTATGGTTCATCTTAATTACCATACTGTTTGCGGGCTTCTTCTTGTTAGAAGGCTTTGATTATGGAACAGGAATTTTGCTGCCGATCATCGGTAAAACTGATGTGGAACGTCGCCAAATGATTAATGCGCTAGGTCCTATATGGGATGGCAATGAAGTGTGGATGATTACTGCTGGCGGTGCTTTGTTTGCATCCTTCCCGCATGTATATGCTACATTATTCAGCGGTTTCTATCTGGTACTATTTTTGATGCTTTCTATGCTTATCATTCGCGGCGTATCCTTTGAATTCCGCTCCAAAAGCCCTAATCTATTATGGCGTAAGACCTTTGATTACTGTATCTTTTTCGGCTCGTTAATCCCTGCTTTATTATGGGGCATTATGGTAGGCGATTTGATTCAAGGTACACCGATCGATGGAAGTATGACCTATGTGGGCACAATCTCAGATTTATTTACCGCATATACTATTCCCTGCGGCATAGCATTTGTTTTGTTATTTATATACCATGGCGGTTTATTTACATCTATTAAGACTGCCGGGCCTATATCTGAACGTGCTCGAGCTGCATCATTAGTAGCCGGCGTTCCAGCTGCTATCAGCATCATAGCATTGGCGGTACTTACCTATGTATATACCGATTTATTTAACTCCGTAGGTGCTCTTATCTGTTTCACGTTAGCGATTTTGTCGTTTCTTATTTCCTGGGGAGCTACACGTACTCGTAATACAAAATGGGGTTTTGTATTCAGCTCTTTAGCCGTTATTTTAGGAACCGTCGCATATTTTGCCGGCTTATTCCCTCGTATTATGGTTTCGTCCTTGAATCCTGAGTGGAGCTTAACAATTTCTAATGCGGCAAATTCTACATACACATTGGCATTAATGACTTGCGTAGCATTCGTGTTTGTACCGATTATTTTGGTGTACCAATCCTGGGTATATTGGACATTCCGTCATCGTGTAACAGAAAAAGATTTACATTACTAATCGGATGGAATTTATAGTATTCAAAGTTCATATTATCTGAATCATGAAAATTAGTATTCATTGTGTGAGGCGTGCTGTAGCGGCACGTCTCTTTTTTGTGGTAAGATGAGTGTAATATTGATAAAATTAGATTCAATTTAGAATTAGTACTTTTAAAAGGGATATTATATGATACAACGTACCGCATTAAAGGCGTTACTCGAGCATAAGGGACCGTTCTTTTTACTCGGGATGACATGTTTTATTGAAAGCCTCGCCATAGTTGCACAGGCATGGTTTTTTGCTGTTTTACTTAATAATTTCATATTCTTGGAGCATTCAGTTCAGGATGAACTTGATATTTTGATTTATTTAGGGATTGCCATTATATTTCGCCTGGGTTCTCATTATTTACAGGAGACGATAGCATCGAGGCTGGGGAGCTTCGTGAAAGCATCTTTTCGTGCTCACGCATTACGACATATGTTTCAGCTCGGCGTGCAGCAGAAAGAGCGACATGGCGATATGATTCATATGATCACGGATGGCTTAGACCAGGTGGATGCCTATGTGGTTCGTTATATTCCGCAAATTCTCTATGCCGTCATGATTCCCCTTGTGATGGGAATTGCCATTGTAAATACGATGCCGATTATCGGTATTCTTCTTATCATAACCGTTCCATTGATTCCGTTTTTTATGATCCTGATCGGAAAGCAGGCAGATCGCTTCAACAAGGAACAGTGGGAACGTATGAGCTTTTTATCAGGCCACTTTCTTGACGTGCTACAAGGTATTACGACATTGAAGCTGTTTGGTCGTGCAAAAGAGCAAATTCATGTTATAGCCCGTTTATCTCGAGAGTTTAAAGATTCCACGTTGCGTGTGTTGCGTGTCGCTTTTTTGTCCGCATTAGTGCTTGAATTAGTGAGTACTATCAGTACCGCTTTGATCGCTGTCTATTTAGGTTTAACCTTGCTGGATGGAGATATCGCTTTTTTACCGGCATTTTTTATTTTACTGCTGGCACCGGAGTTTTATACACCGTTCAGACAGTTGGGGGCGGCCTTCCATACAGGGATGGCCGGAAAGACGTCTATACTTAAATACGAAGAATTTATGGCATCTCAATCACTTTTACCCGAAGGTGGATCTCAATGTATCGGTGAGCCGCTACAAGAGATTTCAATTGATGGATTAACCTTTACCTATGGAGAGGGTAAAAACGGTATACACCATATATCTTTACAGGCGCATCGTGATAAACCCGTCATGCTTGTCGGTGAAAGTGGAGCGGGGAAATCAACGATTGCTCATATTGTAGGCGGATTTTTAAAGGCTCCGACAGGTACGGTTTTTGTTGACGGTTATGATATAACGGAGTTAGATATAGACTGGTGGCGTCGACAAGTTATTTATGTATCTCAACGGCCTCATCTTATGAAAGGAACTCTGCGTGAGATTCTATCCTTTGGCCTGGATGTCAGTGATGAGGACATTTTAAATGCGTGTAATGAGGTGGCGTTAATCGACGTAATCAAACGTAAACCGGAAGGCCTCGATACGGTTATCGGTGAAGGCGGTGCAGGTCTTAGCGGTGGTGAGCGACAGCGGGTAGCACTAGCGCGTGCATTTTTACGACGGGGACAAATTCTTGTCCTGGATGAAGTGACAGCTCACTTGGATGTAAAAACAGAATCTATAATCAGTCGTGCCGTTCAACGCCTGATGAAGGGGAAAATCGTCATTCTCATCGGACATCGATTGCAGACGATGCATTGGGCATCGTCTCTTTATGTGTTGAAAGACGGACATATTATTCAACAAGGTACCTATGATGAACTCATCAATACTGATGGATATTTTAAGGAGTTAGTATCGGCAGGAACCGGAAAGCTTGATATAGCTTCGAACGGACTATCTGCTGATGTTGGTAAATCAGATGATACCGTTTCGGGAGCTTTCACATTGTATGAATCTGGCTATGAAGCACCGGAGAATGTGCCGGTTGGTCAATCGGTACATCCTTCGCTTCGTGCTGAAGCGATGTACGGGGACGACACGCCACATAAAAAAAGCTTGGAGAGAAGCGGCGCTGGATCCATTATTGATTTACAAGGCTGGAAGCTGTTATTTTCTGTTCTTGGCCCTGCTAAATGGTCCCTCGTACTTGCTTTGATTTTTACATTCCTTACGGTTTTTATGAATGTAGGTCTTCTCAGTGTATCCGCTTGGTTATTGGCCTCCGCCGCGTTACATCCGGATATAACATATTTGAGCCTTGCTATTGTCGGGGTACGCTTCTTCGGAATCAGTCGTGCCGTGTGTCGATATTTTGAACGATATACATCGCATCGCATGGCGTTTCAGGGTTTATACGGATTGCGCCTCTGGTTTTATAAAAGGTTGGAGCCGCTTGCACCGGCGATTTTGAAACGTATTGGAGCAGGCGATATGTTAAGCCGTATTATGGGGGACATTGAAGTATTACAATTTTTCTATTTGCGTACCTTAATTCCGCCGATAGCTGCTATCGGTTTGACCGCATTAGTAGCGTACGGTGCTTTTACAATCAGCCCTGGCCTGTTATGGCCCGTTTTGATAGCTGCAGTCGTGACGGGGATTATATTACCAATAGTTGTATATGGTTATAATCAAAAAAATCTTCGCGTAATTGCACCACAGCAGGGCGAATACAAAGCTTTACTTAGCGATACAATGGACAGTTTGGAGGATATCATCAGTTACGGCAATGAAAATCTTGTGTATGAACGAATTCAATCTATGATGACCGCGATTGATGATTGTAAGTCATCCATAGATAAGAATATGAATCGTGGGAATACGTTTTTTATCGCGTGTATACAGTTAACAGTTATCATAGTGTCCTGTATGGCTGCACATGCGTTGTCGGGGCTTTATGCGAGCGTTATGGTAGCCGTAGCGGCTATTGGTATTCAGGCATGGTTTGAATCATTGCAGCCGATGATAGCCGCTGTTCATCACGGTGTTGAAAGCCGGATTGCGACGAATCGTTTATTAGCTTTAGCGCAAGAGCGACCTTCTGTAATCGAAAATGGACAGCCGGAGCTGATTGATACGATAGAACATATACATTTTAAAGACGTATCCTTTGCGTATGATGAACATAATACTATTTATGAAAATCTTGATGTATTCATCCCTAAAGGGCAATCTGTAGCAATTGTCGGAGCCAGCGGCTCCGGTAAAACAACATTGTTTAATATGCTGGAGCGACTTTATGATTACGGTGGCTCGATTGATATAGGGAAGCATGAGTTAAAACATATCGCTATCGATGCGTGGAGAGAGTTACTGGGGACCATTACACAAGATACATATATTTTCCATGCTTCTTTGAGGGATAATATTCGGCTCGCCAGACCGAGTGCATCCGATGACGATATAAATAGGACCATTAAAAGAGCTTCTTTGCAGTCGGTTGTAAATCGGCTACCGATGGGGCTTGATACCATTATCGGATCCGGCGGGCATGGCTTGAGCGGTGGTGAACGACAACGCGTTGCCTTGGCAAGATTGTTTTTGCGCGACCCGCAACTCGTGCTGCTGGATGAACCCTTAGAAGGTCTTGATCAGGTGACCAGAAGGTCTTTACATACAGACTTGATGAAATACATAGAGGAAAAAACATGTCTTTATATCACTCATCAATTAGAAGGTCTGGAAAAAATGGATCGTATTTTATTTATGGATCAGGGGCAAATTGTTGAAGATGGCACTTACGATGAACTTATTGCATCGGGCGGAAGATTTTATGAATACTGTTATTTGTCTATGGCACGAATCGGGTAGCAGATTTAGTAGCCTTATATCGATAAATTACGCAATATATGGTATAATTTGAGTGTTAAAAGCTATTTCATGTTACCCTTGGAGGGGTTATGACTAGAATTTTCACCAAATTACGTGCTTTGGTGGATGAAGCATTGTCTGAACGGGACACGACGATTGAGTCTACTACTGTTAGTAATACTGTATCGATGGAGCCCGAGCTCTTCGATCATCGTCTATTATATATAGAAGAGGATATGGTTAATCGCATGTTGCGTGCCGCTCTTCGCAATCATTGGTTATTTTATTCCGTAACCTTTGAGTTTGAACCGAATAATCAGATATTCCTGTCCATTATTACGAAGTGGGGGAATGTAATCAATGTGGAGTTTACCTTAGAAGATTTATGGTTCGATGATTATTCATCATCATTTGCCATACGGTTAGATACAAATAATATAGATACAGGCGGTTTTATTCTAAATTCCGTTCTCCATCTACTTGGGAATTGGTGCCTCAGCCTGTTTGGAATATTCTTTAATCCCATTGAACTGGGTGAAAAGGGTTCCACCATGCGTTTTGAAAAGAAAGGTATCATTCAATTCGATCTCTTGCCGAATACGAGGGTCAAGAAGTTTATACCATTACCGGAACGCCATATCGGCAGCACTGGCCCTATTCTGTTGGGAAATCCGAGAACCAGTCAGTCCGTATTACAGTTGGATTACTATGCGTTTCATGATCCGGTGGATACTTTTACGGTACCGGATGTGCCGACTCGTACCAGTTGGCTGCGCTCTATCGATATAGCGGCGGTTTTACTGTTGCCAATCGGTGTATGGATTACCTTCATCATCCTGCATCACTATTTACCGACGGAAACCTTGGAATTTTCCTTTTCCACATACTTCTTGATTTCTCTGGGAATTTTTATTATCTCCTTCCTGGTGATGAATATTCCGCGCTATCTGTATATGTACTTTGATTCGCGTAAGCAGTGGCAGAGCGCCTTTGTACATAACAATATCAAGATTCAGATGCGCAAATTACATCGTCGTATCTTCATGCAGCAGGCGACACTTACGTCGGATTGTGATGAATGTACCGCAAATGAAAGCCAGGAGCGTATCAAGCACTTATTGCTTCAAATTCGGGATAAGCGTTTTTTAGCGAATCGTTTAAAGATTGCTGATGATGACCGAGCGCGGAAACAGAAGGTTAAATTTATCATTGCCTATATCGGCTGTACATTAATAGAACTGATGTTATTGATGAATTGAGTATGTATAGACGGTAATAAATGTTTTGATAGCAATTACGTTTTAAATATATAAATATAATATGATATAAAAATACCGTATCTCGGATTTATCGTGTCCGCTTGCTGTTAGATTTATTTTAATCTAATCGTAGGCGGACATTTCATTTACGAGATACGGTATCATTGGTTGAGGTAGGTTAATCGTTTTGTAGTAATTGTATTTGTATATTAAACTAGTGTTTGTATATCAATTACTGCAAGCGGATAGCTTAGAGATTTTTCTTTTTGCGACGTTTTCGTGCGGCTTTTCGTTTTTTCTGAGCCTGTTCGCTTTTTGGCTCTCTCGCCGGTTTGAAAGCTTTTTGTGGTACGCTCATAAACGGTGGATAACCATATTCATTGGGTTCCGGTTGGCCGGGCAAAACCCAGAACAGAAAACCCACGAGCCATATAAAAAGGTATAATAAATAATTAACCGGGGAGACGGCTGTATAGGTATTGATGAAAATGATAATGGCTGACCAGAGAATACCGGCCCATGCATTAAATCCGATATCGTGAATGCGTCGTCCGAAGAGAGCACATGATAACGGGAATAGGGTGGCTAATAATATCCATATGAAAGCACGGGAAATCCAGTATGCCGGTAAAGATACGACGAATTCTATCAGTTTAGTGTCAAGAATATGGACGATATAGAATAATATCATCAGCACGATAAATAGTATGATAAATTGTAAACGGTTTATCCGGCCGGATAAGTTAAATATCGATAAGCCTTTACGGCGCCCCAGAAATGCGATGAGTAAACCGATGGCGCAAATCAGAAGTGTACGCAGTAATGCATAGATTAAATCCATAAATTCCCCTCTTTAAAATTTTTATTACAAATTTATTAATTCCGGTAAGACGAGTTCGAATGCCACACCATGTTTCATTGATTTTACATTATCTACGGTTGCCTGAATCGCTTTTGTCGTAAAATTCATAGCCAGCTCTGCCGCATCGTACGGCGAGTATCCTTTCATGACGGCACCGGATAACACGGCGGTGAAAATATCTCCGGTTCCGGTTGCTTTTACAGGTACCAGCGGGATAGAATAGGTTTGTAAGTTGTCTGTAATGCCGTTGTATACGGCGATGGTGGCGTGCGTTTCGGATGGTACACTGGTCATGATGACCATGTCCGGTCCCATCTGATGTAATTGCTTGCAGCGGTGTCGCAACTCATCTTCGCTGATAGGTTGTGTTGAATACGGTATATCCAATAAAAAACAAGCCTCCGTATAGTTCGGTTTGACGATATGCGCTTTAGATACGAGGTGGCGCATGGCAACGACCATGTCCGATGTATAGATGGAATAAAGACGGCCGTCATCGGCCATAGCCGGATCGACGATAATCATTTGGTTATCATTGCCAAAACGATTAATGGCCTCCTCTACGAGCTGAATCTGCTCGGGAGATGCCAAAAAGCCGCTGACGATAGCGTGAAAATCGATGTTATTCTTTTCCCAGCAATCCATAAAATCGCGCATGTGGTCGGAGAGGTCTACGAATTCATAGTGCGGATATTCTAAGTGATTGCTTAATACAGCTGTAGCCAGCGGAACCGCCTGACATCGCATGGCACTGATGATAGGAATCATAACCGTAAGGGCGCAGCGACCGATGGAGCTCATATCCTGAATGGTTAATATTCGCGGTACTGTATTCATAAACACCTCCAATAGATTATATCTTCTATTGTACGGTATAGCAGGCGTCCTGTAAATGTAATCATTAAATTCGTGAAAAATTTTTCACAATATAGTATAATAAAAAGATAAAATTTTCTATGGAGGATAGTTAAATGACAAGGTATGTGTTTCGACGTCTAGGTGGCGCAATTATAATCTTGTGGGTTATTATTACCGTAACCTTTGCATTAATGCATGCAATACCGGGTGGACCTTTTACAACGGAAAAAAAATTACCGCCCCAGGTAAAAGAAAGTATTGAAGCGAAGTATCATTTGGATGATCCGTTGTGGAAGCAATATGGCGATTATCTGGGCAGTGTGGTTCAGGGGGATTTGGGACCGTCATTTAAATATGAAGGGCGTAGTGTTAACGATATCATCAATGATGCATTTCCGGTTTCCGCACAACTCGGGTTGTTGGCGTTAGCCGTAGCCGTTGCAGGTGGAATTACGGCCGGAGCTATCAGTGCGATGCGACCAAATGGTATTGTAGATTACGTGATGACATTTGTATCCACCTTGGGCATTTCTGTGCCTACCTTTATTATTGGGGCCGTGTTGGTATATGTGGTAGGCTTTGAATTGGGCTGGCTACCTGTCGCATTATGGCGTGGGCCGTCCTATATGGTGTTGCCCGTACTTACTTTGGCGGCACAGCCGATGGCGTTTATTGCACGGCTCACCAGAAGCGGTTTGCTCGATGTGTATCAACAGGAATATATCCGTACGGCACGTGCTAAGGGCCTGAGCCGTTGGACAATTTTGACGCGGCACGCTTTAGGTAATGCCATACTGCCTGTAATTACATATTTAGGACCTTTAGCGGCGGGACTTTTGACCGGCAGCTTCATCGTGGAAACGATTTTTGCGATTCCTGGTTTAGGTCAATATTTTGTAACGTCTATTTATAATCGAGATTATACGGTTATTTTAGGTATAACGATTTTTTATAGTGCCCTCGTAGTAGCACTTAATATTCTTGTGGATATGGTGTACCCATTGATCGATCCACGCGTGACGACAGGGGAGGACAGAAATGAATAGAGAAGAATTTTTTCCTATTGAACGCTCCCCGCAGGATGACAGTTCGACGTTTGTAAAACGTCCGGGTAAGTGGGAACGATTCAAGGTAAATCGATTAGCCGTTGTAGGTGCGTCCATTATTCTGGTGATGATTGTACTGGCGATTTTAGGACCTATTATCTCACCGTATACCTATGCGGATCAATCTTTATTGAATGCGAATCAGGAGCCGAGCTTTGAACATTGGTTCGGTACCGACACATTAGGCCGTGATATTTATACGCGCGTTATGTACGGCGCCCGTATTTCCTTGACTATCGGGTTTGTAGCGGCTTTCATCAATCTTGTTATCGGTGTAATGTATGGCGGTATTGCCGGTTATATGGGCGGCAAGGTGGACCGTATCATGATGGCTATCGTAGATATCCTTTACGGTATTCCTCTCCTGCTATATGTTATTTTGCTGATGGTCGTACTGGGACCGGGTCTTATGTCTATTTTTCTGGCCTTGGGTATTGCTTATTGGCTAAATATGGCTCGTATCGTACGCAGTCAGATTTTGAAAGTGAAACGTGAGGAATATATCGTTGCCGCTGAGGCGATGGGGATTCCGAAGAGACGTATTTTAATGCGTCATATTTTGCCGAACTGTGTGGGGCCTATTATCATTACCTTGATGTTGGCTATTCCGGAAGCTATTTTTACGGAAGCATTTCTCAGCTTTATCGGACTCGGTGTAAATGCACCGATGGCAAGTTGGGGTGTGTTGGCATCCGAAGGTATCAGCAGTATGCGTTCTTACCCGTTTCAGTTGATTTTTCCTGCTGTCGCAATCAGTATAACTATGCTCGGTTTTGTATTTCTCGGCGACGGCTTGCGCAATGTATTGGATCCTAAGGAAGGAGATAGATGATGAACAACAAAATTATTGATGTTCGCAATGTGTCTATTACGATTGATACCTTCCAAGGTCCGTTGCGTGTGATTCGAAATCAAGATCTCACCTTGAAAGCCGGAGAAATCTTAGGTATCGTGGGTGAGTCCGGATGCGGTAAATCTGTGCTCGTTAATTCGTTAATGGGTCTATTACCGAGCGGGAAAACGAGGATTAAGGCCGATTCATTTGTAATCGATGGTCATGATTGCTTATCATATGATGAGGATGACTGGAATGAATTGCGAGGCACCACGGTAGCTATGGTGTTCCAGGATCCTATGACCTCCTTAAACCCGATTTTGACGATTGGTGAACAGTTGTATGAAGTCATCGAACGCAGTAATGCTTATGGTGATGATTACGATGAAAAGGTGATAGCTATTGATTTGTTAACGAAGATGGGCTTGTCTACACCGGAAAAGCGTTTATCGCAATATCCTCATGAGTTGAGTGGCGGTATGCGTCAGCGGGTATGTATCGCCATGGCTGTGGCGGGGCGACCAAAGATTCTCATCTGCGATGAGCCGACGACGGCACTTGATGTGACTACAGAGGCTCAGATTTTACGCCTCATGCAGACCTTAGCCGTTGAGGCAGGCATTGGGATTATTT
Source organism: Veillonella denticariosi JCM 15641 (assembly GCF_002959855.1). GTDB lineage: Bacteria > Bacillota > Negativicutes > Veillonellales > Veillonellaceae > Veillonella > Veillonella denticariosi. The sequence continues at coordinate 19,963 of NZ_PPDB01000004.1, forward strand.
TTATCTCTCATAATTTGCGGGTTATTGCTCAGCTTTGTGATCGCGTTATGGTTCTATATGCCGGTAAATGTGTAGAGTCTGCGACCGTTGACGGAATATTTAATGACCCGAGACATCCTTATACAATAGGTCTGCTGTTGGCATTGCCCCAAGGGAAATGGCATGGTGAACTGAAAGCCGTAGAAGGTCAGCCGCCGGATTTATTTAATCTGCCTCGAGGCTGTTCTTTTAATCCTCGTTGTAAATGGGCTATGCGCATTTGCGGCAAGCGTATCCCGATGGATGTGGATGTCGCTGAAAATCATCAATTTGCATGTTGGTTATCTAAGTTGGAGGGACTCTAATGGGATATGTATGGGAGACAGAAAATCTCGTTAAAGAGTTTACTCTGTCAAGCGGCTTATTTAAGCCGAAACAAACGGTACATGCTTTACAAGGGGTTAGCCTGTATCAATCGGAAGGGGAAACACTCGGTATTGTTGGGGAATCCGGTTGCGGTAAATCCACTTTCGGATACACCTTGATGGGTTTACATGAGGCTACGTCCGGTTCCATTTATATGAACGGTCAGGAAATTGATCCTTATAGAAATCGAGAGGCGGTTCATCCTGTGATGCAGATGGTTTTTCAAAATCCTTACGCATCGCTCAATCCAAGGCTTACCGTTAACACTATTTTAGAAGAGCCTTTGGAGTTGGATACGAAATACACCGCTCGAGATCGTGTCATTCGTGTAAAAGAAGTGTTGGAGCAGGTAGGCCTTACGATGGCTTTCGGGGAACGATATGCTCATGAATTATCCGGCGGTCAACGGCAACGTATCGGTATTGCGCGTGCTTTGATTATGGAGCCGAAATGTATTATCTGCGATGAGCCGCTTTCGGCATTAGATGTATCGATTCAGGTACAGATTATGACGTTATTGGAACGTTTGCAGGCATTAAACGGGATATCGTACCTTTTCATTTCTCATGATTTGAGTATGGTGCGTTACATCAGCCATCGGATGGTGGTTATGTACATGGGGTCTGTTATGGAAGAGGGACCGGCTCTCGATTTGTATGAATTCCCACAACATCCATATACTCGTGCGTTAACGGCACTGAACGGACCGGTTATCCCTCATGCGCCGATAGGGACACCGCTCAGAGGGGAGCCGCCAAATCCATTAAATCCGCCCACAGGATGCTTATTCAGCGGACGTTGTCCGGAGGCGGAACAAAGGTGTTATACAGAGCGACCACCGCTTAGGGAGTGGGCTGATCGTCGTATTGCGTGTTGGCATTTGTAACGGGAGATTATAAATGGGAAAACTAATTGTTGGCAAGTCTTTGGAGAATAGGCTTGATGCGTACATCAGAGAATTTGCACCTACCGGGAACATATCCTATGTAGTTATGCAATTTGATGATGGCGAGGAACCGATTCTCATCGCTGCTAAGGGAGAACATACGGTACATACCGGTGCGAGTATGATTAAGGTACTCATTATGGAATACGTTTTTCATTTGGCTCGCACCGAGCAACTGAATCTGAATGATGCGGTTCCTCTTTCGCGTACACCTCGAGTTGAAGGGGGCGGAGCATTACAGGAGCTGACAGGTAAACATAGTTTTACATATCTGGAATTATGTCGGCTGATGATGGTGCTCAGTGATAATTGGGCTACAAACCTTCTTATCGTGACGCTCGGTATGGAGAATATCAATGCCCGTGCGGAACAGCTGGGGCTTGATGACTTGGAACTTAATCGTATGATGATGGACTTTGAGGCATCTTCAGAGGGCCGGGAGAATCGGCTAACCGCCATGTCCTTAGCGCGCTTGTATCATCACATTTTTGAACATAGAGACCGTGATGCATACGGTCATGAAATGTGGAATATTTTGGGACGTCAACAATTTAGAGATATTCTGCCCTTTTATTGGGGCGAAGATGTATGCTTTCACCATAAAACGGGATCTCTTGATTGCGTAGAGCATGATGGAGGCGTACTGGAAACATTTAGAGGTCATTTTTGTTTTGTGCTGCTCATGAGCGGCATTGAAAATGACCGTGCCAAAGAATTAGGTGCTCGAGTGGGGCGCAGTATGAAAGAATTTGTAGAGGAAGCATTGCCATGATGGATAAACGCAATTTGTTAAAACTCATGGTTCTCGCTCTCGGTGTGAGTGTGATTCTATTTGTGTTCGGATACCCAAGAGGGGCTCAACATATAGATGAACATACAATCCGTTATGTTTTAGAGCAGGAACCGTCTACGCTAGATCCGGCGAAGTCGAACACGTCTCCGGAGGCTACGGTACAATTACAATTATTTGATGGCCTTGTGCGCCTCAATGATGAAAGTGAGCCGGAACCGGCGCTTGCGAAAAGCTGGGAAATTTCCGAAGATGGTTTGGAATATACATTCCATTTACGACCTGACTTGAAGTGGTCGAACGGTGAGCCGTTGACCGCCCGCGACTTTGAATACGCATGGAAGCGTGCCCTAAATCCTGATGTTCATGCGGATAATGCGTATATGTTATATGTACTGAAAAACGGCGAAGCCTATAATAACGGTGATGCCGAGGCTGATGATGTAGGTGTTAAGGCCGTTGATGATGATACGCTTGTAGTTACACTGGAAAATCCGACGGCGTATTTCTTGAAACTGCTTGCATCTCACGGTTATTATCCGGTGAATAAAAAAGCGGTAGAGGCTCATGAAAACTGGGCATCCGAGGCGGAAACGCTGGTATCCAACGGCCCGTACCGTCTGCTTCGTTGGCACCACAACGGAGAAATGGATTTTGTAAAGAATCCGAACTATTGGGATGCCGATTCCGTTAAGACCGAAAACATGAACTGGCCTATCAGTGAATCTCAAAGTACGCGGTTGACCCTTGTGGAAGGCGGCGAAGCCGATATGACCGTGGAACCGCCGGTGGCGGATCAACAGCGGCTGGAAGAGGCCGGTCTGTTACATATCGGGCCTATGTTGGGTAACTATTACTATGTGTTTAACGTGACCGCCGAACCGTTCACAGATCCTGAAGTGCGTAAAGCATTCTCCATGGTTATCAATCGGGCTGAGATTGTTAAAAATATCGTCAAGGGTGGTAAAGAGGCCGCATATGCGTTCGTGCCGTACGGTATGCTTGAAAGCAACGGCCGCGATGATTTCCGCGAAGCCGGCAGCTATCTCGTGTACGAAGATGTAGAACAGGCGAAGGAAATTCTGAGAAATGCAGGCTATGGGAAAAATCGTCCGTTGCCGCCGATTACGATTTTGTACAACACCAGCGAGTTGCACAAATCTATTGCAGAAGCTATTCAAGCGGCCTGGACCGAAGCTTTTGGTGCAGATGTGCGTTTGCAGAATCAGGAAACAAAGGTATTCCTCGCTGATAGAGAGGCCGGTAAATACCAGGTGGCTCGTGCTTCCTGGGTAGCGGACTACAGCGACCCTCAAAACTTCCTGGAGGTGTTCTCCGCAGAGGATAATGACGGTCAATATCATAGCGAAGAATACAATGACCTCATTGCGCGTATCCGCGTAACCCCTAATGGGGCGGAACGTGATGCGCTCATGCATGATGCGGAAAAGATGATTTTTGATGAATCCCTTGTTATGCCGTTGTATTTTACAACCCAGCCATATGTAACGAACGGAACAATTCAAGATTATTTCTGGATCACATTGGGTCTTGTTGACTTTAAAAAAGCATACAAATAAGATACACTTAAGACGTACACAATGTGTACGTCTTTTTGTATGTTTCCTTTTCAGAATGAAAGTTAGGAAAGTTTAGATAAAGTTGTGAGGTATTATGGAGTGGAAATATCCAAAGCGGTTGGTGCCGGGTATGACAATCGGATGTATAGCACCTGCCAGCAGCAGCTCTGAGTCATTAGAAATGATACAGCAGATATGCAGGGCGAAAGGGTATGATGTTATATTCGGTGAATCCTGTCGCAGCAAGGGACTATATGGCGGAGCGGCAGAAAAACAAGCCGAAGAATTTAAATGGATGATGACAGATGGCCCTTGTGATGCGGTCTTGGCATTGCGTGGCGGCTACGGCACGATGCGATATCTTGATAAAATTGACTACGATACTATTCGAGCGTATAAGAAGCCCTTTATCGGTTATAGTGACTGTACAGCTCTTCATATGGCGATTAATCGATACAGTCGGCTCGTAACCTATCACGGTCCGATGGGGGTTGATTTTAAACCGGAAAGATATGATGACATTGATGCTCTATTTAATGCGGTGGAAGGTAATCTGCAGGTGATTGAACCGTTATCGGAGCCGCCCCGCGGTGCCATCGGAACCGAATTAGGAGACGGTATCTTGCGTGGCGGTAACATGACAATGCTATCCATGCTTTGCGGTACTCCGTATTTTTTTGAGGATGACAGTATTGAGGATATGATTCTCTTTATTGAAGATATAGGGGAAGCGCCGTATAAATTAGATCGTATGTTGCAACAATGGCGTCTATCGGGATTGTTGAATCGCATCAAAGGTCTTATGATCGGAACTTTCACGGATTGTGAGGGCGATGAGGACGAACAGGGGTATGATATAGGGTATGAAGCATTGCGATATATGGAGGAAAATCGTAACTCGTCTTTGCCGGAGCCTTTCGTATGTTATGTTCCGACCGGACACGGTACGCCACATCAGACATTGCCGTTAGGAGCACATGTTCATTTCAGATATATTTCAAACACAATCGTGTTATCGCCGTATACATCCTAATAAGAAAGAGGAATTATGACATTACAGGAACGTGAAGCACAGGCTTGTGCTATTATTGACAATTTGCAGGATGAGTTAAAGGAAATTTCTCTATTCCTGCATGATAATCCCGAGTTGGGACAGGCGGAATTTAAAGCGCTGGAGAAAATCAGTCAGTACATGACGGATAAAGGATTCATCACACAAGTCGGATTAACTGGACGGCCTGAACTGCGCACCGCAATGCGCAGCGATAAGAATATAGAAGGGAATCATAAAATGGCTTTTCTCGGCGAATATGATGCATTGCCCGAGTTAGGTCATGGGTGCGGACATAATTTAATCGCAATCATGAGTATGGGCGCGGCTATAGCCTTTAGCCAAACTTGTGATGAACGTTGGGGTACCACCTTTTTCGGCTGTCCTGCCGAAGAAACTATCGGCGGTAAGGTATATATGGCGGAGGAGCATCTTTTTGATGGATATGAGGGGGCACTTATCATTCATCCGGGGGGTGAAAATGAGGTTGGCGGTACATCGTTGGCGACGCATCCTCTGGAGGTGACTTTTTACGGCCGTGCCTGTCATATTGCATCCCTTACAGATTCCGGTGTCAATGCGCTTGACTGTGCCGTTGATTTATATCAATCGATAAAACGTATGAAAGCGGAGCAATTTCCTAAGGGTGCTATCATAGGTACCATTTTTACGGAGGCCGGGGCGGCCCCTAATGTGGTGACTGATACGGCAACGCTGCGCATGACGGTGCGCGGTAGGACTGTGGATGATCTGGAACATATTATTTTACCGGCTATTAAAGCTGAGGCAAAGAAGATAGCAGCGCTCTATGGTGCTCGTGTGGATATGCATCATTATGAGCCTCTCTTCAAGGATATGCGTCAGGATAAGATATTACTGGAGCTGTTTGATGAGGTGATGACTGAGTTCGGTGAACGGCCGAAGAGACTGCCCGATGACGAAGCTGACGGCAGTACTGATGTAGGCAATGTGTCCTATGAGGTACCGACGGCACAGCCGACATTGCAAATAGGTTTGGGGCTGGAGGCGCATACACCGGAGTTCACCTGTGCATCGGGGGCTGAGTATGGCCTCAACCAAGCGATTAAAGGCGCAAAAATCATGGCAGTTGTCGCATTGCGATATGCGATGTCCAAATTTTGACATAATGTATACAATCAAGGTACAATAGATACGATAATTAGTACGAAACAAGCCGTCTTATGCAAGGCGGCTTTTATTCCGATGGAGATAGATATGAGTGTGTTAACCGTTTCCCATGTGACTCATGGTTTTGGGGCGCGACAAATTTTAGATGATGCATCGTTCCGATTGCTGAAAGGCGAGCATGTAGGTCTCATAGGGGCTAATGGGGAAGGGAAATCTACATTCCTCAACATCATTACCGGTAAATTACCGCCTGATGAGGGTAAGATAGAATGGTCCAATCAGGTGACTGTGGGTTATTTGGATCAACATGCAGTACTTGAAAAGGGCATGACAATTCGAGATGTTTTGCAAAAGGCCTTTGATGATCTTTTCGTGATGGAACAGAATATCAACGATGCCTATAATCGCATGGGTGATGTCTCGGAAGATGAAATGAATAAACTGCTCGAACAGGTCGGGGAATGGCAGGAGATTCTTGAACAGCGGGGCTTTTACGAAATTGATGCGGTTATTGAACGCACCGCATCCGGTTTAGGGCTCATGGATATCGGGCTCGATCGGGATGTGACCGAACTCAGCGGTGGACAGCGTACCAAGGTGCTATTAACAAAATTGTTACTGGAAAAACCGACGATTCTACTGTTGGATGAACCGACAAACTATTTGGATATAGAGCATATTCATTGGTTACAAAATTACTTGCAGAATTATGAAAATGCATTTATTCTGATTTCTCATGATATGGAGTTCTTAAATTCAGTAGTCAATGTGATTTATCATATCGAGCAAGCCGTGCTTACGCGCTATACCGGTGACTATCATCAGTTCCAGGCGGCTTATGAGGTAAAGAAGGCGCAAGCCCAAAAGGCGTATGAACGTCAGCAGCAGGAAATCGAACGCATGGAGGATTTTATCCAGCGCAACAAGGCGCGTGTTGCGACGCGGGGCATGGCAAATTCGCGAGCAAAGCGGTTGGAGAAGATGGAAATCCTGGAAAAACCGAAGGAATATATCAAGCCTAGTTTCGGTTTTAAGGAAGGACGTACGCCGAGTCGATTTATTGTGGAGGCCTTTGGACTTGAAATCGGCTATGATGAACCTCTTACGAGGCCGGTTGACTTTCAGATTGAACGAAACAAAAAAATTGCAATCCGCGGTGTTAACGGATTAGGAAAAACAACATTGCTGAAAACGATATTGGGACTTTTGAAGCCGGTCAGCGGAGAGCTTGTTAAAGGGGAGTTTTTACAAGTCGGCTATTTTGCACAGGAGGATGCACCGTCTAACTCGGAGACGGCCCTTGACTATATCTGGAATGAGTATCCGGCGATGACTAATGCGGAGGTACGGGCGGCATTGGCGAGATGCGGTCTTACCAATGAACATATTATATCTCAAATGCGCGTGCTTTCAGGCGGAGAGAATGCGAAGGTACGCCTTTGTAAATTGATGCAGAATAAGTACAATGTTTTGGTTCTGGATGAACCGACAAATCATCTTGATGTGTATGCGAAAGAAGAATTGAGCCGTGCGTTACGCGCGTTTAAAGGCACAATTGTGCTCGTAAGTCATGAACCCGAATTTTATAACGGGTGGGTTACGGATATTTGGAATATTGAGGATTGGACGACAAAAATTGTTTAGGAGGACCGATGAATCAACGTGCGAAGGACGGGATAAAGCAGTTTTTACAGGCTTTATCTGTTGATACAGAGGCGCCGGAATTAGAAAAAACACCAAGTCGTGTAACGGAATTATACGGCGAATTATTTAGCGGTGTCGGGATGGATACGAAATCCGCGTGGGGTGACACCTTTACGGCGGACTATAAGGGCCTGGTAGCTTTGAGTGGAATACCGTTTTATTCCATGTGTGAACATCATTTGTTGCCGTTTTTCGGTACTGTAGATATTGTATATCAGCCGAAGGACGGTTGTGTGGCGGGTCTCAGTAAGTTTCAGGATGTGGTGAACATCCTCAGTCGAAGACCGCAATTACAGGAGCGGTTGACGTCGGAACTGGCGGATGCGATTATGAATGATTTATCGGCTCATGGTGTATTTGTGCGCATTACATCAACTCAGTTATGCATGTTGATTAAGGGGACTATGCAGCAAGATTCAAAGGTAATCACCTTGGAGAGTCGCGGTGTATTAGATGAGACAGGGACGCTTCGAGATGAAGCGTTAGCGATGTTAGGCGGAGGACAGGCAGATGTTTAAACGTAGAAATTATACATGGAAAGATGGGAAGAGCTTGGCTTTATCCGATCGAACCCTCATTATGGGGATTTTAAATGGAACGCCTGATTCCTTTTCGGATGGAGGTCAATTTAACACGCCCCAGACGGCAGTGGATCATGTGAAACAGATGATTCGGGATGGCGCGGATATCATTGACCTCGGTGTCGAATCAACGAGACCTGGAGCAACACCGTTGACGGCGGATGAAGAGATCAGTCGTTTATCTGAGTTGCTGGAACCGGTACTGAATGCATCGACGGTTCCCGTTTCGATTGATACATATCATGCGAAGACCGCGGATTATGCATTTTCAAAAGGAGCGCATATCATAAATGACGTGTGGGGACTGCATTACGACCCGGATATGGCGGCTGTTGCGGCACAATACAAGGTGCCTATTATTATCATGCACAACAGCAATGATACGAACTATGGTGATATTATTGAAGATATGAAAGCCTTTTTCTTTGCTGCTATAGACAAGGCGATGAAAGAAGGTGTATTACCTCAACAGATCTGGATTGATCCGGGAATCGGTTTCGGCAAGACGGAAGAGCAGAACATTGAGGTTATACAGCGGTTGGGTGAATTGACGGCATATGAATATCCGGTTTTATTAGCGCCTAGTCGAAAACGTTTTATCGGTTCTATCTTGGGCGGCCTGCCACCGGAAGAACGTGACGAAGGTACCGTAGCAGCGTGCATTACCGGTGTATTCCAAGGCGTTGATATGGTACGTGTTCATAATGTACGGATGCATAAGCGAGCTTTAGCCGTGGCGGATAGCTTGCTGCGAGGTGAATAATATGGATAAAATCGTATTAAAGAATATGGGCTTTTACGGATATCATGGAAATCTGGAGTCGGAACAGGAACAGGGACAACGGTTCTTTGTGGACGTGGAAATCACCACGGATCTTACAAAGGCGGGACAAAGCGATAATTTAGAGGATTCCATTAACTATGTAGAAGTCTATGAGTTGGTGCGTTCCGTTATGATCGGTGAGAAATGCAATCTGTTAGAGCGGTTGGGGGCGCTCATTTCGGACTCCTTATATCAGCATTATCAAGGTATAGTAGGGTTGTCCGTGACGGTGCGCAAACCATCGGTGCCGATTGCGGGTATGCTTGATTATGTCGAGGTGGTTACTACGCGGGGCCAAATTTGATGTATACTTATTTCATCGGTGTCGGGTCGAATCTGGGGGACAGATATCGATATATTGATGAAGCATTTCAATCCTTTCAGACTCGTCATGATATATATAATGCGCACACCTCCACGTTGATTGAAACTGAACCGTGGGGATATAAAGATCAAGATACATTTATAAATGGTATGTGGTCCTGTGAAAGCAGTTTGTCGCCACATGATATGCTCGAAGTATTGCAGAATCTGGAGCGCACTGCCGGTAGAGAACGGCATATTCATTGGGGACCGAGAACATTGGATTTAGATATCATTTTAATTTATAAGGATGATAGGTTACTTTCTGTTGAAGATGAGAGTCTCACGGTTCCGCATCCGTATTTCTGGGAACGGGATTTTGTACTGAAGTCGTTGATGGAATTATTGCCTGATTTCATTTATGATGGAATATCTATCAAGGATAGATTATCTGTATTAGATATATAATATACGAGGCATATTATATAGTTACGTTTTATGATAAGGGGTTCCTGGGGAGGATAAATGTATATAAAACGTATAGGTCTATGCGTTTTGGCCATAATTATAATGGGGTTATCATATTGGCTTGCCGTGGGTGGAACCAATCATGGTACCAAGACGATTCGCATAGATCCGGAGTCGCATGCATTGGTAAATTCCAGTGATGCAGTTATCTCCAAACGCATTTTAGCTATGAAAACTGTAGACTCACGAGTTTATTTTCTTGGCTATGACGGTTATGGAGTGTATAATCTAGATAATAATACTCTTAGCCTTATGCCGATTGCTTTCAGAGGTCCTCATGTGGATGTTCCGGAAACAACGGCATATCAAAGAGGGTTAAAGAATGTTATTAAGGTAAAAGCGTTTTCCGATTTTGATGATAAGGATCGGTCCGAGTTGGAAGGATTGTTAAAATCCTCTGATCGTGGAACCTATTATTATGGAGACTTCTATCATTCCGGTTATGAAGCATCTCTTATAGATCTGCGGGATCAGTATTTTATTACAAATACGGTACGAGCATTAAAACGGGTTAATCATACATTATATGTGTATGATGCATCGGGATTTATCATCATTGATTTGGATACGCGACAGATTCAAGGATTTTTCAATAATCGCATTAGTGGTGAGGGTGCGAAGGGGATACCGGATAGCTTACGCGGTCATTATGGACCGAATTTCACTATGATTTATGCATTATCTAAATTAGCTCCTGAAAATTTGGATATTCTTTGGACGATGCGCAAGCAGTATTTAGAAAAATCCCCTCAAGTTGTAGAGGAGAAAGATTTATTTCCTTTAAATCTTGAGGATATGACATTATAGGAGGTATATATTATGCTTTGGTCTATTATTGTAGGCGGATTTATCGGCTTTGTGGCAGGTTGTATTACAGATAAATCTGCAAAAATGGGTATTATTTATCGTGTTGTTGCAGGTTTAGTCGGTGCTTCTGTAGGTCAAACCTTGCTTGGCACTTGGGGCCCTAGCCTTGCCGGCATGGCATTGATCCCGTCTATTGCGGGTGCTGTTATCGTTGTTGCCGTTGTGAGCTTCTTTACAGGTCGCAATAGCTAATTTCTTTTAGCTTGGTATTAAGCTTTTTAGAATATTATAGGTAGCATACTAATTGAATAAAAAGGTCCGCCTATTCCGTTCGCTCTCATTGTAGAGTCGTTATTCATCGGAATGGGGGGACCTTTTGTTGTATATTATTTAATAATTGTGATTACAGTGAGTATTATTTTGGTTATGGAATTATGATGAAAGTTTTTACATGGTCTCCGCTTTTAATGCATGTTCTCGAATAACGGAACAGGAGTACCTGAATTTCTCTAATTCATCGGGCGTTAACTGCAGCTCTAAGATATCTTCGATGCCATCCTTCCCGATGATGGCCGGTGTAGAGGCGAAAATACCGGATTCGCCGTACTGTCCATTGAGATAACAGGAGCAAGGTAAGACCTTTTTTTCATCGTGAAAAATGGATCGGATGAGTTCCGTTGTAGCACTGGCAATGCCGAACTCTGTAGAACCTTTACCGGCCAGCACATGATAACCGCCGATTTTCACATCGTTTAACACCTGCGTGTGGTCAAGCTGAGGGAATCGGTGAGGTAATTCTTTTTGTAACTGCGTTAACGGCTTGCCCTGGATACATATGTGGGACCAAGGTATCATGGCGCTGGTGCCATGTTCACCGAGGCAATAGGCCGTAATGGAACGATGGCTTATATGAAAGTGTTGACTTAATTCTTTTTGTAAGCGCGCTGAATCAAGTGCCGTACCGGATGAAATGATGCGATTATAATCCCAGTTTAAATGTTTTTGTAAATAGGTTGCGACCACATCGGCCGGATTTGAAATGGAAATGATGAATCCTTTAAAGCCTGATGCTTTAATGCGGGGGATGACATCTTTTAGGACTTCCACCGTTTCCCCTAACGTTTCCAATCTATCTTGTGATATGTTTGGTAAAGGACCTGCGCTGAAGATAAGAATATCGCAGTCCCCGCAATTTTCGATAGGACCTGCCGTAGCTGATACGTGATGCGGAATATAACTGACGGCATCGTTAATATCCATAGCTTGCGCCTGTGCTTTCTTTTCATCGATATCCATCATGTATAATATATCTGCCTCACCCTGTAATGTGAGGGAAAATGCTACATGCGATCCTACGTGACCGGTGCCGATAATACCAACTTTTCGTAATTTCATGATGACCTCCTATCATTTATCGAAATGTCTATTAAGGTTGATAAGTATACTGTTATTATATACCTCTCTAAAAATATAAGAGAAATTTTATTTTAATTGGTCATATTATAGTTAAAGTGATAGAAGAGGGCCTGTACTTGTGCAGCGATTTTGCGCAGTGTGGAACAAGCAAGTATAAGCTCTTCTTTTTTGGTCCCATCAAAATTACGAAACGAAAATTCTATAAAATCGGGTTAGATTGTATGACATATTTCATCAGTTCTATGGTATAATTTAAGAATGTCAGTATACAGTTGATGAATATTTGGGGGGACATTTATGAATCAGCATACAACGGAAATACAAAGACCGAAGGAACCGCGCAAACGGGTTCGCCCTAATCGCAGAGAACAGGATCAGCGTATTGCCCTTATGTGGATCAAGCGAATCGGGATAGGGCTTATGGTTTTGCTATTGTTAGGGCAAGCCTATCGCTTGGTGGCTGTATATCAAGAAAAACAACATATAGAACAACAGTTAGAAGAACTAAAGCAGCGAAATGATGAATTAGAACAGGAAAAGGCTAAGTTACAAGATCCGAAGACCATAGAAGGGGTGGCTCGAGAGGAGTTAGGACTGGTTAAACCTGGTGAAGTACCATATGTGAAATGATTTGTACTTTTACAGATAAAGTTATATTCGCAACGGTTTGTAGTTTGAAGTTTCCGCATTATTTTAGGAGGTTGCATGGCAATCGAAGTTGGCAACATTATTGATGGTACAGTATCGGGTATTACGAAATTCGGAGTGTTTGTTGATTTAGGAGAAAAACAAACGGGTTTAGTACATATTTCTGAGGTGGCGCATGGTTATGTAGAGGACATCAACACAGTATTGAAGGTTGAGGATCCTGTGAAAGTTAAGGTTTTATCCGTTGAAGGAAATAAGATCGGCCTTTCTATTCGTCAAACGCAGCCGAGGGAAGAGGCTCGTGAAGAGCGTCCGCGTCGCATTCAGACTAAACAAAGCACAGAGGCTTTTGAGGCTAAAATGAAAATGTTTTTGCGCGACAGTAATGAACGCTTGCATGATTTGAAGCGAAATACAGAAGGTAAACGCGGAGGCTGTGGCGGTCGTCGAGATTGAGTTAAGGGATGGCTTCGAGCCATCTCTTTATTTATGTATCCGTAAATATTGGTGCAGGAGGGCATATGAAATCGGCAATTGTAGATATCGGTTCTAATTCGATACGTTTGTTATTGGCGAAATTTGACGGAACTACATGGCATTTCGAACCGAAGCAGTTATGGACGACGCGGCTAGGACAGCGTAATACGGACGGAACCTTGCGCACGGAATCGATAGAGGCTTCGTATAGGGCTTTTAAGGAGATACATAGCCTGCTTCAAGCATATGGAGCACAGTGTTGCTGTGGATTTGCCACCAGTGCCGTGCGCGAAGCACCTAATGGAATGGATTTTATGAATGCCGTTTCTGATTATTGCCCGATGGAGTGGCGTATCTTAAGTGGCGATGAAGAGGCTGTATATGGTTTTAAAGGGGCTTTGGGTGAGCAACTGCAGGATGGTCGTCACTACGCCACTATCGATATCGGTGGAGGCAGTACCGAAATTGCTGTAGGAAATATAGACGGTGTCTATTGGAGCCGTTCCTATTCGGTAGGGGCGGTGCGTTTACAGACCGTATCTGATGAAGGACCTCAACGGGTATGGGAGGAAACTCGCTTTTTGTGGGAACCGATGATGGTTGAAGGCCAGTTTGGAGAGTTTGTCGGCATTGGGGGCACGTTGACGACATTGGCGGCAATTGACCTGGGGTTAGATGTATATGATGGCAGACGTGTGCAAGGTCATAAATTGAGTCGTGAAACTGTAGAGGGGCTTATTATGAGACTTCGCTATATGAGTCGTGACGAGCGTTTACAGGTGATCGGATTGCCTGCGGGACGCGCCGATATTATCGTGGCCGGTGCCGAAATTTTAACATCCTTTATGGATTCGTATGAAGTGCCGCATGTAATTGTGAGTGATCAGGATGGTATGGAGGCGATGGCTCGTGAATGTGAAGCAGCTCATTCGAACCGTTAATTTCACATTAAAACAGAATGATTTATTTCCTGAACATAGCCGTATACTGGTCGCCTGTTCGGGCGGGCCCGATTCGATGGCATTGTTTCATCTGTTATTGGATGTTGCGGCGCATCGACATATTCATTGGCATATCGGGGTGGCCATTATGGATCATCAGATTCGACGTGAAAGCAAGGATGAGGTGCTGTGGCTGCAGGATCGGGTGAAAGCCCTGAATCTGGACTTTTACAACGTGGCTATTGATGTACCGGCTTTTAGTATGGAGCGGAAGATTTCAGTGGAAACCGCAGGCCGGGATATCCGTTATGGATGGCTTACGGATTTAGCTCGAGCTAAGAGGTATGATTATATTGCGGTGGCTCATCATAAAAATGACCAGGCTGAATCGATTTTGGCTCATCTTATTCGGGGCTCGGGTATGAACGGTTTACAGGGGATGTCCGTGCTCAGCCATAGCTATGCAATACCTGTTGTAAGACCGTTACTTGAGGTGAAGAAAGAGGCGCTGCTGGCGTATTTAGAGGAACGTCATATTTCTTATTGTGTTGATTGTACTAACGATGATATAGAATATCAACGCAATCGAATTCGTCATTGTATCATTCCGGAATTGGAAAAAATAAATCCTGCCGTTATAGATTCTCTTGAGCGGATGTCCCGCTCTGTTACGGAGGATATGGAGTTTTTGCAACAGATGGCGCAAGAGGTTTTTGACACGTTGATCTCAGTAGATGATCGAAGCTGCACCGTTTCCCGCCGTCGATTGCGTCAACAGCCGATGGCATTACAGCGAAGACTGTGGCAGATGATGGTACGGGTAGTCGATAATCGTTTAATATTGAGCTTTGCTCATCAGGCACAGTTGTCTGATATAGTACAGACGGGAGAAGTGAAAACTTTCACGATTGCACGTATTATTATTGAGGCCCGATGTGATACAATAAAAGTGTATAGCAAACATTAGATATAGATCGTGGAGGTCATATATGCATCAGGATGTAAAAGAGATTTTGTATACCCCGAAGCAACTGGCTGCGCGCGTTACCGAACTGGGGCGCGATATCAGTCGCGATTACAAGGGCGAATCTGTGGTGCTCGTCGGAGTTTTAAAGGGGGCTATCGTATTTTTTACGGATTTGGCCCGTGCTATAGATGATACGGTGAATGTGAGTTTTGATTTTATTTCTTGCTCCAGTTATGGCAATAGTACTACAAGTACCGGCGTCGTAAGAATTCTGAAGGATTTGGACCGTTCCGTGGAAGGCAAGCATGTGCTCGTCGTCGAGGATATTGTGGATACCGGTACGACGTTGCATTACCTGCTGGATAATCTGCGTGCCCGCGGGGCTAAAAGCGTGCGCTTGGCGGCGTTACTGAATAAACCGGACCGTCGAAAGATGGATGTGCATGTCGATTACGTGGGCTTTGTGATTCCCGACTATTTCGTCGTCGGATATGGGCTGGATTTTGCCGAACGATATCGCCATTTACCATATATAGGTATTTTGAAGGAAGAAATGTATCAAGATTAAGAAGTATGGTATAATATATGAGTGCATCTCGTCATGAGGTGTACTCAATTCGTTTATAAACTAAATTGTTGTTGAAAGGGGTAATCTCTTGGGTCGATTTACAAAAAATATCGTCCTTTATTTACTGATCATTGCCGCTTTTGTTATCGCTATTGATGCTTTTTCTGGTCAAAGTGCGAATAAATCTGAACTCAGTTATACGGGATTTATTCAACAGGTACAGCAGAAAAAGGTTGAGTCCGTAACGATTACGAATGATCATGGTATTAAAGGCAAATTAAAGAATGGAACAGAATTTAATTCTTATGCGCCTAGTGATGAAACGCTAATCAAAACATTACAAGATAATGGAGTGGAAATTACAGCTGCTCCGCCGGAACAACCGGCTTGGTGGATGAGCTTGTTAGGGTCCGCTATTCCTATTATTATTTTGGTGGTACTTTTCTTCTTCATTATGCAACAAACCCAAGGTGGTGGCGGCCGAGTGATGAACTTCGGTAAAAGCCGTGCAAAATTAATGGGTGAAGGTAATGTAAAGGTTAATTTTAAAGATGTAGCCGGCGCAGAGGAAGCTAAACAGGAATTGGAAGAAGTGGTGGAGTTCCTCAAGGATCCCGGTAAGTTTACCGCTATCGGTGCGAAGATTCCAAAAGGGGTTTTACTTGCAGGACCTCCGGGTACCGGTAAAACCTTGCTCGCTAAAGCCGTAGCCGGAGAGGCGGGGGTACCGTTCTTCACTATTTCCGGTTCCGACTTCGTAGAGATGTTTGTCGGTGTCGGTGCATCCCGTGTACGCGATTTGTTTACACAGGCGAAGAAAAATGCACCATGTATCATCTTTATCGATGAAATTGATGCGGTAGGTCGTCAGCGTGGGGCGGGCCTTGGTGGCGGTCATGATGAACGCGAACAGACCTTGAACCAGTTGCTCGTTGAAATGGATGGATTTAGTGCCAACGAAGGCATTATTACCATTGCGGCGACAAACCGTCCGGATATTCTCGATCCCGCATTATTACGTCCCGGTCGTTTCGATCGTCAGGTTGTCGTAGGCCGTCCGGACTTGCGCGGCCGTGAAGCGATCTTAAAAGTTCATGCCCGCAATAAGCCGTTGGCTGATGATGTGGATTTAAAAACGATTGCGAAGAAAACTCCGGGCTTTACCGGTGCGGACTTGAGTAATTTGTTAAACGAAGCAGCTCTTTTGGCGGCTCGTCTCAATAAAAAAATCATTTCCATGGCGGAAGTAGAAGAAGCCAGCGAAAAGGTCAGCATGGGTCCTGAACGCCGCAGTCATATCGTGAGTGAAAAAGATCGCAAGTTGACGGCGTATCATGAATCCGGTCATGCTATTGTGGCACATTTGCTGCCTCATGCGGACCCGGTTCATAAGGTAACGATTATTCCGCGCGGTGCTGCCGGTGGTTATACGATGATGTTACCTACAGAGGAACAGAATTATAAAACCAAATCTCAATTGTTGGCGGATATTCGCGTGGCTCTCGGCGGTCGTATCGCGGAGGCGTTGGTTCTCGACGAAATCAGTACAGGCGCATCCGGTGATCTCCAAAGCGTTACGAACACGGCTCGTGCCATGGTAACACGTTGGGGTATGAGCGATGCGTTGGGACCAATTGTATTCGGCGAACAGCAGGAACAGGTGTTCCTAGGTAAAAATCTCGGACATGAACGTAATTATAGTGAAGAGATTGCCGCTAAAATCGATGAAGAAATTCATCGTATTGTAGAGGAAGCATATAAAGATGTTACAAAGCTTCTCAGCGACAATTTGGATTTCCTTCACAATATGGCAAAAGCTTTATTGGAGGAGGAAACCATTGATGCGAAAGCGGTGGAAAATCTTTATAAATACGGTACAACGAAAACTCCTGATGCGGCTGAGCCTAAAAGTGCACTGGAAGCAGCGGGAATTATCGTACCGGAAACGATTGATAATCCTGTCGATAATGCTGTTGGTACTGAAACTTCTGATCCTTCAGAAGAAATTAATCATGCGGTTTCTACCGATGAAGATGAAACTAAATAATATACGGTAGTTCATAACTATTGGTATGAATATAAAAAGAGCAGGTCTCCATGAGAGGCCTGCTCTTTCTACTATGTAGATACTTGTACTATATAAATCTATATAAATCTATATAGGGATAATGCTAATTATGATTTTTAAATCTCTTTGTGCTATATGGTATTTATTGACCGTCGTGCACATGTCTTGTCGCCATGAGTTCCGCAATTCGGCGCTCTTTGATATTCTTTAAATATTTCTGAGCCAATACATTCGGTATGGCCACGCCTACCGCAATCCCGATAATTGTGAGAACTCCGGTAATGCCGTTTTGCATCATGTGAACGAGGCCTGCTTCATTGAGGCTGTTTATGTGTAGAATATCGAATACGAAGCGATATAATAGGATTCCGGGCATCAGAGCGATGGCTGACGGAACGATGATAACCGTACTCGATGTTTTTATCCATGTAGATACTTTTACAAAAATAATACTCATAACAGCGGCGCCTATAAAGGTTGCACCGGGCGTGGAGAATCCGAAATCAACCAGCAGCAGATTGCGGACGGAAACACAAAGAATACCGCCGATACCGATGTATCCGAGCAAGCGTGTCGGTGCATTAAAGAGAACCGCAAATGCAGAGGCCGCCGTGAAAGCACCGATAATCTGTGTAAGGGAGATGACATGCGGCTTGATGTCGACGAAATTAAAGGCCGGAACGGGACTGAAATAGAGCGCCATGGCCATACCGAGCGTCATGCTGCCCACGATGAGAAGAGTTCTAATTGCCCTTGTTACACCGGATAATATATGGTTGTTGATTATGTCGATGACAAAGTTGATAAGTGGAACACCGGGAATCATGAAGAGCGTGCAGCATACGAGGACATATAGCAATGAGCCCAGTTCGATGTGCGTATAAAAAGCGTATGCCGATATCATGGCGGTAAAAGCGCCAACGGAAATGCCGACATATTCGTTACAGCCGATACGCGTAGATAAGGTGCGTGTAACATATCCGATAAACGAGCAGATGATAGTGACGATAAAGGCAATCCAGTCGCCGCTGTATAAGAAGGCGAGACCCGCCGATCCTAAACCGCAAGCGAGGCCTTTTATCCAGTTCGGATACGTTGGTATGGTGTATTCCAGTTTTGATATGAGATGCTCGTACGTGGTGAGTGAGTAATGGCGTTCGAAGGCTCGCCAGGTCAATTTTGAAACGGCGTTGATCATAGCCATGTTCGGTATATGAACGGGCGTTTTACGAAAAACCGTAATGGACCGTTCCTTATGGAGCAAATTTACCATTATCGTTGTATAGGAAATGTGTATATTCAAGTAATCATGAGGAATCCCCATGAATGTGGCGGCTTTTAACATTTCTTCGATAATCCGG
Organism: Veillonella denticariosi JCM 15641; assembly: GCF_002959855.1. GTDB lineage: Bacteria > Bacillota > Negativicutes > Veillonellales > Veillonellaceae > Veillonella > Veillonella denticariosi. Next base: position 39,076 of record NZ_PPDB01000004.1, read on the forward strand.
TTTGTATTTGCACCACATTCCATAAGCAGTTTCCCTATATGGAGCAGCACATCTAATTTGCGATGTATATGGACAAAAGGGTTCTCCAGTACCGTGTTCTTTTCTTCTAATGTAAACTGTTGCATAATAGTTTCTCTCCCGTAGATATGTAGATATATTGTTATTGAACGTACATCATATAATCAAATGGTTAACATTCATATCCCGTAAATTTTTGATATAAGTATTATACCACTTTCAGAATATAGAGTGTCTTGATTCAAAATAATCCTTGCATTTTCAGAGGCGCGCTTGTAAAATCGAATTGTAAACCCAGGTTAACAAAGAAAGGGGCTCTAACCATGCGTGATGAAGTGCTAGAATTCTTGAGACAAAACCAAGGTGGCTTCGTATCGGGACAGGATATGTCGGATGCATGTCACGTATCTCGTACTGCAATTTGGAAACATATCAAAGCATTGCGTCAAAAAGGCTATAAAATAGAATCTTATACCAAGAGGGGGTATCGATTATTGGAGGAACCTGATTTGTTGAGTCCATTGGCAATGAAACAGATTTTAGATACCGATGTGTTTGGCAAGCGGTATGTTTATATGGATACTACGGAATCCACAAATTTGGAGGCCCGTCGTTTAGCTCAGCAGGGGGCGGAAGAAGGGACTGTTGTCGTTACGGAAGAACAGGTGGCCGGGCGAGGACGTTTGTCCCGCGGGTGGTATTCTCCTTTTGGTAAAGGCTTATGGTTCAGTATTATTCTGCGTCCTGATTTTGCACCTGCGGATGCACCTAAATGTACTTTGATGGCGGCGGTAGCCCTTACAAAGGCATTTCACAAGATGGGCCTTGTCGATGCGGGCATAAAATGGCCGAATGATATTCTCGTGAACGGTCGTAAACTGGTAGGTATATTGACGGAAATGTCCGGATCCATGGAAGAAGTTTCTCATATTATCATGGGTATCGGTGTCAATGTAAAGACGAAACAGGAAGAACTGCCTGAAGAATTAAAACATATCGCCACGTCCTTATTGATGGAAGGTGTTGACATTGAAAGGACGGAGGCGTTCAAGATTATACTGGAATCATTGGAACATCAGTACTATGAAATCCTCGATAACGGTTTTGAGGATACCCTTAATGAATGGCGTCAGCTCTCTGTCACATTGGGGGCGGATATAGAAGTACGGGCGCCGGGAAATACCTATGAAGGTGTGGCGACGGATATTGATGAAGACGGTAATTTATTAGTTAGAACCCCGGACGGGGCCATTAAACGCATTGTGGCCGGAGACGTGTCTATACGTTCACGCCAATAGAGGAGGATTCATGTTATTAGTTATTGATGTGGGAAACACCAATATTGTACTCGGTGTATATGACAGGAAAGACCTTGTCGGTCATTGGCGTATTTCTACGGATCGGGTGCGTACCACCGATGAATATGGCATGTTGATGATGAACCTGTTTTTTCATGATCGCAAGGTCAATGTGAAAGATATAAAGGATATCATTATTTCTTCCGTTGTACCGCCGTTAATGCCTACACTGGAACGTGTATGTCTTCGTTATTTTAATGTGAATCCGATTATCGTAGGACCCGGTACGAAAACGGGCATTGCCATAAAATATGATAACCCTCGCGAAGTCGGGGCGGACCGTATCGTGAATGCGGTGGCTGCTTATGATAAATACAAAGGCGATTTGATTATTATTGATTTCGGAACGGCGACTACTTATTGTGCCGTTCGAGGCAATGGTGATTATATCGGTGGTGTTATCAGTCCCGGCGTGACCATTTCTGCGGAAGCTCTTTTCCAACGGGCGGCTAAGTTACCGCGTATCGAGGTTAAGGATCCGGGACAGGTTATATGCCGAAATACCGTATCATCGATGCAATCCGGTATGTTTTACGGTTATGTAGGTCAAGTAGAGGGGCTTGTGACTCGTATGAAAGCGGAAATGGGAGGACCCGTGACCGTAGTTGCCACCGGCGGTTTGGCACAGCTTATCAGCAGCGCTACCGATTGTATTGACCATGTAGAGCCTATGTTGACGTTGGAAGGGTTACGCCTTATTTACGAACGAAATAAATAATGCTACTATAATAGAGTTATAAATTATAACAAAGTAGTGTACATTCGGGTACAGCCTATGCTGTACTCTTTTTATTAGGTGATATATATGAATACAAAGCGATGGCATATAGGTTCCGTTTTGATTGACGGACAGGCCATATTGGCTCCCATGGCGGGGGTAAGCGATATCGCATACCGGCTTTTGGCGAAAGAGAACGGGGCGGCTTTAGTGTGTACCGAAATGGTGAGCGCTATGGGAATTAAATATAAAAATGAACGAACACATGAATTATTGCGCATTGAAGAGGCGGAGAGACCTGTGTCGATGCAGATCTTCGGATCCGACCCTGCAGCTATTGCTTTAGGTGCAAAGGTCGTAGCCGATGCAGGTGCGGATATTGTGGACATCAACATGGGCTGCCCTGTAAAAAAGGTCGTTACATCCGGTGACGGTTCGGCTCTCATGAAACATCCGGATTTGGCCGCGCGTGTGGCGGAGGCGGCTGTCAAAGCTGTTGATGTACCGGTGACGGTGAAAATGCGTATAGGTTGGGATTATGATCATATTAATGTCGTGGATTTTGCTAAGCGTATTGAATCTACCGGCGTAGCCGCCATCGCTGTTCATGGGCGTACGAAGGAACAGATGTACAGCGGTCATGCGGACTGGTCGTATATTAAAGCGGTTAAAGAGACCGTATCCATTCCAGTTATAGGTAATGGGGATATCGTTGAGCCGGAGGATGCTAAGCGTATGCTTGATGAGACGGGATGTGATGCGGTGATGATAGGACGTGGTGCGCAGGGTAATCCGTGGATCTTTGATCGCATTCATCAGTACTTAGCCACCGGTGAAGTCGTATCTGCACCGTCCGCATTGGAGCGCCTCGATATGTTGATGAAACACTTCCGATTGTTATGTGAATACAAGGGGGAGCACCTGGCTGTGCGAGAAATCCGAACACATGCGGGTTGGTATCTGAAAGGCTTACCTGAATCCGCCTATTGGCGCAATTGGTTGAATACGATTCATACGGTAACAAGCTTTCAGAAAGAGCTGGAAACATACCGTTCCATCCTGGCTGAAGTTAAGGCGCATTGACAAATGTATAGTATTTTTATATAATGATTGAGAAAATTTACAAACAAAGGATAAGGTGTCATCTTATTGTGACACTTTTTCTTATTATTTATACGTAGAAAGTGTGGGGTATCCATGGCAGACGTAAAAGAAACATTACTTACCGCCGAAGGTTTAAAGAAATTAGAAGAAGAATTATCGTATTATAAATCTGTGCGCCGTATCGAAGTATCTGAACGCATTAAAACAGCTATTGAATACGGTGACATCAGTGAAAATTCCGAATATGACGATGCTAAAAATGAACAGGCTTTCATCGAAGGTCATATTGTGGAATTAGAAAATAAAATCAATACTGCGAAAATCATCGACGAATCCGTCAAGGGTGATGTAATATCCGTAGGTAGCAAGGTTACCGTACTGGATACGATGTATAACGATGAGTTGGAGTATGTTATTGTGGGCTCTTCCGAAGCGGATCCTTTTAATAATCGTATTTCCAATGAATCTCCTGTAGGCAAATCTATTTTGGGCAAACGCAAAGGTGATGAAGTAGAGGTGTCCACACCGGACGGTCCTGTGACTTTCAAAGTATTAGCAATTCAATAATTTACGGTTCACAACGAAGAGGCGATAAGATGAGTGAAGAAATTAAAAATACCCAAGAAGAATTAAATGATCAAATGCAAATTCGCCGTGATAAATTGGCTGAGTATGAGGCTGATGGCATCTATCCGTTCGGTCAACGTTTTATTGTCAAAGATCATGCACAAGATATTAAGGATGATTTCTTGAATTACGATGATCAACCTGTAGTGATTGCAGGCCGTTTGATGACTATGCGTTCCCATGGTAAAACGGCATTTGCGAACATCCGTGATTTGTCCGGTGATATTCAGGTGTACTTCCGTAAGGATGTATTGGGTGAAGATAATTACAAGTATGTAAAAATGCTTGATATCGGTGACATCGTGGGTATTGAAGGTCATGTATTCAGAACTCATATGGGGGAAATTACCGTTAAGGTTGATAAATTGACCCTATTGTCCAAATCGTTGCGTCCATTGCCTGAAAAGTGGCACGGCTTAAAGGATACGGAATTACGCTATCGTCAACGTTATGTTGATCTGATCGTAAATCCCGAAGTCCGCGATACATTTGTAAAGCGTACTAAAATCGTAGCGAAGGTTCGTGAGTATTTGAACAATCAGCACTTCATGGAAGTGGAAACACCTATGATGCACGCTATTCCTGGCGGTGCTGCGGCTCGTCCGTTCATTACGCATCATAATGCCCTTGATATCGATATCTATATGCGCATTTCTCCGGAATTGTACTTAAAACGTCTTATCGTAGGTGGGTTGGAACGCGTTTATGAAATCAACCGCTCCTTCCGTAATGAAGGTATCGATAATCGCCATAATCCGGAATTTACAATGATGGAATCGTATCAGGCATACGGCAATTATGAAGACGTAATCCGTTTGACTGAGAATATCGTATCTTACTGTGCAAAAGAAGTATTGGGGACGACCAAGATTACCTATCAAGGCACCGAAATTGATTTGACTCCACCTTGGAATCGTATTACGATGCAAGAGGGTATCAAAAAGTATACAGGTGAAGATTTTGATGCCGTTGAGACATTGGAAGAAGCCCGCGCCATTGCGGATCGTTTGAACGTTGAGTATGGTGCCGGTGACGGTATCGGTAAGATCATGAATGCTTGTTTTGAAGAGTATGTAGAAGAAAATTTGATTCAACCTACATTCGTATACGGTCATCCGAAGGAAATTTCTCCATTGGCTAAATTGAATCGTGAAAAGCCGTTGACTACTGAACGCTTTGAAGCGTTTATCTATGGTCGTGAACTGGCAAACGGTTTCTCCGAGTTGAATGACCCTATTGATCAGAAAGAACGTTTCGAAGCTCAATTGAAGGAACGTGAAGCCGGTGATGATGAAGCTCATCGCATGGATAATGATTATGTAACGGCGTTGGAATATGGTTTACCTCCAACTGCAGGGCTCGGTATCGGTATCGACCGTCTAGTTATGTTTTTGACAGATTCCGCATCTATCCGTGACGTATTATTGTTCCCGTTGATGAAACCGGAAGTTCAACAGCAAACTGAATCTGAAGAATAATAATTGTAAAGCTCACTGCCAATATGGCGGTGAGCTTTTTGCTGTTTAGCATACAAAAAAATCGATAAAAGCCCGTATCAAATACGTTGATACGGGCTTTTATCAATTCTTATAATGTTGATTAATAAATATGTGAGGTATGATTAGATATACAATATAAAAATGCTGCATGGATTTTCTATGATTACATTGTGATATACATAAAAAATTTTGATTTACTTTGTGATGAAGTAAAAGAACATTGAGATATAGGATTTATCGTTGCTTTTCCGATATTATAGAGGTGTATGTGATTAAATTTACACATACCTGTAACAGTATAGATTATACATTTAAATCATGCACAATGTATAATTATGATATATGTGTATAATTAAACACTTTTAAATGAAAAAATCAGATGTTAAGATAGAAATATAGATACGTGAATTACCTTTAAAACAAGGAGGTGTATTTAGTAAAGGTGAATTCATTAATAAATTTTATAAATCGACCCTATGTGTAAGTCACATTCTTTAAATTATCGTTGTTAACATAATTTAGGAGGAAACACATCATGAAACATTTAAAAATTGCTTTCTCTCATAAAGCGCAATTCTATTTCGGTTCTATGGAAGGGCGTACAAATGTGGAGCTTAGTCAAACTGATTTTACCGATGTGGGGGCTATAGTCATTAGCGAGTCCGATACAGATGTACTTGAGAATGAGTTGGTTCAATCCTTTGGTATACCGGTTTTCTTGGTTGTGTTTGATAAGTCTGTAGATATTTCCCCGTTTATCGGTAAGGTGGAACGTGTTATCGACGGATCAACTACAAATTTTGATTTATATAAACGACAGATTGAAGCGGCCGCTGCAAAATATGAAGCTTCTATGTTACCGCCATTTTTCCAAGCTTTGGCAAATTACGTAGAGGACGGTAACTCTCAATTTGACTGCCCGGGGCATCAAGGGGGGCAATTCTTCTGTAAGCATCCTGCGGGACGTGCTTTTTATGATTTCTTCGGCGAAAATGTATTCCGTGCCGATCTTTGTAATGCGGATGTCAAGTTAGGTGATCTTCTGATTCATGAAGGTTCCGCAGTTGAAGCTCAGCAACATGCTGCACAAGTTTATAATGCGGATAAAACATATTTTGTATTGAACGGAACATCATCCTCTAATAAGGTCGTGTTAAATGCATTACTTACCCCCGGGGATATTGTTTTATATGATCGCAATAATCATAAATCGATTTGTCACGGGGCGCTCGTCATGTCCGGAGCAACACCTGTATATCTTGAAACGGCACGCAATCCGTTCGGGTCCATCGGTGGTATCTTAGAACATTGCTTTGATGAAAAATATATTCGCAAATTGATTGCTGAAAAAGATCCTAAGAAAGCAAAGGCAAAGCGGCCTATCCGGTTGGCGGTTATTCAATTGGGGACGTATGACGGGACTATTTATAATGCGCGTCAGGTTGTCGATAAAATCGGACATCTCTGCGATTATATCTTCTTTGATTCCGCTTGGGTCGGCTATGAACAGTTTATCCCTATGATGAAAGACTGCAGTCCGTTGCTTTTGGAACTTGGTCCTGATGATCCCGGTATTTTGGTATCTCAATCCGTCCACAAGCAGCAGGCGGGTTTCTCACAGACATCTCAGATTCATAAGAAGGATAAGCATATTAAGGGGCAAGACCGCTATGTAAATCATAAACGTTTGAACAACGCATTCATGATGCATGCCTCGACATCACCGTTTTATCCGTTGTTTGCAGCCCTTGACGTAAATGCAAAAATGCATGAAGGCGAAGCGGGTAAAAAATTATGGATTGAATGTGTGGAAACGGTTATCGAAGCTCGTAAGGCCGTATTGAAACACTGTAAATATCTTCGTCCGTTAGTACCACCGGTTGTACATGGTAAAAAGTGGGAAGACGGAGATACAAAGAAAATGGCACAGGATGTGGACTACTTCGCATTTGAGCCGGATGCGAAATGGCACTCCTTTAAAGGTTATGGTAAAGGTCAATATTTCATAGATCCTTGTAAATTCCAATTGATTACACCGGGTATCAATGTGGAAACGGGTGAATATGAAGATTTCGGTATCCATGCCAATATTCTTGCAAACTATTTGCGCGAAAATGGAATTATTCCGGAAAAATGTGACTTAAATACCATTCTGTTCTTGATGACCCCAGCGGAAACAAAGACGAAGATGGACGATTTAGTGGCACAGCTTGTCCGATTTGAACAATTGATTGAAGCCGATGCACCTATGCAAGATGTATTGCCGTCCATTTATTACAGCCACTTGGATAAATACAAGGGATATCATATTCGTCAACTATGTCAGGAAATGCATGACTTCTATAAAGACCGGAATGTAAGTATCTTGCAACAACGATTGTTCTTATATGATTACTTCCCGGAATATGTTATGAATCCTCAGGAAGCTAATTTTGAATTCCAGCGCGGCAAAGGTGAGCTTGTACCGTTGAGCGAAGCGGAAGGGCGCATCGCGCTTGAAGGTGCGCTTCCTTATCCTCCAGGGGTATTGTGCGTACAACCGGGCGAACGTTGGTCGAAGACTGCTTGTGATTACTTCTTGGCTTTGGAAGAAGGCATCAACAAATTGCCTGGATTTGCTCCGGAAATTCAAGGTGTATACATTACGGAACAGCCGGATGGAACGAAGAAAGCATTCGGTTATGTGTTGAAAAAAGAATTTGAAAAATAATTCCTCTGTGTACCGTCGGAGGTTTTCCGGCGGTACAATACACAAGATAAAAGGAGGTAACTATGAGTACAGGCAAAAATAAGATGTCCGTATTGCAGCTTACAATTTTGACCGCTGTGAATATGATGGGGTCAGGCATTATCATGCTGCCTACAAAATTGGCGCAGGTAGGATCGTTGTCAATCGTATCATGGTTGATTACTGCTGTAGGTTCCATGTGTTTGGCTTATGCTTTTGCAAAGTGCGGTATGTACAGTCGTAAAGGTGGCGGTATGGGCGGTTATGCCGAATATTCCTTTGGCAAAGCGGGGAACTTCATGGCGAATTATACGTATGGCGTGTCTCTTTTAATCGCCAATATCGCTATTGCTATTTCAGCGGTAGGTTATGCGGCGACCTTTGCAGATGTTACGTTGACTCCATTGTTGACAGGTATTTATACGATTGTCACATTGTGGTTGGCGACGACGTTGAATTTCGGTGGTGCCAGCATCACGGGACGTGTATCCAGCTTTACGGTATGGGGTGTTATTGCACCGGTTATCGTAATCAGTACAGTCGGTTGGGCTTATTTCTCAACAGATATGTATGTAGCAAACTGGAATGTTAATAATATGCCGTTCGGCGAAGCGGCAACTAATTCCATCGCCATGACTTTATGGGCATTTCTTGGCCTTGAATCCGCCTGTGCAAATGCGGATGCCGTAGATAATCCCGAAAAGAATGTACCGAAAGCAGTTCTCGGCGGTACATTAGGGGTTGCAGTTATTTATATCGTATCCACCAATATGATTTTTGGTATTGTTCCTGCAAATGAACTCGTTAACAGTAATGCACCGTTTGGTTTGGCATTTGCATCCATGTTTAACGGTATAGCCGGTAAAATCGTTATGGGTCTTATGGTTATGTCGTGTTTCGGCTCTTTACTCGGATGGCAGTTCACCATTGCCAATGTATTTAAGGGTGCTGCGGACGAAGGGTATTTTCCTAAATTATTCAGCAAGATTACATCTAAAGATGCACCTGTAGTAGGGATGGTAACGATTACAATCATTCAATCCTTCCTCAGTTTGATGACAATCAGTCCGTCTTTGAGTGAACAGTTTGAAACGCTCGTTAATTTGGCGGTTGTAACGAATATCATTCCATACCTCTTGTCGATGGGGGCTATCATTGTGTTGATGAAAGCTGCGGGCCGCAGTGGCGGTGAATTGAAGGGGACAACCTTTATTGCTTTCATTGGTTCCATTTATAGTTTATATGCGTTATATGCATCCGGTCTTGAAGCAATGACATATGGTGCCATTGTAACCTTTGCGGGATGGACTTTGTACGGCTTTGTATCGGACCGATTTGACTTGGAGCGCAATCTCGGGAAATAGTTTTTATATGATGAGCCTCCCGAGGGAGGCTCATTGTTAGGATGTTTATTTATTATTTATTATTTATTATTTATTATTTATTATTGACAGCATATAAAAATAATTTTATACTTAAACTGAGATATACTTTGTTCGGTACATATTTTATATAATTGATATATATATATATATATATTTTCATAGTAAGACTATACCTTGTATACCCTTGACATGATGGGTCAAGGCTTTCTAGCGGGAACCGATATTCACGACTACAAGAGCTATTTTGTGATGCTCTTGTAGTCGTTTTATTTATTTTCTTCTCTTTAAGTTAGGAGGTAAGTAAGATGAATTCGATGTCGAATGAGAGTGTAAGACACGGACAGGGCTGGCTTGATAAATTTTTCAAGCTGTCTCAGCATGGTACGAATGTGCGTACCGAGATTTTTGCGGGCATAACTATGTTCATTGCTTCCGTATATATTTTAGCGGTTATACCGAATTTGCTGGTCGTATCCGGTATGCCTCATGAAAGTACGGTTGCGGCAGTTATTTTGACGACCGCATTTACGACGATTTTAATCGGTTTGGTAGCGAATGTTCCGGTTATCGTCGCTCCTGGATTAGGACTTAGTGCATTCTTCGCCTATACCATATGCGGATCGATGGGACTGACCTGGCAAACCGCATTAGGTGCCGTATTTATTTCCGGTGCTGTATTCATTGTTTTGACAGTAACGCGTATTTTGAATCTTATCATCGACGGTATTCCTAAGGTACTTAAAACATCTATCGGTGTCGGTATAGGTCTCTTTATTGCCTTTATCGGATTTAAAAATGCGCATATTATCGTAGCGGATAAGGCCACATTTGTAACACTTGGAAATATGCAGGATCCTGCGGTATTGTTGACCTTGGCCGGTTTGCTTATTACCAGTGTGCTGTTAGCCAAGCAGGTGAGGGGCGGTTTGTTGTTGGGTATGATTATCACGACTGTTGCGGCTATGATATTCGGTTATACAAAGGTCCCTGAGACAAGTGCGGATGTTTTCAACTTGGTGCCGCCATTTCCTGTGGATACATTTGCTCAATTGGATGTGATGAGTGCTATTAAATATGGTTTTTTGTCCATTATTTTCTCTATTACAATCGTAGATATGTTTGATAACATCGGTACGCTTATCGGTGTTACGCGTAAAGCGAATCTTGTTGATGCGGACGGTAAATTTAAACGGCTAAATCATGCGTTATTATGTACATCCATAGGCGCCGCAGCCGGTGCGATCATCGGTACATCTACGGTAACTTCCTATATTGAAAGTGCGGCCGCTGTTGCCGATGGTGGACGTACGGGTCTTACGGCATGCGTAACGGGTATATTATATTTAATCGCTCTGTTTTTTGCGCCATTATTCTTATTGGTACCCGCTCAGGCAACAGCTCCGGTACTCGTTATCGTAGGTGTATTTATGATGAGTGAAGTGACGCATATCGATTTCGGTGATTTTACGGAAGCGTTGCCTGCATTTTTAACAATTCTTCTTATGCCGCTTACCTTCAGTATTGCGCAAGGTTTATCCTTCGGTTTTATCTCTTATACATTGGTAAAACTTATTACAGGTCGTCGTAAGGAAATCCATCCTGTTATGTATGTAATGACCATTGCTTTCATCATACATTTTGCTATATAAGTTGTGAGAGTCGGGATTGTTATATGTGTTTTTATTGTTGAGAGAGTAACATTGAGCAATTACATTTTATCGTAATTGACGTACGTATATTACGGTTAAGCGGTATTATTGAAAAGAGGAGATTATTCGATGAATTCCGTTTATATAGTAAAAGGTAATATTATTTATACATCACGGCCTGCGGAGTTTTCAGTGATTCCAAACGGCTATGTCATTGTTCGTAACGGTTGTATCGCGTATTGTGGTGAAAGTATTCCCTCCGAGTATGAGGCGTATCCGGTTGAGGACTACGGGGATAATTTAATTATTCCCGGATTTGTCGATACTCATGCCCATGCGCCTCAGTTTTGTAATCGAGGCCTCGGTATGGATAAAGAATTGCTGCCTTGGCTTGAAACGTATACATTTCCGGAGGAGGCGAAGTTTTCGGATTTAGAGTACGCAAAGACGGTATATAGCGCTTTTGTTAATGAATTATGGCGTTACGGTACAACGCGCAGTATTTTATTTGGCACCATTCATAAAGAAAGTACATTGCTATTGATGAAGCTGCTTTCAGAAGCCGGTCTATCCGCTTTTGTAGGCAAGGTTAATATGGATCGGAACAGCCCTGATTATCTGATTGAGGATACGGAGCGGTCTTTACATGATACGAGAGTATGGCTTGAAGAGGCTCAACAGTTCGGACCGCTCGTACGACCTATTGTAACCCCTCGCTTTGTACCGTCCTGTACGAGCCGCCTGATGAGCGGACTCGGAGATTTAGCGGTGGAGTATAATGTGCCAATTCAATCTCACTTATCTGAAAATCATGGTGAGATTGACTGGGTTCATTCACTTCATCCGGATTCATCCAGTTATACGGATGTATATTGTGAACATCGTCTGATGGGTACAGTGCCGACGGTTATGGCTCATTGTATTCATCTGAGCGATGAAGAAATGGAGCGGATGCATGAAACAAAGACGATGGTGGCACACTGCCCGTACTCTAACGTGAATTTGTCCAGCGGCATAGCGCCTATACGAAAATTATTGAATCATGGCATTTCCATTGCATTGGGCTCAGACATTTCAGGGGGGCATGACATCAGCATGGCCAAGGTTTTGACCGAAGCCGTGGGCTTGTCAAAGATGAAATGGGCCGAGGTGGATAAAAGCTATGCACCGCTTACATTACCGGAAGCTTTCTATATGGCAACCAGGGGGGGCGGACAATTCTTTGGTGATGTAGGCAGCTTTGAAACCGGTTATGAATTTGATGCTCTTGTTATCGATGATCATGAATTGTTTGATCCGAATGAACGAAGTATAGAGGAACGCCTGGAACGGTGGCTATATATAGGCGATGATCGCCATATTGTAGGGAGATATGTAGCCGGTAAATCCTTAGATACGCCGCCGATGGCTATTGTGTAGTTATCCTATAATAGAATAAAGTTCATAGTTAGTGATTGTTGAAAGTCCACCGTGTATAAGCTATGCGGTGGACTTTTTGCGATACATTTTATACACTTCGGTGATTAGTGTATAATAAAGATGTATATAAGTGAGAAAGGAGTGTGCTCAATGGATATATTAGGGGCAAGGCGCTCCATTGAACAGAAACTACTGATGCAATCCGTGGGGCTTATGGCTTTGGTGGCTGTGAGCGGTACGATAATGGGGATTGTGACCGGGTCGAGTGCGGTCTTATTAGATGGTGTATTCTCCTTTGTCGATGTAGTTATTAAGATTATGATGCTCATGACGGCCAAATTAGTGGCTCGTGAGACGAGTAAGCGCTTTCAGTTCGGATATTGGCAATTTGAACCTCTCGTACTTGCTGTGGAAGGTTTTTTTATTCTGCTTATCGTGCTGTATGCATTGTCCAGCGGTATTACGGATCTGTTAAGCGGCGGACGTCACGTAGATTTCGGCCCTGCTATTTATTATGCTATATTTTTTACCGTTGCAGACACTGCGTACTATCTATATGTTCGACGTATCAATAAGAGTTTGCAGTCAAACTTGATCAAGTTTGATAACGTAAGCTGGTATGTAGATGCATTATTGGAAGCCGCTATTCTGATCAGTTTCGTCGTAGCAACGATGCTGGAAGGAACGGAATACGGAAAATGGGCCGCTTATATCGACCCGATTGTATTGATTGTACTTGCAGTACAGATGATTCCATCCGCCATTCATATTATCGTTCCGTCCACTAAACAAATTTTGGGCTGGGCGCCGTCATCCTTGCATGATGAGGTGCAGGAAATTATGGACCGATTTATGAAAAAATATGATTTCAAGGATTACGTGACAAGCGTACAGGCGTATGGTAACTCCAGAATCATCGAAATTGATATTCTGGTTCGCAAGAACTTCCCGTACCAAACCATTGCCGAGCTTGATGCGATTCGCAATGAAATCGATGCGGAAATCGGCGGAAATCCGACGGAGAAATGGGTGACCATTTCTTTCACGGGCACACGCAAGTGGATGGCGAAAGATTATCTGCTCGACGAAGATGATGACGATTAGATATCTGTACGGATGCGCGTCAATGTATAAATCTTCGCTGAATAGATGTATAAATATAGGCTGTTAATGATAAATACAGTAATATATGGTATACTTAAACGTATTGAATACACTTTGTACATAACATAGTTGGAGAAAGAGGTTTATAGTATGTTAGATTTAAAATTTGTTCGTGAACATCTCGATTTGGTGCAACAAAATTTGGACAATCGCCATACGAAGGGCGATTTAGAAACCTTTGTATCCGCTTATGATGAACGTCGTCAATTGATCGGTAAGGTAGAGGAACTAAAGGCTCTGCGCAATTCCGTAACAGAGGAAATCAGTCAATTGAAACGCAATAAAGAAAATGCTGATGATAAAATCGCTGAAATGAAGAAGGTGGGCGATGATATTGCGGAACTCGATAACCGTATTCGCGAGGTGGAAACTACATTGCGTGATGCGGCATTGATGTTGCCGAATATGTGTGATGAATCCGTTCCTGTCGGTGCCGATGAGGACGAAAATGTAGAGCAGCGTAAATGGGGTGAACCGCGTCAATTCGATTTTGACGTACAGGCTCATTGGGATTTAGGTGAAAGCCTCGATATTCTTGATTTCAATCGCGCCGGTAAGATGAGCGGTGCTCGTTTTACCGTGTATAAAGGGTTAGGTGCTCGCTTAGAACGCGCTCTTATCAACTTTATGGTCGACCTTCACGTAGATAAGCACGGCTATACGGAAATGATGACACCGTATATGGTAACGCGCGAAACGTTGACCGGAACAGGCCAGTTGCCCAAATTTGCGGAAGATATGTACCATGTAGAGGATACGGAATATTTCTTGATTCCTACGGCAGAGGTAACATTGACGAATTATCATGGCGGCGAGATTTTGAACGAAGATGAGTTGCCGAAATATTATACCGCGTTTACTGCATGTTTCCGCGCCGAAGCCGGTTCTGCCGGTCGCGATACGCGGGGGCTTATCCGTCAGCATCAGTTCAATAAGGTGGAAATGGTGAAACTGGCGAAACCTGAGGATTCTTTTAAGGAACTGGAAACATTGACGGACAACGCTGAAGAAGTGTTGCGCTTATTGGAATTGCCGTTCCGCGTTATCACCCTTTGTACGGGTGACATCGGATTCGGTTCCGCTAAGACCTATGATGTTGAAGTATGGATGCCTGCACAAGGTAAGTATAGAGAAATCTCTTCCTGCTCCAATATGACCGATTTCCAAGCGCGTCGAGCGAATATCAAGTTCCGTCGCGGACCTAAAGGAAAACCTGAATTTGTTCACACTTTGAACGGATCCGGACTTGCTGTGGGCCGTACGGTGGCTGCCATTTTGGAAAATTATCAACAGGCAGACGGATCCGTTGTAATTCCTAAGGTTCTTGTTCCGTATATGGGCGGCGTTGAAGTGATTGCGGCGGTGAAGTAAGAGGGGGCTCCTATGAAGTTTTTTATTGATACAGCAGAATTTGATGAAATTAAAGAGGCTTATGCTTTCGGATTTATTGATGGAGTAACCACAAATCCATCCCTTATCGTGAAGGCTAAACGCGATTTGAAACAAGTTATTTCCGAGATTGCGAATCTTGTGGATGGACCTGTCAGCGCGGAGGTTATCGCTTCTGATGCGGAAGGCATGGTCGCTGAAGCTCATGAACTGGTGAAATTAGGCTCTAACGTAGTCATTAAAATTCCGATGACGCCGGAAGGTCTTAAAGCCGTTTCTGTGTTGAGTAAAGAAGGCATTAAAACAAACGTGACTTTGATTTTTTCAGCTAATCAAGCGCTGTTGGCGGCGCGTGCCGGCGCCTCTTATGTGAGTCCGTTCGTAGGACGTATCGACGATATCAGCATGGAAGGGCTTACATTGATTCAGGATATTGCGGATATTTTCGCTATTCATGACATTCCCACGGAAATTATCGCTGCCAGTGTGAGAACCCCGCTGCATATCATTCAATGCGCAAAGGCCGGCGCCCATATTGCGACGGTTCCGTTTAAAGTACTTTTACAGGCCATGAAACATCCGTTGACGGATGCAGGTCTTGAAAAGTTTATGGCTGATTGGAAACAAGCTAATTAATAAGACGGTATATAACTCATACAAGTAAGCTACATTATTAAATACAGGACTTATAAGGAGGCCCATTATGGATCGTACATTGTCGTTGGAATTTGCTCGTGTCGTTGAGGCTGCGGCTTTGCGCAGCGGTCGTTTATTAGGACGCGGACAAAAGGATGAGGCCGATGGCCTTGCGGTAGATGCGATGCGTCAAGCATTTGATTCCGTGCGCATTTCCGGTACCGTAGTTATCGGTGAAGGTGAAATTGATGAAGCACCTATGCTTTATATCGGTGAACATGTAGGTGCGGGCGGACCGGAAGTCGATATCGCGGTGGATCCTATCGAAGGGACGAATCTTATTGCAAAAGGACAGAACGGGGCGATTGCCGTTATGGCTATCGCTGAAAAGGGCGGTTTGTTGCACGCACCGGATATGTATATGGAAAAATTGTGCGTCGGTCCTCGCGGGGCAGGTGCTATCGATATTACAAAATCCTTGACGGAAAATATTAAAAATGTGGCTGCCAAGATGGAACGTAATGTAGATGAAATCACATTGGTTATGCTCGATCGTGAGCGTCATCAAGGATTGATGAAAGAAGCTCGTGATCTAGGTGCACGTATTATGCTTATCACCGACGGAGATGTAAACCCTGCAATGGAATGTTGTATCGAAGGCTCCGGGGTACACATGGTTGTCGGTACGGGAGGCGCGCCTGAAGGTGTATTGGCCGCTGCGGCATTGAAATGCGTAGGTGGTGATATGCAGGCGCGTTTGAAACCGGAAACGGATGAAGAAATTCGTCGTTGCCATGAAATGGGTATTGCCGATGTCAATCAGGTTCTTACTTTGGATGATTTGGTTCGTACCGATGATGTTATTTTTGCGGCAACAGCCATTACACGCGGTAACTTGTTGAATCCGATTCAATACTTCCCGGGCGGTGCGCGTACTCATACCATCGTGATGCGCTCTAAAACGGGTACCGTACGATTCCTCGACACGGTTCATATGGACCAAAAATTAAAATCGTTGAAAGCGAAATAAATTTATATGATTATTTCATTGATATTCTCGTCATTGAATTGCGGTTGATATAGGTTTGAAGAGGCTCCTCATCAAGAGGAGCCTTTTTCGTTGTAAATTTAATCGTTCTCTTGATGAGAGATAGAAAAAAATAGTATAATAACATTTAGTATAATAACATTTAGTATGTGACGTTATAAATACAAAATCTTGTAGGTGATGCGAGATTATTGATATAAAGTGTAGGAGGAATTCTGTTGGAAAAGCTAATTATTCAAGGTGGCAATCGATTGGAAGGCCGTGTACGTGTCAGTAGTGCAAAAAATGCGGTATTACCTATTATTGCCGGTACATTACTAGCGTCTACACCTAGTAAATTACTTGAAATTCCAAACTTGGAGGATGTTGGAACTATATGCCAAGTTATCGAGTCTTTAGGGGTTAAGATTACCAGAAATAAAGAAGATAATGAAATCATCTTTGACGCTTCTACACTCACTGCAACCGAAGCACCGTACGAATTAGTTCGCAAGATGCGCGCATCCTTCCTCGTGATGGGACCTTTGTTGGCCCGGAAGGGGGAAGCTAAAATTTCTATGCCCGGCGGCTGCGCTATCGGAGCACGGCCTATCGATCTTCATTTAAAAGCCTTTGAGGCTCTCGGTGCAAAAATCGATATTACCGAAGAGTATGTACATGCATATGCACCGGAAGGCTTGAAGGGGACTCAGATTTACCTGGATTTTCCAAGCGTAGGTGCTACGGAAAATGTCATCATGGCTGCCTCTATGGCGCAGGGAAAGACCGTTATTGAAAATGCTGCCGAGGAGCCCGAAATTGTTGATTTGGCGACATTCTTAAATGCAATGGGCGCTAATATCCGCGGTGCCGGCACCAATGTGATTCGTATCGAAGGGGTACCTAAGTTGCACGGTGCTACACATACAGTCATTCCTGATCGCATTGAAGCGGGAACATACTTGATTGCGGCGGCTATGGCCGGCGGGGATGTATTTGTAGAAAATGCATTGCCGGAACATTTAAAACCGGTGGTGGCTAAACTGAAAGAGGCCGGCGTTACCGTAGAGGAAGATATTGACGGTATCCGTGTCATCAGTACCGGTAAAGATATTAAAGCGGTAGATATTAAAACATTGCCGTATCCGGGATTTCCGACAGATATGCAGGCTCAGTTTATGGCTTTAACAACGATTGCAGAAGGATCGAGCACCGTTACGGAAACGGTATTTGAAAATCGCTTCATGCATGTTGCCGAACTTCGCAAGATGGGGGCTCATATCGATATCGATAACCGGCAGGCTATCGTAGAAGGTATGCCGCGTTTACATGGCGCTGTCGTGAATGCAACGGACTTGCGTGCGGGGGCTGCCCTTGTATGCGCCGCATTGACGGCCGAAGGAACGACGGAAATCGGGCGCCTTCATCACATCGATCGAGGCTATGATGATTTTGTGGGTAAGTTGAAAAGGTTAGGTGCCGATATTGTTCGGGTTGACGAATAAGAATAAAGGGCCAAAACAGAATACAAAGAAACGAAGCCGGCGCTCTAAAGGGCCGGCTTTATATAACGAACAGCAGAATTTAGGTGCGGCCAGGGCGGCGAATACGAAGAGCGATGCGGGCCGTAAGCCGTTACGCAAGACAAAGCGAAAGTCCGCGAAGCTTTCAAAAGGGGTAACGAAACAGGCGAATCATTTGACCTCGAATATGCGAGATGCCATGGTAAAGGTTACGCAATTACGCCGTGCTGAACGCCGTAATCGTGAGGCTGTAGCGATTGCCAAGACAACACCTGCCATGACCTTGAAGCGATTGGTCAGACCGGAACAGGTCGGGGACTGGATGAGTCGATTGAACCGGTCTCTGACGTTTGATTTAGGCATCGATCTGGGTACGGCCAATATCCTGATCTATGCGAAGGGGAAAGGCCTTGTCTTGGATGAGCCGGCTTATATTGCACGAGATGACAAGACCGGGGATATTCTCGCCTTGGGAGAAACGGCACGTACCATGGTAGGCCGTACGCCAAAGGGGATTTCCGTCATTCGCCCCGTGAAAGCAGGTGTCATTGCGGATTACGATATGACGGAATTTATGCTGAAGTATTTTATTCGTTCCGTCGTACCTGCTTCGCGTCTCATGAAAACGCGCATCATCGTCTGTGTGCCGTCAGGGATTACACCTGTTGAAAAGCGGGCGATCCTGGAAGCGCTTTTACGGACGGGGGCAAAGAAGACGGTTCTTATCGAAGAACCGCTTGCAGCTGCTATGGGAACGGGCCTCAACGATGCGCAGCAGGTGGGGGCCATGGTGGTAGATGTGGGCGGCGGTACTACGGATATTGCCGTATTATGCGATACCGGTGTCGTTGTCAGCGAGTCCTTACGTATCGGCGGAGATTCGTTTAATGATTCTATCATTCGTTATATACGGCGTAAAAAACGTCTTATTATCGGTCAATTGACGGCGGAAGAGATAAAGGTTGCTGTCGGCACCGTCGATCGTCGTGCCAGAGAGCGCGTTATTGAAGTGCGCGGCCGTGATTCCGGATCGGGCCTGCCTAAGATGGTTTCCGTTAATTCTTTGGAAATTCAACGGGCTTTAGAGGCGCAGGTGATGAATATTCTGGAGGCTATTAAAGGTATTCTTGAAAAGACACCGCCTGAGTTGGTAGCGGCAATTACTGATCATGGAATTATCTTGACCGGTGGCGGAGCCCTCGTTGACGGTCTTGACAGGGTCATCACGCGCTCTATAGGTGTTGCATCTTATCTTGTGGAATCACCTCGCTATGCGGTCATCAAGGGGGTTGCCAAGGCCCTTGATGAAATGTCGCAACTGCGAGATACATTGGATGAATTACAATAATATACATCTATATTTCATGAATATAAAGTAAGATACAAACGAAGTTATTCTTCTGTCGCTAGTCATGTTGACATATCCAAGAAGTATATAACTTCGTTTTTGTATTTTTGAAATATATCATGTATACTATAGTAAAAGTATATTGTACAAAATTTATATAAAGGCAAGTCTTATACATTGTCTTATTGAGGACATATATGAAACGATATATCTATCTAACCGCAGCGTTGCTTGGGGCTATGGGATTACTGGCTCCATCGGCTGAGGCGGGAAACCTTACGGCACTACGCGTATCTAATCATGACGGCACAAGTCGGGTCGTGTTTGATTTGTCGGAAATGCCTGTTTCTTGGACGAGTTCTTATAATGAAGCAGATCGGTCTCTTACGTTGAATTTAGGTGGTACGAAGAACGGTTTGACCGCTCCGGTGACGCAAAACTCCAGTAAAACCGGTGTGCTTAAAGGCGTGGGCTTACAAAATGTAAACGGTTCTTTACAGGTAACACTGACTGCGAACCGAGATGTACAACACCATGCTTTTACATTGAAGAATCCGACGCGTATTATAGTCGATTTGTTCTCGAATTATTCACAACAGACCACAAAGGATATTAATAAATCCATTAAGTACAGTAAAATCAGCAATACTGTAGGCGAAGGAAAAATTCAGGCCTTTGCGTTGGCCGTCGATAATACATCGCCGATGGTGGCGTCTCATGTACCTGAAGGGAAAGCACTTTCCGGCATACAGCAGAAACATACGGCGGCTATCGGCGCAAAAGTCAAGGGGCGTAGTTTTGAACAACCTTATACCGTTGCTTCTAATGGTGCCGTTGATCTGGAACGGATAGGCAATCGCGGAACTTTGCGGTATACCCCTAACCGAGGTTATTTTATAGAGGAAAAACGACCTTCTTTACAGGCGAAAGCGGGAAAACAAAGTTTTACAATTACATCTGTAAATACGCCTCGTAAGGAAAATGCGTTGACATTATATACCCCGTCGTATGGCAACTCCACAAAGACCAATGATTTTGGTTATGAGGTGACCGTGGCGAACGGGAAGGTTGTGAGTCATCGAAAGGGAAATTCTCCAATCGGTGCAAATCAATATGTATTATCGGGGCATGGCGAGTCTCGAAACGCCTTGCGCAAGTTAAAGGTAGGAACACCTGTTACAATTCAAAATCGACAGGATTTAGCGCAGGTCAGTACCGCAGGCGGTGCTGCCGTTCAGGGCGGTACACTGGTAATGAAAAATGGCCGTTATGTAGGTGCTGATACGTCAAATAATGAAGCGCGCAGCTTTATAGGCACCACAAAAGATCATGATTTGGTCGTGCTGACTGTAGATAAGGTGGGAATTAATTCCGTCGGGGTCACTGAAAAAGAGGGGGCGGCGTTGCTTTCAAAGATGGGGGCCACAGATGGTTTTGAATTATCAAACCAGGGTAGCGTAGATGTTCTCGTGAATGACGCCTATGTACACAAGGCATCATCCGCACCTTCGACATACGAAGATATAATTATTATTAAATGATATATTGCATACAATTTTGTTTGAAAAAAACGTTATAATTTAGTATACTATACGTACATAACTAATTTTGTAAAAGGAGGGATCGTTATGAAAAGAGTCACATTAGCCTTAGCAGCGCTAGGTGTATTAGGTGTTACATCTGTAATGGCGGCCCCTGTATCATACCAAAGTGTATTAACAGGTAAGGTGGCTTCTGTTGTTTCCGTTGGTTCCCCTGTAACTGAAGGGCAAACCTTGGTAACCGTAGAAACCTTAGCAGGACCTATGGCGGCTGCTAAATCTACTGTAAATGGTACTGTATCGGCGGTTAATGTTACAGTGGGTTCAGACGTTTCTCGTGATCAAATCGTTGTCACTGTAGAAAGTAAATAAAGGAGAGAAAGGAATGACGTTTTCTCATTCTTGGCGTCGGTATAGAAAAGCGATACTGGCGCTTTTCTTCTGTACCTCTCTTAGCGTAGCGCAGGCTGTCGATTTTATGCCTGTCAATGATGTAGAGACGGGAATGGAAGGAATTGCAAAAACTGTAATTGTAGGGGATACTATTTCGACCTTTGATGTAAAGGTGCTTGGTGTTATGAAGGATAAGGGGCCTTCAGGACATCTTATTCTGGCAAAATTCTCGGGGCCTGTCATGGAACAGACGGGCGGTATTGCTCATGGTATGAGCGGTAGTCCCGTGTATATAAACGGGAAACTCGTCGGCGCCGTTGCATACGGTTGGGGCTTTGCGGACGGTACGGTTGGCATGATTACGCCAATCGAGGATATGGTGAAACTTTGGAATATCCCGTATGAGAAAAATCTGTCTAATACATGGGATGATAAGCAGCTGATTCCTTTAGGCACACCGTTAATGGCGTATGGTTTTGATGCGGCATCCATGAACTATTTCAAATCCAAGTTGCCTCAATATAAGTATGAAACCTATGATACGGCCAGCGCTAGCGGTGATGATATAGAAAAACCTTTGGAAGCAGGCGGCTCTGTAGCGGCGTTACTTGTTGACGGAGATCTTAAACTCGGTGCTATCGGAACCGTAACGTATGTAGATGGCGAAAAGGTTGTCGCTTTCGGACATCCGTTCTTGAAACACGGCTCATCGAACTACTTCATGCATAATGCCAGCATCTTTACGGTTGTAAAAAGTTATGATTCCGCTTTCAAATTGGGATCCATGGGACGTGAAGTCGGATCTGTTACAGAGGATCGGGGGGCCGGTATTGCCGGCGTATCCGGTGTGATTGCACATGGTATTCCGATGCGATTCCATCTGAAAGATACCGATATGGGCCGTGATAAGACGAGCTCCGTTAAGGTTATCGAAGATAGGGATATGACGCCGACCTTAGCGGCTACATCCTTATATAATATGTTGAATAAAACAGTGGATCGTAGCGGTTCGGGTACTGCGAAAATTACCTATACGATTACCCCGAAGGGAAAGGAACATAAGCCGTTTACACGAACGAATATGTTCTATAGTTCCGAATCCATCAGTGAGAAGACGGTTGATGAATTTTATAATGTTATTGACGTACTTATGAATAACCGTTTTATCAACTATGAAATTACGGATATTTCTGTAGAGACAGAGGTAACGCAAGATAAGAAAACGGCAAAACTTGTTGATGCATCCGCGTCCTCCACAATCGTGTCCCCTGGTGATACCATTGTGGTAGATGTAACATTGGAACCGTTCCGCGGAGAAAAGGTCGTAAAGGAAATTTTCTTTAAAGTTCCTGAAGATCAAGCGATAGGTAAATATACGCTTGAAGTTCGCGGCGGCGGTGAAATTCCATTGCCATATGTTTTGGAAAAACAGAAATATAATTTAACGGATGAAATTTTACGTCGTTTGAAAGTTTACAAAGATTTCAATGATCTCTTTGATGAATTGCAAAAGACGGATACAAACAATCAAATTGTTGTGGAATTCCTGGAAGACGGTATAAGCCTTGTTAATGAAGAGGGCACTAAATCCGTCAAGAAGGCGAAGCTTAAAGATGTTGAAACCAATCCTATGCCGGGTGATGTGAAGAAAAAGAAATCAAAAGAAGATATCGGCGATGGCAAGGATGATGATAAGAAGATAGAAAAAACGGCTGTCGATACGGACTATATCGTAGAAGGTGACGGCCAGTTCACCATCCAGGTCATGAAACCGGCCGATCGGGATAAAGCTTTGGCAAAACGTGCAAAAGAGGTAAAAGCACAGATTAAGATGGAACATAAGCTGGACCTTGAGGATGCATCTAAAAAAGGCAAAAATGCGAAGAAAGATGCAAAATCCAATGGTAAAGAGGATGTAAAACCCGATACTAAAAAAGATGCAAAACCGGATACCCAGAAAGAGGATAAATCTGACAGTAGTGGCGATGCTCAACAGGAACATGAAACAACAACAAATCCGGCTGAATAAAAACCGTGATACAGGGAAAGGGGCTGAATCGGTTTGACCTGGCTTGAAGCAATCGGTCGGTCCGTTATGGATCGACTGTCTCAAATGGGCAGTGCCACACTTTTGGTATGGCAGACTATTAAACAATTGAAAATGCTTAACCTATGGCATGTATTCCAACAGATGTCCCATTTGGGTGTTGATTCGCTGCCCATCATCAGCCTCACACTGCTATTTGCAGGTGCCGTTATGACGTTGCAGATTACAGATGTCCTGGTTAAATACGGTGCTCAAGGTACTGTAGGGGGGCTCATGGCCGTAGCTATGGGCCGTGAATTAGGACCTATCCTTGTCGGTGTCGTGTTGGCCGGTCGTGTTGGGGCCGCTATAACGGCTGAAATCGGTACGATGAAGGTCACCGAGCAAATCGATGCGCTGCGCGTAATGGCCGTTGATCCTATCGGATACTTAGTGGTGCCTCGTGTCGTGGCTTGTATGATTATGGTACCTATTCTGGCTTTTTACGGTATCGTTATCGGCATTGCCGGAGGTTATTTTGTGGCTACCGTTATCAAAGGTTTGGCTCCGGCAACTTACATGGATTCAATCCAGATGTTTTCAACTATTTCCGACTTTACATTGGGGCTGATAAAATCCAGTGTGTTTGGCGCCGTTATCGCTTTGGTGGGCGCATATAAGGGGATGGAGACGAAAATGGGTGCCGAAGCGGTAGGTTTTTCTACGACCAGTTCGGTAGTGACCAGTATCATTTTAATCTTTGTGTTGAATTACTTTTTATCCACCTTGTTATACTAGTCGAGGCGATAGAGGCTTATATGATTGAATTACGTAATGTTGTAGTCGCCTATGATACACGGGTGATTTTGGATTCCATAAATTTGACTATCTTAGATGGGGAAACATTGGTCATTCTAGGTGGCAGCGGCAGTGGTAAAAGTACGCTGCTGAGACTCCTGATTGGCCTACAGAAACCTACATCGGGTCAAATTATTGTAGACGGCACGGATATTACAACGTTATCCGAAGAAGAATTTAATACGGTACGCAGAAAGATGGGCATGGTATTTCAATATTCCGCACTTTTCGACTCTATGTCGGTTGGTGAGAATGTAGCGTTCGGACTGCGGCAGCATACGCATTTACCGGAGGAAGATATACGGCGGATAGTGTCGGAACGTCTTGACTGGGTAGGCTTAAAGGGGTATGAAAAGTATATGCCGAATGAATTGTCCGGCGGTATGAAAAAACGGGTCAGCCTGGCTCGCGCTATCGCCTTGGATCCGAAATTGATTCTCTATGATGAACCGTCATCAGGGTTGGATCCCATTACATCAGGGACAATCAGTATGTTAATTAAAGGGATGCAGGAACGATTGGGGTGTACTTCGGTAGTGGTGACGCATGATATGAATGCGGCTTTCTATGTGGCTAATCGCATAGCACTATTGGATAAGGGGAAATTTGTGGAGATTTCTGATACAATAGACTTTAAGAATTCTTCAAATCAAAAAGTACAACAGTTTATTCATGGCGAAGCAGAACCGATTCATGTGTCTGCGATGGGAGATTGATAATGAAGTGGACGACGGAGGCGAAAGTTGGGGCTTTCACAATCATAGGGATTGCATTATTTATTGCAGGAATCCTTTTTGTGGGGCGTATCGATATATGGGCGAAGCCGCAGATGACCATTACCGGTGATTTTGAGCAGGTTAACGGTTTAAAAAACGGTAATCAGGTTAAATATTCGGGCGTTACCATCGGTACCGTTTCAGATATTGAAATTACACCGCGCGGTGTCGTGGTAAAAATGAAAATTGATGAATCCACACAGATTCCGAGTGATTCAACCTTCAGCTTGGGGGCGGATGGCTTCCTGGGGGATAAATATATTCAGATTTCTCCGGGCACATCCAAGGTGTATTTACAAAATGGCGATACCGTTCGCGGGGAAGGTAGCGATGCTGTAGATAAGGCTATGCGAAGTGCTCAGAAATTGATGGACGGTACAGAAAAGATGTTGCAGTCTATCAACAATATTATCGGCGACCCGGCGACGCAAGGTGCATTAAAACATTCTTTGCAGTCGACAGCGGTTATGGCGGATAATGCAGTAGCTATCACGCAGAATATGGCGGATGCTACGGCTCAGCTTAATGCAGCGGCGCAGCAGTTTAATTCGGATGGCAATGCAGGTAATGATATGCGTGCTATTTTGACGAATTTAAAACAGACTACAGAACGTGTGGATCATATGGCTCGTTCCATGGAATCCACCGTGACGGACCCGAAGGCGCAAGAGAATATTCGGGAAACATTGCATAATACGGCTCAGATTTCGGCTCGTGTCAATAAATTGATGGGCGGAAAGCCATATCAATCTGAAGCATCCGTTAATGACACGGAAGGTGTTGAGGTTGAAAAAAAACATTCCACTAAGATTGAGCCATCCATAGATGCGTTATATAATACAAATGACAATGAATTCCGCATCAACGGTCGAATTCGCGCTTTCAATGATAAAGGCATGGCCGAGTTTGGACTATCCAATATCGGAGACGGCACGAAATTCGATCTGAATGCAGGTAAATTCATCAATTCTAAATGGTTGGTACGAGGTGGTATTTTTGAAAGTGAACTCGGACTCGGTGTAGATTATAATTTGCGCGGTCCGGTATCCTTGTCCGCAGCCATGTATGATTTAAATCATCGAAAATACCGTATTCGTAGTGATATACGTTTACATAAAGATACATACGGTGTCATTCAAATGACCCGACCGTTCGGCTCTACGAACGGGGGTACCTATTTCGGTATTAAACAAGTATTCTAGCTAATACATTGGAGGTACATATTATGAATAATAAGGCTCTTTCCTTAGCCGTATTACTTTCTTTGGTTACAACAGGAGCATTTGCTGCTGATGTGGTTACAACATCTGTAAATAACGGCGACCAATTGAGTAAATATCAAAAAGAAGCAATCCAATTGACACAACAACAATTGGCTCAGAAGTCGGCTCAAGACAGTAAGACCTTTGAAAATTCATTGGCTCTAAATGAAGCGCGCACTGTTGATTTAGCATTGGCTAATAACCGTACGGCTAAACAGTCCATGTGGGGTTATAAGGCGGCTAAATCCAATGTCAGCCAGGTAGCGGCAGGTAAAAATCCTACGGTTTCTTATGGCTGGAGTGCACAGAAGGCCGGTGGTGATGCAGGCAGCAGTAAGACCGGCAATCATAACTTCTCCATTTCTGCACCTGTATTCAGCCCCGAACTTGATGCGAACATTGACTCCGCCCGTTATGCCCGCGAAGGATCCGGCGCAAGCTACGAAGAAGCATTACAACAGGCAAAATACGATGCCATCAGTGGATACTATACATTGATTATGAATCGTAATTTGGTAGATGTAGCTCAACAATCCGTAAAGGATTATCAAGGTCATGTTGATAATGTACAGGCACAATATAAAGTAGGCATAGTAGCAAGCTCCGACGTATTAGCTGCCAATACAAATCTGGCTGATTCTCAAACCAGTCTTGTGAAAGCACAGAACAAAGCCAACTTGTCCGAAGCACAACTCAACAATGTCATCGGATATCCGGTACAGACACATATTGATACGGCGGAGCACGATTTACAATATAAACCGTACAATGTCACATTAGAGCAGGCAAAAGCATATGCTATGCTACATCGTTCCTCACTTGTTAAGTCCGCATTGGATGTAAAATCTGCGGAAGAATCGGTTCGGGCGGCAAAGGCCGGGTATATGCCTACCGTTTCTGTGAGTGCAGGTCGTGGATATGGTGATACGGACGGTTACTTCGGTACGAGCAATAAATCCTGGACTGTTGGGGCTAAGGCATCATGGAATATCTGGGATGGCGGTGTTACGCAGAACAGCGTAAATAAGGCTAAATCTCAGTTAGAACAAGCTAAAGAGGCTAATTTGGCCGCAGTTGACTCGGTTCTCCTAGCAGTACAAGAGGCATACTTGAATTTACGCTCCGCAGAGCAAACAATTCAAAGTACGCAAACTGCGGTGGCACAAGGTACAGAAAACTTCCGTATCGCTAGATTGCGTTACAGTGCAGGTGTGGGTACAAACCTTGATGTATTGGATGCGGAAACTAAATTGACTGAGGCCCGCAATAACTATGTACAAGCATTGTATAACTACAATGTAAGTATTGCTGCATTAGAACATCTTACCGGGGTGCCTTTGGATACGCCTGTCGGTCAAGGTGCGGATGTTATTGCCGGTAGTGGTGCTGTTGAACAATTGGCGCAGTTAAGCGGTAATCAATAATTACAGAACATAATCTTAATCAAAAAAGGCGACTGGCGTCGCCTTTTTTTATGCGTATTAATTGTTGAAACATATTTTTAACATTTCCGGATACGCTTTTTGAGCGGCAGAAAAAAAGTTCATTAGTTTTATAAAATTTATTTTAAAAATCTGTAGTTATTGCTATGATTATGGTAAGATATAGTATATATTTACAGTTTATTCATAATCGATGTGGGAGCAGCATCATGACGCGAAAAAAATGTTGCCTTATAGGGGCGGCTATTCTTGGATTATCATGCGGTATAGGGTCCAGCATTAATCCTATCGCTCAAACCTATGTGGCGCCGATGGTTAAGGAACAAGTGAATACAGCCATCAATGGATCTGTTGATTATGATTCTCTCCGTATTAATTGGAATGGCGATATAATTCTTACAGATGTGGTGATTCGTGATACAGAGGGGCATCTCGTAGGAACCGCACCTGAAATAGCGGTGGGTGTAAAGCTATCGTCTCTACCGGGTCTCATCAGTGGAAACAGATCGGGGGCAGATGCCATTTCATCGGTCTCTGTTGAACGGCCTGATTTACACATTTGGCAATTGGCAGACGGGTCCTGGAGTGTAACGAAGCTTATTAAACCTTCAGATCCTAATGAGCAAAAATCGTTTGAAGGGGATATCAATGTGGATGAGGGTACAGTTGCTTTGCGTATGCAAGATGGTACCAGGCATGTTGTAAATAACTTGAACGGATCTGTAGCACTCGATACAAATTCACTGTCCAAAGGGGCTTTCACAGGGAGTCTTGACGGATCGGCCGTTCAGATTAACGGATCTGTCGATATGAATGATTTCACCAATTTTGAGTTTTATGCACAATCGGATTCCGTTGATGTGTCGGGACTCATGAATTTTGTTCCTTTAGGAAATGATATATCCGTTAAAAAAGGTACGCTACAGGATTTACATGTAAATGTGAAATGTGAAGACGGCAAATATATTATGTCCGGCAATGTGAAATTCAAGGGGCTGGAAGGGACTTATAAACGAGGAAATACGATATACACCATTACCGATGGTAACGGTCGTATTATGCTGAACCATAATCAGATCGTCATTGCTCAAAGCTCCTGGCGTGTTAATGATCAGGTTGCCAAGGTGAACGGACTTATTACATTGGGGGATAATGAGGAATATTTAAATCTTAATGTCGTTGCTGATAAGGTTGATGTAGCTACGCTTACAGATTCCGGTATTACGGGAACTGTAGGCGGACGTGCCCATATCGGCGGTACGACGGTGTCTCCTTATGTATCCGCAACGGTGGCAAGCAGCGGTTTATCGTATGGCGATTATCATGTGGATCGTGCTCAAGGTGATATCGTATATGACAATGGTCGTGTTAAAGTATCCGATATAACGTTGTTCGCCGGTACAGGTAGTGCGAAGGTTAACGGGCAGTATATGATTGATGACGGTTCCTTCACCGCCGATATAAAGGCTCATGCATTACCGCTGGATGCTTTTACCCAAAATATGAATCATCCGATAGGGGGATCTGCTGACGGGGACATACGTCTAGTCGGTAAAAATAATGCGTTAACGGATCTTGTGGGGCATGTGGAAGGTCAACAGATTTCGATGCGCGGTATCGTACTGGATTCTGTGAAAGCGGACTTGTCTCAAACGGGTGATAAAACTAATGTTGTCGCCGTAGGTAAGATGGGCGACGGTACGCTGAGCGGTTACGGATATATAGAAAACGGTCAGGTGCAGGCGACTGTTTCCGGTAATGCTCTGCCGTTGACGTCTTTGAGCTCGATAATCGGAGCAGCGGATGTGGACGGTACATTGTCCACGTCGATTAATGTGCAGGGCGATTTGAATAACCCGCATGTAACAGGCAATATATGGGGACAGGAAGTCCATTACAAAGGTTCCCGATATAATGATATTCATAGTGATTTGGAGTTGAATAATCATGTGTTAACTCTAAAAAATGGACATATCGGTGATGGAAACGGAGGTTTTGATGTATCCGGTCAATATCATCTTGATACGGATGCCATTGATATCACGGCTGTTGCAAGGGCGGTACGCATTGAAAATGCAATTCGTCCATTTACGGATTTACCGATAACCGGCTGGTTTGAGTCTGATAATCATATTACAGGCACTATGGCGAACCCTATTGTTGAAGGTCGTGCGCATTTATGGGACGGTTCGGCTTACGGTAAGCTAGTGACAAATGCCTTTGTTAAGTATAGCTATGCGAACGATAGTTTGCGATTATATCGGTTCGATGTGGAAGGATATGGTGCAATAATTACCGGTGGCGGTACTGTAGCGAAGGATGCTATTGATATAAGCTTTGAAGGTAACAATATCGATATGGGCCGATTGCTCATCAATAGCGATATAGATATACAAGGACTCGTATCCGGACGCGGAACTGTTCGTGGATCAATGGATAATCCTCAACTCAATGCCTATGTGGAGTCGAATGCGTTGGTTCTTAATGGGGAGGCGTTATCGGATATTCACGGTCAACTTTATGCGGACAAATCGGTTGTGAATTTGCAAAATTTTACTTTTGCGGAGAATACCGGCGGTCGTTATGTAGCGAGCGGAGGCATGCGACTTGACGGTACTAAGTCTTTGTTCGGAGCATTGAATGTAGAAAATGGCGGTGTTAATAATTTATTGACATTGTTGGATAAGAAAAATGAGCATCTTGACGGAAGACTTAATGGTTCCGTTGAACTGGGGGGGACTTATGATAACCCTAGCGTTCATGTACAAGGTACGATTGACGATGTAAGTATTGATAAAACCGTCGTAGGTGATGCGTCGATTGATGCGAGTCTGGCAAATCGGAAGTTTGACGTTAAGACCCTTAAATTGCCTGTTAATGATGGCCTCATTGCGATGGGCGGCACTATGGATCTGGATGGAATCGCCAATATGCAGGTTGCCTTAAAAAATGTCGATATCAAACCATTTTTGCCGTTGATCGGTAAGGACATCAATGCGACCGGTAATGTAACGGGCGTATTAAATATGACAGGGGAAACAAAAAATCCGAAGGTGGAATTGTCAGCTGCTATTGAAGACGGTTCGTACAACGGTATAGCGATTGACCAGGGGTTTGCTCTTGCCACCATGCAGGATGGCGTTATTCAGATTCAGCGTATTCAGGGGACTAAAGGCGGTTATAAACTTGCGGCTTACGGAAAAATTCCGTTGGCTGCCCTTTATACATCCGGTCATTTAGCGGCGGATGATAAAAAGGCTATGGATGTGACGATTGATTTTAATGAAGCCGATATGGCGGTTATTCCTCTCGTTACAAAGAGTGTGAAAGAGGCCACCGGCGCATTGAAGGGAACCGTACATATTACGGGTACCGTAGATCAGCCGGAAGCATATGGCGCCGTATCTGTACGTAACGGTTCGATGAAGTTGGCCGCAGTCAACAACGAGATTACAGATATCAATGGCGATTTAATTTTCTCCGGACAACAGGGCGATTTACAAGCTCGAATCACCATGGGGAAAGGCTCTGCCGGTTTGGCGGCCAAGGTGAACTGGAACGGTCATAGCCTTACAAACTATCGTGCGGCGGTTCAATTGGACGGTCTCGATGTGCGCAGTGAATATGTAAAAGGACCTTTAAACGGGGAATTATATATTGCGGATAAGGACGGTTTACCTACCTTGATGGGACACCTGGATTTGGAAAAGGTTCAATTTAAAATTCCACTCTCCTTTGAATCCAGCAGCAGTACTGATGATTTGGGCGTAGATGTTACTGTTCATGCCGGTAAGGGTGTACGGCTTTATGACCGGACTCTATATGATATGTTTATAACCGGTGATGTTCACTTCGGAGGCTCTTTGTTGAATCCGATGGCGAGCGGTCAATTCGATGTGAAGTCGGGAACATTTAAATATCTAAGCCATACCTTTAATATTACAAAAGGTAACGCACATTTCGTCGGCGGATCTTATTTACCGATGCTACAATTGGAAGCTGAAACCAATGTAAGTAACTATAATATTATGCTCGGGGTGAAAGGAACTGTGGATCATATGGATCTTTCCCTAACATCTAACCCTGGATTATCACAAAAACAAATTATTTCGATGCTTACATTTGGTCGTGGTGCGGATAGTAATAGCAGTACGCTTACCAATGATGATGTAAATGCGGTTGCTACAGCAGGATTGCAGATGTTTGCGTTCGGTTATGTACAGGATGCATTGCAGAATACATTTGGACTAGACCGGATTAATATTACGACGGGCTCCATTGATCCTGATGAGCCGACGAATAAGGCGACTGCGGGTAATTATAATATTGAAATCGGTAAGTACGTATTACCGAAGGTTATGTTGACCTATTCGCAGGGGATCAATAATAAACAAAATAAATATGGTATAGAGTATTCCGTTCGTCGGAATATCAAATTTACCGGATGGCGTACATCACAAGGTAATAATTATATAGGTGGACGCTGGACAAGAAGCTTTTAACAAGGTATGACTACAATGTGCAAACCCTATAGATATGCATATTGTAGTCATATTAATTTCATAAAATATGTTTATAGTAGTACTCATTCCTGGCATTATATGCTATAATAATAAAGATTTAATACTCTTTTAAATAAAGATTTAATTTTCTTTATAAGGGATGAATTCTAGGAGGAATTTATGTTAAAACCAAAAGCCTACAAAAGTATGCTTGCAGCATCCGTGTTGACTGCTGTCGTGGGAACTGGCAGTGTTTTTGCTGCAGAGGTACAAGCTGGCTATACTCCAGATTTGAATAGCACTACAACAACTAGTGCGGCTACAACAGAGGATACATCGACTACACAGGCGGTGTTTAATTCTGGTGCGGCGACTGGAACAACTCAAGATGAAACTGATGCGGCTATTTTAGCGGCTCGTGGGGATACTACCGTATCCAGTGACGGAACTGTAGTACAAGGTTCTGACGGGACTGTGACTGTTAATAATGCCGTTTTGAAAACAGATGACAAACAAGTAAAAATGGTATCGAAAACTACAGGTGGTACTGATCTTGATAAAGCCGCTGAAAACGGTCAAACTCAAGCTGTTACAACTGTAGAGGCTCAATATGTGACGTCCGCTAATGCTGAAATCGTGAATCCTTATGTAGGTAAAACCATTACGGGCTTATCTATTTCCGGTGTTACAGCAGAGCAGCAAACACAATTATTGCCTATTCTAAGTCAGAAAGTGGGCGATGCTGTATCTGTTGACGGCGTTTTTAAGGACGTTCAAAATCTTGGTAATACAGGCTATTTTTCTGAAGTAAATCCTATATTCACTTCCGTGCCGGAAGGCGTTAAAGTTGACTACGCCGTAACGGTAAATCCGATTACAAATGGTGTTGTATTTGAAGGTAATACCGTTTATTCGTCTGAAGTGTTGACGAAGTTTATGGATATTCAACCGGGCCAAGTACTCAACTCCGTCTACGTAGGTCAGAAGGTACAAGGCATCAATGCTGCTTATGCTCGTGACGGTTATATGTTGGCTCACGTTGACGGCATCCGTGTGGATGACCAGGGCATATTGCATATTCATATCGTGGAAGGCATGGTTGAAGACATTATTCCTGCCGGCAATAAGAAGACTCGTAATAAGGTTATTACACGTGAATTCGTTCAAAAAACGGGTAAACCGTTCAATAAATTCCTTGTGCGCCGTTCCGTAGAACGCGTATATAATTTGGGTTTCTTCGATGATGTAAACGTTCGCATGTTGCCTGGTGAACAAGATCCTAATAATGTTATCATCGAAATTGATGTACTGGAACATAAAACAGGTACGGTTACGTTAGGGGCCGGCTATTCCAAATCTGACGGCCTTGTAGGTATCGTTGAGTTCGGTGAAGATAATTTCCGTGGTACCGGTGATAAGTTCAAGGTACATTGGGAAATCGGCGGTAAGAAGAAGTATAAAAACTACCAGATTTCCTACTTGAAACCTTGGATTGACAGCAAGGGTACATCCCTTGGCTTCTCCTTCTTCAACCGTGAAGATGAGTATACTGACTACAATGAAGATGGTAACGAAGTAGCGGAATACAACAAGAAATCTCGTGGTTTCAATATTTCCTTCGGCCGTCAGACCGGCGAATATACACGTGATTACTTGACATTAGAATCCCGTAAGGATACTTACAAATGGGATAGCGATGAAAGTTCCGGCTATCGCTATGACCGTGATGCCGGTGCAGGTCCTAACGGGGCTTGGAATAACGGCAATTATAACTTTGCATCCGATAACTATGTGGCTAATAACTTCGGTCGTATTAACTCTGCTACATGGCAAAAGGTATATGACTCCCGTGATAATATTTATGAACCGACTCGCGGTCGTCGTATCTCCTATACTGCACAATGGGCGGGCCATGGTTTAGGCGGTGACTTTGATTTCTATAAATTCACGGCTGAAACTCGTATGTACAAAAAATTAGGCGCTAAGAATGTATTGGCATTCCGTGCCCGTGCCGGATTTATTCAGGGCGATGCACCATATAGCCAATTGTTTACTTTGGGCGGTGCCGATTCCTTGCGCGGTTATGAAGATGATCAATTCCGCGGTAAGAAAATGTACAATGCTACATTGGAATTCCGATTCCCTATAGTTAAAAAGGTTAGTGGCGTATTGTTCGCCGATATCGGTGATGCATGGGATGCACCTAATGTTACTTGGTATAACAGTAAGAAGAACTTTAACTATGGTGTTGGTGCCGGTGTTCGCATTACAACTCCTATCGGTCCTGTTAAACTTGACTACGGTGTTGGTAAGCATAAAAATAAATTCCATTTCAGCTTCGGTACACAATTCTAATATTGAAAATGTATATGGTGAAAGTCTCTTTTATAAGAGGCTTTCACCAATATCTCTATATGGCATCCTTTGATGCGGTAATTAACAGAAATGAGGGCATTTCATTATGATGCGAATGATGAACAACAAGACGAATGTAAAAATATTTTCTATCGTCATTGCTGCTATTTTTATTATAGGTATCGGTGCGTTGGCATATACGCAGATGGCGTCGCCGACAAGTAACGGCGGATCCAGTACAGTAGGGGTTATCGATACGTCTCGCATGATGTCTCAGGATAATCCGATTTATGTCAATGCAGCTCAGGAATTTATGAGCTATCAAAGTCAATTACAAAAAGATGCACAAGCTAAAATTGATGCGGCACCGGATGATGCGTCAAAACAAAAAATTGCAGAAGAAATGCGCGAAAATTTAGCAAAGAAAGACCAGGAAATTGCGAAGTCCGTTCAAGACAAAGCAATGGAGGCTGCAAAAGCTGTAGGGGATGCTAAAGGCTTGAGTGTTGTTATGACTAAAGACAGTGTATTATATGGCGGTGTAGATATTACCGACCAGGTATTAAAGAAATTATCTTCAGAAGCAAAAAAATAAGCGGTAGTTCTATGTAGGGGAAACGACAATGAACGGGAATAAACGATATATCGGGTTAATCATATTTCTCGTTGCTGCACTGGGGGCTATGGTTTGGTTTTACGGCTTTGTGACGAATCGGCAACATAATTCCGATGGAATATCCATCGGTGTCGTCCGCATGGATGATGTGCTGGAATTCAATCCGTCTTATGAAGATTACAAGCAAGCCAAGCAAGAATTGGGTTTGCTTAATCGACAATATCAATTGGAGCAGACGGCTTTAAATGCCAAGTCGGATGCTCAAGAGGAACAATTGAAATCGTTAGCCTTAGATTCAACTTTGTCTGATGCTTTTACGGTAGAACTGCAGACTCGTATTGCAACGAAAGAAAATGAACTCAATCAGCAACTGAATGCGAAACGCAATGAATTGACGCAGAAGTACTTATCGGAGTTAAAGGTGAGTGCCAATGCATATGACCTTGAAATCGTTAATCTTCAGCTTGATTTGTATGCTTATGATGATCGCGTATATATCGATGATGCACAGCGACAACAGGCGATGGCTGAAAAAGCTGAGAAAGAGGAACGCTTAAAAGAGTTACTGGCCAAACGTCAACCATCCAGTTCAGATGTGGACGCTATTAAAAATAAGGTTGAGGCGGAACTTGCACCATTACAAAAGAAAGGGCAGGAAGAACTCAATCAATATGCGGCGTCGTTACAACAGGAATTGGCCGCTAAGCGAGACGACATGATGCAACGACAGGCACAAGCGATTATATCCAATAATAATTTACCTGTTGCACAGGATTGGAATGATACTTGGGCTAAGAAGCTGTCTGATAAGGAAGCGGAAGTGAGTGCTCTTCATGAAGCGATATTGGAAGATGTGCGTATGCGTGTTGGAGTTATTGCGCAGGAACAGCATTTAGATTTAGTTATTATTGATGATGGTGGCAATATTAAAGGCCTGGATATTACAGATGCGGTAAAAGCATCTTATCGGGTTCAATAAGGAGTATATTATGAATAAACGTATGAAATCTTTGGTATTAGGTGTATCTTTAGTGGCGTCTATGGCCGTTATCGGCGGATGTGGGTCTAATAATATCGGTTACGTGGATAGTGTGAAAGTTGCGAACAGCACTGAAAAGGGTATCACTATTACTAAAGAAATTAATGCTAAAAAGGCAGAATTGAATGCAAAAATTGCAGCTGCTGATGAAGCATCTAAACCTCAAGTATATAAACAAGCGGAACAGGAATTGGCTACTTTCAGTACTGCAAAAGCTCAAGAATTCCGTCAATATCAGGATCAACAAATCAGTGAACTCGTAAAAGATAAAAAGCTTGACGTAATCATTGAGAAGGGTGCTGTTATTGGTGGCGGTACGGATGTAACCGATGATTTGATCAATAAAATGGGTAAGGCTACAGATGATCAAATCAAAGAGGCTGAAGCTGCAGCGCAAGCCGATGAACAACAGTCCAACCAACAAGATAATCAGCAAGATAATCAACAAGGAGCAGCTCAACCTGCCGAAGGTAGTGCAGAAGCTTCAGAATAATCTATTTTAAAAATAGGGGGAGATTACCTTGGAAAAAACCTTACAGGAACTTGCGAAATTAGTACAAGGTCGCGTTGTAGGTGATGATACGGTACATATCACGGAAACACGTAGCTTTGAGCAAGCTGCAAAACAATCTATTACCTTCGCTGTCG
The DNA here is from genome assembly GCF_002959855.1 of Veillonella denticariosi JCM 15641. Classification (GTDB taxonomy): domain Bacteria; phylum Bacillota; class Negativicutes; order Veillonellales; family Veillonellaceae; genus Veillonella; species Veillonella denticariosi. The sequence goes on from NZ_PPDB01000004.1 coordinate 76,126, forward strand.
GAGATTATGTGGAACATATCGGACTCTGTCAAGCCGGTGCGGTCATTGTAGAGTCTGAAATACCTGATGCGCCAATGTCACAGATTGTAGTTGATAATGCGAAGTCTGCCTTTGCACAGATTCTGGAATTGTTTCATCCGCCTGTAGTGGTACCTCGTGAGGTGCATAGCACGGCGATTATAGGCAAGAATGTATCCATAGGTAAAAATGTCGCTATTGGAGCGTATTGTGTAATCAATGATAATGCCGTAATCGGTGATAATGTAACGATTCGACCATATGTATATATCGGTCATAATGTACGAATCGGTGCGGACTCCGACATTTATGCGGGTGCTATCGTACATGAAAATTGTATCCTCGGTCAGCGTGTTGTATTGCGTGCGAAGGCCGTAATCGGTGGTGAAGGTTTCGGTTTTGCAACTGAAAACGGTGTACATACTCACATTCCTCAGGTAGGAAATGTCATTTTAGAGGATGATGTGGAAATCGGGTCCTGTTCGACAATCGATAATGCGACAATGGGGTCTACTCTTGTACGACGTGGTACTAAAATTGATAATTTAGTACACTTGGGACATAATGTTGAAATTGGTGAGGACTGTTTTCTTATTGCTCAGGTCGGAATTGCAGGCAGTACTAAATGCGGTAACCATGTTATCTTTGCCGGACAAACAGGTTGTACGGGACATATTACCATTGGTGACAATGTACAATTTGCAGGGAAAACAGGTATTACCGGTAATGTACCGTCCGATTGCGTTATGGCAGGGTATCCTATGAGGCCTCACAAAGAATGGTTGAAATTAGCGGCTTATGAAAATCGCTTACCGGATATGGTGAAAACGGTAAAACAATTACAAAAGGAAATTGAAGCTTTGAAAGCACAGCTTAAGGAGAGCTAATAATCCATGTATAGGTTTATGAAAATCTTTAGTGCCTTTATTTGTATGTTGCCGAAAGGGTTACAATATGCGATTGGCACGTTGCTTGGTGAAATTGCGTGGCTGGTGGTGCCGCCTAAACGTAAGCGATTAGCTATCGGTCAGATTATGTTCTGTCATATTACAGATGATCCGAAGGAAGCACGCCGTATTGCAAAGGCGAGTACAACTCGATTCGGACGTATGATTATCGATGTATTGCGCTATCCTGAAATCAAGGATGGTGCTTATAAAGATATGGTCGAGTTTATCAATCGTGAATACTTAGATGATGCTCTTGAAAATGGTCGCGGTGCAATTTTGGCTGCTGTTCATAGCGGTAACTGGGAATTATTAGGTGGTGTGCTCGCATCTGAAGGCTATCCCCTGATTTCCGTAGCTATGAAACAGAATGGTGATTCCGACCGGTTTATTAATGAATATCGGCGTATTATGCATCAGCATGTTACGTATAAAACCGGTGTGCGCGAAATGATAACAGAGCTGAAAAAGGGTGCTTTTCTAGGGCTGATTATGGACCAGGATCCCGGTGATGATGGTGTATTGGTACCGTTTTTCGGATATGAAACCTTAACAGCCGCTGGACCGGCCGTATTGGCTCGCATGCAGGATGTTCCTATTATTTTCGTTACCATACATTACAATCCGTATTCTGGAAAACATGAAATTGAGGTACATCCACCGATGTATGTGGAGCGTACGGATGATAAAAAACGTGATATTTCTGTTACGACAACGCGTCTGAATGAGTTTATTGAAGATTATATTCGCCGGTATCCGGAGGATTGGTTCTGGCTGCATAATCGATGGAAATGGACTCGTCGTTATTACGGTGAGCAGATTGAAACACCACCCGATGTCTTTCAATAAATAGTCAATTTCTTGTATCACCTATGCAAATAGGGTATAATACATATTGGTGTATAGTAAATATAAATCAGAGTATGAAAGGACATTCTTATGAGTAAGCCACAACAGACGATTAAACAGGCTGTTTCATATCAAGGGATTGGCCTTCATAGCGGTGAACCGGTAACTATGGTTTTTAAACCTGCACCTGAAGATACAGGAATTGTGTTTGTACGTACGGACATTGAAGGACATCCTTCTGTGCGAGCACACATTGATAATGTGACGAACACTATGCGCGCTACTACGTTAGAGAATGGTGAAGCTAAGGTATTTACCGTTGAGCATGTATTAGCAGCGTTCAGTGCTATGAATATTGACAACTGTTATATAGAGATGGATTCTCCGGAACCTCCGGTAGGTGACGGTAGCAGTGCGGTCTTTGTCGATTTGATAGAGCGGGCGGGCCTTGATATACAGACGGCAAAACGCCGGGTATATAAGGTCAAGAAATCTCATGCCGTATATGATGAAGATCGATTTATCGTCATTCTTCCGTATGATGGATATCGTATGACATTTACTTCTATCAACAGTCATCCATTACTTGGAACCCAGCAATGTGATTTTGAGGTTACTCCGGAGTACTTCAAGGAGCACATAGGCCCGGCTCGAACTATTGGATTTATGAAGGAATTAGAACAATTACAGGCTATGGGGCTTGCTAAGGGCGGCAATTTGGATAATGCATTGGTTTATGATGATGAGAAATGCTTATCTGTCCCTCGCTTTGATGATGAACTTGTCCGCCATAAGGCGCTTGATGTTATTGGGGATTTGTTTTTATTAGGACCTATTGAAGGCCATGTAATCGCTTTAAAATCGAGTCATGAACTTAATTCGCGTTTGGCTCACAGTATAATGGAAGAAATAAGGGAGACACAGCCATGATTCTTAATCACGAAGATATTTTAGAAATTTTACCTCATCGTTATCCAATGCTCTTAGTCGATCGAATTACTGAATTGGAACCCATGAAGCGTGCTGTGGGCATTAAAAATGCCACCTTTAATGAACTTTTCTTCCAGGGGCATTTCCCCGGTAATCCTGTGATGCCTGGTGTTTTGATTACAGAAGCAATTGCCCAAGTAGGGGGCATTGCTCTTTTATACCCTGAAGAAAACCGCGGTTTGACACCGATGTTTACAGGCATTGATAAGGTTCGTTTCCGTCATCCTGTGAAACCCGGCGATCAAGTGCGCATGGAAGTTGATATCGTTAAGATAAAAGGCCGTATGGGTAAGGTGGAAGGCCGTGCCTATGTGGGGGATAAACTGTGCGCTAGCGGTGAATACATGTTTGCCCTTGTATAATAAACTGAGGAGTGATTATAGTGATAGTTGTAGGCATGGAAAATGCAGAATCCAACATCCATAGTACAGCCATAGTCCATCCAAATGCTAAATTGGGCAAAGATGTAATCGTAGGTCCTGGTGCAATCATTGGGGAACATGTCGTAATCGGCGATGGAACCAAAATTGGTGCACATGTTGTGATTGGTGGTTGGACAACCATTGGTAAGCGTTGTGAAATTTATCCGAACGCATCTATTGGGTTGGAACCGCAGGATTTAAAATTTAAAGGTGAAAAAAGCTTTTGTAATATCGGCGATGAGACGGTTATTCGCGAGTTTGTTACCATCAGTCGGGCTACCGGCGAAGGTGAAGAAACACGCGTCGGAAATAACTGCTTGCTTCAAGCCTGTACTCATGTAGCTCATAATTGTATTGTAGGCAATAATGTGATCATGAGTAACTGTGCCGGTCTTGCAGGTCACGCTATTGTTGAGGACCGCGTAGTAATCGGTGGACTTGCCGGTATTCATCAATTTGTGAAAATCGGTCGTAATGCCATGGTCGGCGGTATGGCTAAAGTGGTACAGGATATTCCTCCGTATGTTATCGCAGATGGTCAACCGGCACGCGTTATCGGACTTAATTCGGTAGGCTTATCTCGTGCAGGTATTTCCGAAGATGTACGACGTGATTTAAAACAGGCATTTCGCATCATTTATCGTTCCGGATTCAGTTTATCCAAGGCGATTGAAGAAATGGAAATGCAGCTTGATTCTTCTGTAGAAATAGAAAATTTATTACGATTTTTGCGCAATGCCGATCGTGGTATTATGCGTACTCGTCGCGATTAATAATAAGGGACCTCGTAGTATTACGGGGTCCTTTTCTATTGTGGTAAAAGCCGTGTTTTAATGGTAAAAAATGGTCATTTATAGTACAATATACTGTATATGAGTGCGTCATCGGACGGTAATTCTCGTATTGTTAAATTGTATACAATCGGTATGTAAATATAAGCTTGGATCGATAGGTCATATAGGAGGTATAGTTTTGGCAAAGGTAGGATTGATTGCGGGCATCGGTATACTGCCTGTAGAATTCATGCGTGCCGCACACCTATTAGGGCACGAAGTGGTTGTTATAGGTGTGGTACCTGATATAGACCCGGCCCTTGAACGTGAAGCCGATGCTTTTTACAGCATAGGTGTCGCAAAATTGGGAAAAATTTTCAAGACCTTAAAGAAGGAAGGCGTCGTTGAACTGACCATGTTGGGAAAAGTGACTAAGGAAATCCTCTTTAACGGTTTATCGTTCCCGGATTTAAAGACACTGGGGGTTTTGCGGCGTCTTAAAAATCGCAAAGACGATACGATTATGCTTGCCATTGTCGATGAAGTTGAGCGGGAAGGATTTAAAGTTCTGGATCAGACCGTATATTTAAAGCCTTTTATGCCTAAAGTAGGGGTGCTTTCACAAACATCACCTACCGATGAACAATGGGAAGATATCTGTTTCGGATTTGAATTGGCGAAACAGATGGGTGCTCTTGATATTGGACAGACTGTTGTCGTAAAACATAAGGCGGCCATGGCTATTGAAGCCATTGAAGGCACAGATAAGTGCATTTTACGCGGCGGTGAATTAGGCAGAGGCGATGCTGTTGTCGTGAAGACGGAGAAGCCGAATCAGGATGTGCGTTTTGACGTACCTGCGGTAGGCATTAAAACGTTGATGTCCATGATAGATAGCGGATGCAAGGTATTGGCTGTAGAAGCGGAAAAAACTATTTTCGTACAGCAGCAGGAAGTGCTTGATATGGCAAATCGCCATAATATTGTCATATGCGCCGTAAACGAGGATTTTGTGAATGCCAGAAAGGATGCACGATGAAAATCATGTTTTCTGCCGGAGAAGCATCCGGTGATACTCATGCTGCCAGTGTTGCTGCGGCATTGCGCGAACTGGATCCTACGGTAGAATTGTTCGGAATGGGCGGCACCTTGATGGAACGGGCCGGTGTTCGCATTGTATATGACATCAAAAATCTTGGTGTCATAGGCATTGTAGAGATTATTAAATCGTTGCCGAAATTCTTTAAATTGCGCACGTATTTAAAACGGGTCATGATGAAAGAAAAACCGGATATTCTTGTCTGTGTAGATTATCCGGGTTTTAATATGAAACTTGCCGCAGTAGCGCATGAACTCGGTATTCCGGTGGTATATTATATTGCACCGACCATATGGGCATGGCATAGTAGCCGTGGCGATACCATTCGAAAATATGTGACGAAGGTAGCTTCGATTTTTCCGTTTGAGGCGGAGGCATATCGAAAATATAAATGTGATGTTGAATTTGTAGGACATCCGTTATTGGATATTGTTCATCCTACGATGAACAGAGCTGAAGCTTTAGTATATTTTGATGTCCGAAAAGAGGCTAAAAAAATATTACTTATGCCCGGCAGCCGTAAACAGGAAGTCATGTCACTACTTGATACAATGCTGAAGAGCGCCGAGATATTGATGGAAACCCATGATGACATGCAGTTCTTTTTGCCTCGTGCGCACACTATTGACCGCAGTGAACTGGAATCGTTTATTGAGTCTCATAATGTGCCGGTAACGATCACGGAGGACCATACATACGACTTAATGCAAATCTGTGATGCCTGTCTTGCCGCTTCAGGGACCGCGACACTTGAAACGGCTATGATGGAATTGCCTACCGTCTTACTGTATCGTGTATCACCGATTACGTATGGTATCGGTAAAATGGTGGTTAACGTATCTCATGTGGGCTTGCCGAATATTATCGCCGACAAAGAAGTGATACCGGAACTTTTACAAGATGAGGTAAATCCGGAACGCATTGTAGCGGCCGTAGCACCGTTAATCGATGATGAGTCGGCAAATGCGGCTATGCGCACGGAGTTGCGCGAAGTACGACATGCATTAGGTGAACCGGGAGCGGTAAAACGCGTAGCGCACCTCGTATATGACCTAGCTAAGGAGACGTGTAATGAATAGTTATTCCAGGCTCTTATATTTTGTAAAGCCTTATTATAAGCGCATGATATTTGCCGTATTCTGTATGATTGTAGCGGCAGCCGCATATCTGGTCGTGCCATGGCTCATCAAGAATGTGGTGGATCAGGTTTTACAAGATAAAAATATGTTTATGCTGAACCTGATTGTAGGGGCGATTATTCTCATCTTCTTAATTCGAGGTTTCGCTACGTATGGTCAGACCTATAATATGTCCTATATCGGTCAACGCGTTATTATTGATGTGCGTGAAGCGATTTTTAATCATCTTCAACGCTTGAGTTTATCTTATTTTGATCGCCGTAAGACGGGCGTTATCATGAGTAATCTCACCAACGACGTGGCGGCCTTACAAACGGCGGTGGTGGATAATCTCATATCCTTCATAACCGAGTCCGTAACGCTTATCGGTTCTCTCGTATCGATGCTGCTTATTGACTGGAAGTTGACGTTGGTTACCTTTATCACTGTGCCTGTTGTATTATTGATTATCAACGTATTCGGTAAGAAATTACGCCTTGCCGGTCACGATGTACAGGGGCGTATCGCTGATATTACGGCGCTTTTACAAGAGGTTATCAGCGCGGTGCGGGTCGTTAAATCCTTTGCGCGCGAAGATTTTGAGCGTAACCGTTTTGAAACGGAAAATGCCCGTAACTTCAAGGCTGTTATTAAGGCCACAAAACTAACCAGCTTATTGAGCCCTATGGTCGAGTTTTCCGCTGCCATTGCCGTGGCGGTTATTCTCTGGTATGGCGGCTATTCCGTTGTAACCGGTACGATTACGGCAGGGGCTCTTATCGCATTTTTGATTTATGCTATCAATCTGTCGAATCCGGTAAAGCGTTTGAGTCAAGTTTACGGTAATATTCAAAAGGCTTTGGCTGCAGCGGATCGCGTTTTTGAAATTTTGGATACTAAAACTGATGTTATCGAGAAACCCGATGCAGTTATATTACCGGCTATTACCGGCGATGTGGAATTTAATAATGTATCCTTTTCCTATGATGGTGAAAAACCGGCATTGGAACATTTTACTCTATCTGTTAAGGCCGGTGAAAGTGTGGCACTCGTTGGTCCGTCCGGTGCGGGGAAGACGACATTGGCAAATTTACTGCCCCGCTTTTATGATGTCACCGACGGATCCATTACTATCGACGGATATAATGTAAAGGATGTAACATTTAAGTCCTTGCGCGAACAAATCGGTTTAGTTCCGCAGGAAACCGTATTATTCAATGCCACGATTCGTGAAAATATTCTCTACGGTCGTCTTGATGCAACGGATGAAGAAATATACGAAGCGGCAAAGGCCGCCAATGTATTGGAATTTGTCGATAAATTGCCGGACGGACTCGATACCGTCGTGGGTGAGCGTGGCAGTTCCCTATCAGGCGGTCAACGTCAACGGGTGGCTATTGCTCGTGCGATTTTAAAGGATCCACGCATTTTGATTCTCGATGAAGCTACGTCTGCTTTGGATACGGAAAGTGAAAAACTCGTTCAGGAGGCGCTCGATCGTCTCATGAAGGGGCGTACCGCATTTGTCATCGCTCATCGATTGAGCACCGTTCAGAATGCGAATCAAATTGTTGTACTTAACCATGGTCGCCTGGTAGAGCAGGGGACTCACCAGGAGCTGCTAGCTATTGAAGACGGGTTGTACAATCATCTTTACTCTGTTCAATTCTCCAATAAAGGATAACCATGTACTGGATATACAACGTATTACTCATATTCTATTGGATAGGCCTGATACCGGTCATTTTGTACCGGCTCGCTTTTGAAGACGGATTTTATGAGCGCATTAAACAGAGTGCGGGCTATATGCCTGCATCATTATTAAAAAAAATAGAAGGACGCCGTGCGATTTGGATTCACGCCGCATCTGTCGGTGAAATCGTGGCTACCAGTCCGCTGGTAAAAGAAGTGAAAAAAGAGTTCCCTGAGGCTGTCGTTGTTGTTTCCGTAGTTACCGCTACGGGCCATGCGATGGCACACCGTATTATTCCGGAAGCGGAAGGGATTATCTTTTTCCCCCTTGATCTGCCATATTTGACCCGTAAGATTTTACATATTATCAAACCTATTACGATTTTATTGGTGGAAACCGAAATCTGGCCGAACTTTTTACGAATCGCTCAATCTGAAAACATCCCTGTTATGATGGTCAACGGACGTATCTCGGATCGCAGCATGAAGAGATATCGTTATATCAGTGCCTTCACACGGGAAATGTTGCGGTCTATCGAACGATTCTGCATGCAATCCAAGTTTGATGCGGCGTATATTGCACGACTTGGCGCTAATAAAGCGGATATTACCGTGACGGGCAATATGAAGTATGATCAGACATACGCCACTGTATCCAGTGAAGAGAAGCAGCAACTGCTCGATGAATTCGGATTTGGAAATAATCACCCGATCATCGTCGCGGGTAGTACCCATAAGGGTGAAGAGGAGGCCATTTTTGAAACCTTTACACAGGTCTTGCAGGAGTACCCTCAAGCGCGTTTATTGATTGCACCGCGTGAAATTTATCGTGGTCATGATGTACAAAACCTTGCGAAACGATATGAACTGAATGCCATTTGTCGCAGTGATATGACTGAGCCCGTACATGAAGGTATTCCTGTGGTTGTTCTCGACACGATCGGTGAACTCGGGCGTCTTTACAGTTTAGGGGATATTATATTTGTAGGTGGTTCACTGGTGCGAACCGGCGGGCATAATATATTGGAACCGGCTGCTCACGGTAAGCCTATTCTGGTAGGTCCTCATATGTTCAACTTTAAAGAAATCTTTTCGCTTCTTAATTCGCGAGGGGCTTGCGAACAGGTAAAAAACGGCAAAGAATTGACCGAGATGGTCTTGCGTCTTTGCAAGGACAAAGCCTTGGCCGAAGAGATGGGTGAACATTGCCTGGAAATTATCAGGGAAAATCGCGGAGCTACACGACGTAATACTCAAGAGTTGCGCCAGTTATTTGAAGCACATCATATCATTCCGTAATAGGAAGGAGAGACTCTTATGAGTGGGGAAGAATTATTCAAATCCATTATCAGTGGTGAAAATAAGTCCATATTGGGCGATATGGCTCGATCCGGCCTTGCATTTCTCAGCAAGGGATATGAAAAGGCCGTATCAATCCGCAATGCTCGTTTCGATGAAGGAAAGGGCGTTAATAAGGTGACTGTGCCTGTCATCAGCGTCGGTAATATCACGGCCGGCGGTACCGGCAAGACGCCGATGGTGCGATTTATTTGTGATGTACTCACTCACAAAGGATTTCATCCTACTGTGTTGAGCCGCGGTTATCGGGCGGAGGATAATAAAAAGAATATTATTATCTCCCGAGACGGTACCATGCTGGTGGAGCCGACCATAAGCGGTGATGAAGCCTGGTTATTGGCAAAGGTGTTGTCGAAATCTAACGTCATTATCGGTAGGGATCGTACTCAATCGGCGATTATTGCTATTGATAAGCTCGGTGCGGATTGTCTGGTTATGGATGACGGCTTTCAGCATAGGGGGCTGGATCGAGACATCGATATTGTCCTTGTCGATGCATCCAATCCGTTCGGTTATGAGCATGTACTGCCGCGAGGTTTACTACGTGAACCGTTAAGCGGGTTACAGCGGGCCGATATCATTGTCCTCACGAAGGTTGATCAGGTGGCACCGGGAATCGTATCGAGCATACGGAAACGGTTGGCTCAAATGCTGCCACAGACACCGATTTATGAAACGACCCACAAACCGCAGGCCTTATATACTTTAGATGAATGGGCCGTCGGTGCAAAAGAGTCTCCCGTGGGAACTTACAAAGAAAAGAGGATTATGGCTGTCAGCGGCATCGGAAATCCGCGGTCTTTTACCCGAACCTTGGTCGATGTGGGCTATAATGTAGTTCATACGTTGGCGTTTGGGGATCATCATGAGTTTACCAATGACGATGTAGTGGAGATTTGGAAACAGGCATTTGCACATCAGGCGGACATGATCTGCATTACGGAAAAGGATGCGGTGAAGTTAAGTCAGTTGCATGCAATTGAAGATTTGAAAATACCGATTCTGGTGCTATCTATCGGCATTGAATTTGTGGCCGGAAAACAGGAATTCATAGAAAATTTAGAGATTTAGTGTATAATAATAAGATGTATAAATGACAAAAAGGAGGGCTTATTGTGCAATTCGGATGTATAATTCCGGCCCGTTACGGGTCTACACGATTGCCTGGTAAACCTTTGGCTGATATTGCCGGTAAACCGATGATTCAAAGGGTTTATGAACGCGTGTCACAAGCGACAAAAATAATGTATACTATTGTGGCTACCGATGATGAACGGGTATTCAACACCGTACAAGGTTTTGGCGGTACCGTAATGATGACAAATCCGAATCATCCGACGGGAACAGATCGTCTTGCGGAGGTAGCGGCTCAATATACTGATTTAGATGTGATAATCAATGTACAAGGTGATGAACCGATGATTGATTTCACGCTCATCGATGATTTGGCGCGACTTTTTGAGGATGATCCGAATTTGCAGATGGCCACCGTTGCAACGCCTCTTTTAGAGGAGGAATATGATGAGCCGTCCGCGGTAAAGGTCGTTCTTAATAACCGAAATGATGCGATGTACTTTTCCAGATCCCTGATCCCATATCCTCGACAGGATTTTGTGAAAGCACCGCTTAAACATATCGGCATTTATGCATATCGCAGAGACTTTCTGTTAAATTACGCTAATATGGAGCCGACAGCGGCGGAACAGACCGAATCGCTGGAGCAATTACGGGCTCTTGAAAATGGATATACTATTCGCGTTATCCTTACGGATAAGCGATTTATCGGTGTAGACACACCGGAAGACTTGGCTCGCGTAAATGCCATTTACGCGCAAGAGGAGAGATAAATGAAAACAGTTCAAATTAATCATATTACCGTCGGGGGAGGCAAAGGGTTATTTGTCCTTGCCGGACCTTGTGTGATTGAGGATTATGATCGCACGTTGGCCATCGGTAAACGGGCTAAAGAAATTTGTGAGCGCGTAGGTGTTCCTTACATATTTAAGGCTTCCTTTGATAAGGCTAACCGCTCCAGTTTTAATTCCTTCCGCGGCCCCGGTTTGGAGGAAGGCCTCAAGATATTGGCTTCTATAAAAAAAGAACTCAACGTACCTGTAGTCAGTGATATCCACTCTATTGAGCAGATCGAACCGGCTGCTGAGGTATTGGATATTTTGCAAATTCCTGCATTCCTGTGCCGCCAGACGGATCTCGTATATGGTGCGGCAAAAACGGGTAAATGCGTGAATGTAAAAAAAGGGCAGTTTATGGCTCCTAAGGATATGGAGAATGTCCTTAATAAGATGAAAGAAACAGGAAACGAAAATCTAATGCTGACGGAACGGGGATTCAGCTTTGGGTATAATAATCTCGTTGTAGATATGCGTTCGTTTCCAATCATGCGTTCGTTTGGCTATCCTGTAATCTTTGATGCAACGCATAGTGTTCAGTTGCCGGGCGGTGCGGGTACTAAATCCAGCGGTAATCGTGAATTTGTGCCTAACTTGGCACGTGCTGCCGTAGCTAGCGGTGTGGACGGGCTTTTCTTTGAAGTACATGATAATCCTGAGGAAGCATTGTCCGATGGACCTAATATGTTGTATTTAGACCAATTTGAAGCATTGCTTCGCGATTTAGTAGCTATTGATAAAATCGTTAAAGGTTAGGGGCGGTATTGGTGACTATTTTAGAACAGGCGGCACAGGTACTTCACGAAGAGGCTCGTGCTATTGAACAACTGAGTTCTCGTTTGGATCATAATTTTGTTAATGCTGTAAATATGATTTTGGCTTGTAAGGGGCGTGTTGTGTGTACCGGGATGGGAAAATCCGGTCACATAGGACGCAAAATAGCGGCCACCTTGGCGAGTACAGGGACTCCGGCTCTCTTTATGCATCCCGGCGAAGGCGTGCATGGAGACCTCGGCATGATTACTGAGGATGACGTAGTATTGGCCTTTTCCAATAGCGGGGAAACAGGTGAAATTATCAGTATTTTACCGTCCTTACGTCGCATTGGTGCCAAGCTGATCTGTGTAGTAGGCAATCCGAACTCCACATTAGCTAAGAATTCCGATATAGTTTTATTGGCTGAAGTGGAACGTGAAGCGTGTCCGTTAGGGTTGGCACCTACCACGAGTACGACGGTGGCACTTGCTTTAGGCGATGCACTGGCCGTGTGCTTATTGGAACGTCATCATTTTACACCGGAAAACTTCGCCATATTCCATCCGGGCGGTTCTTTAGGTCGTAAACTATTGTTGACCGTGGAGAACATTATGCATGGCGGTGCGGACAATCCGATTGTTCATAAAGGCGCTTCTGTTCGAGATGCATTATTTGTAATGACTGAAAAGGGCTTAGGCGCTACAAATATCGTGGATGAAGAAGGATATCTCATCGGTCTCGTTACAGATGGCGATGTACGTCGTGGCCTTGACTCGGGCAGTAATTTCCTCGAGTGGCCGGTGGAAGACATGATGACGACGATGCCTCGCACGATTACAAAGGATAAATTAGCCGCCGAGGCGCTTCATTTAATGGAAAAGAATCAACCTCGACCTATTACGGTGTTACCGGTAGTAGATGCGGATAATAAATGTCTCGGCATTGTTCATATTACGGATTTGTTGCGTAGAGGCATTGTATAATAATGGATATTCGATGGATTGTACTTGATGTAGACGGTGTTTTATCCGACGGCTCGTTGATCTATACATCCGGCGGTGAAGAAATGAAGAGCTTTTCCGTAAAGGACGGTTTAGGTCTCACGGCGGCCCATAAGGCCGGTATTAAATTGGCTATCATTACGGCTCGTAGATCACCGATGGTTGAACGTCGTGCCAAAGAGCTTCATTTTGACGCATTAATCATGGGCCATGCAAATAAAACTGAGGCATTGCGTACCCTTTGTACGGAACATGGCATCGATGCGGAAAATATCGCTTATATGGGTGATGACCTTAATGATTTAGGAGCGCTACAGATCGTAGGTTTACCGATGGCACCTCAAAATGCGGTACCCGAGGTAAAGGATATAGCTAAATTTATTTCTCACGCTGCGGGCGGTCATGGTGCCGTGCGGGAAGCCGTGGAATATATTTTGAAGAATCAAGGCTTATGGGACTCTGTCATAGCAGACTATGCTCGGGAGGCACATGCTTATGGACAATAAAGGAGGTGAGCAGAATGAACAATGAATGGCAATACCATTTAGTTAAAGCTATTAGTTGGCTTGTATGTCGACTGCCATATAAACTCATTTTGCTCATAGGTGCTAGTTTAGGCCCTATATATGGCCTTATAGCGAAGAAGCAAAAGCTTAGAGGCATTAAAAATATAAAGATAGGCATGAATATGAATGACCAGCAGGCTGAAGAGCTCATTAATCGCTTGTTTAAAAATTTGGGCCGCAGCGTCATGGAAGTCCTGTATATGCCGAATTTAACAAAGTCTTTTATTAATAAACACATTGAACTGCGCGGTATCGAACATCTGGAGTCGGCCATCGCGGAGGATAAAGGTGTCATCGTTCTCACCGGTCATGTAGGCAACTGGGAATGGATGGGGGCTGCTATGGCGGCACACGGATACCCATCTACGACGATTGTAAAAAAACAGCCGAATGCTCAATTTACACGTCTGATGAATGAATATCGCGAGATGGTGGGGCTTGATGTGTTTGCCAGCGGCGGTAACGAAATCGTATTGGCTGCAAAGGCTTTAAAGAAGAAAAAACTGCTTGGTTTCCTTGCTGACCAAGATGGATATATACATGGTTTACCTGTTCCGTTTTTAGGACAGGAATCTTCGGCCGTGATGGGACCGACTACATTTGCAAAAAAATTCGGTTCTCCGGTGGTGCCGATTTTTACATCTCGTAAACCTGAAGGTGGGCATATCGTTCATATTCTACCTGCATTGCACTATGTGGATACCGGTGATGAAGAAGTGGATATGTATCGCCTGACAGAGGAATGTGTTCGTGTAACCGAGGACTTTATTCGTCAACATCCGGATGAATGGCTCTGGTTTCAACATCGTTGGATGACCAAGATGAACGAAATTGTCGATTACGATAAGAAAATGGCTATTCGGGAGAGGGCACATGAAAAATAATAAAAAGTTAATTGCTATTGTGGTCGCTGTAGTATTTGTCCTGGTAGGGCTTATCGTATATATCATGAAAGATTCCGGCGAATCCACAACGACTCAGACAGGTGCCGGACAACTAGTTAATTTCCAAGGTGCAGATTTGCAGGAGGAAAAGGACGGTAAATTGGTGTGGGCTTTATCGGCAGAAAAAATTGAATATGACCCGCGAACGAAAGCTATCGTTTTGACAAATCTAAAGGGGCAATTTTATCAGAATGATGTAACCACAACAATTACGGCCCCTCATGCGGTCCTGACAGGAGACAGAAATTCTCTTGATATCGATCAGGGGGTAACTGCAACAAATACGGAAGGGGCAACCTTTAAAACAGAGGCTTTACATTTTGATAATAAAACAAAACAGCTTACATCTCAGTCGGCTTTCACCTATACCAGTAATGACGTGACATTAGTGGGCGATAAGCTGGAAGGAAATATGTCGCTACAACAGATCAAAGCCATAGGTAATGCGAAATTAACAAAGAAGTAATAGTGAGGAAATATGATGAATAAGAAGAAACAGATTGGTATGGCCGTATTGGCTGCACTCATAACCGCATCCATTACGGCATGGGCGGCCAATGATCCGTTGACCATCAGTGCGGATACATTATCATATGATGGTACTACAGGTCGTGCGGATGCGAAGGGGAATGTCGTGATTACCCAACTTGATAAAACCATGACCGGTGCAAACGGCTGGTATAATACAAAGACACAAGAGGCTAATCTTGACGGCGGCGTATCCATGATCGGTACCGATATGTCTATGTCGGCTCAATCCGTTCATAGCTTTAACAATAATAAATTCACCGCTATGGGTGATGTGCATTTACAACGGGCAGATCGCCAAATCTTTGGTAATTCCGTTGAATATAATACTGATACAGAGTATGGTTTAGTATCCGGAAATGCACGATTGATTGCGGAAGGAACGACCTTGACCGGCGATCAGGTTGAAGGCTGGTTGAAGGAGATCAGAGCCGTTGCCAAAGGTAATGTAACCTTTGCTAATCCGGAACGTAATGTATCTGGTTCGGCTGACCGTGCTACGTATACACAAACGCCAAATCAAAATGACGGGGTTGTGTTGTTATCCGGCTCTGCGCATGCCGTACAAAACGGCAATGTGCTGAATGCACCGGAGCTTAAGATTCGCCTTGCTGATGATTCCGCAGAAACATTAGGGGGCCGTAGCACATTAGTCATTGTTCCAAATCAGTAAGGATCGTATATGTATATAGAAACCAAAAACTTAGTCAAAACCTTTAGCGGTCGCAATGTCGTGGATGGGGTGAGTCTGCGCGTTGATAAGGGGCAGGTTGTAGGCCTCTTAGGTCCTAACGGGGCAGGGAAAACCACATCATTTTACATGATTGTGGGGATAGAACGACCTAGTTCTGGTGTCATTACCGTAGATGGAAAAGACATTACGAATATTCCCATGTATAAGCGGGCCTCTGAGGGAATCGGATATCTGCCGCAGGAGGCTTCCATATTTCGTTCTATGTCCGTTGAGGACAATATTCGTGCCATGCTGCAGACTACATCAAAATCCGCTGATGAAATTGAATCCATCGTGGAATCGCTCATTGAGGAATTTCATATCGAGCATGTGCGCGACCGTATGGGGATGCAGTTGTCCGGCGGTGAGAGACGTCGTGTTGAAATCGCACGTTGCTTAGCCTTGGAGCCGAACTTCATTTTGCTTGATGAACCGTTTGCCGGGGTTGACCCGATTGCGGTGGCGGACATACAGCAAATCATATTACATGTTAAAAATCGAGGTATCGGCATTTTGATTACGGACCATAATGTGCGGGAAACATTGGGAATCGTTGACAAGGCGTATATCTTGAGTAGTGGTAAAATCCTCTTGGAAGGAACCCCTGATGAGATCGCGAATAATCCGATTGCGCGAGAACATTATTTGGGGGATAACTTTAAACTATAGGAGGGGACCATGCGATTATTAGACAAATATATTTTGAAAGCCTTTGTAGGTCCTTTTCTATTTGGCGTTTTCGCCTTTACCAGTATATTTATAGGTACGGGCACATTATTTCGGATTGCTCAATACATTACCGAATACGGGGCGCCTTTATTGCTGGTTATGAAAGCATTCATACTGGCATTGCCGAGTATTGTCATCTTAACATTCCCTATGTCTGTACTGTTGGCATCGCTCATGACGTTCAGTCGCTTGAGCAGTACCAGTGAAATCGTCGTGATGCGGGCCGGTGGTCTCAGCTTTTTACGGTTGGCCATGCCCGTGTATATCATCGCGCTCATCATATCCATCGGAGCCGTAGCGTTTAACGAGTTTGTTGTCCCTCGTACAAATCATATGTATCAGAGTATTGTGCGCGAAGAAATCATGAAAAATGCATCGCCTCAAACCCAGGATCATATCGTATTGAAGACGATGAATGGTGATGACTTGGGTACGTTGATGTATGCAAAGCATTACAATAGCGAGACGAAAGAGTTGAGCATGATTACTGTGCAACAATTCGGCGAAGGCGGTAAATTGCAGCAGGTGGAAAATGCGGATTCCGCCGTTTGGAATGGACAGTACTGGGTAATGCATAACGGTATCATTTATGATATTTCCGCCGGTAACGGTGTGGAGCGGACCATGCGCTTTAAGGAGCAATCGCTACCGATTAAGTCTGCCCCGAAGGATATCCAACAAGATCAACGTAAACCTGAAGAGTTGACGATTAAGGAATTGCGTCATCAAATCAGTGCCTATAAGGTGGCGTATACAAATGCCAATAAATTGGAAATGGAAATGTATCAACGTTTTACCATTCCGTTGGCAAGTTTCGTATTTGCCTTGGTAGGGGCTCCGTTGGGATTACAGAAACAGAGATCCAGTTCATCGATCGGCTTTGGGATCAGTATCTTGATTATTTTCATCTACTATGGTGTCATGACGTTCGCCGGTGCGCTGGGAAAAGGCGGTGCGTTGCCGACGGTGCTCGCCGCATTAATTCCGGATACATTGGGGATTATTGCGGGCTTGTATTTGAATTGGCGCGTATCCAAGTGACGACGTCATCTAGGTAATGACGTAAAGGGATATTTACAGTTATTACTTAGTGACGGTATACTATGAATATAAATATAAGTTATAAATAGATTAATATAATGCTTGGTAATGGAATGAAAGGAGGGCTGCGATGTGCTGGTAGGGCTTAAAATTTTGATTATTATCGCCTTGATGGGCGGGATTATCGCCTATATGGGTGATAAGTTAGGCACGAAAATAGGTAAACGTCGTATGTCCCTCTTTGGTTTACGACCTAAACATACATCTATTATCGTTACGATTGTGACCGGCTTGCTTGTTGCAGCTGCAACCGTAGGGGTCCTAACATTTACATCTCAAAGTGTACGAACAGCTCTTTTCGGGATGGATAAATTGCGCTCGGATATGAAGCAGCTCAATGAAGAAGTGGCGGCTAAGACGCAGGAACTCATCCGAGGGAAGGCTTTATTGGAGCAGAATAAGCAGGAACTGCAGGAGCGCATGAATGAAATAGAACAGATTCGACGTGAAGTAGAGACGACTCGGGCTGAACTGGAAAGTGCTCAGGCCGCAAAGGATGCTACAGAGGCTGAACTGGCTACGTTGCAGTCCTCCTATGCACAGGTTTCTCAGAAGTTGGCCGATTTGGAAGCGACGCGTGCCAAGATGGAAGCCCATATTGCAGAACTGCAGAATACGCAGGAACAATTGCAGAATGGCATCATTCATCTCCGTGAAGGGACGATTTTATTCCAAGTAGATCAACTGTTGGCACAAGCCGTGGTTCGTCCCGGATTAAGTGAAGAAGATAGTCATAATGCTATCAAAAATATTATTGACGATACCAATCAACTGGTTATGCGCCGGTTAGGTATAACCGATACTGGTCAATATGTAGTATATGTGGATCGCCAAAATGTGGAAATCGCTACACAGAAATTAATCGGTGCCAAGACGCCGATGGTGGTACAAGTTGTGGCGGCGGGAAATATCATCGCCGGTGAACCTGCGGTGGCTACCATCCAGGTATATCCACAACAATTTATCTTTAAAAATGGTGAAGTTATTCATTCTACCGTGATGGATGGCGGTAGTAATGCCCAGTCGGCTATGTTGCAATTCTTGAAACAGGTCAACGAAAATGCGAAGGCAAAGGGTGTTATTCCGGATTCCTTGACCGGTGATATCGGTACGATACCGGGGGATGATTTATTTGCGGCTATACGTCGTATCGGTATGATGCATGGCAAAGTTCATGTAGAGGCTTATGTCGATGGAGATACGTACTCCTCCGGTCCGGTACATATTAAATTACGAATAACACAAATGCCGGATATCGATAGAAAATCCAGAATGCAATAAGTGATAAACATTAGAGTTATATCGACATCATAATTCGTGGGAAGCGTACCGTGCTTCATGGAATAAAATCGGGAAGGTCTTATATGATTTTTTCACATAAGGCCTTCTTTTTATGTTAAAATATAACTATTGTATTCGTTAGTGAGGACATTAACATGACTGATAATACTTATATTCTGGCAGTGGATCCGGGTAATGAAAAGACCGGGGTTGCTATTGTAACGCCGACGGGGGCCTTGGTATATCGCGATATCATTGCCAGTAAAACTTTCAATAATGATATAGAACGAATTTTGACAATCTATTACGGTGTTAATCATATTGTATGCGGTAACGGAACCAATCATAAATATTTATATCCATCATTACAGCAGATTGGACGCAATCACAGGATTACTACAAGTCTCATTGACGAGTCTCGCAGTACGGAGGAGGCCCGTAAATTATATTGGCAGTATAATCCGCCGAAGGGGTGGAGAAAGATTTTACCTACAACCATGCAATTTCCTCCGGAGCCGGTGGATGATTTAACGGCTTATGTAATCGCATTGCGTTATACGAAACAATTAATTCAAAGTGCTCTGGCCGCAAAAGAGGATGATATTGATTCGGGCGAGCTGCAAGAAAAACGTTTGCATGCGATGGAGCAGTTGTACGGAAAAGGAGATAAGCATGAGTAACGATATGACAGCGCGCAGCTGGACACATTTGATTATGCGTTGCCTGATGATGATATTAGGGGCTCTTATCTATACGGTAGGCCTTGATTTATTCTTGGTACCGAATAACATCATCGACGGTGGCGTAGTCGGTATTTCATTGATGGCATCTGAGTTGTCGGGAATCTCGTTCAGTATTTTCGTAGTCCTCATCAACTTGCCGTTTTTATATATAGGGTATCGGGTTATCGGTAAAACCTTTACGTTCTCCACATTGTTTTCCATTGTGTGGATGGCTATATTTTCAAATTTTGCCCATGATTTTGAGCCTGTTACGACGGATCCTTTTTTGGGGGCCATATTCGGGGGGATTATCCTCGGTATCGGGGTAGGGCTTATTATTCGAAACGGCGGTTCATTGGACGGTTCAGAAATCGTGGCGATTATCTTTGATAAGCGGTCCACATTCTCCGTCGGGGAAATCGTCATGGCTATGAACCTTATCATTCTGGGGGCTGCAGGCTTTGTATATAGCTGGAACAGCGCGATGTATTCTCTTATAGCTTATTTTATCGCCTATAAGATGATTGATATAACGATTACGGGCCTTGAAGAGTCTAAAGGCGTTATGATTATTACAGATGCGGCAAATTCTGAAAATATTGCGGATGCTTTGAATGAGAATCTCAATAGAGGTGTTACTATTATGTATGGTGAAGGGGGCTACTTAAAGCAACCTAAGCATGTATTATATTCCGTGGTGACACGACTCGAGATTACACGTCTTAAGGATACCGTATATGAGGTTGATCCAACCGCATTCATTACGATTCAGGATGTGCACGATGTATTTGGTGGACGATTTAACACAGGTGGTCATTAAAGGGGGCCCTTATGAGTAATAAAGTAGGAACAACAATTGTAAAAGAAATTTTAGACTGGATATACGCCATCGCATTGGCACTTGTTATTGCCATGGTCATTCATATCTTTTTGATTCAGCCTACCCGCGTATCAGGCGAATCGATGGAGGATACATTACATAATGGACAATATCTGATCGTTACAAAATGGCATCATATTATGAATGAAATGCCGGATTACGGTCAAATCGTTATCATCGACAGTCGTGTCAATCGGGAACGCACATGGGTGGATGATGTGAAAGAACCGTTGATGAATTACGCGTCCGTGTTCAGCAAGTCTGCTCAGACTAATGATGTATGGGTAAAGCGTGTTATCGGCCGTCCCGGCGATGTGTTGGAATTTAAGGATGGTCATGTGTGGCGTAATGGACAGGAATTGCAGGAACCTTATATTAAGGAACATAATATAAACTATACGCGTTCCACTCCGGTGACTGTACCGGAAGGGCATGTGTTTGTTATGGGGGATAATCGCAATCACTCCAGCGACAGCCGCTTTATCGGCCCTGTACCGATAGACCATGTGTTAGGATTCGTATCCTATGCAATTTAAATAATATAATACAATAT
>NZ_PPDB01000005.1 GCF_002959855.1 Veillonella denticariosi JCM 15641
CCTGGATGTCACTTAGGTCGACACTTTGGCGGGTAAGTAGACGTAGCATAAGCGCTAGCAGTACTTACACACTTATCATTGTTTGGTTTTGAGAGATCTGTCATAGATGTCTCAATGTAATATGGCGTATACATTACGGGTTAATCTGGGCGCACGTAGGATTGCGAAATTGACGCATACTGGAAGTATGCTAGATGAGCAAGACAAGTGCAACGACGAGTAACAAACACGGAATGTATCGGCAGATTTGTTCTTTGAAAACTGCATAGAAGAATTAATATATATTTGTAAGGTCATCTCTTAGAATTTCTAAGCAGGTTGACCCGAGCACATAGGAAATAATTCTCTGACTTAATGGTGACGTACATGAAAATGTACGGCTACAAAAAACGACAATGTATCTAATGCATGTCAATGAAATCTAAGAATAGATTTTCGTCAGAATTTGATGGATAACGAGGCGTGCCAGTGAGGTGATGTCGCCGCGTACTCATGTACGCAAGACAAACCAAACGCAGCACAACGAAGTTAGCCGCAAATTATGGCGTAAAATAAGTAAAGATTTTAAGGGCGTACGGTGGATGCCTTGGCGATATCAGCCGAAGAAGGACGCGGTAAGCTGCGAAAAGCTACGGAGAGGTGCAAGCAACCTTTGACCCGTAGATATCCGAATGGGGGAACCCGGCAGTGGTTATGCACTGTCACCTATAGCTTAGACTATGAGGAGGGCACCCGGGGAACTGAAACATCTAATTACCCGGAGGAAGAGTAATCAAACGAGATTTTCTTAGTAGCGGCGAGCGAACGGGAAAGAGGCCAAACCGGAGCGGGCAACCGCACCGGGGTTGAGGACAGTCATCAAGTGTACATGAGGTAGAAGAATGGAGCTGGAACGCTCAGCCGTAGAAGGTGAAAGCCCTGTAATCGAAACCTTGCATGCACGGGACTGTATCCGGAGTACCACGAGA
>NZ_PPDB01000007.1 GCF_002959855.1 Veillonella denticariosi JCM 15641
AAGATGTACATATTGTATCATATTATTAATAATATGAACAGGTTTATCTTGTATGGTTTATGTTGTTGGTCAGTTATCGTTATAATGATATAATCTTGTATACATAACCACCTTTATTGATTATTTTCGAAATGATATGGTATCATTAATATCGATAGAAGAAATAATTACGTATATATTATATCAATAAAGAGGGGTGCTTGATGAATTATGTAAAAGCATTTTTCCAGTCTGATTCTGCGGGCGGTATATCACTTTTAGTGGCCGCTATCTTAGGGGTTATTATTGCCAACTCACCGATTTCGGCACAGTACTTTGCTTTTATGACAGTACAATTAGGCCCTATGGATATTTTAGAATGGGTAAATGATGCCTTAATGGCGCTGTTTTTTTTATATGTCGGTATCGAAATTAAAAAGGAAATGATTTCCGGTGAATTAAATACGCCTGCAAAACGACTATTACCTGTTATTGCAGCATTTGCCGGTGTGATTACACCGGCAATTGTATTCTATTTTATCGCCGGTTATCAGCCGCAGTATTCACATGGTTGGGGGATACCTACCGCAACGGATATTGCCTTTGCAATCGGTGTTATCACTATGCTGGGGAAAAAAGTATCGCAGGCGATGCGGGCTTTTTTGGCTGCTTTGGCGGTCATAGATGATCTTATTGCCATAGTGGTTATTGCACTATTTTACGGTGCAGGGGTTCATTTTACTTATTTGCTCGGGGCCGGTGTAGTCACTGCATTGTTAGTCTATACGAATAAACAAGGGTATGTACGACCGCTTCTTTATATCGTGTTAGGGATTGCCCTATGGTATTTAGTATTAGAATCCGGTGTTCATGCAACTATTGCGGGGGTCATATTAGCGATGACCATTCCTTATGAAGGCAAAGCGGATATACATACCGTGTATCCTATGGATGCTTGGGCGGAACGATTAAAACATTGGGTTAATTTCTTAATCATTCCATTGTTCAGCTTTTTAAATGCCGGCGTATCATTTGCTGAATTCTCTATGGATAATTTGTGGCATCCTGTTGTAATGGGTGTATCCTTGGGCTTAATTTTGGGGAAACAGTTGGGGATTTTCTCCGCTGTATATATCCTCGTGGAATCCAAGGTCATTAAAATGCCAAGTAAGACGACATGGCCTGAAATTTATGGTACCGCTATACTATGTGGTATCGGCTTTACGATGAGTTTATTCGTGGCTACATTGGCATTTCCTCCCGGATTTAATCAGGAAATGGCCAAAATCGGTATTTTTCTAGGCTCTATCCTATCCGGTTTGTTAGGGGCTATAGTACTGCTTACCGCCTATCAAATACGCAAAATGCGTGGTAAACTATAAGAGGATTATTTTTGAAAGTATAGAAAGGTCTGAAATGGAACGAGTTTTTATTTTTTTACGTTCTCCAGCAGCAGCTACTTCCGTACTGTTAGGGGCAACGGTGATTGCTCTAATTTTAGCTAATTCACCATCGTCTGAACAATATTTTGGTATTGTTAATCATCATCTGGGTCCCTTATCGATTATGGAGTGGGTTAATGATGCATTGATGGCAATCTTTTTTCTCTTTGTCGGATTAGAAGTTAAGCGGGAGCTTATAGCTGGCGAGCTTAATACTAATGCAAAACGAGTTATGCCGGGTATTGCGGCTTTATTTGGTGTACTTACACCGGCGTTGATATATTTCTTAATTGCCGGTCATAGTGACGAATATATTCATGGTTGGGCTATTCCAACTGCAACAGATATCGCGTTTTCTATAGGGATCATCACTGCGTTAGGTTCTCGTGTACCAAATGCGATGAAAGTATTCTTAACGGCCTTGGCTGTTATTGATGATCTCATAGCGATTATCGTTATTGCCATTTTCTATGCTGCGAGTATTCATGCCATGTATTTGCTTGCTGCAGCTGTTATAGTGGCGGCATTGATTTATTGTAATAAAGCGGGATATGTGAGACCGCTACCGTATATTATTTTAGGATTTATCCTATGGTACTGTGTATTAAAATCAGGACTACATGCGACAATGGCGGGTGTTATTTTAGCTATGACGATTCCCGCACATGGTAAGGTCGGTCACATGGTGGTACGTCCTATGCAGCATTGGGAGCACGTGTTGTCCAACTGGGTTAGTTTTCTTATCGTTCCCGTGTTTGCATTCTTTAATGCAGGTGTGGACTTACGCGATGTTTCGTTAGGCGATTTAACACATCCCGTTGTGTTAGGTGTTGCGTTAGGTCTTATTTTAGGTAAGCAGATTGGCATTTTTGGCGCCGTATTCGGTATGGTTAAGTTAGGCTTGGTACCGATGCCGACAGATTCCAACTGGAAACATGTATATGGTACAGCGATTGTATGCGGTATCGGCTTTACAATGAGCATTTTTGTATCTATTCTGGCATTTGATCCGGGCCATGCACAAGAAATGGCAAAGGGCGGTGTTATTTTAGGTTCAATTATCTCCGCCCTGCTAGGTTATGTATTCTTACGAATTGTAGGTGCAAATCGCAAGGAGTGCCATATCGGGTTGTATCATAATTGTTAGTCCTATAGCTTTAAAGCTTTCAAGTAAGCCATCCTTCATGGGTGGCTTATTTTTATATGATATAAAGAGTTACAGTTTGCCTTATTAATGGTTTATAGATTCTTTAAAGATATATAGTATACTGAAACCTATAAAGTGGGGGTATGTATGATAAAAAAGATAATTATTGCATGCACATTGGTGTGCATGACCGCTATGATGTCATCCGTGACTCTGGCGAAAACCATAGATCGCGGTGCTCGCGGTAAGCATGTAACAAAAGTACAGACAATTTTGAAACACCATGGATTTTTACATGATTCTGTAGATGGCATTTATGGCCGTAATACGGAACAAGCAGTGCGCAACTTTCAAAAATCAAAAGGCTTGACTGCCAATGGTCGTGTAGACTCGAATACGATGAAAGAATTGGAAAAAATAGAACTCCAATATGGTGGGCATGGAACACAGCGTGGTCATAACGGAGTACCTAACAAATATACGCGGGTTTTAACGATGGAGGCCAGCGCCTACTCATCTCAGGATCCGGGGAATGGAAAGTATACGGCTACAGGCAGCCGCCTTCGTAAAGGGCTCGTTTCTGTAGACCCTAAGGTGATTCCACTGGGAACTAAATTGTATATTGAAGGTTACGGGTATGCTGTTGCTGATGATACGGGCGGAGCAATTCGTGGACATCGCATAGATTTGGCCTATGACACTAGGGCTGAAGCTTTACAGTTCGGACGCCAGACCGTTAAGGTTTACGTATTATAATTGAGACTCTCCGGTTGTGCCGGAGAGTTTTTTTATTCTTTAATCTAGATATGCTATTTTGATTTGAAATGCATATCAGGTCAATGAGAAGGCTTATTAAGATACCGAATTATGGTGTAAAAGAGAACTCGAATATTCGGGAAATATGATATAATAAGCAGTGAACAGATTTGGTCTACATGGCCGTGTATAGGCAGCGCTAAATGACCTCTAGTTGTATGATATGTGAGCAAAGGATTTTCTATGGATAAAGTACGGCGTGTCGAAAGAATGGTGGCAATGACAAAATTGTTGGTTGACTCACCTCAAAAATTGATTCCTTTAAATTATTTCTGTGACTTTTTCGGTATGGCAAAATCCACGGTCAGTGAAGATTTGACCTGTGTGAGACAGTCTATGGAGCACTTTCAGCTAGGAACACTGGAGACAGTGGCCGGTGTGGCTGGAGGGGTTCGCTTTATTCCGAATCGCAGAGGTTCTCAGGCAAATGGTATTTTAAAGGATGTACAGACCCGGTTGATGGAACCGGATCGCATTATTCCGGGCGGCTTTATTTATATGTCCGATATTCTGTATGACTGGCATGTGATGACGCGTCTGGGCGAAATTATTATGACTCGTTTTATGGACCGTGAGCCGGATTATATTTTAACAGTGGAAACAAAAGGAATTCCTCTTGCTGTTATGGTGGCGCGTGCTTTCAATAAACCGCTTGTGATTGCACGGCGTGACAGTAAGGTAACAGAGGGATCCGCTATCAGTATCAATTATGTGACGGGATCGTCGGGGCGTATCCAGACGATGACATTAACTAAACGTGCTATACCGCCAAATGCACGGGTCCTCATTATCGATGATTTTATGAAAGCCGGCGGTACCGCAAAAGGGCTTAAAGAGTTAGTAGTTGAAATGAGCGGTGTCGTTGTGGGAACCGGTGTTTTGGTCGCTACAGCGGAACCGAATCCTAAATTGATTGATGACTATGAATCGTTGTTTACCTTCTACGGTATTGATGAAACTACGAAAAAGATAAATATTGAACCTGTATTTGATGCAATATAGGTTCAGTTAATTGATATAGTTGACGTATCGATTTGTTATGAAATATACGACGGAATCTATTATGACGAAATATATTCCAAGTAGTGGTTGTGATGAATCGATGATATATGGTGAACAGATAGGAGATTACTATGAATATTGCGAGCCTTATTTTAGCAGCCGGTAAGGGTACTCGAATGAAATCCAAACTGCCGAAGGTCCTTCATAA
This sequence comes from Veillonella denticariosi JCM 15641, assembly GCF_002959855.1. Lineage (GTDB taxonomy): Bacteria > Bacillota > Negativicutes > Veillonellales > Veillonellaceae > Veillonella > Veillonella denticariosi. The sequence continues at coordinate 4,595 of NZ_PPDB01000007.1, forward strand.
GGTGGGGGGCAAGGCCATGGTGGAACGAGTATTGGATACCGTTCAATCCATGGGTACAAATCGAGATGTGGTCGTTGTCGGCTTCGGCGGAGATGCGGTGCAGAACTATTTGGGAGACCGTGCTGAATTTGTACGACAAGAGGAACAAAACGGCACAGGTCATGCGGTAAAGCAGGCTCAACCCGTATTGGGCGACTATGATGGAACTATTATCTTACTTTGCGGCGATACACCATTGGTAACGAAGGAAAGTCTGGAAGCTCTGTTACAAGAACACGCGAAATCGAGAGCGGCGGCGACGATTTTGACCGCACATATGCCTGATCCTACGGGTTATGGTCGTATTATCCGTAATGAATCGGGCTCCGTGGTGCGAATCGTGGAACAGAAGGACGGTAAACCCGAGGAGTTAATCGTACAAGAAATCAATACAGGCATGTATGCATTTGACAGCAAAAAACTGTGGCCTTGTCTCGATCAGTTATCTGATGATAATGCACAAGGTGAACTTTATATTACCGATGTAGTCGGCATTCTTGTGAATGCTGGAGAACGTGTCAGTGCGTATATGACCGAGGATTTCGAAGAATCCCTCGGGGTAAACTCTCGTCATCAACTGGCACAAGCTGAAGAAATTTTAAAACGTCGCAAAAATTATGAACTCATGAATGACGGAGTGACAATTATCGATCCTAATACAACCTATGTGGCACCTGAAGTCTTAGTCGGTCCTGATACGATTTTACATCCCGGAACGATTTTGGAGGGGAATACGGTTATCGGCAGCGATTGTGAAATAGGTCCTCATACACGGTTGTCGAATGTAGTGGTTGGCAATGATACGGTTATTCATTTTACCTATGGGCATGATTGTGAAGTTAAAGATGGTGCGGACATTGGACCGTATGTTCATTTGCGTCCGGATACCGTTATCGGCAATCAGGTTCATATCGGTAACTTCGTGGAGGTCAAGAACAGCCATGTCGGAGCAGGGACAAAGTTCCCTCATTTATCGTATATCGGCGATAGTGATGTAGGCTCCGGTGTTAATATCGGCTGTGGTACGATTACCGTCAATTACGACGGTAAAGTTAAGCACCGTACAACCATCGGTGAAGGGGCTTTTATAGGTTGTAACAGCAATCTGGTGGCGCCTGTAACGATAGGTAACTACAGTTATGTAGGGGCGGGCTCTACGATTACAAAAGATGTACCTGATAAGGCGTTAGCCGTAGGGCGCAGCAAACAAATCATCAAAGAAAATTGGGTTACAGATGATACTTTCAAAAAGAAATAGAAAATAAGGCAAAAATTTTTACACAACTGTGACAAAATAGTATACAATAATAGGGCAAGAGTGTGTATCTGTAACTCTAGGACAGATTACGGATAAGTAACCGATAGTACGAACAGATGAAAGGGTAACAAAATGGCATTTGAAGACGGCAAGAAACTTAAAATTTTCACAGGTAATGCGAATCCGGCATTGGCAAAAGAAATTTGTGATTATTTAGGTTTGCCTTTAGGTGAAGCATTTGTAGGGCGCTTTAACAATGGCGAAGTGCAAATAATGATTGATGAAAGCGTACGTGGCAAAGATGTATTTATCATTCAACCGACCAGCTATCCTGTAAATGATAATTTAATGGAATTAATGGTTATGGCCGATGCTTTAAAACGCGCTTCGGCTCGTCATATCACGGCTGTAGTACCGTATTACGGTTATGCACGTCAAGATCGCAAGACTCGCGGGCGTGAACCGATTACGGCTAAATTAGTGGCGAATTTGATGCAAACAGCCGGTATTACCCGTCTTGTAACTATCGATTTGCATGCAGGTCAAATTCAGGGCTTCTTTGATGTACCTGTAGACCATCTGTTCGGCGCATCCATCTTGGCTAAATATATCAATGAAAAGAATATGGAAGACGTTATCGTTGTATCCCCTGATCTTGGCGGTGTTACAAGAGCTCGTGATTTGGCCGACCGCATCGGTGCACCGATTGCAATCATCGAGAAAAAACGCCCTGAACCGGGTGTAGCAAAAGTGATGAATCTCATCGGCGATGTGGCAGGTAAAAACTGTATTATTATCGATGATATCGTGGATACAGCAGGCTCCTTGGTTGAAGGCGCTAAAGCATTGGAGGAATTCGGTGCTAAATCCGTTACCGCCGCTGTTACTCATGCAGTCTTGACAGATCCTGCAAGTGAACGCATTGCAAATTCCAATATTAAGGAACTTATCGTTACCAATACCATTCCGTTGCCAGAAAATTGCAAGTTGCCGAATATTACACAATTGTCCGTAGCTCCGTTGTTGGGCGAAGCGATTATGCGTATTTTCCATGAAGTATCGGTAAGTAATTTGTTTGATAAATAATAGGTGATCATTGAAATTAGTAGTAGGTCTTGGTAATCCCGGCAAGCAATATGCAATGACAAAACATAATATAGGATTTATGGTTATTGATGCTATTGCCGACAACGTGCCTCATACACCGTGGAAAGAGGAACAGAATGCCGAGGTATGCAGCATCACCGTAGATGGAGAGAAAGTATTGCTTGTAAAACCGCAAACATTTATGAATGCCAGCGGTGAGTCGGTAGGACCTTTGATGCGGTATTATAAAATTAGTCCTTCCGATGTGTATTGCATCTACGATGATATGGATTTGCCCGTTGGTAAGTTGCGCATACGTCCTAACGGCAGTTCCGGCGGTCATAACGGAATCAAATCTTTAATTTCTCATATGGGAACTGAGGATTTTCCGCGATTTCGTGTCGGCATAGGCCGTCCGTTGCCGCAGTGGTCCGTGATTGACCATGTATTGTCTCCATTCAGTGATGAGGTGCAGGATAAGGTTGATAAAGGTATTAAGGACACTGTGAAAGCTGTGCTTGGTACATTAGAGGTGGGACTCGACAAGGGGATGAATCAATTTAATCCTAAACGTCGTCCTCACCGATAATTACATGCATAAGGGCATGAGTCTCTTTGAGATTCATGCCTTTTTTATGAGGTATTAATATGAATCAAAATCGCATGCCTTTTGTAGAGGCCCTAACTGCATATAAAGAGGAACATTTTGTGCCATTTCATACGCCGGGACATAAAATCGGGGGCGGTGCACCACAACTGTTACGGGAGTGGATGGGGGCGGCATTACCCTATGATTTAGGGGTTATGTACGCTTTGGATGACCTACATGAGCCGGAAGGCGCTTTAAAGGATGCTCAGGATTTGACGGCCCATCTGTATGGAGCCGATTATTGCTGGTTTTCCGTTAACGGGACGACGGCCCTCATAGAAGCGATGATTATTGGGACAGTCGGTCCGGACGATACGATCATCATACCTCGTGAAGCGCATAGGTCCGTAATTAGCGGACTCGTTTTATCGGGTGCGAGACCGGTCTACATGGAAGGACGTTTTGATGAGCGTTGGGGCGTTCCGTTAGGTGTTACTGTTGATGATGCAATAGCAACTATGGAGGCTCATCCGGAGGCAAAGGCTATCCTTGTGGTATATCCTAATTACTATGGTATAGGTGTTGATATTAAACGCATTGTTGAGGAGGCTCATAAACGGAATATGATCGTTCTCGTCGATGAAGCGCATGGACCTCATTTACCGTTCTCAGAGTCTTTACCTATTGAGGCGATTGAAGCCGGTGCGGATTTGGTGGCACAAAGTACGCATAAATCGGTAGGCTCCCTAACACAGACGTCATGGCTCCTCGGTCAAGGTTCTCGCATTGCGCTTAGACGGATTACACAGATGCATCAGATGCTGCAGAGCACGAGCCCAAATTATATTTTCTTAGCTTCTCTGGATTTAGCTCGTCATCAATTGGCTAAGGAAGGCGCTATGCTCGTAAATCGAGCCGTAGAATTGAGCATGTATCTGCGAGAAGCGTTACGATCCATTGACGGCATATCCGTGATGGAATACTCCGATATTGGGGATAAGGCGGTCAATTATGACTGCACTAAGGTGCTAATTGATGCGGGAAAGTTGGGACTGACCGGTGTAGAGTTTGAACGGCTGTTGCGGTCTCATCATATCGAGGTGGAGCTGGTGCAGGCGAATCATGTACTGGTGCTGATTACGATCGGTGATACGACATCATCGGTGAATGCTTTGATTCAGGCCGTACAAGCTGTCCGTGATGAAGCGCTTGATAAACAGGCCGGGGTTACTAAGATGCAGATTATGGAGTATTCGGTTTTACCTCAACCTGTGGTTCGCATGACACCGCGTAATGCTATGTATGCCAAGCGTGAGCGTATAGCGATAGATAAGGCTTTGCATCGTATTTCCGGTGAGACAGTCGCATATTATCCTCCGGGGATTCCGTGCGTTGCGGTAGGTGAAGAGATCACCCCGGCTGTGTTACAATATATAGAGAATCGGAAGGCTCTCGGCTATATGCCGAACGGAGCGGATGATATGACGTTAGAAACGATATGGGTTTTACAGGAGTAGTTATGGGGACTTTAATCATTTTAGAAGGTGGCGACGGTAGCGGAAAAGCGACGCAGACGGCGTTGCTTGTAAAACGTCTTGCCGATGAAGGTCGTGCGGTGAGGTCCGTGAGCTTTCCCAATTATGACAGCGATGCGTCTATGCCTATCAAGATGTATTTGGCCGGGGAGTTCGGTCGTGATGTGAACGATGTAAATCCGTATATTGCAAGTTCCATGTACGCCATAGATCGATTTGCATCCTTCAGAACTGACTGGGAGGATTTTTATAATAGCGGCGGCATTATCGTTGCCGACCGGTATACAACGTCGAATATGGTGCATCAGATGGTTAAATACGAAGATCCGGCAGAGCGTAAGAATTTTCTGGACTGGCTTGAAGATTATGAATTTACCAAATTTGGGCTTCCGAAGCCGGATGCGGTGTGCCTTCTCGACATGCCGTTAGAGGTGAGCGAGGTGCTGATGGCGGAGCGGACGGGTAAAACAGGCGGTGCCACGGGGGATATTCACGAAGGTAATCACGCATATTTAGCAGCTGTTCATGGCGCTTATGAAGAGTTGGTAGAGCGATATAAATGGCATCGTATCTCTTGTGTTGATGGGGATGATATCAAGTCGTATCGGTTGCGTACCGTTGAGGCTATTCATGAGGATGTCTATGCTGCTGTTCATAGCCTATTGGATGCCCTATACATATAACTTAAGATAAATATATATGAATTACCGGCTATTTAAGGCTGAGATAGCCTCGTAATTCCCGGATAATAACAAAGGCGACTCTTTTAAAAGTCGCCTTTTTCCTATATAATATTAATATTGAGCAGATAATGATAGGAGGCGCTATGACATATTTTGATACCATAATCGGTCAAGATTCGATTAAGTCACACCTATCTGAACTGGTAGGGCGCAATGCGCTGCCTCATAGTTTGCTCTTCTATGGTGAAGCAGGCCTCGGCAAATTGGATATGGCAATAGGCTTGGCGTCTCTTTTGTTGGGGCGTTCCGTGTTTTCACAACCACGAGGTAAATCTTATTTGGCGGATGTGACTGCGGCTCGCTTAGCCAATGGTGAAAGCGAAAAGCGCATCGAAGCCGAAGGATTGCCGATTTATATCGATAAAGGGGAGGCCTTCTGGATTCGTCCTATGAAGACGACCTTAAAGGTGGAACAGTGGTATAACTTATTGCAGGATCATCTATCGGTGGCGGGCAATGGAAATCGTGTCGTCATTGTGGAGGACTTTCACACGGCCAATGCGATCATGGCCAATGCGATGTTGAAAACCATCGAAGAGCCGCCACAACAGGTGTACTTCATCATCATTACAAACAAGATCAATACTGTATTACCGACCATCGTGTCCCGATGCATGGGCGTCAGCTTTCATAGTGTCGATGCGGATACAATTCGTGCCGCAATGGAGGTGAAGGGGATTACCGGTGATATAGAACAGGCATTATTGGCCGGTCATGGCAATCCGCAGTTAGTGGAGCGGCTGGTCACACAGGGGCGTATTGAGATGCTGGAACTGGCAGTGCGATTCATGGATATACTGGCCTTTGAAAAACGGTGGTTCTCCATGATTTCCTTATCCTGTGAAAGCTTACCTCGAGAATCCCTAGGTGAATTAATGTATTGGTTGCGTTTAGTGAGCCGCGATATGATGGCTCTCAAAATGGGTGCTGCAGAGGCGCAATTACAGGTGCCTATGTATAAGGCTCAATTATTACGATTATTGCCGCGCTGGTCTATGCAGGCTCTCTCCGCAGTTATCGGAGAGACGTTACAGGCAGAACGGGCTTTGCGCTTACATATAAAAAATGCTCTCGTGATGGACGGTCTCAGTATCGCCCTTCATGATGCTCGTGAGGAGGATTAGATGGTAACCATCGTTGGTGTACGTTTTAAAAAAGCGGGCAAAATTTATTATTTTTTACCTGAACAGTTAGAGATATCCGTAGGTGACGGTGTCATTGTGGAAACCGCACGGGGTGTTGAATACGGTACGGTTGTCATCGGACCGAAAGGCGTCTCAAAAAATACCCTTGTATCCCCGTTGAAGCCGGTGATGCGCAAGGCTACAGCGAAGGATCTTAGACAAATAGAAAAAAACGGAGAACGGGAAGAGAAAGCGTTCGGCATTTGCCTCGAGAAGATAGCAAAGCGTAAATTACCGATGAAACTGATTAATGTGGAATATACATTTGATATGAATAAAATCGTTTTCTTTTTCACTGCTGACGGACGTATCGATTTCCGTGAGCTGGTAAAAGACTTGGCTACGGTTTTTAGAACGCGTATTGAATTACGTCAGGTCGGTGTTCGCGATGAGGCGAAGGTCCTGAACGGCATCGGTGCCTGCGGTAGATCGTTGTGCTGCTCCAATTTCCTAGGTGATTTCACACCTGTATCGATTCGCATGGCTAAGGATCAGAATTTGAGTTTGAATCCGACAAAGATTTCCGGTGTATGCGGGCGCCTGATGTGTTGTCTTAACTATGAAGATGATATGTATAAAAAGGGCGGCGACCTGTATGTGAAAAAGGAACGTCCTGCCGCTGCACAGGATATTGAACCGCCCGGGATTGGCAAGGACGTGGTTACCGATGAGGGCGTCGGTAAAGTTCTCAAGGTAAACCACCACAAGCATACCGTTAAGGTGCAGCTGGAGGCGGGGCGAACGATCGATTTGAAATGGTCCGAGGTGGCATTGCCTGATGACTGAGCAGGAACGTCTTGATGACTTGATTATCGACGGATTACAAATCTATCAGCGACGCGATATGTTCCGGTTTTCTTTTGATGCCATTGCATTGGTTCACTTTTGTCAATTTAATATCAATCATACCTATGTGGAACTGGGCACCGGAACGGGGGTTATTCCGCTTATCGGAACTTCGTTGGGCGCCGGTCAGATAACGGGAATTGATATTAATGACACATTGATTGATTTGGCACGACGTAGCGTCGCACATAATGATAAATCGCATGTGGTAGCGATGGTATGCGGTGATTATCGGAATCTGTCGTATAGGGATTTACAAGACAAACCCTTTGACGGGGTTATTGTGAATCCTCCTTTTTATGATTGTGAAAGCGGTGCACTGCCGACGTCGAAAGAGCGTGCAGCCGCCTTACATGACCGTCATACGACACTTGCAGACGTTCTTCAGGCGGTACAGTCCTTTATCAAGTATAAAGGGCGGCTTTGGATGATCTACAGTGCTGGTCGACTGCAATATGTTTTGTCCCAATTGGAGCAGGCTCATTTTCAGGTTAAACGATTGCGCTTTATTCACGGTATGATCGATAAACCGGCGAAGCTTGTACTGATTGAAGGCATTTATCAGGGCAGCGCAGGACTTATATTGGAACCGCCGCTCATCGTTTATGACAAGCCGAATGTGTACACAAAGGAGGTGTCCTCTTGGTATGAGCGATAACAGACAGGGCACTTTATATTTGGTACCTACGCCGATTGGCAATCTGGAGGATATGACCTATCGGGCGGTACGCATCCTCGGTGAAGTTGATGCCATTGCGGCGGAAGATACGCGGCACACAGGAATACTACTGAAACATTTTGATATCCGGAAACCCCTTATTTCTTACCATGAACATAACAAAGAGGAAAAAGGGGCTTATATTATAGCGATGTTGTCGGAAGGGCGGTCGGTTGCCTGTGTCAGTGATGCGGGCATGCCCGCCATATCCGATCCGGGGGCTGATTTAGCGGTTAAGGCCATATCGGAAGGGATTACCGTAGTTCCTTTACCGGGACCGAATGCGGCGCTGACGGCGCTAATCGCATCCGGTCTTGACACAAGGCAATTTACCTTTGTAGGATTTTTACCGAAACGGGAAAAACATCGAGGCGAGGTTCTACGAGAACTTTCACAGGTTAAAGGAACCTTGCTGTTTTATGAGGCACCTCACCGATTACAAGAGGTGCTGCAGGATATGTATGACGCCTTCGGCAATAGGTCTATAACGGTAGCACGGGAATTGACGAAGAAATTTGAAACCTTTGTGCGCACTGATTTACAATCTCTCGTGGAGAATCTGGAACAATTAACCTATAAAGGGGAGTTCGTTCTCGTCGTGAGCGGTGCTGACACGGTGGAAACAGAGGATACCGATATATCAGAAGCGCCTGTGTCTTACGCAGATGCAGTTAAAGAGCTCATAGGTAAAGGCGTACCTAAAAAAGAAGCAATTCGACAGGTGGCAAAGCGTTTTAACGTTTCCCGCCGAGATGTATATAATATTGTAGAACGTTAAGACCTTCTCATTCGAAGGTCGGAAGGAGACACATTATGGGAGACACAAAAAAAACGTATTATATTACGACACCGATTTATTATCCGAGCGCTAAACTGCACATCGGGCATACATACTGCACGTCCGTGGCGGATACGATTGCACGTTTTAAGCGATTGGCCGGGTATGATGTGCGATTTTTAACGGGTTCCGATGAGCATGGTCAAAAGATTCAGCGTGCGGCGGAGGCGGAAGGCATCACACCCCTTGAATATACGACAAATATCGTAAACAGTTTTAAAGCATTGTGGGAAAAAATGCATATCTCCAATGATGATTTTATCCGCACCACGGATAAACGCCATGAAAAGGTTGTGCAGGAACTGTTCACAAAAGCTTATGAGAAGGGCGATATTTACAAAGCCGAGTATGAAGGCTGGTATTGTACGCCGGACGAAACATTTTGGACAGAGCAGAAGTTAGGACCTAATCACACCTGTCCGGATTGCGGTCGCCCTGTAGAGCGCGTTAAAGAGGAAAGTTATTTCTTTAAACTCGGTAAATATACGGATCAATGGCTTAAGTTTATTGAAGAAAATCCAGATTTTATTCAACCTGAATCACGTCGTAACGAAATGATTCAGTTCGTAAAGCAGGGATTAGAAGATCTCGCCGTATCCCGTACATCCTTTGATTGGGGGATCAAGGTGCCTTTTGACCCTAAACATGTGGTGTATGTATGGTTCGATGCACTGGTAAACTATATCAGTGCACTCTCTCCTTTTGATGGAGATGGTGGGCTGTATAAAAAATATTGGCCTGCAGACCTTCACTTGGTGGGTAAAGAAATCGTTCGTTTCCATACGATTATTTGGCCTATGATGCTCATGAGTCTTGAATTGCCATTACCAAAAAAGGTATTTGGTCACGGCTGGATGATCGTCGACGGTACAAAGATGAGTAAATCCTTGGGTAACGTAATCGATCCGATTCCATTGATCGATACATACGGTGCCGATTCGTTGCGATACTATCTGTTGAGTGAAATTCAGCTGGGGAACGATGGTAATTTCACATTGCCTAATTTCGTTACAAAAATCAATGCCGATTTGTCCAATGATTTAGGGAATCTCTTGAACCGTACCATTGCGATGATTGAAAAATATCACGGCGGTGTGATTACAAAATGCGATGATATGGATAATTTGGATCGTGATGTATCCGCCATGGCTATTCAGACTGTAAATGATTTTGAAAGCGCTATGGAAGCGATGGAACTCAATAAAGCGATTAAATCCGTATGGGCTTTTATCGGCCGTATGAATAAATACATTGATGAAACGATGCCCTGGGTATTGGCTAAATCCGAGAATGCCCATGATAAGGCACGTTTGCAGTCCGTTATGTATCATTTGGCAGAGGCATTGCGTATCATCGCTGTTTTGGTGAGTCCTGTTATCCCTGTAGGGGCACCTAAAATCTGGGAACAGTTGGGCCTTGCGGGATTCAGTGATGTCACCCTTGATGATGCTAAGGTGTGGGGTGCGTTGCCAACGGGGACTAAGGTGGTGAAAGGCGAGCCGATTTACCCTCGCTTTGACGTACCTGAAATGGTTGAGGCGACACCGGTTGAAGCCGACGCGGAAATCGTTGATACATCCAATATTCCACCATTAAAAGACAATATTGCATATGACGATTTTGAAAAATTAGACCTTCGTGTAGCTAAGGTTGTCAGCTGTGAAAAGGTTCCGAAATCCAAGAAACTGTTGAAGTTTGTATTGGACATCGGTTTAGAGCAGCGCATCGTACTAAGCGGTATTTCCCAGTATTATGAACCGGAAACGATGGTCGGTAAAAAGGTGATTTACCTGGCGAATCTTGCACCTAAGAAGATGATGGGCATCGAGTCAAATGGTATGATTTTGTCCGCTTCTGACTGGGAAGAACATTTGGAGGTCACCAATATCGAGTCATTACCGGCGGGGAGTGTGGTTAAATAATGAAACTCTTCGATAGTCATGCTCATGTTAATGACGGTCGTTTCGATAACGACCGGACAGATATGTTACAAGCTTGTTTTGATGCAGGTGTTGAATATATTCTGATTCCCGGTGTGGACCGGGATACCGTTGAATCCGGTATTGCGTTAGCGGAACAATATGAACAGCTGTATGCGGCGGTAGGGACTCATCCTCATGAATCTAAAGACTTTACGGATGAGGATTATGAGTTTTATAAGGAGCAGGCTTTGCATAATGATAAGGTTCGCGCTATCGGTGAAATCGGTCTCGATTACTACTATGATTTTTCCGATAGGGATACGCAAAAGCGCGTATTTATCCGACATCTGGAACTGGCTCGAGACGTCGATTTGCCGATTATTATTCATGATCGTGATGCACATGGTGACATCATGGATATTCTGCGTAATGAGGGCAAGGATAACTGGGGTATATTTCACTGTTATTCGGGCAGTTGGGAAATGGCGAAGGAAGCCATCAAGATGGGTTTCTATATTTCCTTTGCCGGTCCTGTTGTATTTCCTAAATCAACCAATCTAAAGGAAGTGGCAAGACAAGTTCCGTTGGATCGAATCCTCATTGAAACGGATTCGCCGTATTTGACGCCGCCTCCATTTAGAGGTCGTCGTAACGATCCGAGCAAGACTCAATTTGTGGCGGAGGAGATTGCGAATCTTAAAGGAATGGACGTAGATGAGTTCTGTGACATAACCTTTAATAATGCTAAGCGCGTGTTCGGTATTGAATGATACTGAACTGCTTTCGCAGTATATGTCGCATTTTGTAATGACGGAATTAGAAAGATCAGAATTATATCATATAGAATACAACGCGATTCTCGCATAGCGATGAGAATCGCGTTTTTCTATGGTATACTAAAATAAATTCATACTAAACATATTATAGGATGAGACAGGATGAGGTTAGTAGCATGAAACGTATTGCATTTATAGATCTGGGCTCCAATTCGGTGCGCTTTGTCATATATGAAATCTCCGATACAGGCAGTTATCGTTTGATTTATCAGGAAAAGGAAAGCGTTCGGTTGAGTGAGAATATGTGGGGAACTCATGAACTGACGCCGGCTGCGATGGAACGGTCGCTGGAATCCTTAAAGGCTTTCGTTCATATGGCGGAGGCCATGGGGGTTGATACAATTAAGGCGGTTGCTACGGCAGCGGTACGGCTGGCGAAGAACGGCGATACTTTCATAAAAATTGTAAAAGACGAGACCGGTCTAGATTTGGAATGTATTGCCGGCGAAGAAGAGGCGCGGCTGGGGTTTCTTGGTGTTATCAATACCATCGGACTCAAAGATTTCATCGTTTTTGATTTGGGCGGGGCCAGTACGGAAATTACATTGGTTCGCAATCGCCGTATCGTAAAGGCTGTGAGCCTGCCTATCGGGGCGCTTACATTGACGGGTACGTATCAGAAGGGGGATGAATATACCTCTAAAGAGCTGGATAAGATGTCGAAAGCCATCAAAAAGATCATAAAGGAACATGCATGGCTGAGAAATATAAAACTACCTCTTCTCGGTATCGGCGGAACGGCACGGAATATTGCGAAAATGGATCAGCGTAAGCTGTCGTATCCGATAACAAAACTTCATAATTACGAAATTCCGTATCATCGATTTTATGAGATATTACAGGAGGTCGTTTCCAAACCGTTGGCGGAACGCAAGAAAATCAACGGCCTTTCCACTGATCGTGCGGATATCATCATCGCAGGAATGACTATCGTTGATGAGCTTTTCAATTATGTAAATACGAAAACCCTCGTTGTAGGAGGCTGCGGACTTCGGGAGGGGCTGTTTTACGATTATTACGGACAGCATTATTTAGGGGGGAATCCTATTATCGAAGATATTCTCGTGCACTCCGCGGAGAATGTGCTGTTAGGAATGACCAAGCATGAGTTTGTTCATGCCAATTATATTTGCGGACTTGCCATGAAGCTATATGATATGTTGCAACCACTACATCGGGCTGATCGCAATGTTCGTCGTTGCCTGATGGTGGCTAGCTTGTTACATGATATAGGAAAGCGGGTCAACTATTACAGTCATGCACGACACGGTTGTTATATGCTGGTGAATAGTAATTTATACGGAATTACGCATATCGAACAAGCTTTTAGCGCCTTTCTGGTGATGAATTCTCACGGACTGACGCCGAAGGAGTATAAAAATTTTCTGTATGGTAAGCTGCTCGATCAGGAACAACGTTTATTAGGACAGAAATTATCCATTATTTTGGCATTGGCCGAGGCTCTTGATGAAAGCCATGAACAATTTATCAAATCCTTGGACGTAACGATTGATAAAAACTCCGTTCAATTGCTTGTCACATATGCAAAAGGCAAGAATATCAGCGTTACCAAGTCGGCTGTAGAGAAATTGGTGAAAGCTTTTAAAAAGGAATATAAACATCAGTTACATATTGAGTGGACCGAAGCTCGTTAGGAGGTATTATGACATTACCGAAGGTACTGAGATATGCGGTACTGCATGTAGGATCCAGCAGCATGAGCATTACTATATTGGAGTATAAGGGAATCGATGAGGTGCGCCTCATTGACTATGCGGCGCGGGAGGTTACATTTGGGGAGGAACTGTTCCAGACATCCCGATTGAGCTTTAAAACTATTGAGGAAATCTGTCACATTCTTAAAGGCTATAAACAGTTGATGGCGGATTACGGAGTAAGTCGTTCGCGTTTATACGGTACGACTGTAATTCGCGAGGCGGCGAATCGCCGTAGTATTTTGGATCAAATTTTTATACAGACGGGTATGCGCGTCGAGGTTATCGATATGCCGAAAGAGGTGTATTATAAATACGCTCTCTTATATTATGAGATGACTCGTCATTATAAACTGGCGGACCCGTCGAAGGCAACCCTATTTCTGGATATTACATCCGGCGGTGTAGGCCTTACGGTTTGGCGCGGTGAAAGCCTGTTATTCCAGCGTAATATGCATAGCGGCTCATTGAGGGTTATGGAATCATTCAATCGCAATCAGCGGTCATCCACGTCATTTCCCATGGCGATTACAGAATATCTACATCGCATGATCGGACCGCTCAGAGAGGAATTACAGACGTTTAATATCAATAGTGTCATTTTGTCCGGTGATGAAGCGCAATATATGGCACGCCTCATGGGGTATGAAACACATCAGGCGGAAATGATTACCTGTGAACCGGAACGATTTAAGGGACTCATTCAATCCTTTGACGGTGTGACGGCTACGAAACTGATGAATCGATATAAGCTAGCCGAATATAAAGCGAATATCTTGATGCCAACCATGATTCTCTTCAACGAAATCATTACTGCCATTGAACCGAGAACCTTGATATTCAGCAGTTTCTCCTTTTCACAGGGCATCAGCTGGTTTTATGGTGTGGAGGCTGAGAATAATCCGTTCATGTATCAATTACGTGAGCAGAATGCCCAGTTGGCTCGCGCCGTGGCGGCCCGGTATCATACGGATGCGGTTCATGATCGTAAGGTTGAGAGATTTAGTCTGCTGTTTTGTAATGCACTGCGCCATAAAGGTTTACCTGAACGCTGGGGTTACTTATGTAGGATCGCCACGATTTTGTGCTCCGTCGGTAAGTTTGTAAGCCTTAGAAATCACGGGGAACACGCCTATCATATCGTTATGGGAACGGATATTTTCGGGCTTTCAGAGGCGGAAAAACAAGTGGTAGCCAATGTTGTATATTATCATTACAAGGGGACCCCGTGCGATGATGATCCGTATTTCAAGGAACTGACGGAGCTGCAGAAAATTCAGGTTACAAAATTGGTGGCGATTATCCGTGTTGCCTGTGCGCTTGATGCGGGCAGTAATCAGAAGATTACTGAGGTCTCTTTGGAGGAACGGGATAATGTGTTGTACGTATTTTGTCGTACCGATGAAGATATATCCTTGGAATGGTGGACATTTAATCGCGATTCGGAGTATTTTACGGAAATTTTCGGTATGGAGGTCATGCTCGTAAAGGGAGGTGTTCGTCATGTTCAATAATGCAAAGTATTATTTTAACCGCGAATTGTCATGGCTTAAGTTCAATCAGCGCGTATTATTGGAATCTATTGATACGAGCAATCCTCTCCTGGAGCGGTTGAGATTTATCGCCATCGCCGGATCGAATTTAGACGAATTTTTTATGATTCGCGTCGCCGGTCTGCGTCATCAGGTAAGAAACGGAATTGTTAAATATGATGCGGCTCATATGGATGCCAAGGCACAGCTGAAAGCAATCGATGAGTCCGTACAACGTCTTGTCTCCATGCAGAGCGCTTATCTACATAATGTGCTGGAGGCTCTCGAATCATACGGCTTTTATTTTACGAAGCCCGATGCATTGGATGTGAAGACGAAGACATGGTTACGTCATTACTTTGAAGAGCATATCTATCCGGTGGTTACACCCTTGGCGGTAGATTCGGGACATCCGTTTCCATTCCTGACGAACCATACGATTAATGCCATTGTTCGTATATTCCAAGTTCAGGAGGATGGTACAAAGGATTATAAAATTGCGATTTTACCGATTCCGTCGGTACTTGATCGTATTATTGAATTGCCAAACCGCAACGGTAAGGAACATCGATTCGTCTACCTGGAAGATGTTATAACCTATTATGCGAATCAGTTCTTTCAAGGTTACGGTATCGAAGAATACATGGTGTTTCGAATCACGCGTGATGCGGATCTCGAAATTGATGAAGAAGATACGACGGATTTGCTTTCCGAGGTTGAAGCCTCTTTGCGGCGGAGACGCCGTGGTGATGCGGTACGCCTTGAGGTAAGCGGCGACGTAAAAGAAGGGTTGCTTGATTTCGTTCTTACCAGTGTGGAACTGGAGCAGAAGGATGTATATCGCATTGATGGGCCTTTGGACTGTCGTATGTATTTTAGTTTCTGTAATTATCCGGGCCTTGATGCATTGCGTTATGAGCCCTTTGAGCCTAAGATTCCCAGCGAGCTTGTAGGACATGAAGGGGAAAATCTATTTTCCATTATCGGTAAGCGTGATATATTCGTGCATCATCCCTTTGAATCATTTGGCGTTGTAGAACAATTTATAGCACAGGCCTCTACCGACCCTGAGGTATTGGCGATAAAGCAGACCTTGTACCGCGTCAGCGGTGATTCTCCCATTATTGCATCCCTTATCAAGGCCGCGGATAATGGTAAACAGGTAACGGTTCTCATGGAAGTAAAGGCGCGATTCGATGAGGAAAATAACATTCATATGGCACGGCGTCTTGAAAAGGCCGGCTGTCACGTTATCTACGGATTAAAAGGATTGAAGACACATTCAAAAATAACTATGGTCGTACGTCGAGAAGATGACGGTATACGCCGATATGTGCATCTGGCGACGGGAAACTATAACGGTAAAACCGCCCGTATGTATACGGACTGCGGAATCTTTACATGCAATGATGAATACGGTGACGATGCATCGCGATTCTTTAATCTCATCTCAGGTTATTCGGATCCTCCGATTTGGAATAAATTTATCGTGGCGCCTCTTAATTTGCGTGAGCGCATTATGGAGCTGATCAATCGGGAAATTGAATTTGCCAAAAAAGGAGAAGAGGCATATATCATCGCCAAGATGAACTCGCTTCTCGATAAAAACGTTATTGCAAAACTATATGAAGCATCGACGGCCGGTGTTCGTATTGACCTTATCGTACGCGGTATTTGTACCTTGCGTCCCGGTATTGCCGGTGTCAGCGATAATATTACGGTGCGCTCTATCGTCGGACGATATCTTGAGCATCACCGCATGTTCTATTTCCGAAATGGGGGCAATGAAAGTATATATATTTCCAGCGCCGACTGGATGCCGAGAAATCTGAATGAACGCGTTGAATTGATGGTACCTATTGAGGACAAACGTCATAAGGAACGGGTAAAGGGCATTTTGGATCTCTATTTAGAGGACTCCTTAAAAGCTCACATCATGCGTGCTGACGGTTCTTATGGGAAAATTATCGATGAAAATAATCCTATATCTGCCCAAGAGGAACTGATGAAGGCTGCTATTGCGGGGGAAAATAGAGAATCAATGACCGTCATTGAACGTTTACAGCCGATGCTGAAGATGAATAAATGATGAAAATACGCGTAATGTATTAGTATATGAATTTTAATGCATATATATATATCCTTTAAAAGCTAGGAAAATAAATGGTTTTGGCGGCTCCTTATCACGTTTAATGAACAAAAAATGAAGTTTTTGAAAAGTTGAACTTTATGTGGTAACAATCTAAAAACTCATAAAAATTCATTTTAGATAATAAAAAATCTATGCATACAATATATAGTGGTAGTATCTAATATATGTGCACAATTCAGAATATATAGTATATTGTCGAAAAATATCGATATGTATGTATGGAGTGGACTTTTTAATAAAAAACATAAAAAAGATATTTTGAAAATAAAGTAATTAACTGTATTTATTGACTATTGTTAACCTTTGCGGTTTGACAGGTTGTATCTATCTGTAGTAGAATTAATTCGATACAGGAGGGATTACAACATGAGAATTCATAAGACAAACAAACGATATGTATCGTCTGTTGTTGCTGGATTGATTGTAACGGCTGTTACCATGGCCGGTTTTAACTATAATGATAAAACCGTAACCGTAATGGTTGATGGGGCAGCACACACTGTTAGAACGCATTTAAATTCTAACGAAGGTATCGTTCGTGATGCCGGGGTTAAATTGAATCCAAAAGATAAAGTTATTTCTGATTCTACATCAATTCAAAACGGTACAACATTAACAGTCGTAAGAGCTGTTCCGGTTTATGTTACCGTGAATGGCAGGACACGTGCAGTCATGACTACACAGAATACGGCGCAAGCTTTGGCTGATGAATTAGGTTTCAAAACACCTAATTATGCGGTTCTAGGTGATAGCGACGGTGCTATCACGAGCGGTAGTCATATTTCTATTGCACCGGTTACCAGTCGCTCAGTTTCTAATGTAGATAAAGAAATTGAGGTACAGGTTATTCGTCAAAAAGATGACACAATGGCATTAGGTGAAGAAGAAGTTGTACAAGTAGGTCAACCTGGGTTGGAACGCGTACAACGCGAAACTTTATATAGTAACGGATCCGTCATTAAAACTAATGATGTATCTACTTCTACACAACGGGAAATGGTTCCGACCATCATTAAAGAAGGTACTCGTGAAGTTACAACATCTCGTAATATAGCCGGTCGTGCATCTCGTGCCATTGTTATGGAAGCATCCGCTTACTTAGCCGGTGATGGTGACGGTTACGGTATTACTGCAACAGGCGTACCTGCGGTTCGCGGTATTGCGGCTGTAGACCCTGATGTAATTCCATTGGGAACACGTTTATTTATACCTGGTTACGGTGAAGCCGTTGCTGCCGATACAGGCGGTGCCATTGTAGGTAATCGTATAGACCTTGTTATGGACTCCTACGGAGAAGCGATGGATTTTGGTCGTCAAGACGTTACAGTATACGTATTAGATTAAAATATACATAATAAAACGGATATATCCTTAAGGATATATCCGTTTTTGTGTTCTATTAATCCTCTACATAGGGTAATAGATATTCATATTCTGATCCTTTTAACTTTTCTTTCGGTATAAAACGCAATGCGGATCCGTTGATACAATAGCGCAAAGAACCGTTTGGCCCGTCTTCAAAAACATGTCCTAAATGGGCGTTGCCGATGCGGCTACGTACTTCGATACGATTCATACCATGAGAGGTATCCCGGTAATAACGTATGACATCTTTGGCAATCGGTTTTGTAAAGCTTGGCCAACCGCAGTGTGAATCGAATTTATGGGCTGATACAAAGAGAGGTTCACCTGACGTAATATCCACGTAGATACCGGATTTAAACTCATCGGTCAATTCATGGCTGAAAGGTGGATCTGTGGCCGCATTCTGCGTAACTTCGTATTCCTGAGACGTTAGTGTTTCCAACTCATTCTGAGTCGGTTTCGTATAAGCTGTATCGTCGATAAGAGGTTCTAGCGATAAGCCGAGTGGAATATGGCAATATCCTGTTGGATTCTTATCTAAATAATCCTGATGGTATTCTTCGGCGGAATAATAATTTTCTAGCGGTAATACCTCGATAGCAAATGGTTTACTTTCGAAGGACTGTGCACGAGCCAAGGTGGCATCGATAATGTTTCTGTCCTCCATAACGGTGTAATAAATGCCTGTACGATATTGAATTCCTTCATCGCCGCCTTGTTTGTTAATACTGAATGGATCGATGGCACGCAAGAAATATTGAATTAAATGGTCTAAGGATAAGGTGTCCTCGTCGAAGACGACTTTAAGTGCTTCCACGTGGCCGCTATCGTGGCATACCTCTTCATAGGTGGGGTTGGAGGTTGGACCGTTGGCATAGCCGACTTCGGTAGAAATAACACCTTTTATCTTGCGAATATAGGCCTGTAGGCCCCAAAAACAGCCACCACCTAAATAGATTGTATGTTCTTTCATATTAGTTACCCCATACTTCGTGGGCTATTTCCTTTACTAAGGCTAGTTTAGCCCATTGTTCATCCTCTGTTAATTGGTTGCCGATTTCACAGGATGCAAAGCCGCATTGAGGGGAGAGGCATAAACGTTCTAATGGAATATATTTTGTCGCTTCCTGAATGCGTTTTTTTATAACTTCTTTATCTTCCAGTTGAGGACGTTTTGTTGTAATAAGACCGAGGACTACTTTTTTGTGGTCCGATACTTCACGTAACGGTTCAAAGCCGCCGGAACGGTCGTCATCGAATTCTAAATAATATGCGTCCACATTTTCCTGGCCGAAAAGAATCGGTGCAATCGGTTCGTATCCGCCGCTTGCAGCCCAGGTGGAATTGTAATTACCCCGGCATACATGCGTGGTGAATGCTAAATCCTTAGGACGTCCTTCTAAGGCGAGGTTATTAAGACGCAAGTATTTTACCGTTTCTCCCTCGATTGTAACGCTTTTATCCTTTTGGCGACCTGTCCAGTAGGTATGATCGCAGCACATACCCCATGTACAATCATCGAACTGGATGTTGCGACAGCCTGCATCGTACAGATCTTTAATTACTTGTCGATATGCGGCGGCGATATCTTGAATTAACTCTTCTAAATCAGGATAGAAAGACCGGGTTGTGATACCGTTATCTTCGCGGAATAGCTCGGCTAAAAATTGAGACGGTGCCGGAATCGTCTGGCGTGCCGTGGTATGTTCATCTTCGAATTGTTTGACAAATTTGAAATGTTCTACAAATGGATGATTGGTTCCTGTAATTTTGCCGGTCAGTGCGAGTGACCCCGGTGCGGTTTCCTGTCCATGGAATTTATAGCCGTGCTCCAATTCGATTTCCTTGACGCCGTTAAAACCCCACATAAAATCAAGATGCCAATAAGCACGGCGGAATTCGCCATCCGTAATGACCGGTAACCCCGCGGCTTTTTGTTTTTTGATAAGATCTGTGATGAGTCGATTTTCAACTTCTGTTAATTCGTCATGCGTGATAGAACCTTTTGTAAAAGCTTCACGTGCTTCTTTCAGTTCTGCAGGACGTAGAAACGATCCTACAATATCAAAATGAAATGGTGCTAGTTGTTTGGACATAATTGACCTCCTTATATAAACGGTATAACCGATAATTTCGATAGGTTTATTATAACGAAGGTTATCGATATACAAAAATATAAATATAGTGAGGTTCAATATAACTTCAAACTATAGCATCAGGATTCTTCCGTTGTCGGTAGTTGAATATGTTTTCCGTAGTTGCTTACATATTGCTCCAAGGCCTGAATGTACTCTTGACCTAATCGGCTGCGTTGCATTTTATTATTTGTAATGTAACCGATATGCATAATACCTTCTTCGGAGAGAGGAACGGAGATGATGTTTTCACCGTTAATTTCTTCATCGATAACACCGCTAGATACCGTATAGCCGTCGAGCCCGATAAGAAGGCTGAATAGAGAAGCTCTATCGCGCACGCGGATGTGTTTTGGGCGAACTACGGTGCTGAAAATCTCCTCTGAGAAATAGAAGGAATTATGATCCCCTTGTTCGAATGAAAGATAGGGATATTCTTCTAATTCATCCATGGATACGCTTGGTTTATGTGCCAACGGATGATTCTTGCTGATAAAAATATGAGGATGCGCTCTGAATAGTTCCGTAAAGGTCAACTCATTCGTGTGGATGAGCTTTTCCAGTACAGGACGGTTAAAATCATTGTAGAAAAGCAATCCTATTTCACTTTTCATATGAGCCACGTCATCGATGATTTCATAGGTTTGTGTTTCTCGTAGCGATACGTCGTATTGGTCGATACCGGCACCTTTCAATAGTTCTATAAACGCACTGACTGCAAATGAGTAATGTTGTGTGGAAACGGAAAATTGCTTCTTGCCGCCTCCCTGGCTTTTGTATTGTTCCTCCAACAGCGCAGCCTGTTCCAAGACCTGGCGCGCATAGCCTAAGAAGCGTTCACCTTCTTTGGAAACGGTAATACCCTTATTGGTACGATCGAAGATGGTAATTCCCATTTCCCGTTCCAGTTCCTTGATAGCCTTTGTCAAGCTCGGCTGAGAAACGAATAGTCGTTTGGCAGCTTCGCTGATACTGCCGATATTTGCGATTGTAGTTACGTATTTTAATTGTTGTAGAGTCAAAGCAGTTCTCCTTTTATTCTATTATATTATTAATAGTAAACGATTCCATGTATTTAAGCAATGTTCTATATGTGTTACAATGGACTAACAGAATGAGGAGGGACTATGCTGAAACAAGTCATCGTTGTAGAAGGAAAATCTGATATACAGCGCATTGCACAGGCTATAGAGGCCGATTGTATAGCTACGGAAGGATTTACATTGCGAAAAGGTGTAATCGATATGATTCGCATCGCTTATGAAAAGCGGGGCATTATTATATTAACCGATCCGGATACGGCGGGGGAGCGTATCCGTCGTGTACTGACGAAAAAATTCCCTCGCGCTCAACACGCTTTTGTGCCACGAGATGAGGCTTTTGCAAATGATGATATCGGTATAGAACAGGCTTCACCCGAATCCATTAGAAAGGCCCTATCCACACTACATGTGGAATCGCTGGAGTCATCTGACGAATTTTGTATGGCTGATCTAGTGCGATATGGATTATCCGGAGCTCCTGACAGTGCTTCACAACGTGCGGCGGTAGGAGCGAAACTCGGTATCGGTTATGGTAATGCAAAGCAATTCATATACCGTCTTAATCATTATGGTATATCTCGTGAGGCCTATGAAGAGGCCGTGAATAGTTTATGACAGGAGACAGAATGTTAGAATCAGTAATTGCAAGCCCGAAAGTCGTGCACTATATATGCAAGCGTTTTGATATTAAGATGAGTAAAAAGCTGGGGCAAAACTTTCTTATCAAACGCGGTATTGTTGATGAAATCGTTCATGCTGCTGACTTAACACCCGGTGATCCTGTTCTGGAGGTCGGTCCCGGTATAGGCACATTGACTCAAGGTTTGGCTCAAAGTGGCGCCGATGTGACGGCTATCGAACTTGATCGCCGTTTATTAGAAGTCCTCGATACTACGTTAGGATCTTATGATAATGTACGAATTGTACACGGCGATGTGTTAAAACTCGATGTTGCAACCATTATGAATCATAAGCCTTTTAAGGTGGTTGCTAATTTACCGTATTACATTACGACTCCGATTATCATGTCTTTACTGGAAAGCAAACTGCCGATCGAACGTTTCGTTGTAATGGTTCAAAAAGAGGTTGCCTTGCGGATGGTGGCAAAACCGGGTACAAAGGATTACGGGGCGCTATCTGTAGCGGTTCAATATTATACGGAACCGGATATTGTTCTCGATGTGCCGCCGAAATCTTTTTTGCCGGCTCCGGCGGTTACCAGTTCTGTTATTCGTTGCGTATTGCGCAATAAACCGCCTGTGGATGTGGTTGATGAACGTTTATTTTTCCGTGTTGTGAAAGCCGGTTTTGCACAACGTCGAAAAACCTTTGCAAATACGATGCGTACCACGGGACTTTTAAAGGAACAGATTGAGGTAATCTTATCAAAGGCCGGTATTGACGGTCAGAGAAGAGGCGAGACCTTCAGTCTTCAAGAATTTGCCGATGTGGCAAATGCATGGGCTGAGCTATAAGAAATGAATAAGCCCTCCTGATGTTAGAATTTAATTAATCTAACATCAGGAGGGCTATTTATTATGGCAAGGTGATTAACTATCAATCAGGGGGATAAAATGTGTTGCAAATTTAACCTTATGAATTAAAAAAGATGTACTAAAAAAGCCCCGAAGGGCTTTTTTAGTACAGAATACCTGCCATTGAAGTAATGATAATGGCGTTTGCAAAGTCGATCAAGAATGCACCTACAAGGGAAACTACGAGCCATGCACGCGGGGAGGGACCATGTTTACTTGCCAAGGACAACATGTTAACCAATGCATTCGGCGTCGCACCCAAACCGAAGCCGATCGCACCGGCGCCGAGCATAACGGAATCGTAGTTGCGACCGAATAAAAGGTAGATAAGGTACGCAAAAATTACGATAAGAGCCATCTGTGCCAATAGGATGGAAATGAGAGGCAATGCGAGGTTGATTAACTGCACGAGCTTCAAGCTGTTGATCGCCATCGTTACGAATAAGGATAGAGCTACATTGGATACAGCATCAAGCGCGGTATCGTTGATTTTGTATGATTTTGTGAAATCACCGAAGTTACGAATGATTGCGGCACAAATCATAGCGCCGATATATGCCGGTAATGGAGTGAGGATTGATAATCCTGCACTGATGATGGTGCCGATGCCTAAGGCGAGACCGATCCACATACAGATGGTCAACAAATCCTGTGCACTGAATTGTTTTCCGCCACCTTCGACGTGATCTTCGATATAATCAATACCTTCATCATCCATAGACTCAGGGCTTTCATAAGGTGTTTTCACATTGTGTGTCTTGATAATACGTTCTCCGACAGGGGCACCGAGAATGGTTCCGGCCACCATACCGAATGTCGCAGCAGCTACAGCGGCTGAAGCAGTACCTGGAATACCGAGTAATTCTTCAAAGTATGGGCCGAAGGCACCGGCTGTACCGAGACCGCCCATCATGGATACGGATCCGGCCATGATACCGATGATAGGCTCAACGCCGAGTGCTTTAGCAATAAGGATACCTGTTGTATTCTGAACGACGATCCAGACGGCACAAGCAATGAAGAAGAAGATAATGAAAATACCGCCCTTTTTTAAGACCTTTAATGAAGCCATCAAACCGATGGTCGTAAAGAAGGCTAACATTAAAAAGGTTTGTAGAGAACTTTCAAAGGTGATGTTTAAAATTTTATAATATGAAAGAATAGCAGTTAAAAATGCAAATGGTAAGGCCCCTACAGCTGGTGCAGGCATACACATACGTTGTAAAATCCTGGAATGTTTGTTAATCCAAGTACCTATAAATAATGTAATAATGGCAAGGCCTACAGTCTGATACATGGACAAGTTGAGGGTCCATACGTCATTAACTAACTTTAGGTCAATCAGTGGCATAAAATCACTCCTTTTAATAATAATATATTTTTATTTTATCATGAATAAATACGAAAATACTATAGAATTTATATAGTATACAAATTTTGTATATTAAATATACATTTGTCATAATAAAGATCAAATAGAATTTTTATTTTTGAAAACAGATTACCGGAAATGAAGCAGTTAAATGATAATAACTCATGATATAGATGACTTATTAACATGAATCATACCATAATTATTCGACGTTATAAATAGATTTTCCTGCTAGAAAAATAAAAATCACGGAATATAGTATACGTTCTGTTATAAACGTATACGTATTCCGTGATTATAGCTTTCACGATAGAGGTAGTATTTAGAATTGCATATCCTCGTGTATTCCGAGTAAGGTGTTATACCTCATTATGTAATTTGGGTGTCGTTAAAAATACTACGTCGGGATTACGTTCCTGAACCCAGCCCATCTGCCATTCGTTGGAGATGAGCACTACGGTACGGTCGCGATTGTCTTTCACAATCATCGCATTGTCTACACCTTTTAAGGTGGCGATATCTACATCGCCGTCAATCCAGCGGGCTACGCTGTACGGTAATGTATGATTTAAAAGATCTACACCGTATTCATTTTTAAGTCGGTATTCCAATACTTCAAATTGAAGCATACCTACGGCACCGACAACGAAGGAGTCAAGAGCACCCGGCTGTTCGAAGATTTGAACGGCACCTTCTTGAGCAAGTTGTGTCATCCCTTTTTGGAACTGTTTACGTTTCATCGTATCCTTCGGAGATACACGGGCAAAGAATTCCGGTGGGAATACGGGAAAGTCACCAAAGGTTACCTTGTGCTTCGGTGTACATAGAGTATCACCGACCCCCATGGTTCCCGCATCAAATACACCGATGATATCGCCCGGGTACGCATTCTCCACGATGGTTCGCTCAGTAGCGAGGAATTGCTGCGGTTGTGATAGGCGAATGGTTTTGTTAGACTGGCGATGTAATACGGACATGCCTTTTTCAAATTGGCCGGAGCAGATACGCATAAATACGATGCGGTCATGGTGATTTGGATCCATGTTAGCCTGGATTTTGAATACCAAGGCGGAGAAGTCTTCGCTCGTTGGCTGTACCGTTTCTTCGATGGCTTCACGTGGAGCCGGAGATGGGGCGAGTTCCAAGAATTTTTCCAAGAACGGCTTAACCCCGAAATTTGTCATGGCGGATCCGAAGAACATCGGCGTCAGTTCGCCGGCGCGAACTTTATCAAAATCAAACGGATCGCCGGCTACATCGAGCAGTTCAATATCATCGAGGAGGGCCTGATATACCTCAGTGCCCAATAATTCTTTCATACGCGGATCATCGAGAGCGCCTTTTTCAGAGGCTAATTTCTCCTGCCCATGTGTTTCGTCCTTGGCGAAGAGCTCGATCGTTTCATGTTCTCTGTCATATACGCCCTTGTACTCACCGTTGATGCCGATGGGCCAGTTCATAGGACAGGTGCGAATGCCGAGAACGTTTTCAATCTCCTCCATCAGGTCAAACGGGTTACGTCCGAAATGGTCAATCTTATTGACGAATGTAAAAATTGGAATACCGCGTTCTTTAGATACGGCAAATAGTTTCTTTGTTTGCGCTTCGACGCCTTTTGCCACGTCGATGAGCATGACTGCACTGTCGGCGGCCATTAATGTGCGATACGTATCCTCCGAAAAGTCCTGGTGACCGGGTGTATCGAGGATGTTGACGCGACAGCCGTCGTAGTCGAATTGTAATACGGAACTCGTTACGGAGATACCGCGCTGTTTTTCGATTTCCATCCAGTCGGACACGGCATGCTTGGCGGTCTTTCTGGATTTTACGGAACCGGCTAGATGGATAGCACCGCCGTATAACAGTAATTTTTCTGTCAGTGTAGTTTTACCCGCATCCGGGTGAGATATGATAGCAAACGTGCGACGTCGTTGCACTTCTTCTAAAAATGTCATGGTTCACCTCTATTTTATGTTTGTGAAAGCTTTTTTCTTTTAAATGAGGATATTCATATCTTTCACATCTTTAAAATTATACATGATTTTGGTAGTTATGACTATTAAATTGTAGTATAATTAAATTTCTTAGAACGGTATCAAACTATGCCGTAAATTGATGTTAAGGAGGGGCCCATGCGGTTATTTATTGCGGAAAAGCCGTCGATGGCACGGGAAATCAGTAAATGCCTGCCGGAAAATAAAAATATACAGAAACGCAACGGTTATTTCATTCAAGGTGATGATGTGGTTACGTGGGTTGTGGGACATGTACTGCATCAGGCCGAACCGGGTGATTATGATGAAAAATATATTCGCTGGCGCCCTCAGGATTTACCCATCGTTCCGAAGGAATGGAAGCTGCTAATCACCGACAGCAGTCGGCAACAGTTCGAGACGGTAAAAGAATTGATCGGGAAAGCCGATATCATTGTCAATGCAGGTGACCCGGATCGAGAAGGTCAGCTACTCGTTGATGAGGTCCTGTATTTTGTAGGAAATACAAAGCCGGTACAGCGTATCTTATTAAATGCGCTGGATGAAAAATCAGTCAAAGCCGCATTGAATGATTTGCGTGATAATAAGGACTTTCACAATCTATATCAATCGGCCCTTGCCCGTGCCCGTGCGGACTGGCTGATCGGTATGAATTTATCTCGTGCGTATACCTTGTCGGAGCGGTATAAGGGGCATAAAGTAACCTTGCCTATCGGTCGTGTCAAAACGCCTACATTGGCCCTTGTGGTTCGACGGGAACGGGAATTGGCCGCATTTAAGCCGATTGATTATTTTACGGTCAAAATTTTATACACCCATCCGAACGGTATATTTTGGGCGACATGGCAGCCGACGGATGAACAGAAGGGACTTGATCCCGATGGGCGCCTTATCAATAAGGCTGTAGCGGATGAACTGATTAATCGTCTTCAGGCCGGTCCGGAAGGTGTTGTCAAGTCCGTTACAAAGTCGAAGAAGAAAGATGTACAACGGTTGCCCCTGTCCTTGTCATCATTACAGGTATTGGCGGGAAAGGCTTTTTTTTATGATCCGCAGACAGTACTCGATACGGCGCAGAAGCTGTACGAAAAGAAATTGACCACGTATCCCCGGTCGGATTGTGAATATTTACCGCCCAATCAATATGGAGATCGTATAGCAATCCTCAAGAATTTAGAAAGCTCGGGAGATGAGAAACTATCGAAATGGGCGAGTGGCGCGGATTGTAATATCAGGAGCCGTGCATGGAATGAAAAAAAGATTACGGCCCATCATGCGATTATTCCTACGACGGTGGCGTGTAATGTAACGACTCTATCCGAGGAAGAACGAAATATTTATTTTCTTATCAGTCAAGCTTATTTAGCGCAGTTCTATGGAGAACATGTGTATGAGCAAACAAAAATTACGGTGGAGCAATGCAAGGAAGAGTTTGTTGCCAATGGTCGCGTTGTCATTGAAGAAGGATGGAAGGGTCTTTATAAACGGCAGAAATCAAAATCATCCTCAGATAATAGCGATGAGCCGGATCTGACTGATGAAAGCGGCGCGGAGGCTTCGCCGAAAAAGGATGCTGTTGAAGAGGCGGATCATTTGCCGGCTGTAAAGAAAAACGATACGGTTCAATACACGGATTCGACCATTGATGCGAAGCAGACGAAACCGCCATCTCGCTTTACGCCGTCTACGCTGTTACAGGCGATGAAAGAGATCCATAAATTTGTTAAGAATGAAGATTTAAAGAAGCAGTTAAAGGCTGTGTCCGGTATCGGTACAGAAGCGACGAGGGCGAATATTATCGATGAGCTCATCAGTCGCGGCTTTATGAAGACATCGGGGAAAAAACAGGTTCTGTCCCCGACGGAAACGGGGTATCTCTTGGTGGATGCGCTGCCTGACGAATTGCTTTACCCTGACGAAACAGCTGTGTGGGAAGAACGGTTATCCCTCATGAGTGATGGTGAAGATACATTAGACTCTTTTCTTGCGGATCAAATTAAATTTTTACAGCATTTGATTGATAAGCTGGGATTTGATAAACAGGTCTCTTCTGGACAAATGATGCCTAATGTGGTGCGGACCATATCGAATCAAAATCGAAAGAGGCCTTTGGATAACAGCTCAACGGATATATCTAAATTGCCGATCTGTCCTTTGTGCAAAAAGGGTCATTTACAGCGAAAGAACGGTAAATTCGGGGCATTCCTGGGATGCACCAACTATCCGGAATGTCGTTACACGCAACCGGTGGGAGGCAATCAGGCCGAACAGGATATGAATATTGATGTACCTGAGGAGAGTAGGGTTTATAAATGTCCTCGTTGTCAGAAAGGATACTTTGTAAAGCAGGAAAACGGTGGTCGCATAAATTGGGTATGCAGCAATCGGTCGGAATGTAGGACACAGTGTTCTGATGTGCATGGAGTGCCCAGTGTATATGCTAATAAATAATATCAATAGTTAATATTTTGATGGTCTACATTTAGTTGGCATCTTTTTATATAAAAGATATTTAACATTACATGTTCTTGTTATTTAGTTTTATTTAAATAGAATAATAAACAAAGCGCGTGCAGCTCAGCTGTACGCGCTTTTGTGTTATATAAAAGGGTTTATCTTCGTTTGCCGCGACGTCCTGTTTGACTGCTAGACGTACGCCGTTGTCGCGTGTTAGAACCCTTATGACCTCTAGCTTTGTGTGCTTTTGCTTTTGTAGACTGGTAGGTGCTGGTAATTTTAGGTTTTGCTACAGTTTTACCTCGTTTAGGTGCGACTCCGGCATTTCCTTTAGTTTTAATCTGCCCGTCTTTAGTATATTTGGTAAGGGTTGCCTGAATAGCTCGTTCGATACGGCGCAACCAAGGTTCATCTTGTGGTGTAGCAAAGGTAACGGCTATGCCGGAATTTCCGGCGCGACCGGTACGGCCGATACGGTGGATATAGTAGTCCACATCGTGCGGTACATCGTAATTGTATACATGGGTAATCCCTTCGATATCAATGCCGCGTGCGGCTATATCCGTTGCGACCAGAATTTGTGTTTTTGCTTTTGCGAAGTCTCTCAAAATTTGAGTGCGTCGTCCTTGTGTTAAATCACCGTGCATTTCAGCGATATTAAGACCCGCAGCGGTTAATTCATATGAAAGGCGAACAGCGCCTTCCCGTTTATTACAGAAGACAATCGCTAAAAAAGGATTGTCCTGTTCAATCATCTGAATGAGACGGTTTGTTTTCTCTTCTGGATTCATCATATACACTCGCTGGTCGATGGCATCTAATGTAATATGTTTACCTTCTGCCGTTACCGATACGGGTTTTGACATGTATGCTTTAGCTAAGTTTCTGATTTTATCCGGAATGGTAGCGGAGAAGAGCAGCAGTTGACGGTTTGCGTCGGTTTCTCCGATTAGCTTTTCTATATCCGGTAAGAACCCCATGTGTAACATTTGATCCGCTTCATCCAATACGATACGACGGACGGAGTTTAGATGGAGAGATCCTCGATTAGCGTGGTCCAATAGACGACCAGGTGTACCTAAGATAACTTGTGGACGTCTGCCGAGCTGTTGTAATTGACTCTCGATGGTTTTGCCGCCGATGAGTGGGAGAATATCCACGTTTAACACAGAACCTATTAATTTAGCTTCATCGGAGAGTTGTTTTACCAGCTCTCTTGTCGGTGCGATAATTAGAACTTGCTCCTGATGTATGTCTGTGTGGACACGTTGCAAAATCGGCAATAGAAACGCTAATGTTTTACCTGTACCTGTTTGAGCTTTTGCAATGATGTCATTGCCTTTGAAGACGATAGGAATCGATTGTTCTTGGATGGGAGTAGGTTCTTTTATACCTTGTTTCTGTAGTGCCGTGATCAGTTCATCACAGACGCCTAGGGATTTGAAAGATTTCATATATCGTCCTTTCTATCATAAATATTATAGTAATTATACCTTAATATCTTAAATACGAGCAAATTACGCATCATATTGAGAATATAAATCTAGTGAAAATCAATAGTTAAAAAGATTATAAACAAATAAATGAGAATTTACAAAAGTTTTTCTTTATGAATTATAACAGTAAAACTCAATTAGTCGATTGTTTAGTAGTCTCATAAACGCCATAAATTGATTGACTTCACCTGTGCTTAATAGTATGAAATTAAAATTAATATCATATTATTTATGATAAATTGTTATCAATGTATATTAGAAATTAATTATAAAATTGATAATAATTGTTGAAATTAATCTTTAGAATGATATAATTATTTAGGATATTAATACGCATTTATTATCATATGTGATTAATATGAGGTTGTTAGGTACAATAATTAGGAGGTGTCGTATGGCTATCAAAAAGCTGAAGGACATGAAGGTCGGTGAATCTGGCGTTATTTCTGCACTACATGGCAGCGGTAATGTAAAACATCGTCTCATCGATATGGGTCTTGTACATGGTACAAAGATTCATGTTATGAAATTTGCCCCATTGGGCGATCCCGTAGAAATCAAAGTGAAAAACTTTGAACTAGCACTTCGCATAAATGAAGCGGGTATGATTGATGTAGAGGTTCAATAGGAGGTCCAAATGGCAGATAATGGGAGAATTCGCATTGCCTTAGCGGGTAATCCGAACTGTGGTAAGACTACGATCTTTAATAATATCACAGGGGCAAAACAACACGTGGGGAACTACCCGGGTGTTACGGTAGAAAAAAAAGAAGGCCATACGAGCTTTAATGGTCAGGAATTGATGTTTGTTGACTTGCCCGGAACGTATAGTTTGACTGCCCGTTCCATGGATGAGTTGGTTGCGCGTAATGTTATCGTCAATGATGACCCCGATGTAATCGTCAATGTTCTTGATGCATCTAATTTGGAGCGTAATCTTTATTTGGCGGCGCAATTGTTGGAACTTGAAAAACCAATGGTTATCGCTCTAAATATGACTGACGTTGCAGAAGATATGGGCATTAAATACGATATCAAGAAAATGTCCGAATTGACAGGGGCAACCATCGTTAGTACTGTAGGGCGTACAAATATTGGTACGAAAGAATTATTGCAGGCCACTATCGATGTTGCAGCTACCCGTACTGCACCGGGTGTACAGATTAATTATGGCGAATTATTAGAATCTAAAATTGCTGAGCTTGTAGCAGAACTCAAAAAAACGGGTACTGTTACATATCCATTACGTTGGATTGCTATCAAATTATTGGAAAAGGATGCCGACGTTATTGGCAAGGTAATGCGCTTCGATAACACGGAATCAGTTATTGAAAAGGCAAAAGCCATTCGCGAAGAAATCAAGGACCAGGTTGATCTTGATGTCGTATTCCAGGAATATCGACATCGTTTTGCGGTAGACGTATATAATAAATCGTTGACGCAAGCTCCGACACAATTGGAAACACGTTCCGACCGATACGACAAAATTTTGACACATCGCGTGCTCGGTTTACCGATTTTCTTATTGGTAATGTGGTTACTATTTAATATCGTCAATACTGTAGGCGCTATTCCTCAGGGGTGGATTGAGGACGGATTCACCGCATTACAGCAATGGGTTGTTACGGTTGTACCGGAAGGACAGTTACAATCGCTTATTTCTGACGGTATCATCGCCGGTGTAGGTGCCGTATTATCCTTCGTACCTTTGATTCTATTGTTATTCCTAGGTATTTCTTTCTTGGAAGATACCGGTTATATGGCACGTGCAGCATTCGTTATCGACCGTGTCATGCGTGCCTGTGGTTTACATGGTAAATCGTTTATTCCGTTATTGTTAGGCTTCGGCTGTTCCGTACCTTCCGTTATGGGCGCACGTATCCTTGATAACTACAAGGATCGAATGGTAACGATTCTGATTACACCGTTTATGACATGCTCTGCACGACTTCCTGTGTATACATTATTTGCGGCCGCATTCTTTAGTCCTGAAATGGCGGGGACGATTTTATTCTGCATTTATTTTGCAGGTATTATTTTGGGTGTAATTTTTGCTAAGATTTTCCGTAAGTATCTATTTTCCGGGGAAGCGGAACCGTTTGTTATGGAATTGCCTCCATATCATATGCCGACAGTGAAAGCTACGCTTATGCATATGTATGAACGTGCTATCTTATATTTAAAGAAGGCCGGCACATTTATTTTGGCTGCATCCATTTTGGTATGGTTCATCACTTCTTATCCTATGGATGTGGAATATTCCAAAGATTACGATGCGATGCATGAACAAGTAGTGCAGACTTATGAAATGAAGGATGCACAAACATTACAACAATTTGGCATTACAACAGATGATCAAAAGGACGCGGTTGATAAAATTGTAGAAGAAATGAAATCTACAGTAGAAGAGGCTAACAGCGCGGCTGAAGAAGCAGAAGAAGATGCACCTGAAATTGCCGTTGAAGATGATTCTGAAGCTCCTGAGCTATTTAATAGTATTAAAGATGATAATAAAGAATTATTCCCGGCTGCTTGGGCTATGTACAAAAACAGTGCCAACTTAGATGAAGAAAATCAAAAACTTGACGAAGATCAGGCATCTGAGAAATTGGAGCAATCTTATGCAGCTATGTTCGGTAAAGCCATTAATCCGGTTCTCGAGCCATTGGGCTTCGACTGGAAAATCGGCGTAGCTCTTGTAGCTGGTTTAGCGGCGAAAGAAGTCGTTGTCTCCACATTGGGGACAATCTATGCGGTAGGTGGCGATACGGATCATCCGGAAGCTCTGACCACATATATACAAAATGATCAACATTTTACACCGCTGATTGCGTTGACACTGATGCTGTTTGTTTTAATCTATCCACCATGTATTGCGGCATTGGCGGTTATCAAACGTGAAACAGGCTCCTGGAAATGGATGCTTTTCATGTTTTTCTATGAAAATATTTTTGCATGGATTGCATGTTTCATTTTCTATAATGTAGGACGTGCATTAGGTTATTAATATAAGATGCCGTTGTTTACTATGGAATAACCATTCTTCAGAGGCCTATGATTATATTAAATTGAAAATTGCAGTTTAATTATAAGAATTCTGAAATTAGTACTTGATAATTATCAATATTCATGGTTAAATGATAATGAGAAAAGAGAAATATCCGAAAGTATTGCTTTTATCTTATTTATCGATGAATGAATATTGAAAAATTATTGATATTGAGAAAGAAGGTAGTATTATGGATACTCTGATTATAGGGCTCATAGTTATATTAGCATTGGCTTATTTGGGCAATAAGATTTATAAACAAATGTCCGGACAAGGCGGCTGTGGCTGTGGCGGCGGTTCATCCGAATCGTCCGGTAAATCTTCCTGTTGTGGCGGCGGTTGCAGTTGTGACGGGTCCAATAAAGCATTGGGGATCAAGCGCACAGATAAGTAAGCTTTTATAACGATTTTCATGGTAATGAAAGAGGGGTCTCTATAACAGGCTCCTCTTTTCATATATAATTTTTATATTTTAACAAAGTTAATAGGAAAGGATCATAATCATGTTCAGATTCAGAAGAAATAATTTAAGAAACGCTAATTTATTTGCAGCAGGCCTTGCATTGGGTACTGTAGGTTTAAAAGTATTAACTTCTAAAGACGCTAAAAAGGTATATGCCGGTATCGTAGCAGCCGGTCTTCGCGCTAAAGAATCCGTATTGGAAACTGCTGAAAAGGTTCAAGCATCCGCATCCGATGTATTGGCTGAAGCTCAAGAAATCAACGAAGCTCGCAACGAAGAAATTTTTGAAGAAGATGAAAAATAATTAAAGGATGACGCATATGTTACAATTTTCTGTAGTACGAAAACTCAGAAATCGCTTGCATGTGAAGATAACAGGTCATCGCTTTACGGAAACTGAAGCGGCTTATATTGAGGATACTCTGTTATTGAATGATGCAGTTGTAGATGTAACGTTCTATACACGAAGCAGTCAAGTTGCCATTAAACATAATGGTGACGAATCGGCCGTTCGTGAGGCAGTACTGGGTCTACGCGATTTGGATTTGTCCGAAGCACCTGCCTTGAGCGAGTATTCGCCACGATTGGTGAATAAAAAATACCGTGAGATGATGCTGAATAAAACGGCTCTATACTTAGGTAAAAAAGCTGTTTTACCGGCTCCTGTTGCAGCGGCATGGGCGTGGTTTGACGGTCTTAAATTTATCGGTAAAGCGATTAAAACATTATGGCAACGCAAGTTGACCGTAGAGGTTCTTGACGGTGTCGCTATCGGTGCGGCACTGTTACAAAAAGACTATCCTACCGCAAGTATGGTTATGTACTTGCTAGGGATCGGTGACATCTTAGAAGAGTGGACACATCGTAAATCTGTATTGAATCTTGCTCAAAGCATGTCTCTGAATGTAGATAAGGTATGGGTTTTGACAGATGGTGTCGAAGTTAGCAAGAGCGTTAACGATATCGTTGCGGGCGATAAAATTATCGTTCGTCAAGGTGAAGTCATTCCTTTGGATGGCGTCGTTGTGGACGGTGTTATTCTTGTTAATGAAAGCTCTATGACAGGTGAGCCTGAGGCTGTTCGTCGTGATGAGGAAACCTCCGTATATGCGGGTACCGTTGTAGAGGAAGGCAAAGCTGTTATTGAAGTGCGCAGCACATCTAAATCATCCCGATATGAAAAAATCGTAAGTCTCATCGAAGAATCCGAACAGATGAAATCCGGTATGGAACAACAGGCTTACCGCATGGCGGATAAATTAGTTCCTATCAGCTTTATTGGTGCAGGCTTGACATATTTGTTGACTCGTAATGTGATGAAGGCCTTATCCTTTGTCATGGTTGACTTCTCCTGTGCGTTGAAGCTTTCCATCCCGTTGGCTGTGCTTTCAGCGATGCAGGAAGCGGCAAAACTCGGGATTACCGTAAAAGGCGGTAAATTCTTAGAACAGATCGCACAAGCGGATATGATAGTATTCGACAAAACAGGTACTCTTACAAAAGCGGAACCTGAATTTGAACAAATCATCCCGTTTAATGGACAAGATCCGGATGAAATGTTGAAATTGGCGGCGTGTATTGAGGAACATTTTCCTCATTCTATGGCAAAAGCAGTTGTACGTGCTGCAAAAGATCATGCATTGCCTCATAAGGAAATGCATTCCGATGTAGAATACGTCGTTGCTCACGGTATCGCCTCCAAAGTCGGTCGTTACCGCGTACGCATCGGCAGTGCTCATTATATCTTTGATGATGAAAAAACAAAGATTCCTGCAGATGAACAGGAAAAATTTGATAATTTGCCGGATACATCATCGCATTTGTACTTAGCGATAGGCGGTACATTGGCGGCGGTTATCTGTATCAAGGATCCTGTGCGTGAAGAAGCTAAACAGGTTGTAGCGGATTTACATAAGCTCGGCGTTAAGAAGGTCGTTATGATGACGGGCGATTCAAAACGCAACGCTAAACGCGTAGCTGCGGAAATCGGCATCGACGAAGTCCATGCGGAAGTCTTGCCTGAAGATAAGGCGACCTATGTAAGACAGGCCAAAGAGGAAGGCTACACTGTAATGATGGTAG
This sequence comes from Veillonella denticariosi JCM 15641, assembly GCF_002959855.1. Taxonomy (GTDB): domain Bacteria; phylum Bacillota; class Negativicutes; order Veillonellales; family Veillonellaceae; genus Veillonella; species Veillonella denticariosi. Next base: position 40,579 of record NZ_PPDB01000007.1, read on the forward strand.
GGGACGGTATTAATGATTCTCCTGCGATTTCAGAAGCTCATGTCGGCATTGCGATGAATGAAGGGGCTCCAATTGCTCAAAAAATTGCAAATGTTACAATTTCTTCCGATCACTTACAGGCGCTGGTTGACTTACGCCGCATTTCCTTAGCGCTAATGAAACGTATTAAAGCCAATTATAACGGCATTGTAGGTTTCAACGGTGCTCTTGTTTTAGGCGGTGTAGTTGGTGCATTGCCTCCGGGACAAGCGGCATGGTTACATAATTTGTTTACTCTAGGTGTAGGCCTTGAAAGCATGACACCATTGTTGAAAAAAGAAGAATTACAGTCAGATACCGAAACAATTGATGTTACGGCTGATACGGTGGTAGCGTAATATTAACTCCCGTACGGGGCGGATATGGGGTCCGTCTCATGCGGGAGTTTTTCTTTTATGATGACATTTGGGCCCGATTATTGTACAATAGCAAGAGATTACTTATGGTAGGAGAACTATATGAATACATTGTTAGATATTTGCAAACGATCAGTCTATATGAATTTGTTCATCGTAGTGCTACCCCTGATTGCGTACATGATTCATAATGGGTCCAGTGCTACGGTGGCACTTGTATGGTACTTATTATTATCACTTGTTATACCGTGGGCTTATTTATCCTATAAAACGAGTACCTTCGGTGATGGACGATATATCAATCGCATCGCTTATGTGGTGAGCTGGATTGTCGTGCATACCGTAATCTATAAAGGAATTTTTCTGAATGTCGATTTATCTATGCTCTGGGGATGGCCGACTGCGGGGCGTGATGTGGCTTTTCTGATAGTCATGTATGCAGGTGTTACGGTAAGTCTATGTATTGCTTACGGATTATCGCGTATTATAGGAGGCCGTCATGAATAAGAACTTTTGGATATTTACGTGTATTGCGGCGCTTTTTGTCAGTGCTGTTACTGTTGTACTGACATCGAGTAAGGTATTAGCGGCTCCGATTCTGGTATTTCCCGTTCTGTCTTTAGTGATACCGTTGTTGATGAGACGGCTCAAGAATGCTAAGTTTAATGATGATTTCCCTCTTCACATGGGATATCATACATACAGTTGGGCGTGGTGGTCTGTGTTTTCACTGCTGCATACACCGTTTGGCTTTCAAATTGAAAACGGATTGGTGAAAGTATTCGTACTGTTCATCGTATATTTTATTATACAGGTCCTCATTGAGTTAATAGGTTTATTATTGACAAAAATTTTTGCCCGTCCTCGTCGCTGGGGGATGATAGATGATGTAATCGATATTGTGTTATACATCATTCCTATTCCATTCTTGTACATAGGTTCCATTCTATATATCGACTTACAGGATCCTATGGTATATTACCTGTATGCACCATCCATGAATATCAATATTGTTTTCGCTGAGTTAGTATTGCTGTTGATGACCATGTTGGTATTCGTATTTTACTTATATCCGAGACATATTGATTATAAAGGCGTTCGCCTGTTACGTATTGTCGTCACCGCTGCCTTATGGTTGGCGATGAACGGACATATTCTGTATGGTGGATATGTTCCGCCATTTATTCTATCCATAGTTCCTACCGTTTTCCCGACATATCAGGGAAATCCGCTCGTATTCATAACTCCGGCCCTTCTGGAAGCCGGAATCATAGCGGTATCCGTAATAATCGGTGCGTTGGTGGAACGAGGTATTCTTTCACGTCGTCGTGAGCGTATTTAATTTCTAGTTTCGACTCATATCCGTCAGGAATGAGAGCGAAGGAGGATGTATGAACAACAATGAACGTCCAGTAGATGATAACTCAACTGTATCAATCTCGGACAATCCGAAATTGTCTAGTGAGGAGACAAAACAAGTTAAACCGAAAAAGAAGGGCATCACTATTCGTGAATTGACCATTATCGGTCTGTTAGCGGGTATCACAATAGCATTAGGCCTTTCCGGTTATGGAATTATTCCGTTGGGACCTCTTAATGTGACAACATTACATGTTCCAACTTTGATCGGGGCCATCGTGGAAGGACCGAAGGTCGGTGCTTTTGTGGGGCTTATTTTCGGCTGCTATAGTTTGTGGCAGAATATTACGGCCCCGAATATCTTATCTCCTTTATTTTTTAATCCTATTGTTTCCGTCTTGCCCCGTGTTATTTTCCCTGTATTGGCATACTTGGTATATCTTCTATTATGGAAGGCCCCTCAAGGTCCGCGTATCATCGTTGCTGCATTTATGGGAACCGTGTTCCATACGATTATGGTAATGGGCTTGATTTTTCTGCTATATGCGGATATGTTTGCTTTCAAGATGAACCTTAGTCCGGATCAAGTACTCGGAACCATTGTGGTTTTATCAGTTACGCATGGTATTCCGGAGGCAATCTTTGCGGGGGTTATTGTAACACCTGTTGCATTGGCGCTACGTAAGATGTTGCGCAAGGATACACCTAAAAAGGTAAAAGCTGATGATGTGAATACTGAGACTGTTGTACAAGAAAACATAACAAAATAGTATTTTACAGGCTTTTTATAAATATGGTAGAATAAATATCATCTGATAAGTACTGAGGAGGAGAATCATGTCTAAACGTATTCGTACAATCAACACTGAATCTTTACAGAAAACTGCTAAAACCGGCGGTTGTGGGGAATGTCAAACATCTTGCCAATCCGCTTGCAAAACAAGCTGCACGGTAGGTAACCAAGTTTGCAAACAAAAATAATGAAAAGGCTCGCATAGCGGGCCTTTTTCTTTTTCGTATGTTTGAAATACATAGTTGCTATAGTATATCTTTATGACTATTTTTATAGCTTTACCGAAGAAATATGGTACAATTATCTAGAAAGTTCTATATAGATTAGCGCTTTCCCATACATAAAATTTGGAGGTACCATGTTAGAATTACAACCAATGATCCATAAGTTTCGGATGAAGGGGAATTATTACTGTCTAGACGTAAACAGCGGTATTATTCACGTTATCGACGAACTCATCGATCGAGTTCTTGACATATATAATGGCACTAACCGGGATGCGGTGCATGCGGCGATGGATAGCCAAGAGGATGCAACGGAGCTCGACGAAATTATGGACGAGTTAGATGAACTGATTGCGAACGAACAGTTATTTGCGCCTATGAGCAAGGAATTTAAACTTGTAGTAGGTGAAAAACCTATTGTAAAGGCTTTATGTCTCAATATTGCGCATGATTGCAACTTGGCATGTAAATATTGTTTTGCCAGTCAAGGTGATTACGGTGGCGTAAAACGTGAGTTAATGAGTTTTGATGTGGCAAAGCGCGCCGTTGACTTTCTCATTAAAATGAGCGGGTCTCGTCAACATTGTGAAATCGACTTCTTTGGCGGTGAACCTTTGTTGAATTGGGATGTAGTGAGACAAACCGTTGAATACATTGAATCCGTTCAAAAACAGCACAATAAGATTTTCAAGCTCACATTGACTACAAACGGGATGCTTTTAACACAGGATAAAATTGACTATGTGAACGAACATAAGATGAGTCTCGTTTTATCGTTGGACGGTCGTGAGTCCGTACATAATGCAATGCGCCCTGTAGCCGGTAGCGGTGCGGAGTCTTACAAGTTTATCGCGAAGAATCTCGTCAACGCCGTAAAACAACGTCATGGTCTTGAGTATTATGTGCGTGGCACATATACGCATAAAAATCTCGACTTTACCAAGGATGTAATGGCCATGTCCGATTTAGGGTTTGAACATTTATCTATGGAGCCTGTAGTCGGAGAGGACGGGGATTACGTATTGCGTGAAGAGGACTGGCCGGCTCTTGAGGCGGAATATGAAAAGTTAGCGGATCTTTATTTGCAGCGTCAACTGGACGGCTGGGGTGAAAAGTTTAATTTCTTCCATTTCCGTATGGACCTGTACCGTGGTCCATGCATGGCGAAACGTTTACGAGGTTGTGGTGCGGGTCATGAATATATGGCTGTTGTACCGAATGGAGATATTTATCCATGTCATCAATTTGTCGGCAAGGATGGCTATGTATTGGGCAATGTATTTGATGGATTGCAAAATACTGAGATTCCTAAGGCCTTCCGTAATACGCATGTATTTTCTAAACCTACATGTGCGGAATGCTGGGCTAAATTCTTCTGCTCAGGCGGATGTCATGCGAATAATATTACGTTAGGCGGAGATTTGGAAACCCCTTATGAATTTGGTTGCCGATTGCAGAAAAAACGTATTGAGTGTGCTATCATGATTCAAGCTGAATTAGAACAGGCGGGCATTGATGGCAGTATTCCTGTTGCACTAGGTTAATCTTACATATGACTGGGGATGTTCCATCCATAGTAGAGGTGTTTGTATGAAAAAAGATACTAATCATAGTCAAACTATGGAGCGTTGGGGGATTCGCTATACCGGTATTGTTCAAGGGGTCGGATTCCGACCCCTTGTTTCTATGTGGGCCCATTCCTTACAGTTGAGCGGATTTGTATATAATGACAGTCATGGTGTATATGTGGAAATTCAGGGGGCGACGGCAGATTTGCAGTCTTTTGTGGATGCTATTGATCAACATAAACCGCGACTATGCCGGATTACTAATTTTGTCATTACAAAATTACCTCTTATATACGAATCTATGGAGTTTGAGGTACGTCAATCACCATTAGGTGATCCGGGCACAACCTTTATCAGTGCCGATACTTCACCTTGCGAGAACTGTCTCAGGGAACTGCATAGTGATCCTCGACGCATACAGTATCCTTTTATTAACTGTACTGATTGCGGGCCGCGATATTCTATTATCGAGTCTTTACCGTATGATCGGGAAAGGACTACGATGAAAGAATTTCCTATGTGTCCCGATTGTTTGACTGAATATAAGGATATTGAGGGGCGCCGCTATCATGCTGAGCCTAATGCATGTATAAAATGCGGACCTGTCTATACTTTATATACACCGAATCATATGGAGGTGGATACTGCTCATATATGGGATGATGTGCGTGCTCTTATTGCGTCCGGAAAGATTATAGCGTTGAAGGGTGTTGGCGGTTATCATCTTGTATGCGATGCGACGAATGATGAAGCGGTGCAGCATTTGCGTATGCGTAAACAGCGTCCCCATAAGCCATTGGCCGTAATGGCTGGCTCCATAGAAACAGCCATGAGGCTGGTTCACATGAATGAAATGGAGAAATCCGTTCTGACCGGAATGGAACGTCCCATTGTGTTATTGAATCGTAAATCTAATAGCGCCATACATTTGAGTGAATATGTGGCGCCGCAAAATCACCTGCTGGGGGTTATGCTGCCTTATGCACCTGTTCATGAGGTGCTGGTACCATCTGATGCCGTATGGGTGATGACCAGTGGAAATCGAAGCGGAGATTCCGTTTTATATGAAGATGAGGCTGCTTTCAGAGAACTCCAAAATGTAGCGGATTATTTTCTGGTTCACAATCGTCAAATCTATGCTCCTTTGGATGATTCCGTCGTATCCGTCATCGGCGAGAAGCTCCAGTTTATCCGTCGCAGTCGAGGCTATGTGCCTGAACCGATCCATTGTGAAAATTTAGGTGCTTTCAATTTACTGGCTATGGGCAGCGATCTTAAAAATGCATTCGCTGTAAATAAGGGTGAAAGTATTCTTTTGGGGCCTCATATAGGTGATCTGGAACGGGCTTCGACTCATGAAACCTTGGAATGGACGATTGCGCGATATGAAAATTTGTTCTCTACACGGCCGGAAGCGGTCATTATTGACTCTCATCCACAGTTTTTTTCATCTCAATTAGGGCGTCATATTGGTGAAACCCGTCATATTCCTGTTATTTCCGTACAGCATCACCATAGTCACATAGCCTCTGTTATGGCGGAGTATAATTTAACCGATGTCGTACTGGGAATTGCCATGGACGGAACCGGGTACGGCCCGGATGGAACCGTTTGGGGCGGAGAATTTCTCCTCTGTAACGGAGCGGATTATCAACGGCTGGCTCACATTAATACCGTGCCTTTGCCCGGCGGCGAAAAAGCGGTATCTGAACCGTGGCGTCAAGCCTTATGGTATATACGTCAGTATTACGGTGACAATGTGCCTTCAGTTTATGCTGAATGGATAGAGCAGTTGCCGACAGGATGGAGGATTCTTGATAAGGCGATGCATTCTATGACCATGATACAATCCTCCAGCTGCGGACGACTTTTTGATGCGGTAGGGGCTCTGTTAGGATTGGGGTTGGTACATACGTATGATGCGCAGATCGCTATTGCTTTGGAATCCTTTTGCGGTGATGAAAAAGGGTCCGTTCTTGATTTTGCTTACGATGGAGAGGTCCTGGACTTCACTCCGACTGTACAGGCTATTATGGACGGAGTAGTGCGTGGTGAACGTCGTGCCTATTTAGCTGCATCCTTTCATAAAACCGTAGCTATCGGCATCTGTGAAGTGGCGGCGGATATAATGGAGCGTTATGGTTTGTATAATGCGGCGATTGCGGGCGGAGTCTTTCAAAATCGTCGACTCATGCATGAAATACATCGTGCCTGGCATGTAGGCAATCTATATATGAATAAATCCGTACCTGCAAATGATGGTGGCTTGGCTGTGGGTCAGTTATGGATCGGGGCTCATGTATTGAAAAAATAATGATTTTATATGTGATACAATATTCTTAGCTGTTGTATATGACATGTTTTATAAGTGTTTGAATATTCATAATAATAAGTGATGATAAATGATACAATGAGGAGGTATTATGTGCTTAGCCGTACCGGCACAGCTTGTTGCCGTAAATGATACCATCGGTACCGTTGAATTAACGGGGGCTACACGGGATTGCAGTCTTCTGCTCGTACCTGATGCGAAGGTAGGAGACTGGCTTTTGGTACATGCGGGATTTGCTGTACAGATTGTTGATGAAGAAGAGGCACAAGCAACATTAGATGCCTTTAAGGAGTTAGAGGAACTTGAAGAAGCTTACTTTGCAGGAAAAGAAGCACACAGCTGATGCATTATTGAAACGCATTAATGCACTTCATAAGCCGGGCGAAGTCGTCAGACTCATGGAGGTGTGCGGGACACATACGGTATCGATTTTCCGAGAAGGTCTTCGTCAGTTGTTGCCCGAAGGTATTGAGCTTGTGAGCGGTCCGGGATGTCCAGTATGTGTAACTGATCAGATTTATATGGATAAGGCTTTAGCCTATGCGGAGCGGGATGATATTATCATCGCTACCTTCGGGGATATGCTGAAGGTGCCCGGCAGCTATAGCAATCTTAGCGAGGCTCAAACAAAGGGCGCTCATATTCATGTTATCTATACGCCTTTAGAGGTGTTGGAGTTGAGTAAGCGCCATCCGGATAAGAAAATCGTGTTTTTAGCAATCGGGTTCGAAACGACTATTGCCGTTATCGGGGCGACCGTAAAAGCGGTTCATGCGGCAGGGATTAAAAATGTATTTTTCCTCGTATCTCATAAATTAGTTCCCCCGGCATTACGAGCTTTACTGGATCGACAGGAAGGCCGTATTGACGGCTTTATTTTGCCGGGGCATGTAAGCGTTATTATCGGGGAGGAACCGTATCGATTCCTGCCTGAAGAATATCATATTCCATCATGTATCGCCGGTTTTGATGGCGTAGAAATTCTTTCGGCTATAGTCAATATCCTGGAACAGCGCAGCTCAGGGAAGTTCATGGTAGGTAATACATATCATTCGGTTGTGATGGAGCAGGGAAATCCCGTAGCACAGGCTATGATGCGTGAAGTATATGATGTTTGTGATGATACATGGCGCGGTATCGGAATAATTTCACACTCCGGTTTAGCTTTAAAGGGCGAGTATGCTGCATATGATGCGGAATTAGCCATACCGACAGTGTTGGAAAAACCGTCACTTGACCCGAAAGGATGTCAGTGTGGTCGCGTTTTACAAGGTTTGATTAAGCCGAGTGAATGTCCTTTGTTCGGTAAAAGCTGTACTACCGTTCATCCGGTGGGGGCGTGTATGGTATCTGTGGAAGGTAGTTGTGCCGCCTGGTATAAATATGGATTTTCCAGTGGCGGATTAACTTGGGAGGATTAGTATGGAACGTGTACGTTTAGTCCACGGTAATGGCGGGCGGTTCAGTCACGAATTGACGGAACGATTTATTTTAAAATACTTTAAAAGCAATCTGTTAGCGCCTTTACATGATGGGGCACAATTTCCGGTCTCATCTGGACGGATGGCTTTTTCGACGGACTCCTATGTTGTACAGCCCCTATTTTTCCCGGGCGGTAATATCGGGAAATTAGCCGTATGCGGTACTGTTAACGACCTTGCTATGAACGGTGCTGTTCCTCAATATTTAAGCTGTGGTCTTATTCTGGAGGAAGGACTGCCATTCGATGAATTAGATCAGATTCTGCGGACCATGGCGGAGATGGCGGATCTTGCGAATGTTCAAATCGTAACAGGGGATACAAAGGTCGTTAAAAAGGGCGAGGTAGATAAAATTTATATTAATACGGCAGGTGTCGGCATGATTCCCGAGCATGTTGATATTGGTCCTCATCGAGTTCAACCGAATATGGACATTATTTTATCCGGGGCTATAGGGGACCACTCCATCGCCGTTATGGGACAGCGATTTGGCCTGGAGCTATCCGAATCGGTGAAAACGGACTGCGCGCCTCTCAATCATATGGTACACGCCGTACTGCAGGAAGCAGGTCCTTCTGTGGCATTGCTTCGGGACCCTACACGGGGGGGACTCGGTACGGTTTTGAAAGAAATTGCGGATCAAAGCGGTGTTGGTATTAAGGTTGATGAATCTGCGTTACCGATTCACGATGAAGTTCGGTCCGTATGCGATATCTTAGGATATGATCCGTTATATTTGGCCAATGAAGGTAAAGCTGTTTTCTTAGTTGAGCCGGTGGTGACAGAGCGAGTTCTTGATATTCTTCATACATTTGAAGAGGGAAAAGAAGCGGTACTCATCGGTAAAACATTGGATAAAAATATCGGGAAAGTAGGCCTGCAGACCTCCATCGGCGGTGTGCGACTGGTGGATCTTCTCGGAGAAGATCAAGTGCCTCGCATTTGCTAGTTCTGTAGTTCCGATTAATCATTCAGGAAATGCATTTTGTTCAGATCTGATTGACTATATGGGCGCCATAGCTTCATATATTTAGTGGAATTGTCACAAAATTCAATTGCGTAAAATTCACAATGCGTTCATCCAAATTTTATATATTTTGATTATCTTTAAGTGTAAGTTATATACTTTCACTAGAATCTATGTATAGAATTTGTTAAAATATAAGTATCTATTAGGAGGCTTATTATGAAAAAGAAAATTATCACTGCCGTTCTAGGTATTTGTTTAACTACGACCGCATTTGGGGGTATCTTGACGACTCAAGCCGGTGGCCTTAGCAGTATTCTTGGCGGCGCTGCTAAAATTGGTGGTATCGGTATTGTTATTAACAAGTTCGGTCCACAAATTGACTCTTTCTTAAATAAACTATTGAAACAGAATAATTTGAGTACGGAATATACAACTAAGGTTGTACCGATTATCAGTATCGGTACAAAAGGGTATATCGGCGGTGCTCAAGTTACAGGTCCTGCATCCAGCGTTGAACAGGTTAAAGCTGTTGCACAAGTTGAAGGCAGTTTCAACGGTATGGTTCGTGTAAAGGGCTTAGTACCTGTTGACAGCACAAACCCTGTTGGCGCATCTCGTGTTCAAGGTGTAGGCGTATCGGCAATTATTGATTTGAAAATTTAATGGTGGCTGAGCTCATTATTAGTTAGACTCAGGGGATAAGCACGGTCTTAGGCCCGTGCTTATTCTGTTGTATAACAAGCATAACTGTTTGGAAATTTGTGGAGGATTATATGAAGAAGCAAGTACTTACACTTTTAATGGCATCCTTGATTTCAGGAACTGCCTTTGCTGCTCCAGGTACGGTAACGGAAAAGACTAATGTATTGGAAACGACTGTGTATGGTTCTGTTCAGGAGGGTGCCGTAGTAGACCGTATCAATCAACTTGATGAAACCGTGTATGGTACTGGCTCTAACGGTAACTCTGCAACATTGAGCAAGCGCGTCGATTCCTTATATGACTCCGTTGAGGGTAGCGGTAGAAATATTTCGTTGCGCGAAGAAATGGATGCTTTGGAGTATACGTATCAAAATGGCATTACTGCAGGTTCCCTCGTGGATCGTGTAGAAAAAATGGAGCGCAGTGTTAACGGCCGTATCGGTAGTGGAGCACTTCAAAAACGCATTATCTCTTTGAAGACAAAGGTTTATGGCAGCAATGTAGCGTTGACTAATCAAGTCGGTACATTAGCAAGCAATCATGTATTCAAAGTTACTTTAAATGATGCGGTTTCTTCTAAAACAAGTCAGCAAGGCGATACCGTTTCCTTTACAGTTGCAGAAAATGTAATGGATGGAAATGTATTACTCGTTCCGGCCGGAACCGTTGGGACAGGTACGATTACATCGTTGAAGAAGGCGCGTTCCTTCGGTCGCAATGGAGATCTTGATATTACGTTTGATACAGTTCCTGCTATTGATGGTACGGAATTTACCGCGGTACAAGGTGAGGAAGCGAAGAAGAAAACCCGTAGTGAAATCAAAGCGGCCGGTGCTTCCGTGGCCGGTGCCGTTTTGTTGGGGCCTGTAGGTCTTGTGGGCGGTGCTTTCATTAAAGGTAAAAATATTGACTATCCTGCAGGATCGACCATATATGTACAACCACAGGATTCCGTTACAATTCAAGGCCTAGTTATCGGTGGGGACGGATTGGCTCATAGCGATAATGAATTGGCCGATGCTGTAACTGTGGCTAATACGACAGATGAAAGCAATGATTCCGTAGATAATATGAATGATGAAGCGGTATCGACAGATACGGTTGATACAACAGCTACAGAACCGGCAGATATTGAAGAGTCCGATGATGGCGCAGAAAATGTTTCTCAACCGATTGTTGTAGTTAAACGTAATCAGTAATTACTTGTATAAGAGGAGTTCCAGTAACCATGAGGAAAAGTAAAGTACAGTGGCTGGCTGCTGCATGCTTAGTGTGTTTGGCACAGCCTGTATGGGCCGCTACGGATTCGACCCCGGTCTATCAAGATACATTGGATAGTGAGGGCCAGTCTTATTCCGGTGAGCTAGCAAAGGCATCCACACCTGAAAACAGTAATATCCGTGTTGTACGTCGTGGTGAAAAAGCAAAATCTACTGAGCCTAGTGAGCAGTTGCCGACTCGCATCGATGCTAATAAAATGGCTTATACCGGCTCGACCGGTGATGTTTATGCCGAGGGTGACGTAGTGGTGACTCAAGGTAATCAAACATTGTTATCTCCACGTATTGAAGGGAATACGAAGACTACGGAATATCGTACCGTAGGTGGTTATCGATATTTAGAGGATAACGGTAAGACTAAGGATATTACGGGTCAAAATATGACATATCGCACCAAGGATCGCCATTTTACGGCTGACCAGGCGATGGGCTGGAATGATCCATATTATGTGAAGGGTTCAAATGCCACATTTGATGGTCAAGAAGGCCATATGGAAAAAGGCATGGTTACGACGAAACATGCGATGGCATTTAAACATGCACCAGATTATCGCGTCGAGGGGGAAGATATTAAGGTTTATCCCGGTGATAAAGTAGTCATTAAAAATCCGACCTTTTATATTAAAAACTTCAAAGTTTTTTCATTGCCATCATATACAAAGTCTTTACGTCATGATAAAGAAGGTAAATTCAGTATATTCTCTTTGGTTCCAAAACCTACTTACAGCAGTGATGATGGCTTTGGCCTTCATGGTAATACGGATTATCCAATCGGTAAAAACGGCGAGGTATATATTGATTACCGGTGGTATACAAAGGCGGGCTTTAAACCGCAGGTCGGGTATCGTCATTACTTGCCTTGGGGAACCGCATCCATAGGATATAGTAAGGAATCCAATGAATATAATGATGAAACCGTATGGGTTGAAAAAATCGGTGAGGCGCGTATCGATACTCATAGTTATCATATTGGCAAATCTCCTATTACCGTTCGAGGCGGTGCTAATGCCGGTTATTGGAAGGAAGGTTCTGTGAAGGGCTCTCATAAAGAGTATTATGCAGAGGTATCACATGACCCGATTAAGTTGTGGTCCGGCGCGGATCTTCGATTCCTCGGCGGGTATCAACGAGATTACTACGGTTATGATAAATCTATTCGCAGCATGCCGTACTGGGGTGCCCGATTCAATACCAAGATTGGGAATCGCATGCAGGCATGGGTATCTTATAACCAGCGAAATATTACTTATAATAACTCTCCATATCGCTTCGATACGACGGAGTTGCCTAAGGAATTAATCTATGGTGCAAGTTATAAGTTAACGCGACTTGATGACGTTTCCGTCAGTGTGAAAAATAATATCATGAGTGGTGAAGTCGATTCCATATATTATACATGGCATCATGATTTGCATTCCTTTGATTTATATTTGACATATAAAGATGCTCAGAAGAGTAATAATAACCAATGGAAGATTAAATTTGTAGGTAAGGATTTTTAATTAGGAGAGAATTATGCAACGCATTAGAAAGGCTGTTATCCCCGCCGCAGGGTTCGGCACGCGGTTCTTGCCGGCTACGAAGGCTCAACCGAAGGAAATGTTACCGATTGTAGACACTCCGGCTATCCAGTATATCGTGAAAGAAGCTTTAGATTCCGGTATCGAAGAGATTTTAATTATCACGGGGCGCAATAAGCGTGCTATTGAAGATCACTTCGATAGCAGTGTTGAATTAGAGTATTTGCTTCAGATGCAGGGAAAGAATAAACAACTTGCAATGATTAAGGATTTAGCGGATATTAAAGTCCATTTTATCCGTCAAAAAGCACCACGTGGATTAGGGGATGCCGTTTTATGTGCGAAAGCATTTATCGGAGATGAACCTTTTGCGGTGCTCCTAGGCGATGATATCGTTTACAATCCTGAAAATCCATGCCTAAAGCAACTTATTGATTGTTATGATGAACATCCCGGTATTATCTTAGGGGCTCAATTCGTGCCGGAAGATAAGGTCAGCGCTTATGGTATCGTAGACGGTGAACCCTTAGCGGATAATTTATATCGCGTGGATACTTTGGTAGAAAAGCCTAGTCGCGAAAAGGCCCCGTCTACATTGGCAGTACTGGGACGTTATATTTTAACTCCGGATATTTTCTCCATCCTGGAAAATACTAAACCCGGCGTGGGTAATGAAGTTCAGTTAACTGATGCATTAGCTGCATCAAAGACGGATACATATGCTCTTGCATATGAAGGAATCCGTTATGATACGGGTGATAAATTAGGATACCTGAAAGCAACTGTTGAATATGCGTTGCGCAACGAAGAGTTGGGAGATGCATTCAAGGCGTATCTGAAAGAATTAAAATTTTAATCCTCTGTTATAGTAGTTGGACCGATTACTGTCATGTATACTATAAGCAGAAAAGAACCTATGGAGGTGTGTGCAGTGCAACTCCATAGGTTCTTTTATTGTAAACAAAATCTGATAAAGAAAAGTTGACTAATAAAATGATGTTGATTATAATCAATTTATTGGATTAATAAAGGACTGTGATTATATGAGATCATTATTATCGCTTCTGACATATGATAATACAATGAAACTTCCTACTAATTGTGTGATTACAAAGGTTTATTTTGATTTAAACGGTAGTGAACAAGTTCATTGTGACGTTGTTAAATCAGATGAAAAATATATAACAGTATGCCTGTCAAATCATGTGGGACGTTTACAAGTGGAATTGTTACAGTTGACGCGTCCATTAACAATTCGTCAGCAATCAAGAACCGATGACGGTTCTTTCACGGTGTCCTTTTCTAAAGAAAATATTATCCAATTTGTGACAGAGGTACGAGATGTCAATAAAATACATCGAGAGCCTCCTTATATTGTTCCTGGGTTGCTCATATTGGAATCTCTTTGGAATCATTATAAAGAAAATAAGGGTGTAACCGGACTGGAAGTAAAGTATCGTTCGCCCATGATTGCTGATGACAGAGCTCGTATTGTTGTTCAACCTAATGGTTATTCAGAAGGGCTCGTAGATGATATTGTACTTTTTAAATTTCGTGTTCATCATGAATATAATAGTGTATGTATAGATTGAGGTATTTTAAATGGAAACAAGACGTTTGACAAAAATGGCATTATTAACGGCCTTATTATGCATTTCAGCATATATTTCATTTCCACTACCATTTAGTCCGGCTATGGTGACGGCATTGACCTTAGTGGCTACATTAATCGGTTTACTGTTGCAACCTAAAGATGCACTTATAGTATTTATTGTTTATGTACTACTGGGAACCGTAGGTTTGCCGGTATTTGTAGGGGGCACGGGAGGATTCGGAAAATTATTTGGACCTACCGGAGGATTTATATTCTCCTGGCCTGTAGCGTATACATTATTAAGTGTTTATAAAGGTAATAAAAGAAACTTTACTTCTTATGCGTGGCGTTCCATTGTTATAACGATTCCTATCGTTTATCTTTTCGGGGTTATCGGTTATATGCTAGTTACTGATACCGGTTTATGGGCGGCAATGTTAGCTGTTATGTTCCCGTTTATTCCTGGAGATATCTTCAAATGTCTGGTTGCGTCATGGTTGGCGACAAAGGTTAAAATTTAAAAGTGTATAAGGGGCATCCTTTGGGATGCCTCTTTTATGCTATATACTTGGTGATATAGAATATTTATTTATATATAGGGAGCATATACTATGGATGTATATATTCATGGAGGCCTGCGCAGCCCTATCGGGGTTGTACATGGTCAATATAAAACCCTTCGGCCTGAGGTACTGGGTGCACGTTTAATTAATGAGCTGTTGATCCGTAATACTATTACTTCAGTGGATGGTATATTCTGTGGTAATGCGGTAGGTACAGGCGGAAATTTAGGCCGTTTGATGGGGCTTATGACCAATTTACCTGAATCCGTGCCGGCCGTTACCGTGGATATGCAATGTGCATCTGCATTAATGAGTATTGAAATGGCATATACTCATATTAAGACGGGGGTTATGTGTTCCGCTATTGCCGGAGGTGTTGAAAGTTCCTCCTTACAACCACAGCGTACGTATGCGGATGGGGATGATCGTGAAGGCAGTTATATGGTGGCGCAATTTTCACCCCATGATCAATCTCCATGGACTATGCTGGAGGGGGCGGAACGAACAATAGCAAAATATAATATCGCGAAGGAAGCTTTATACCCGTTTATTATTGAGAGTCATCAAAAAGCTGATGCTGCTCGTTCCAATCAAATATTAAGTCAGTACATTATGCCTTTAGAAATCAATGGTAAGATTTGTAGAGACGAATGTATACGCCCTACAATGAATAAGAACCTATTAGGACGGATGAAACCTTTATTAGGGCCTGACTCCATAACAAATGCCGGAAATTCCTGTCTGACACATGATGGCGGCGCATTTGTATATCTCAGCAATAGAAAAGGCCCGTTTAGGATTCATAGTATGTTGCCTTGGGCCGGAAGTCCCCAGTATAGTCCGGAAGGAGCTTTGGAGAGTACAAAGGCCATTTTGGAACGCACTGGATTATCCATGGATGATATAGATGCGGTGGAATGGAATGAAGCCTTTGCTATTATTGATGTGCTATTTCAGAAGGTCTATCCGGATCATATGGGAAAATATAATTATTTTGGAGGCGCGTTGGCATATGGACATCCTTATGGATGTTCAGGAGTCATATTAGTATTGCATTGTATGGCGGCCCTGGAGCAGTGCAACGGACGATATGGATTGTGCGCTATTGCAGGCGCCGGAGGTACAGGGACAGCATTAATTATAGAGCGGATGTAATATGAATATTATTGAACGATTGAAATCACATCGACAATTAAATCCGAAGAGTATAGCTTTGACTGTTGACGAACGACAATATACATATGAAGACCTCTGGGCGGATATTACCGGTATACAATTTGAACTATCATGTATGATGACGGAAGCGCAGGGTGGACGAAAGATTATTCTTATTCGTGATATATCTTTTTATAATCAATGTATACTATGGTTCGGTGCCCTATATAGAGGTTATATCCCCATGGTATGTCATAATGAAATGAATGATGATTATATAGAGAAAATAAAGGATGTTATTAAAACGGAAGGAATACCGCCTCAGGCGGATTTCGGTGTACTTACATCGGGGACTACGGGAAATCCAAAACCTTTATGGCGCAATGAATCGTCATGGCGTGACTTTTTTGATGTGCAAAATGGAGTATTTCATATCAATAGTCGGACTATCTTATTTTTACAGGGTAGTTTCAGTTTTACCGGAGTCAGCAATATGACCGTTGCCGTTCTTTGGGCAGGAGGGACCGTTCTAACATCTCAATCTTTGAAACCTACAAAATGGATACAGCTGATGGAGGCGCATAGGGCGGATCATATATATGCGTTGCCTACAAAATTACGTTTATTGATGCGGCATTGTGAATGTACATTATCATCGGTTGATTATATTATCGCAGGGTCTCAAGTGTTGGATCGAGATTTGATGGAGCGATTGGAATTCATATGCCCTCGCATGCAGTTTATCCTGTATTATGGGGCATCGGAATTGAATTATATATCGTATTGTAGCGGTTCGGAATGGCTGGAGAGGGAACATACGGTGGGAAAGGCTTTTCCTTCTGTACAAGTTGAAGAGCAGGATGGTCTATTGTATATTACAACCGCTTATCATATCGAAGGGATTCCTGATACATATACGGTTAATGATTGCGGATACATCGACAGTGACGGATATATTATTTTTACGGGGCGTCAAGGGGATGTGGTGAATAAAGGCGGTTATAAGATATCCGTTCCATCCATGGAAAGGTATTTACAATCGTTGACCGGTGTTGATGAGGTAGCTGTCATTGTCATTGACGACGATATGCGCGGTGAGGACTTTGCGGTATTTATGGTTTTAGCTGAAGGCAGTTCACGAGCGGATGTATTTAATCGTATTCGTGAAAGTTTACCCTCCGTAGAATGGCCGAAGAAAATTTTGGATGTTCCTATGTTACCTTTAACAGAGTGCTCAAAAGTTGATAAACGAAAGTTAAAAGAATGGTATAATAAGCTTGTATGTTCGTAATGATTGAGGAGGCCTTATGCAGATAAATAAAGCGGTGCTGGAAATTTTTGATTTTACATCGTCTCTGGCGGTATACTCTGAACATGAATTGAAGGTCGGTGACCAGTCTGTGCAGGAGTATATCGCTGCTCATGTAGCAAAGGCTTTTAAGGATCCCGGAGCGCGTACAGGCACCTTACATACCGTTAGTCCCGTAGGAAAACAATTAGATGCTTATAAACAGGGAACCCTCGATTTTGTTACGCTCAGTAAAGAGTTAGGTGAAAGTTTATTTAACTACATGAAACAGGCTACAGATGGAATCGTTATTGATACTATTATCTGTGAAGCTGTCACGGATACTTCATATCTCTGTATACTGTTATGTCAGGCCCATGATGCTTTCACCCATCAGTTATTCAGTGAAGATGATGGGACTCTGACGACAGAGTTAGTAGCTCATAAGGCTGTTTTACCTATGCCGGCTCAGAAATTACGTGCCTTTGCAGCGATTAATACGAATGATTTATCGGTGCGTATCTTCGAGCCGAAGGGTGAGTTCGATGGCGAAGTATCTTATATTTTAGCGGATAAGGTTCTGCAGTTAGGTACGAATCAATCGTCGCGGGATACGGTAAAAAAGGTGAAAAATATTGTGAATAAGGTGGCACAGGCCCATGAGTCTGACGGTGTTGCGGAAATGACCATGGCAAAGTCCATGATTGCAAAAAATGCCGAGGTATCTGATACGGTAGATCCTGTGCGTATCGTAGAGGAAGTATTTAAGACCAGCCCGATTCAACAAGAGGCGGCGAAAAAGGAATTGGCGGATCAGGATATGATGCGTCCGTTACCTGTAAATCGGGAATTTGCCGTCAAGGTGGGGGAACATCATAAAATAAAGACCGATACGGGCATAGAAATTTCTTTTCCTGTTGAATATATGAAAAATCGTGAGTTTATCGAAATCGTGACGAATGATGACGGCACATTGCGCATCGAATTAAAGAATATTAATAAAATCGTTAATAAATAGTTTTATAATAATTAGAGTTTATTGTTACACTGATATATAAGGCGGGATACAATGAGTAAAGAGAAACACAAGAAAACAAATGCATTGCGTATCTTAGATACGCATAAGGTGCCTTATAACATTAGTGAATATGAATGGTCCGAGGAGCGGGCCGCCGGACTTCATGTAGCGGAGGTTTTAGGGCTTGATGAAAAGAAAGTATTTAAAACGCTCGTCGGCAGAGGGGATAAGACGGGTTATGTCGTCTTTTGTATTCCCGTTGCCGCTGAGCTGGATATGAAGCAGGCTGCTCGGGTCAGTCATAATAAGTCTGTTGAACTTATTCACGTAAAAGATTTATTGGGGATTACAGGTTACTTGCGAGGGGGCTGTTCACCGGTAGGTATGAAAAAGTCTTTTCCTACGTACTTTGATGCAACCATGGAGATGCAAGATTCTGTTTATGTAAGCGCCGGTCTCAGAGGAATGCAGATGCAGGTTAATCCGGTGGAATTGGCAGCTGTTGTCAATGCCGAGTTTGCAGCGTTGACGATGGATCATTAAGAGGTGCTTATGGCTAAGAAATATTATGCTGTGCGGCATGGTCGCACTCCGGGAATCTATATGACTTGGGCCGATTGCGAACAGCAGGTAAAGGGCTTTGGCGGAGCCGTCTATAAATCGTTTCCTACCGAAGCTGAAGCTCGCGCATTTATAGCTGATGCGGATATGAATAAACCTGATTTTACCGAATCTGCCCATCTTGTCGCGTACATTGATGGCAGTTATAATAAACAGGCGAATATCGTTGGTGCCGGTGGTATTATATTCTTAAACGGACAGAAGGAAACCTTTTCATTTTCTTCCGCTGATGAACGGCATACAGCGTTTTGGAATGTAGCCGGTGAATTACTGGCGGCCATGCATGTTATGCAATATGCGGTAGATCATGGGATAGAGGAGTGTTCCCTTTATTATGATTACATGGGCATTGAAATGTGGGCTACGAAGAAGTGGAAACGTAATAACTCCCTTACACAGCAGTATGCGGAGTTTTATGATTCCGTCAAAGGGGCTGTCAATGTACACTTTCACAAGGTGGCAGCTCATACGGGCGATACGTATAATGAAATGGCGGATATATTGGCAAAAAAAGGTGCCGGTATAAATTGATTATCGCAGAAAGGAGGACGTTATGAATATTTGTGTAACCGGTGGGGCCGGATTTATTGGTTCTCATCTGGTAGATCGTTTGATTGATTTAGGGCATAATGTCCTGGTTATCGATAATCTATCTACGGGGATGCGTTCGTTTGTACATGAACGGGCACAGTTTAAAGAGATGGATGTTCGAGATGCAAATCTGACTGCCGTATTTGAAGACTTTAAACCTTCTGTTGTCTTTCATGAAGCGGCGCAAACGATGGTGCCTTCATCGATGGAAAATCCAAGTTACGACTGTGATGTGAATTTATTAGGCCTCATCAATGTTCTTGAAGCGTGTCGTAAGGTAAAGGTGGAGCAGATGTTAATGCCTTCGTCAGCCGCCGTATATGGGGATTTGGCTGTTTTGCCGCTCACGGAGGATTTGAGCGGGAAACCGTCCTCCTTTTACGGATTAACAAAGCTTACCGCAGAAGGATATTTGCGGATTTATCATGAGGCCTTCGGACTCAATACGGTATGTTTCAGATATGCTAATGTATACGGCCCTCGTCAAGGTGATGGCGGTGAAGGTGGCGTTGTGAGCATTTTCAATCGTCTTATCGTAGAGGGGCAGGAGTTGACCGTTTTTGGAGATGGCGAACAGACTCGTGATTTTATCTATGTTGATGATGTAGTGGATGCCAATATTAAAGCTATGGGAAAACCGGATTGCACCGGGATTTATAATATATCCACCAATACAGGTGTTTCTGTGAATGAATTGATTGCTCGATTCCGTGCTATCAGCGAAAGGGATTTTACTGTTCGGTATGAGGCCGAACGGGTCGGAGATATAAAGCATTCTCGTTTGAGCAATGTAAAAGCCATGGAGGATTTTGGCTTTGTTGCACAGACTTCCTTGGATGAAGGGTTGAAAAAGACACTGGATTATTTTATTAATCAGATTCGAAATAAATGAGTGTAAGTGGTTTGGGGATATGAGTGATTTACAGTTTTGGGTGACAATAGGCCTTTGGAATCTCATTGTATGCGGAGTCTACGGGTATGATAAATTATGTGCGATCAAGGGATATGATCGTATTTCTGAATTTACATTGCTGTTTTTAGCCTTTGCTTTCGCCGGACTGGGCGCATTATTAGGAATGGTTTTGTGGCATCATAAAACAGCGAAGCTGAAGTTTAGAATTGTTATTCCTATAGCTTTACTATGGTCTGTATACTCCATAGGTTTTGCCTATGCTTTGTGGGTGTATTGATTGTATAAACTAGTATTTTATTCATCTAATTGTGTTATAATAAAATAGTTAGTATATAAAAATAGTAGAGAAGGAGTTATTTGATGTTGAGGTTAGGTTCGGGGTTTGAATTAGATTATTCCAATATCTATAATGAAAGCTGCATACAAGAGCGGGATGTAAACAATTTTGAACGGGCGATACAAAATATATGGCATCACACGAATATTTTACGGTCCACCGGATTTGAAGAAGGACATGTGTCAAAAGATGGTCTACCGGAGCCTGTTCTGTTTTATCAGTTGCCTTATATTTCGGAGAATGGCATCAATACGCCGCATATGTTAGAACGTTTATATGAATTGCGTGATTATGCACGTAATCATATTGATACGGTCGTATCTGTGGGCATCGGAGGATCCTATTTGGGG
Source organism: Veillonella denticariosi JCM 15641 (assembly GCF_002959855.1). GTDB lineage: Bacteria > Bacillota > Negativicutes > Veillonellales > Veillonellaceae > Veillonella > Veillonella denticariosi. The sequence continues at coordinate 61,633 of NZ_PPDB01000007.1, forward strand.
AGCAAGGTTATCTTTGATGTTCAATGCGGATCATTCTGGAATAACTGCAGCGTTGAAGAACGCGACGGATATCCTCGTATGTATTTTGCGGGTTTTAACGTAGACGGCGTTTATTTAGATGGCCTCATGCGCACCTTGAAATATCAAGCGCAGGAAAAGGGCTCCGATTATAAGGTGATGCTTGTTATTACCTCGAAGTCGGGATCTACAATCGAACCGATGGCAAATTTTATGATTCTTGAAAAATTCTTACAGGAGAATCATATTAATTATGAGGTGGTGGCTGTTACGGATACATCCGATAATGAACATCCCACCGTTTTGCGGTCCATGGCTCTTGAAAATAACTGGAAAACGTATTCTATTCCCTACGGTGTAGGCGGACGTTTTTCCGTATTTACGGAGGTGGGCTTTGTAACGGCGGCTTTAGTGGGTTTTGATATCGAAGGATTCTTGGCAGGGGCCGCATCTATGGATGCGGCATGCCAGGATGAAGATACTTTCAGAAATCCGGCTTTGTTGAGCGCTTTGTTGAAATATATTGCATCAGAACGGTATGGACGTATTATAGAGGTGTTTATGCCTTATGGGGAAGCATTACATTCCCTGTCGGATTGGTATGTACAACTTTTATCCGAATCGTTAGGCAAGATGAGTAATACGTGTCTGCCGTATGGACGCACACCTGTGGCGGCAGTGGGAACAATGGATATGCATGCACAGGTACAGGAACATCAAGAGGGACGCTTAAATAAGGTTGTTCAATTTATTAAGGTGAAAGACTGGCATAATAATCTTGTCGTGCCGGATACATATAGCCAGTATGAACGGTTGCGCTCATTAAATAATGTAAATATTTGTGATATTTTAAATATCGCTTTAGATGCCAATCGTGAGGCTTTATCCACCGATAATCGTTTTAATATGACAATTACGGTGCCTACATTGAATGCTTTTCATTTAGGGGAAATAATGTTTATGCATTGTTGGGCCGTATATTTTGAATCTATTTTAGCCGGTGTAGATGCTTTCGATCAGCCTGGGGTAGAGGTTTATAAACGTCTGATCGGGCCAAAACTGGCAGAAGTAAAGAATTCGTATAATTAGTAGGGGGACGTTATGAATATTTTAGTTACCGGAGGTGCCGGTTATATTGGAAGTCATACAGTACGTGCATTGCAACGCGCCGGGTATACACCTGTTATCGTAGATAATTTGTCTCGAGGCCATGTGGAATCGATTCCTGAAGGCATTGATTTTTATAACATGGATATTGCCGATCCAAAATTGGTAGAGGTGATGAAGAAGCATCAAATTATCGGTATAATGCATTTTGCAGCTCATTCCCAGGTCGGTGAATCAATGCAGAACCCCGCTATTTATTATGAAAATAATGTAGTCGGCTCGTATCACCTCATCGAATCCGCCCGTCAAGCCGGGATTAATCATTTTGTGTTTTCCAGCACTGCCGCAGTTTACGGGGAACCGGAGGTAGTGCCGATTCGAGAGGATGCTCAATTACATCCGACGAATGTATATGGTCGTACAAAATTGATGATTGAAGATATGTTGTCCGATTACAGTGCTATTTATGGTTCCACCTATGTGGCACTGCGTTATTTTAACGCAGCCGGAGCCGATCCGTCCGGTACAATCGGAGAGGATCATCATCCGGAAACGCATTTAATTCCACTGGTTCTTGATGCGGCACGGGGAAAACGCGAGTATATTACCGTGTTCGGAACGGATTACGATACGCCGGACGGCACATGCGTACGCGATTATATTCACGTCAATGATTTGGCATCCGCTCATGTGTTGGCAATGGATTATTTGCGTAATGGCGGACAGTCTCAGGTGTTTAATTTAGGTAGCGGCAATGGATTTTCTGTGAAAGAAATTATTGAAACTGCCAAAGCCGTGACGGGTATAGATATTCCTGTTCAGTATGGAGATCGTCGTGCCGGAGATCCGGGAACGCTTATTGCATCATCGGAAAAAATTAAGGATTTATTGGGATGGAATCCTCAATTCAGTAATGTATCCGATGCCATTAAAGATGCATGGAAATGGCATACATCTCATCCGGAAGGCTTCATAACTAAATAGTCATAAAAATTATTTTGTCAATATATTTAATGACTCTATTGGTCACCTATGTGACCGGTAGAGTCTTTTTTTTGTAGGATTTGGAAAGGAGTTCCTAGAATATGTGAGTAGGAGGTGGACTATGAGTCTGAACACATATAAGGAGCGGGTATGGCGGTGGATTTATAAACAACGCATTGTAGTCAGTCATTATAAAATTGCAGTTATTAGCTTTACGATAGTAACATGTACCATACTTGGAATAGGATTAATTTTCCCTTACGAGGAGGAGTCGATTCACTTGTCTTCTGTTCATAGTGAAAGCGAATCTAAACTTGAACATAGTGAGACAAGTGGTAATCAGAGCAGTAATTCTGATAATCAGCGTAGTAATAGAACGCATCATAGTGGGGATACCGATAAACGGAGCCGTCATAGCGATACTGCTGAGCAGAGCAGTAGTGACTCTAAATCAGTAAAAGGGCGATTACTGTATGGTGTCAGCTCTGTGGAGCGGGCATATCCGTGGCGTGAAGTGTTTAAAGAGTTGCCTCTGAGCGGCAATGTTGACAAAGCAGATATGGATATAAAGGATGAACCTATGGGACGAGAGACCTATCATTCACTTAAGAACCGACGTGATATATCTCAGAAAAAAGTAAGTAGGCATCATGAAAATAATTATGAGAGTACTAAAGAAGTAAGTAATAGTCGCAATAAAACGGATAGGAGAAATCATTCAGAACCGGTGAGATCAACGGTACAATTAGTGGGTATCATAGAAGGTGAAACATTTGTTGCCGTTTTGCGAAGCGGCGCAGAGGAATGCTCCGTTACGACTGGGACGAAGTGGAAAGGGATTACAGTTAAATCTATAGGACGTACTGGTGTGGAAATTGTAGAAGGAGGTCAGGTGCGATGGCTTACGATGGATTGAATCGAAAATATATAGGTTTTATTACAAAAATTTTTCTGGTCTGTATAACTTTTGATTTACTTTTTTTAGGTATGGGCATGGCACAAGCTGTTGAGTCTACATCGATATCGCTCCCGATTAATCGTGAGATTGGCAATGAAAAGAACGGAGCAGAGTACGCAGAAATTAAAAATGCTATTTTCTTATCTGTACATGATGCATCCTTGAAGGAAACCGTTCTCGGTATATGTAGAAGTTATGGATTATCCGCCATCGGGGTGGAGTCCTTATCCGGAAACATTACGGCCTCCGTTAAGGCGGATACCCCGGAGGAACTGATTGCTCAGTTGGGATCTCTTTATCATTTTTCCGTCACAAAGCAACATAAGACCCTTGTTATAGAAGGGGATGGCAAAGAGTTGGAGCAAAGAGAATTATATGTGTTAACGCCTCAACATTTGACGGCGCAGTCGCTCGAAGGCGTACTGGGCACTGTTGTGCATGCGGATAAGATGGCCGTATTTTCAGAGGGAAATGAAGTAGTATTACATATTACTAATGGAGAAAAACGGCGTGTAGAAACGTTGATGAAAGCGGTTGATAATGAACCGAAACAGGTACAACTGGAGGCGACCATCATCGCTATGGAAAGGTCGTATGTAAAAGAAACGGGAGTCCGTTGGTCATGGTTGAGCCTTACCGGACACGGAGAGGATAAGACGCATTCTTATGGGGCCGTATCGTTCGGAAAAACTCCGGTCGGGGACGCATACAGGTTTTTTGTGAAACCTGAGTTGAGCTTGATGGAGAACTCCGGGAAAGCGGTCCTCATTGCACGGCCGTCTATTATGGCATTGAATGGTGAAACGGCGCATATTTTAATCGGAGAGAGAATTCCCGTGGTGGAGGAATCACAGGTGAATGGTGAGCGGAAGACTTCGGTGCGCTATGAAGAGGTGGGTATAAAACTGAATTACACACCTATCGTTACTGAAGACGGATCGGTAGATGCCAAAATTCATGCTGAGGTGAGCACTCCTGTCATGGTGTCGGAAATCAAGGCTTATAAAATCAGCACGCGGCAAGCTCATACCCGTGTCCGATTGCGTCCAGGAGAAGTACTGGTCATAGGCGGACTCATGGATAATCGAGATCAACATCAGTTGCAGAAAATTCCCATCTTGGGTGACATTCCTCTATTGGGAAAGTTGTTTCGGCATAGCCGAAAAACCAAGGATTCCGTAGAAATGATGATGTTTGTAAGGGCTACTGTGATATAATGAAAGGAAATGATTGGGAGGTTATGAATGGAACGCATTCGAATGATAGGCCTTGGAAAATCATTTGGGGTGCGCCAAGTATTTTCCAATGTGTCCTTTGAATTAAAAGAAGGTGATCGACTTGCTTTAGTAGGTCCCAACGGGGCAGGTAAGTCGACATTGTTAAAATGTATATTAGGATATGAAGAACTGGACGAGGGTCATGTTATTAAGTCGCCTGTGGCGAGTATAGGTTATTTACAACAGGATGTGAATCTCGGTGATGACAGTCTTGCTGATGAAATTGAAAAGGCTTGGGCCGATGTGCATGCTCTGGAAGAACAACTACGCGATTTAACTGTATACATGGAAGGTCATGAAGCCGAAGAAGCGGATTTACAACGCCTCGATTACTTACAAAATCGCATTGAATGGCTCGGTGGATATGATTATGAACAGAAGTCAAAGCGCATTGTCTACGGATTGGGTTTTTCCGATGAAGATTTACATAAACCGGCTAACGCCTTTTCAGGCGGTCAGAAAACGCGCATTAATCTGGCAAAAGCGTTGGTTCGCAGTCCGGATTTTTTATTTCTGGATGAACCTACAAACCATTTAGACATGGATATGCTTGAATGGTTGGAGGGCTATTTGTCATCCTATCCGGGGGGAATTTTAATCGTCAGTCATGATCGGTATTTTATGGACCGTATCGTGACGGGGGTTGTGGAACTTGATAATCATAAGGCAACCGCATATCGGGGTAATTACAGCCGTTATGTTCAACAGCGGAATGAGCGGCTTAAGGCGGATATGATTGCCTATGAGAAACAGCAAGAACATATAAGGAAGACGGAAGCTTATATTGATAAATACAGAGCCGGAATTAAATCCAAGATGGCTCGCGGCCGTCAGTCTCAGCTGAATCGACTGGAGCGGTTGGATGCACCGGTTATATCTCATCACTTAGATTTTTCGTTTCCGCCGGCAGGGATGAGTGCTGACAAGGTTTTGGTATTAGATCATCTCTCTGCAGGATATGGCGACAATCGAATTATTGATGATATATCCTTTGTCGTGCGTCGCGGAGAGTCTGTGGCTCTGATAGGTCCTAATGGTGCCGGTAAATCGACATTGGTAAAGACCATTGTAGGCGAAATTTTTCCTGAGGACGGTCATGTAGATATCGGCAATCGCGTGCAAGTAGGTTATTTCTCGCAGGAGCATGAGGAATTACATGAATCCTGGCAAGTTGTAGAAGAAATTATGAATCACTTTAACTTTACCGAAGAAAGGGCGCGTAATGTACTGGGTTCATTCTTATTTAAAGGGGATGATGTATTCAAACTAGTCAGCGATTTATCGGGTGGTGAGCGTGCCCGTTTGGCATTATTAAAATTGTTCCTGCAAGGGGATAATTTCCTTATTCTCGATGAACCGACGAATCATTTGGACATCCCGACCCGAGAAGTTGTAGAGCGGGCATTACAGCAATTTGAAGGTACTTGTTTTATCATTTCTCATGACCGGTACTTTTTAGATCAGGTTGCTACGAAAACGGTCGTCCTCAATGAGGGGCGGATTACGGAATACCTTGGCAATTATTCATACTATAAAGAAAAGTTGAAGGAACAAGAAGAGCGGCTGTCTTTAGAAAATAAGGAGTACATAGGAGAGTCGAATGCTAAAGTCAGGACACAAGAACATGGCGAGCTTTCACAGACGGAATCTACGGAAGCACCTAAGAAACCTAATGCATACATGGTGGAAAAACAGTTGGCTGAAGTGGAATCGGAAATTGCCCGTTTAGAGGCGACCATGAAGATGTATGAGGTGCAGCTGGCTAATCCCGATGTACAACAGGACCTTGAAGAAATGGCCTCTATTTCAAGTCAGATTACAGCGACACAGTCGCAGCTGGATGAGCTATATGAAAGATGGGCACATCTATGTGAATAATATATAAATGGGATATAAATACAGCATTGTAAATTGCATCCTTTTAATTGACAAAAGTGTTAAAAACTTCATAATATAAGTATAGATTTAAAATGATTAATATTTTAAAGGAAGGGTGTAACATGAATAAATCCATGTTGAAAAAGGCGGTCATTTTCGGCCTCGCCGGAGTGATGGCGATTGCTGCGGGTTGTGGCAGCAATAAGGATGCAGGTAATGCAAATAATAATGAAGCTAAAATCGCATTGTTAACGACGACGACGGGCGGTGCGGCCGCATATGGTGAATCCATTAAATCCGGTGCCGAACTGGCGGTGAGTGAAATTAATGCTGATGCGAATTCTGTGAAAATCAATCTATTGGTAGAAGATACCAAGGGTGATAAAAATGAAGCGATTAACGCTATGAATAAGGTGATTTCAAAGGATAAAGTGGTCGGCGTTATCGGTCCTATGTTATCCGGTGAAATGATGGCAGCGGGCCCTGTAGCGAACAAGAGCAAGGTGGTTGCTCTCGGTACGTCTACTACAGCTGAAGGTATTACTGATATCGGCGATTATATTTTCCGTAATGCCGTACCGGAATCCTTGGCGGTGGATACGGCCATTAAAGAAGGACACAAAGTACTTGGTTTTAAAACGGCGGCCATTATGTACTCCAATAACAATGATCAGATGGTATCCGTAAATAATACGGCCCGTAAGGCGTTGGAAGCAGCCGGTGTTCAAATTATCGATACGGAAACCTTTGCCGATAAAGACACGGACTTCTCCGCTCAGTTGACGAAGATTCAACAGGCTAAACCGGATGTAATCGTAGTGGCATCTCTTTATCAAGAAGGTGCACTCATCATGAAAAAAATGCGTGAAATGGGCATGAATCAACCTGTAATCGGTTCTAACGGCTTCAACAGTCCTGAATTTATTAAAATTGCAGGTCCTGCAGCGGATGGTGTTATTGTAGGTACGCCTTGGTTCCCTAATAAGGATGACCAGAAGGTAAAAGATTTCCGCAAAGCTTATGTTGCTAAATATAACAAGGAACCTGATCAGTTCGCGGCACAAGCATACGATGCGGTATATCTTTACGAAGCGGCTTTGAAAAAAGCAGGCTCTACGACAGATCGTGAAAAATTCCGTGAAGCGTTGAAAAATATCGCTGACTTTGTCGGTGTAACTGGTCAATTCAAATTTAACGAAAAACGCGATCCGTCCATGGAAGTTCAAGTGTTACAAATCAGAAACGGTCAATTTGACGCATTAACAAAATAAGTTGAGGTAGTATAGTGTTTTTACAACAATTGGTTAACGGGTTAACCCTCGGTAGCTTATATGCTGTACTCGCTATCGGCTTAACACTAGTGTTCGGCGTTTTGAATATTATCAACATGGCTCACGGAGGCATCTTCATGGTAGGTGCCTTCGTTGGTCTTTTTATGGTGACAATTTTCAATGTCAACATTTTTGTAGCCCTTATCGTTGCTATGGCTGTAGGAGCTATCCTCGGTTACCTATTAGAACTTGTGGCGCTTCGTCCGCTACGCAAGAAAAAGGTGTCTCATTTGGCACCGCTTATCAGTACCATCGGTGTCTCTATCTTTATTGAAAGTTTGGCATTATTGCTTTGGGGACCTCAAACGAGATCCTTTCCGACAGATTATATCGGTGGACTCATCGATTTCGGGGCGTTTAAAATTTCCATGGTACAAATCATCGGTTTAGGCGTGTCCGTCTTGCTGATGCTTATCTTAAATATAGTTATTAAAAAGACTAAAATCGGTAAAGCGATTCGTGCCGTATCGTTAAGTACAGAAACGGCTGCATTGCTCGGTATTAATCCGACCCTGATCATTTCCCTAACGGTTATGATTGCGTCTGCATTAGGAGCTGCAGCAGGTGTGCTTGTAGGGTTATCGTTTAACGCTATTGAGCCTACTATGGGGGTTATCATTGGTTTTAAAGGACTTGCCGTGCTAATTTTGGGCGGACTTGGTAATATTACAGGTGCTATGGTGGGCGGCTTTATTCTCGGTGTGGCGGAGGTTTTTTCTGTTGCATACGGGGCATCTACATTCCGCGATGCCGTGGCATTCGGTCTTATCATTTTATTATTATTCTGGCGCCCGCAAGGTCTATTCGGTTCTAAAGATAAAGGGGGGAGACCATAATGGATTTGTTAAACCCTTATTATCTTCAAATTGTGATGTTCTTTATCATCAACGCCATTATGGGGATTTCCATCTACTTTACATTGTCCAGCGGACAGCTTTCCCTCGGTGCAGCCGGATTTATGAGCGTCGGTGCGTATGTGGGGGCATTGCTTTCCCTGAAAGCTGAATTACCTATCGTTGTAGGTATTATCGTCGGAGGATTGGTGGCAAGCCTCGTGGCCGTAGTTATCGGTTTACCTACGACACGTCTTCGCGGTTTATATTTAGCTATTGCCACATTGGGATTTGGTGAAGTTGTGCGCGTTGTATTTTTGAATCTTGATGTTACGAATGGCGCGTTGGGTTTATCCGGTATTCCGTCTATTCCTCAGGAGCTTACAAATTATGCCTACGAATATGACTTGGATGGTCTTATGGGCATCGATGCCGTTACATGGGGAAATTTAATGGCCATCATCATTTTATTTATCATATTGGCCATTACCATTGCTTTTTGTGTGCGTATCAATAATAGTCGCGTCGGTAGAGCCTTTGCTGCGATCAAAGCGGATGATCATGCGGCTGAATTGATGGGAATTAATGTAGTGTACTATAAGATGATGGCTTTTATCATCGGTGCTTTTATTGCCGGTATCGGCGGTGGATTGTATGCACATGTTACAAATTTCATTAATCCTACAGATTTCAGCTATCATAAGGTGGTACAAATCTTGTTATTCCCTGTGTTTGGCGGTTCAAATGTAGTATGGGGATCCGTATTAGGTTCATTTATTCTTACATTATTGCCGGAAGTATTACGTTTCTTGTCCGATTATCGAGACATTATTTACGGTGCGTTACTTGTCATTTTAATGGCTGTTCGACCGGACGGTATTTTAACAGAATCTATGGTGGACCGTATCAGTCGTAAATTAGGATTTAAAAAAGCCCCTTATATTCCGGAAACGCAAGTGTTAACGGAGCGTTTTGAAGCGTATAAACGAAAACAGGCTGAATCGAAGGAATAGGAGGGAACTGAATGCTATTAGAATTAAATGATGTAAGTAAAAGCTTTGGTGGCGTTGCAGCTCTCACAGGTATCTCCTTTGGTGTTAAGCAGGGGGAAGTATTCGGTGTTATCGGTCCGAATGGAGCAGGCAAGACAACTCTATTCAATTTGATTACCGGGGTCTTTCCGGTTACATCCGGAGAAATTGTATTCGACGGTATGTCCGTTATCGGCATCAAACCACATAGAACAGTGGAAATGGGCATTGCCCGTACATTTCAAAATATTCGGCTCTTCGGTAATATGACGGCATTGGAGACGGTATTGACGGGCATGCATTGTCGAACCGGCTCCGGCATTATATCCAGCTTCTTTAGAACAAAACGGCAACGCATCGAAGAAGAGCGTTGTCGTGGTATTGCCTATGAGTTTTTAAAGCTGGTAGGTCTTGAAGCCGATGCGGAAGAAGTGGCCACATCGTTGCCGTACGGTAAACAGCGGCGTCTTGAAATCGCACGTGCATTAGCGACGCATCCACAATTAATTTTGCTGGATGAACCGGCGGCGGGGATGAATGATAGTGAAACCGAAGCATTGCGACAACTCATCGGTAAAATTCGTGATCTCGGCATTACCGTGGTTGTTATTGAACATGATATGGCTTTGATGATGAATATCTGCGATCGTTTAGTAGTATTTAATTTCGGCAAGAAAATTGCAGAAGGAACTCCGCAAGAAATTCAGAATAATGATGCCGTTATTGAAGCTTATTTAGGTAAGGAGGTGTAATATGTTAAAACTGGAAAATATCGTGGCCGGTTACGGACATATTACGGCTTTGAAAGATATAAGCTTGGAGGTTCCTCAAGGTGCCATCGTATCTTTAATCGGTGCGAACGGTGCCGGTAAGTCTACGACCATGAAGACGATTATGGGCCTTGTAAAACCGACATCGGGGCGCGTAATATTTGAAGGTCAGGATATTACAGGTCATAAAACACATTATATTGTAAAAAATGGTATATCCCTTGTTCCGGAAGGGCGCCAAATTTTACAGGATATGAGTGTTTATGAAAATCTTGAAATGGGTGCGTATATTCGCAATGACGATGAAATCGAAGCGGATATTAAAAAAGTATTTAAACGGTTTCCTATTCTCGATGAACGTAGTTACCAATTAGGCGGAACATTATCTGGCGGACAGCAACAGATGTTGGCAATCGGTCGCGCATTAATGGCCCGCCCTAAATTGTTGTTGCTCGATGAACCGTCCATGGGTCTGGCGCCGCTTGTGGTCAATGAAATCTTTGAGACCATAAAGGAAATTAGTGCGGAAGGGACTACTGTTCTTCTGGTGGAACAGAATGTACGGCAAGCATTGAAGATTGCCGATTACGCTTATGTACTGGAAACCGGTAAAATGGTTTTGAACGGACCTGCTGAAGATATTCGTCATAACCCTCGCGTTATGGAGGCTTACCTTGGCGGTCGCGTAGAATAGTAGAATAATGATTGGTCAGACAGCTATTTAATTTGGCTTATGTAATACCCAAAAGGTGTATATACTACTGGTTTAGTATATACACCTTTTTTCTCGTTAATAAGTAAAATTGATGATATCATGTGGCACTCATGAGCTTAGAATATAGTTGGTTTATAAAATATTTATACTTTGAGTGCTTAATTATAGATTCATGATTTATTACGATAAAAAAATTATGTATAAAAGATGAAGTAAATATGATAACGATAGGATTCGATGTTAAATATTTTATGAATCTTGGATAAGCATATTCATTTTCATAGATTTTTATATAAAATAATGATAAAATTGCTTTAATCTTTTTTTATAGTTAAAAATTTAGATTTAAAACGTATTTCGTGATATGTAATAAAGGTAAAAGAGGCATAGTATGAACAGAAAACAATGTATGATTATGGCGGCTTTTATTTGTGTTACCGGTACGGCGATGTCTGCACCGGTAAATGTATCGCAGCAACATGATTACAGCAAAACGAATAAAATAGCGGAGAATCAAGTTAATGCCCCATTGGAATCAAGTGCTACAGCTGTGAGTTCGGATAAAGAATATCGACTGCGCCAGGGCGATGAATTGTCGATTCAGGTTGTGCAGCAAGCCGATTTAGGTACGCGTAACGGTCAGGATATCGTGTATGCGGTTCGTCCTGACGGATATGTAACGTTCCCGATGGTAGGACCTGTGAAAGCAGACGGACTTACCGTTGATGAATTTACGGCACAACTGCAGCAGGGCCTGTCCAGATATATCGTTAATCCCGACATATCCGTGAATGTGACAAAACTCGGCGGCGTTCGTGTTTATGTATTTGGAGAAATTAATAAGCCTGGTGCTTATACATTGACGAAGTCCAGTACGGTTATCGATGCTATTGGTGCGGCCGGTAGCTTTAACTGGGATACGGCAAAGAAGAAAATTTATCTGATTCACCAGAATGATCCGGAAAAACCGATTGCTATTAATCTTAATAAGATGTTACAAACCGGCGATATGTCGGAAAACTATGTGATGCGAGAAGGCGACATTCTATACTTAACTAAAAATAGTCGTATCAACTTCGCTCGTGATATTGCGCCGATTTTGACGGGGGCGTATATGGTATCTCGAATCGGGAAAGATTAGAAGATAGCAATCTTATTCACCACATAAGGGGGGGAATTTATTTGCGTTCATATTTACTACCTGGGATTTTATTGTTTGCTGATATTATTACCGTTGTCGTTGTGGCGTTTATCGGCCTGTTTATACGATTTGACGGTTATATTGAGCCTCAATATATCTATCAAATGGTGGGGGCGTTACCACTCTTAATAGTTGCATATATCTTAATGTTTTTAGTGATGCATTTGTATACCCGCATTTGGCGATATGCAGGCATGCGTGAACTGCTTGCCGTATTTGTGGCAACTACATTAGGTACAGCTATATTTTACTCATCTATGTTCTTCTTTGGTAAATCCCTACCAAGGTCCGTGTACTTTATCATCTGGTTCCTTACAACCGGTGTTGTTGGTATGGGGCGTATGTTATTACACTATTTAGCGCTTTACTACGGCGGAAACGATGATGATGAAAGCAAACAGGTTAATACGTTGATTATCGGTGCCGGCGATGCGGGGGCTACTATAGCTCGTGAAATTGAGCGCTATCATAAACGGTCCCGTAAAGTTATCGGCTTTATCGATGATGATGAAGTGAAGTACAACCGTCTCATGAGCGGTTTGCGTATTTTAGGAAAGCGTCAGGATATTCCTGAGATCGTATCGAAATATAAAATTGAAGAAATTATTATTGCCATGCCGTCCGTTAAGCGGGAGGTAATACGAAAAATCATGGAAATCTGTTCTCCGTTGAAATGTAAGGTAAATACATTGCCGGGGATGTATCAACTGCTTGATGATGAAGTTCTCGTTTCGCATTTACACCCCGTATCCATCGAGGATCTGTTGGAGCGGGATGAAATCCACCTTGATACATCACAGGTGGCACCTTATCTGCAGGATAAGGTGGTATTGGTTACCGGTGCAGGTGGTTCAATCGGTTCCGAGATCTGTCGTCAGGTTTTACGGGTTAAACCTAAACAGTTATTACTGTTGGGGCATGGTGAGAATAGTATTTACTTGATTCATCAGGAGCTTAAAGAATTAGTTCCGGAAGGGACTGTGGTCCCTATTATCGCGGATATTCGTGATAAGTTTCAATTGGAACAGATTTTTACCCATTATAAACCTGATGTCGTATTTCATGCGGCGGCTCATAAGCATGTTCCGCTCATGGAAGTGCAACCGATTGCGGCCGTGTTTAATAATATTTACGGAACTCGTAATGTAGCGGATGTAGCCGGTGCTCATGGGGTGGAACGATTTGTTATGATTTCCACGGATAAGGCTGTAAATCCGACGAGTGTCATGGGGGCTACGAAACGCGTCGCGGAAAAGGTGGTTCTCGGCATGAATCACAAGTACGAAACAAAGTATATTACCGTTAGATTCGGTAATGTACTGGGCAGTCGTGGTTCTGTTATTCCGCTATTTAGAAAGCAAATTGAAGCCGGTGGTCCGGTAACTGTTACCGATCCGGAGATGACACGATATTTTATGACGATTCCGGAGGCGAGTCAGCTCGTATTACAAGCCGGCGCCATGGGGCAAGGAGGAGAAGTATTCCTTCTCGATATGGGTGAGCCCGTTAAAATTGTGGACTTGGCGAAAAATATGATTAGCTTATCGGGATTTGAGCCTGATAAGGATATTCGTATTGAATTTACAGGACTTAGACCTGGTGAAAAGAAATACGAAGAATTATTAACTGCCGGAGAAGGCATCAACAAGACGAAGCATAAGAAGATATTTGAGGCCGCTTTGGAAGAAGTGGATCAAGATTGGCTCAGTCGTGAAATTGATCGCTTTCAAAATTGCAAGACGGATATGGATGTCATCAATGTGTTGAAGGATATCATCCCTACGTATCATCCGAATCATAATGTATGATGTATTGTTGTATAAGGTATAACGATAGTTGTGATGCAATTGCTATCCATCGGAAATCATATCGTTATTTTTATATTAGCTCATATATGGCTATGAATGAAAATAAGGGAGAGATTTCGTTGTTTGCATACTTTCATAGAAAGGGGTATATGGGTGGAACAAATTATTGATTTACAAGAGGTAGCTAAGCTACTTGTGCGGAAACGCCGCAAGATTTTAAATATAACCGCTGTTTGTATTTTGCTGGGAGGCACTTATGTGCTGCTCGCGCCTGCTACATATCAATCGACATCCATGTTGCGTATTAAACAGGCACAGGATTTAGGTAATTCGGTATTGTCGAGTCCAAACGGATTTACAGACACGATGGCGCGTCAGTTGATGAATACGGATGCGGAAATTTTAAAGAGCCGTAATGTGGTGGAACCGCTCATGGCCTCTATTGAAGAACAAGATGGGGAGGACAGTGTTCCGACCTATGAAGAATTCGTAAAAAATCGAATCGAAACAAAACCGTTTAAAGAAACAGAATTGTTACAGGTAAATGTTACCGGTCGTACTCCGGAACAGGCACAAAATGCGAATCAATTTTTAATCGATACCTTTTTAAAACGTTTAGCCGAGTTATCTCATGTTGAACAACGGGCGACTCGTGAGTTTTTACAAAAACGGGTGGTGTCCGCAAAGGCTGAACTGGATGAGGCCGAGAAGAGACTACAACAGTTTCAGGTAGATAACAACGTATATTCTACCAGTGATCAGATGAGGGGCTTAACGGATACCATTACGCTCATCGATAAGGAAAAAGCGCAGAATAAACTGGACTTGGAAACGGCACAAGCCGCATTGGGCAGTATTAATGAGCAATTGGGGTCCGCCGGTCGAAGCATTGCGGATAGCTCTACCGTACAGGCCTATAAGACGCAATTGGCGGAACTTGAATCTCGTAAGGCTTCTTATGTGGGCAAATACACGGATGAACATCCGGTTATGAAAGAGTTAAATCAGCAAATTGCTGAAGCTAAGAACGGTCTTAATACAGAAATCAATGCTATCGCTACGCAACAAGCTCCTTCCAGTAACTCCGCGCAGCAAGGTCTGCTTGCGGATAAGTTTAAAAATGAGGCGGCTCTTGCGGTTGCACAAGGTAAAGAAGCCGCGTTGGCAAATCTAGATAAGACGAACGAAGAGGCTATGAAAAGCCTACCGGAAAAAGAACGGGGCTATATTAAAGCAAAACGTGATGTAGATGTAGCTCAAGATATTTATTCCATGCTTTCAAAACGGTTAGAAGAAGCGAAAGTGGCGGAAGTAATGGTTCCGAATGAAGTACAGATAGTCGATGCGCCTACATTACCGGAAAAAACAGTTGCTCCGCGCAGTATTCTTATTTTGGTGGGATCCGCTATTATCGGCTTAATTTTGGGGTGCCTCTATGTGTTGGGTCAATCCTTGTGGAATCGAAAGATTCAATCCGTTCAAGAAGTGGACTCTATCTTGGGCGTTCAAAATTTAGGTGTGATTCCTAATCATCAACGTAAGGACTATAAAGACTATGAAGAATCCGGTAGTCGTATGGCTGTATGGTGGAGAAAACTGAGAGGATAGTATGATCAGATTAATTTCAAAAGAACACGGTGATACACCGTTTGTTGAAGCATATCGTACATTGCGCAGTAATCTACAGTACGTATGCAATCGTAAGCATGGAAAGCTTATTTGTATTACGGCGGCTACCAGTGGTGAAGGCACATCTGAGGTGGCGGCTAATGTAGCATTATCATTGTCGAAAAATAACGATAAAGTACTGTTAGTGGACGGTAATTTGCGTAATCCTATTCAGCACGTCGCTTTTGATGTGCAGAATCGAGGACTTACAAATGCGGTTCTCATGGATGAAGATTTGACGATCCATCGCAATGTGGAGCCTCATTTGGATATACTTGCTGCGGGGGACCCTGTTGAGCGACCGTCTGATGTAGTAGACTCCAGTAAGTTACCTACAATTTTGAATTATGTGCGCGATGAATACGATGTTATTATTGTCGATACGCCGCCTGTATTAGCGGTAACCGATGCAGTGGTACTGGCAGAAAAATCCGATGGCGTTATCATTGTTGCCCGCAACGGCGGGGTAAGTCCCGATGATTTGAAAGAAGCTAAAAAGCGACTTACTCAAGTAGGCGTTCCATTATTGGGCTCCATTGTAATAGACGCATAAGTTTTTTGCATAAGATAGAAAGCATTGAGGTGATTACTATGAAAATTAATTTTTCTCCTCCTGATATTACAGAGCTAGAGATAAATGAGGTCGTTGCCGCATTACAAAGTGGCTGGATTACAACCGGTCCTCGTACAAAAGAACTGGAAAAGCGTATCGCCCATCAGTTGGGCACGCCTAAAGCGGTGTGCTTGAATTCCGCTACGGCGGCTTTAGAGCTCATATTACACGTGCTGGGAATCGGGCCCGGTGATGAAGTGATTACTACGGCATATTCTTACACAGCCAGTGCCAGCCCTGTCATTCATGTGGGTGCAACCTTAGTGCTTGTCGATACACAGCCGAACTCTTATGAAATGGACTATGATGCTGTAAAGGCGGCCATTACATCTAAGACGAAGGCGATTATACCTGTTGATATAGCGGGCGTTCCATGTGATTATGAACGCATATTCCGTATTGTGGAAGATAAAAAAACTTTATTTAAACCGGCCAATGACCTGCAAAAGGCTTTGGGCCGTATTCCGGTGGTAGCGGATTGCGCACATTCATTCGGAGCATCTTATAAGGGGACTCCTACAGGGAATGTGGCGGATTTCAGCAGTTTCTCCTTTCATGCGGTAAAAAATTTCACCACAGCAGAAGGTGGCTGTGCTACGTGGCGTCATATCGACGGTGTCGATGATGAACAGATGTACAAGGAATTTCAGCTCTTATCACTTCATGGTCAAGATAAAGATGCTTTGGCGAAAACAAAGGTAGGCGCTTGGGAATATGATATCAAGGGTACATATTACAAATGTAATATGACGGATATTATGGCCGCTATCGGACTTGCTCAATTTGAGCGATACCCGCAACTGTTAGCGAGACGTAAGGAAATCATTAAAACCTATGATAAAGCCTTTAAAGATTTGCCTGTAACCGTATTGAATCACTATACAAAAGATCATGAAAGTAGCGGTCATCTCTACTTGGTGCGCCTTGACGGTCGCGATAGTGAATATCGCAATACATTCATAGAGGCTATGGCGAATGCAGGGATTGCAACGAATGTGCATTACAAGCCGATTCCGATGCATACGGCATATAAAAAATTAGGATTTACCATTGATGATTATCCAAATGCGTATCATCAGTTCGCCAATGAAATTACATTGCCGCTTCATACGCGACTTACCGATGAGGAAGTGCAGTATATAATTGATAATTTCAAAAGGATTCTTGACGAATGTTAGTACGACACTTTTACGATTTGCCTGCTGAACTTCAGTGCGAGGCGGTGCGTCCCTACTTTGACATACTGAATAAGAAGCGTGGCAGTTTGTTCTGTAAAAGCATTTTTGACCGCATCGTTTCAGCTGTTATGCTCGTCTGTCTCAGTCCTGTATTTTTAGTTCTGAGTATCATGATTAAGTGTGACAGCGAAGGTGAAATATTCTTTCGACAGACACGCGTGACTCAATATGGACGCACCTTTGAAATCTACAAGTTCCGTACGATGGTGAAAGATGCGGAGTCTTTAGGGGCTCAAGTGACATCTAAAAGCGATATGCGCGTTACCAAGGTGGGTCATATGCTTCGCAAATGTCGGCTTGATGAATTGCCGCAGCTGATTAATATTTTCTTAGGGGATATGAGCTTTGTCGGCACGCGTCCGGAAGTACCTCGCTATGTGGATGCTTATACGGATGAAATGAAAGCTACATTATTATTACCGGCAGGTGTAACCAGTGTGGCCAGCATCGCCTATAAGGATGAAGATCAGCTTTTACAAGATGCGCATAATGTGGATCGGGTTTATATTGAACAGGTGTTGCCGGAGAAGATGGCGTGGAATCTGAAAAGTATTAAAGAGTTCTCCTTTTGGAGTGACATAAAAACGATGATAGATACGGTTGTTGCCGTATTGCGATGAAAGAGGTCCCTATGAGTACATCTATGACAAAGGAAATACAAGAGAAAGAACTTGCAATGTTGCTGTACTTTAAAGAGTTTTGTGATGCACATAATTTGCGATTCTATCTCTGTGGCGGTGGTCTCATCGGGGCTGTCAGACATGAGGGATTTATCCCCTGGGATGATGATTTAGATATTTTTATGCCTCGGCCGGATTATGAAAAATTAGCGATATTATGGCCAAAATATGCTGATACGGAGCGTTTCACTTATTGTAGAACAGACCGCAATCATATTTATCACGATGCAGGCGCCTCCATACGGGATAATCACACGACATTTATCAATCGTCATAGCATGAACGAGGATATATGTCATGGACTGGCCTTAGAAATTATGCCTATAGATGGATGTGCACCTGGTAAAATCAGCCGGATGTTGCAGTTGATGTGGGCCATGATGTTCGCTCTGTTCAATGCGCAACGGTTACCAGATAATAAAGGTCCTGTATATCGCGCTTTGGCAGGGGGAATTTATAAGATTATCTCCGGACCTTCTGTGCGGTATCACATCTGGCGCTATGCAGAGAAGAAGATGAGTCAATATGATTTTAATACCAGTGCTGAATGTACCGAATTGATCGGTAGTTTGAAAGGGATGAAATTACGTCATCCTCAAGAAGATTTCAGCTCTGTTGTATATAAAAACTTTGAAGGGCATCAAATCCCGGTTATGAAAGGCTATGAACGATATTTGCGCCTTATCTGGGGGGATTATATGCAATTACCTCCGGAGGAACAACGCGTGGCAAAACATGATGCGGTCTTTGCAGATTTGCATACGGGTTATAAAGCCTATAAAGGTATTCATTATGCGAAGGATTCTTCACAGATATAAGGAGGGCCTATGAAACGAATTGCAGTAATTTTTGCGGGCGGCGTAGGTGCTCGAATGAAAAACAGTAAGACACCGAAGCAGTTCCTACAATGGAACGGTAAGCCTATATTGATACAGACTCTGGAAGTCTTTGAACGTACCGAGGCTATAGACGGTATCGTACTGGCCTGTAAAGAAGAATGGATCGATCATACGAAACAGTTAATTGAAGATGCAAACATTTCAAAGGTGGTTTCCGTCGTAGCAGGCGGCGCTACCGCATTGGAATCGCAATTTAACGGATTACTCGAAACAAAACGTTTATATTCCGACGAAGATACGGTGACGGTACTCATCCATGACGGCGTGCGTCCGCTTGTTGATAGTATGACTATTGAGCGGAACATTGTATCCGTTGAGAAAAACGGGTCTGCAATTACGGTAACTCCGGCTATTGAGACTGTAATGGTTACCCAAGGAAAGGCTATTCGACGCATTTTAAACCGTGATGAATGCTTGATGGCCAAAGCACCACAAAGTTTTCGCCTAGATGATATATTGCATGTTCACGAACAGGCGAAGCGTGACGGCATACATGATTTTATAGATTCCGCCTCGATGATGATGCATTACGGGTATGAACTGTATCCGGTGATGGGAACGTCGGAAAATATAAAGATTACAACCCCTTCGGATTACTATATGTTCACGGGGATTATAAAAAATCGCGAATTGGGAGGCCTTCAAGATGAATAATTCCGTTATACAACGCGAGTTAACCTCCTTAGTTAGAGAGACACCACTCTTTGTTCCGCTTCGCAATCAACACATTCTTGTTACGGGGGCGACGGGCCTTATAGGCTCCATGTTTATCAAATTGTTGCTGATTGCCGATGAGGTGCACAAGCTTGATTTGCATATCATAGGTCATGTGCGCAGCAAGGACAAGGCAAAGTCCATATTTGGAGATTTCCTCAATCGTGAAGGTATCGAGTTGATTGATACCTCTCTCGATGCGGTGGATGTATCCTGCGATTATATTCTGCATGGTGCGGCGCCGACACAATCCAAATTCTTTGTGGAACATCCCGTAGAAACGATACATACATCCGTTTCGGGTACTGAGGCGATGTTGGAATTAGGACATCGCAATAGGGTCAAGAAATTAATCTATTTGTCGAGCATGGAACAATATGGTGTGCCGAATGAGTCAGGTCAAGTTATGACCGAGGATCAGTCAGGCTATTTGGATCATCTTAATGTGCGCAGTTCTTATTCTGAAAGTAAAAGACTTTGTGAGTGTTACTGCAAATCATATGCCGTAGAGTATGATGTGCCTGCCGTGATAGCGCGATTGGCGCAGACCTTCGGTCCCGGAGTGCCTGTTTCAGACAATCGTGTCTTCATGCAGTTCACAAAGAGCGCTATCGCCAATGAGGATATTGTGCTTCATACGAAAGGCGACTCTATGTCAAATTATTGTTATATAACGGATGCATTGTCGGCGATTCTTGTGCTTATGCATAAGGGACAGGCCGGTGAGGCATATAATGTATGTAATGATGAAGAAACTAGATCTATCGCCAGCATTGCCAATTTGGTAGCTCACCATGTGAGCCATGATCGAAGTAAGGTTATATTTGATATTCCGGACGATGTTAGCGGGCTCGGTTATGCACCGACGGTTCATATGTTTTTAAGCTCAAAGAAATTGAAGGCTTTGGGATGGGAACCGAAAATATCGATGGAAGAAGCTTATATAAAATTAGTCGAATATATCAGAGAGGAATGTTCATGAAGAAAGAAATTATTATCGTTACCATCTCTCTGGGAAATGACGGGGCGGAACGAATTTTGACGGAGCTTTCTCGCCAATGGGTACAAGAGGGTCATCATATTACGGTCATTCAGACGAGTCCCAATCGATACGGTAACGAATATGCATTGGCGGAGGGCATCGAATCGATTCAGATTCACACGACCAGTTCGAATAAGGTGATTCGCTTTATACAGGAGATAAAAGAGCTGATTAAGATCCTCAAAACGAGATCCGATGCGACATGCTTATCCTTTTTATCCGCATCCAGCTTTATTTTGGCTATCAGTTCATGGTTTGTAAAGAATCGCATCGTTTTCTCCGAACGAAATAATCCTCGAAAGGTTCCTGTCGGTTGGCATCAGCAGGCATTGCGCAACTTTGCATTTCTTTTTGCGGATGCTGTGGTTTTTCAGACGGAGGATGCAAAATCTTATTTTCCGCGATCCGTTCAAAAAAGGGGCGTTATCATTCCGAATCCTATCAACGGAAAGTTACCGCCTCCTATAGAGGGAGAACGGGAGAAAGTTATCGTTACCGCATGTCGTTTACATCCGCAGAAGAACCTACCTATGATGATCAATGCTTTCAGCATGTTAGCCGACGAATTTCCGGATTACAAACTGGTTATTTACGGACAAGGCGTGCTGGAGGATGAATTACGGGCTCAGATTAAATCGCTTAATCTGGAAGATCGTATTCTGTTACCGGGGTTTGCCGATAACATTTTAGAGAAGGTGGCACCATGTGCTATGTATGTGTCGTCTTCCGATTTTGAAGGTATATCAAACTCTATGCTAGAGGCGCTCGGCATGGGTTTACCTTCCGTAGTGACGGATTGCCCGGTAGGCGGTGCGCGGATGGTTATCCGTAACGGTGAAAACGGTCTGTTAGTACCTGTAAGGGATACTGAGGCCATGTATAAAGCGATGCGCAGTGTGTTATGTGATCCTGCGCTAGCAGCGCGATTATCTCGGGAGGCTATCAAGGTTCGCGATGAGTTTCCGTTATGGAAAATTGCAAAACGCTGGTTGGAAGTTTTATGAGTTGTAAGGAGGAGAACCATTGAAGTTAAATATAACGGCTCTTGCTGATCGCATGATATGGTTCATTACTCTACTGTTTTTGGTGTTGTCATTGACCATTTCCTTTGCCCTCGGCGATGCGGATTATGGTGCTTATGTATTGTTTGTATGTTTGTTTGGCCTCATATTGTTTTATCTGATTCGTGAGCGGGGGATTATCAAGTTTAGATTCACCTGGATGCACGCTTATATGCTGCTTTTTATCGGAGCCTGTTATCTCAGCGCTATTAATGCGATGGACCCGGCAGTGGCCATGAGTCGTAGCTTTGATATCGTAAAAATATTCTGTATGCTCATCGTTTTATATATGTGCTATCAGGATAAGCCGACGGTGGACTCCCTTTTAAAAATCGGCATGTGGACAGGCTATATCGTCTGCTTTTACACGGTATATTTTTATGGATTGGATTACTTCATTACGGTTTTGTCGTCATCGGCACGTATTGCTAATGATGCATTAAATGCTAATACGGTAGGCCTTTTGGGGGCTAATGCCATTGTTATGACCATTTATTATATGATGTATGACAAGCCACGCTGGTGGAATGTAATCGCTTTGCCGACTCTGGGTATTTTGGCCGCTACGGGCAGTCGCAAGGCTCTTGTTTTTGTCGTGGTCGGTATTGTTCTGCTCTTTGTTTGTAAAAGTTTCCGCAGTTCGAATGCGCTACATTCTATTCTGAAACTGGTCGGTTCTTTGGCAGGATTAATTGCTATCGGCATAATGGTTCTACAATTACCGATGTTTGAAGAAGTGTTGACGAGAATGGAAGATATGGTGGCGGCATTCTCCGGAACAGGTGGGGATTCATCCACCATGATACGCATGTCTCTTGTGGATATCGGATGGGATTTATTTTATCAATCTCCTATAACCGGTGTAGGTGTCAATAATCCATCTGTATTTACATACTTTATCTTTGGCAGAGATAATTATTATTTGCACAATAACTATATTGAGCTTTTGGCAGGGACCGGCGTTATAGGTCTTGTCACGTATTACTCCATGTATGTGTATCTAGTTTATAACATGATTCGATATCATGACTTTCACAGCAATGAATATGTGATGGTTTTAATCCTCTTATTATCGCAGCTCGTGATGGATATGGGGATGGTATCTTATGAAAGTAAGAGTACCTATTTTTACATGATGTTATTTTTCTTGGAAGTACAGATTTTAAGGAAAGGACGGAAAAATGCAGCTAAGTAAATTGTTGAAACAGGGATTGTCCTTTCTGGGGGATGTATATTATCGCACACGGGTATTAACAAAATTAGGTTATTACGATAAATTGTCTGACAGTGATTTTCTGAAAACTGTGTTTCCTAAGTATATGGACTATCCATTAGATCTTGAAAATCCGAAGAGTTTTAGCGAAAAGTTACAATGGCTTAAAATTCATAATCGTAAACCTATTCATACAAAGATGGTGGATAAATACGAAGCGAAATCTTTTATCACAGAAGCCGTAGGTGCGGAGTATGTAATACCGGCTATAGGTGTCTGGGATTCGGTGGATGATATTGATTTTGATTCCTTACCGCCACAATTTGTTCTCAAATGTACTCATGATAGCGGGGGTCTTGTCATTTGTAAGGACCGTAAGACTTTTGATATAGAAGCGGCAAAAAAAACGCTGCAGAAATCATTGAGTCGTGATTACTACCGTATCGCCAGAGAATGGGCCTATCACGATGTGCCTCGGCGCATCATCGCCGAGCCGTATATGGAGGAACTCGGCGAGAAGAACTTACTGGATTATAAAATGTTCGTATTTAACGGTCAGCCGAAGTTGACGATTGTCTGTTCAGATCGCTTTTCCAAAAACGGTACGAAGATGAATTTTTATGACCTGGATTGGAAACCTATGAAAGTCGGATTCCGCCTTCATGAGTTGGCGGTACCTGAATTTCCGCGGCCTCAGACGTTTGACGATATGTTGCGTGTGGCCCGCATATTAAGTAAGGACTGTCCGTTCATACGCATTGATTTTTATGAAATAAATGGTCATTTATATGTTGGGGAGTTAACGCTGTTCCCCGGTGCAGGATTTGAACCTTTTAGATCCATAGATATGGATTATGAGGTAGGAGGGTGGCTAGATCTTGAAACTGTACATCGGAGCTGATTTTGTATCTACGGATGTGAATAGAAGCTATTTTGAGTCTGGTGATATAGAATCATTAGTAGGCAAAGAAGTGTATGAGATATTGCATGCATCTGATTTGAATATATTTAATCTGGAGGTTCCCTTAGCGGATGTGTCAACACCGATTGAGAAATTCGGTAATAATTTAGAGTCTCCATCGAAAACGATTCATGGATACGCACGATTACAGCCTTTATTTCTGACCTTGGCAAATAATCATAGTTTGGATCAGGGTGTACAGGGGTTAAAGGCAACGACAAAGCTATTGGAAGAACATAATATTCTTTATGGCGGTGTAGGCAATGATCAAGAGGAGGCGAAAAAGCCTTTCATCTTTGAGAAAGATGGCATTCGTGTAGGCCTTTATATGTGCTCGGAACGGGAGTTCACCATTGCATCCGCTCATAAGGCGGGGGCTAATCCGTTTGATGTGCTGGAAAGCTTTGACGATGTAGCCGAGCTGAAGGCACAATGTGATTATGTCATCGTCCTCTATCATGGCGGCAAGGAGTTTTATAGATATCCGTCGCCTATGCTGCAGAAATATTGCCGTAAATTTGTCGATAAAGGGGCGGATCTTGTAGTGTGCCAACACAGCCACTGTATCGGCTCGCGTGAAAACTATAAGGATGGCAGTATCATTTACGGGCAAGGCAATTTTATCTTTGATTCCAATTTTTTCACGAAATATGGAGAGTTTATAAGAGAGTCATTACTTTTAGCCGTAGATGTTACAAAGGATCATTTTATAGTTAATGAAATCCCGATACGAAAGACGGACATAGGTATTCGTTTAGCGACGTCAAGTGAGGCGAACGAAATATTGGCTGACTATGAGGCGCGAAATGCGCAGATCAAGGATCCTCATTTTGTATTGCAGGCGTATAAGGCGTTCGCCGACACTCATGTAAATCGATATTTGCGGGAGTTTCTAGGGCGTTCCTTTGTTGTACGGGCGCTTAATGCATTATTTTTACGCAAGTTAGTGAATCTTATTTTAGGAAAAACCAGCTATCTGGCAATACAGAATTACTTGGAATGTGAAGCACATCATGAGCTGTTTTTACGCGGAATAAAGAATATAAATAAGAAGTAATGGATACAAAAATCGTAGTTGCCGCCAAATGGTCTATTATTACAGAGGTCTTGGCGAAGCTCATAACACCACTGACAAATATAATATTGGCTCATATGCTGGCGCCGACGGCGTTCGGTATATTGGCGACGATTATGATGGTCATATCCTTCGCGGAAATGTTGGCTGATGCGGGTTTTCAAAAGTTTTTGGTCCAGCATGAGTTTGACTCTGAAGAGGATAAACAACAGGCTACGGATGTGGCCTTTGTGGCCAATCTGGTCCTGTCTCTTATATTATGGGGATGTATCATCGTCGGTCGTGATGAACTGGCTACATTGGTCGGTAATGAAGGCCTAGGTATTCCTCTAGCAGTTATGGGATCCATGATTCCCTTGTCCGCTTTCAGTAGCGTACAGATGGCCTTGTACAGAAGGGATTTTAATTTCCGATTTCTCTTAAAGATTCGGTTTATTACAATCATAACGCCTATAGCTGTTTCTATTCCCCTGGCCCTCATGGGATTCGACTACTGGTCACTGATCGGAGGCATATTAGTCGCTCAATTATTGACGTCTATTGCGTTATTTTACAGTCGAAAAAATCAGATACATCTGTTTTTTGACAGGCGTATTTTTATGGGGATGTTCAGCTATAGTGCATGGTCTTTGGCCGAAGCTTTTTCTATATGGTTGACCGCTTGGGTCGATACGTTTATCATAGGACATTTTCTAAATGCATATTATTTAGGTATTTATAAAATGCCGATGGCTATCGTTACGACTGTGATGTCTATAGCGACATCGTCATTAGCACCCGTGCTGTTTGCGGCACTGAGTCGTGTACAACATGATGAAAAGGCTTTTTCCGAAACGTTCTTCACCTTTCAGCGATATATGGCGTTATTCTTAGTGCCTATCGGTGTAGGTCTCTTTGTTTTTCAGGATTTTGTGGTGCAGATTCTCTTGGGCCCTCAATGGGGACTGGCGGGAATCGTACTCGGTTCATGGGCGCTCAGCTCGGCTATCATGACGGTAACGGCGAATCTTATTTCCGAGATATTCCGGTCTAAAGGTGTTCCGAATTTATCTTTTTTATGTCAAATTCTCCATCTTATAGTATTGGTACCCGTTATCTATATATGTATTCAATATGATTTCACCACTTTTGTATACGCTCGATCATTGGTCCGTTTGGAAATGATGGCGGTTGCGATGTTATTGCTGGCGGTATTTGTTCATATGAGCGCATGGCGCGTCATATCAAATATTAAAATATATCTGCTCACATCGGCTGTAGTGGGAGCTTTAGCCTATGAAGCATTAACATTGAGCAATTCTTATGGATGGACAATCCTATGCATGTTGCTATGTGTCATATTGTATGTGGCAATTCTATATGCGATTCCGTCGGAACGAATAATTATTACCTCCGGATATCGTATGGTGCTCGGTAAGCTGAGGCGTTCATAATCAACAGAAAACATGAAAGGAGTATATATGCTTTCACAAAATGTAGAATTAAATAATACAGTTATCCTTGTAACGGGAGCAGCCGGATTCATAGGGGCCAATCTTGTTATGTCCTTGCTGAAAGAAGCGGAAGGTACACACATTATCGGCATAGACTCTGTTAATGATTATTATGATGTAGCTCTGAAGGATTATCGATTGGAACAAATTCAGAAATTGGCTAATCGTAAGGGTAATACGTGGATTTTTAAGAAGGGAAACATTGCGGATAAGGATTTTATCGATACTATTTTTAATACGTACCATCCTCGTATCGTAGTGAATCTGGCGGCTCAGGCCGGCGTGCGGTATTCCATTACAAATCCGGACGCGTATATAGAGTCGAACATCATAGGTTTTTATAATATTTTAGAAGCCTGTCGTCATTCGTATGACAGTGATGGCAGCGGTGTTGAACACTTGGTATATGCATCGTCATCCTCCGTATACGGAGCAAATAAACGCATTCCCTATTCGACGGAACATAAGGTGGATAATCCGGTATCTCTCTATGCGGCGACTAAAAAATCAAATGAGCTGTTAGCGTATTCCTACGCAAAGCTGTACAATATTCCGAGCACGGGCCTTCGATTCTTTACTGTATATGGACCGGCGGGACGTCCTGATATGGCGTATTTCGGATTTACTAATACATTGCGTAGCGGCGGAACGATCAAGATATTTAATTATGGTAACTGCAAACGTGACTTTACCTATATCGATGATATCGTACAAGGTGTTCAGAAGGTAATAACTGTTGCCCCTGAACGGCGTAATGGTGCTGATGGATTACCGGAACCACCATACGCAATCTACAACATCGGCAACAGTCGTCCGGAAAATCTATTGGATTTTGTGCGGATTTTATCGGAAGAACTTGTGGCCGCCGGCGTTTTATCGTCAAATTATGATTTTGAGGCACATAAGGAATTGGTTCCTATGCAACCCGGTGATGTACCTGTTACCTATGCTGATACGAGCGACTTGGAAAGGGATTTCGGTTTTAAACCGAATACATCACTACGGGATGGCTTGAGACAGTTTGCCACCTGGTATAAATCGTTTTATATGATGGAGGGCGAATAAATGAAAATTGCAATTGCCGGTACAGGCTATGTGGGCTTATCGAATGGCGTATTATTAGCTCAGCATAATGAAGTGATAGCGCTGGATATCGTAGCGGAAAAGGTGGATATGCTGAATCGCGGTGAATCCCCAATCGTAGATGCGGAGCTGAATGAATATTTACAGCACAAGGATTTAAATTTTAAAGCGACTTTAGATCCTGTAGAAGCTTATAAAGACGCTGATTATGTCATCATTTCCACACCGACTAACTACGATCCGCAAAAAAACTTTTTTGATACGTCCTCTGTAGAACAAGTTATCGAAAATGTGTTAGAAATTAATCCGGATGCAGTGATGATTATCAAATCCACCGTTCCCGTAGGCTACACGATGCAGATGAGAGAGCGTTTTAATACCGATAAAATCATCTTTTCACCTGAGTTCTTACGAGAAGGAAAGGCGCTCTATGATAATCTTCATCCGTCGAGAATCGTGGTAGGGGAAGATTCGGAACGGGCTCGTCGGTTTGGACAACTTCTTGCGGACGGAGCGATTAAGGAAAATGTGCCACAATTATATACGGATTCTACTGAGGCTGAGGCGATTAAGTTATTTGCCAATACGTATTTGGCACTTCGCGTGGCATACTTTAATGAACTTGATTCATATGCGGAGGTGCGCGGGCTTAATACGAGTCAGATTATCAACGGCGTATGTCTGGATCCGCGTATCGGAGATTTTTATAACAATCCATCTTTCGGCTATGGCGGATATTGTTTGCCGAAGGATACAAAACAGCTGTTAGCTAATTATAATGATGTACCGCAAAACTTGATTTCCGCTATTGTCGATGCTAATCGGACGCGTAAAGATCATATTGCGGATGTGATTATTGGCAAAGATCCGAAGATAGTTGGAATTTATCGGTTGACAATGAAGATGAATTCTGATAATTTCAGAGCATCCGCTATTCAAGGGGTGATGAAACGTATTAAGGCGAAAGGAATTGCCGTTGTCGTTTATGAACCTACGCTGGAAGCGGAGGAGTTCTTTCATTCACCTATCATTCGAAATCTTGAAGATTTTAAACGCGTTAGTGATGTCATCGTGGCCAATCGGTGGGATGCCGCTTTGGAGGATGTTGTGGATAAAGTATATACGCGAGACATTTTTGACCGTGATTAATACAAAGCTGTATGTACGGTAACATAGGAGAGATTGATGAAACGTTTCGGATTATATATCGTGCTTAGCTTAATCATATTTTTTATATGGGATAACTCTCTACAAAACGGAGGCACATCTGATGGATTCAGTCTCGTTTTTGCGAAATGGCTGCTGCCATTCGTTCATAAACTTGGATTTCATGCCAATATATGGAGTCTGAATCGGGTGGTGCGCAAGTTGGCCCATGTAACTGAATTTGCTTTTCTTGGCGGGGTTTTATATATAATATTAAAACGATATATCACCTATGGCACCGTGCTGAAGACCGTCGAGATCGGTATTGCTGTTGCTGCATTAGATGAATTTTTGCAACGTTTTAGCCCCGGACGCAGTTCACAGTTGTCGGATGTACTTATCGATACGTTAGGGGTTATCATAGGGATTATCGTGGTGAAAGTAATCCTATATATAGGGCAATCTGAGTCATCTTCAAAACATTATAAATAAAAAGTTCCTCATGTTCCGGATTGAACATGGGGATTTTTATATGAGTAAATGATGAAATAATAAAATTTTTGTTAAGTGGGCCTGATTGAGTTTATGTATTTTTATAGAAATAATGCTGTACAATCGACTTTTCTCTTGCTATAATTATGAACAAAAGATGAATTAAGTGGTTTTGAGATAATTTTTTGTTACATAATATATAGAACGGAAGGAAAGGTCATGCATCGGGTGGTGGATTTACACGGTTGTATTTTGCCGGGCGTATCGGGCGCAGAGAAGCCTCAAACGTTGGCGGAATCCGTACAGATGATTAAATCTTTAGTCGCACAGGGGATTACAGATATTTTTAGTGCCCCTACTGTGACGATAGATATGGGAATTGATGAGTGGGCATATATGGAATCTTTATTAAAGGATTTGCGTCTTGCGCTAAAAAAAGAACATGTAAATGTTACTATTCATGATGGTGCGCGTGTTATGCTCAGCGATGATATGATATCCTATATCAAAACACACAGAACTCAATATTTATTGGGGCAGAGCCATTTTATGCTTGTAACTGTTTCTGAAAACAGCAAGATCCATCATATTAATGCATGGCTGTTGGCATTGTTGAATTTAGGGATTATACCTATTATCAGTGATTTGGAAGCACGTCGTAATTTATTCGCTCAGCCTGAGCAATTATTGGAATGGGTGGATAAAGGAATTCTGATTCAATGCAGTATGGCATCGTTTGATATCAGCTCTCCTAACTATCATAGAGCGGTTGAACTGTATAGAAACGGACTTATTCATTTCTTCGGATCCGGCAGCTGTGACAATGCGTTGGCGTATAGAGAGTATATGGAGTCCATATCTCGACTCGATAGTACGTATAAACAGGATTTGCTATCTGATGTACAGCTAAATGAGCGGGATCTGCTGGCTAATCGTGTGTTTTATCCGCATGTACCTTCCCGCTGGGTAGGGGGAAAAGGAAATTTCTGGACTCGTTTATTCGGGTTTACTTTATAAGTTATAACAGGGGTTCCTGTATTCTAGTGATATGGATACAGGAGCCCTTTTCCACTTTATATAGTATTTATTATTGAAATTAACCACTATATATAGTATACTTAGGGGGCGGTAAAAATTAAGGAGTTTACGATGATCTCTAGAATTTTTTCGTATGATAAATATGGGTTACCATATCTTTTGTCTTTAAACATATAGTTTTTAGGTAACAAACAGGGGAGGTTGCCAAAATGTTGCAGGTTATTAAACGGGATGGTACACGGGTACCATTTGATAAACTCAAGATTGCCACAGCTATTGAAAAGGCTGAGCATAGTAGTACAGGGCTGTACGAAGAGGGATTGGCACAACGAATCGCCGATGAAATCGAAGAATATGCCAATAAACTTCATAAAGATATGACGATTTACGCCATTGAAGATCAAGTGTACTATAAGTTGATTGAGTATCATAATCCTGCAACGGCACGTGCCTATGAAGGTTATAAAGCGGTGCAGGCGTTCAAGCGCCGTCAAAATACAACTGATGAAGATGTAATCGGTTTGTTGGACCGCAGTAATGTAAATGTATTGGATGAAAATTCCAATAAGGATGCGGCTATCGTATCTACGCAACGCGATCTTATCGCCGGTGAAGTATCAAAGGATATCGCACGGCGTAAGCTGATTCCTACGGATATCTTGGAGGCGCACGACAGCGGCGCTATCCATTTCCACGATATGGACTATATCATTCAGCCTATGTTCAATTGCTGTTTGATTAACTTAGAGGATATGTTGACTAACGGTACTGTTATCAATGGTAAGAAAATTGATACACCGAAGTCTTTCCAGGTAGCTTGTACAGTAACTACACAAATTATTGCACAAGTGGCATCCGGTCAGTATGGTGGTCAAAGTATCAATGGTATTGATCGTATTCTGGCGCCGTTTGTACGTAAGTCCTACGAAAAAATCCTCAACAATGTCATCGAAGAACAAGTTGAGGTTTACGGTATGGAGCCTAATATGGAAAAGGCTCGTGAAATTGCGTGGAAACGTACACGTAAAGAGGTAAAGGACGGCATTCAGACCATTCAGTACCAAATCAATACATTGATGACGACAAACGGACAATCCCCATTCGTTACATTATTTATGTACTTTCAACCGGATTACGAATATGCTAAAGAGGCGGCTCTCATTACAGAGGAGATTTTACGCCAGCGTATTAAGGGCGTAAAGAATGAAGCCGATGTATATATTACACCGGCATTCCCTAAGCTTAT
This sequence comes from Veillonella denticariosi JCM 15641, assembly GCF_002959855.1. Taxonomy (GTDB): domain Bacteria; phylum Bacillota; class Negativicutes; order Veillonellales; family Veillonellaceae; genus Veillonella; species Veillonella denticariosi. The sequence continues at coordinate 93,206 of NZ_PPDB01000007.1, forward strand.
ATATGTGTTGGATGAGCATAATATAAGACCGGACAGTCCATATTATTATTTAACGGAACTTGCTGCACAATGTACGGCTAAGCGTATGTACCCTGATTATATTTCCGCGAAAAAAATGAAGGAAAATTACTCGGGTAATGTATTCAGCCCTATGGGGTGCCGATCTTTCTTATCTCCATGGAAGGATGAAAATGGCGAGTATAAGTTTGACGGGCGTTTTAATATCGGTGTAGTGAGCTTGAACTTGCCTCAGATCGGTATTTTGGCTCGCGGCAGTGAAGAACGATATTTTGAAATTTTAGATAAACGTCTTGAACTGGCGGAAAAAGCGTTGATGCTTCGCTATGAATTACTTAAGGATGTGGTGAGCGATGTGTCGCCAATCCATTGGCAACACGGTGCTATTGCACGACTTAAAAAAGGCGAGAAGATTGCTAAATTCTTGACCGGCGGTTATGCGACTATCTCCTTGGGATATATCGGCATTTATGAAGCGACCCGTTTGATTACAGGTGAATCGAATACGGGCAAGAAGGGTCGCGTTTTTGCGATGAAGATTATGGACCGCTTAAATGCGGCTGTTGATGAATGGCGTGCTAAACATAATATGGGCTTCGCTTTATACGGAACTCCCGCTGAAAGTTTAACGCATCGATTCTCCTCCTTGGATCGTGCTCGCTTCGGTATTATTGAGGATATTACGGATAAAGGTTATTATACTAACAGTTATCATGTAAGCGTACGAGAAGAGATTAATGTATTTGATAAATTCTCTTTTGAATCGGAATTCCAGAAGAAGTCTACCGGCGGTTGCATTTCGTATGCAGAAATTCCGAATATGACAAATAATATTCCTGCCGTATTGACGATGATGCAATATATTTATGATCATATTTCCTATGCAGAGTTTAATACAAAATCCGATTATTGTCATGAATGCGGCTTTGATGGAGAAATTAAGGTCAATGACAATAATGAATGGGAATGTCCTCGTTGCCATAATACGAACCGTGATAAATTGACTGTTATTCGACGTACTTGCGGCTATTTAGGGGAAAACTTCTGGAATGAAGGACGCACTAAGGAAATTAAAGATCGCGTAATGCATATTTAATTTGTTTTATGAGATTTGGGTGTATTTGATTGTAGCCTTAAGAGTTTATAACAAATACTATTAAGAAGTTATATAACGAGTTATATTATCGGTGTTTAATAATTAAAGCATGAATTATCAAGGTGTAAATTTAACGAATATAATTAGTAAAGGCTGTGCTATAGGCACAGCTTTTACTATATGGAAAATAAATTGAAATATATCTATATGTTGTATGGATAAAACAAAACTATATAGAAATCAAAGTTGATTTGGGCTGGTATATGGGGGATGTTACTATGAGATACGGACAGATTAGACAATATGATATAGCTAATGGAGAAGGCATAAGAACCTCCATCTTTGTAACCGGATGTACGCATTGCTGTTATAACTGTTTTAATGAGGAATATCAGGATTTCAATGCGGGCAAGCTGTGGACACAGGCGGAAACGGATCTGGTCGTATCCTATGTTAAAGATTCTAATTGTGCAGGCCTTACCTTGCTTGGTGGAGAGCCGTTCCAAAATGTACAAGGGTTATTGCCTGTTGTTCGAGCCGTACGTGCAGCGGCGCCGGAAAAGAAAATTTGGGCTTATTCAGGTTATGAACTTGATGATATACTAGAGGATGAGTTGAGGAGCGCTTTGTTAAAGGAAATCGACATCCTTGTGGACGGTCGTTTTGTGGATGAATTAAAAGACCCGGGATTACGATTTCGCGGTTCCTCTAATCAACGTATTATTGATGTAAAAAAAACCTTAGAAGCTTGTGAAGTTGTATTGGCAATGGAGTAAATATGGCATTTGATAAACGATTAATAGGACTTATTATTATAGTAGGATTCATTGCTGGTCTTGTGGGGGCTTCGTATACCCATCTTTTACATGCCATTCAACATTTTGTATATCACTATTCTGCAGCGGATCATCTGAGTTTCGGTGCCGCTGTAGCTCGTGTAGCACCGCTGGAACGATTGTTTGCTCTCATGGTTTGTGGCGTTATCGGCGGGATAGGGTGGTTCCTGATTCATCGATATGGCCCCGGGATTGTAGATATAAAGGCCGCGGTTGCGGGTAAAATGGACATGCATCCTGTAACAACGGTATTACATGCGACATTACAAATTATTACAGTAGGCATAGGTTCTCCGTTGGGCAGGGAAGTGGCACCTCGGGAGGCGAGTGCGGGGATTACGACCTTTTTAGTAGATCATTTTGATATAAAGCGGGAGGATCGACAGCTGTTGATTGCCTGTGCCGCAGGAGCGGGGCTGGCAGCCGTTTATAATTCGCCTTTATCAGCGGCTATTTTTACACTGGAGACATTGTTACTTACATGGAATGTGCGTTCTATGAGTGCCGCTCTATTATGCTGCGGTTTAGCAACGTTGGTTACGAGACTCGCCGGCGTGGGGGATGTTATTCAATATACAATGGCTCAGCCGAGTCTAGGCAGTCATTATGAAGAGTTTTCTATTGCGTTAGGTGCAGTTATCGCTATCGGTGTTGTCGTATTTAATATAACGCAAAGTAAGTTGCCCGCATTTCATCGTAATAGTCCTGTTATGATCGTTGTTTCTATTATTGCGTTTACCTTAATCGGTGTATTATCTATGTATTATCCTGAAATTCTAGGCAACGGCAAGGCCGGTAATGAGTTAACATTTGCTAACGATATAACTTGGACATATGCGTTAGGACTCTTCGGCTCAAAATGGATAGCTGTTCTTTTAGCATTAGCCGCGGGGGCTTACGGCGGTCGCATTACGCCGTCTATGATGTTAGGTAGTACCTTGGCTATTGTATTCGGTACATTTTGGTCTATAGCTGTGACTCCGATTTCTCTTGGAATGGCTGCTTTCATAGGGGCTGTTGCATTTCTCGGCTTAGCGCAGAAGATGCCTCTCACATCATGTGTGTTTATGTTAGAACTATCGCGTTTTTCCGTTGAGATGCTATTCCCGATTGCATTGACCATGGGCACCGCATTGATGGTGGAACAAATAATACAGAGCAGATTGGCACAATCGTAAGTGCACCTGATAAGATATGCTTTACCGAAGTTAATTAAAAATTTCCGGAATTATAAAAAAGGACAGTTGATTACTTGAATAACCTGCGTTTCCAAAAATATTTAAATTTTTGGAGTTCGGTTCAAGCTCAACTGTCCTCTTTTTATGTGGTTAAATTATTACTATACGTTAAACAATTTTGGCATTTTTGTCGTATTCTTCACCGCCCGCATCGGGAAGCATACCGTACTCTATGGTCCATAGATGTTTGTATTTCAATGCCTGGTTGTGAATGCGTTCGATTTGTGTGTCATCTGTGCGTACTATGCGTGCCGGGATACCTACTACTAATGAGTTTGGAGGGATAACCGTGTTTTCTTTTACTACTGCACCGGCAGCAATAATAGAGCCCGAGCCTATATGACAACCGCTTAAAACAATGGCACCCATACCGATAAGTACATTATCCTCTACAGTTGTAGCATGAACGATAGCACCGTGTCCTACCGTTACAAAATCGCCCAGAATACATGCTTTATCATCGTCTACATGTAGAACGGAATTGTCTTGAACATTGGAATAGCGACCGACGATGATTTTATTCACATCACCGCGAAGTGCACAGTTTTGCCAAATGGATGCATATTCTTTTAATTCTACGTCACCCGCTAGTTCAGCACCGGGCATAACGCAGCTTTTAGGGTCTAATTTAGGATATTTTCCGTGAAATGGTAACATGTATTACTCCTAGTCTAAATATTAAATGACATCGATAAAACGTTGAGCCTTACGAATAGACATGATTGCTTCATTCATAACAGTTTGAACGATGACGCGTGCCGGTTCAATCTTGTTGAGTCGATTTAAGCCTTGTCCGACTTGAACGGCACCGTTTACAACATCACCGTCGATAGCAGCCAATTTATTTGTGCCTTGAGACATTTTTGTGCGTTCTTCCGGTGTGGTTATGCCATCGGTTTCCGCCGCAAGATAGCGCGTGGTAAAATCATTTTTCAAGCTGCGAACACCGCCGTGGCCTGAGAGAAGTCCCGTTACAACCGAGTCCGTATCGGTTGCTTTGATGATGGCTTCTTTCATATTTGGATGGGCATGACATTCTTCAGCTAACAAGAAACGGGATCCCATCTGAACGCCTTCCGCGCCCATTAATAAAGCGGCTGCAAGGCCTCGCCCATCAACGATAGCACCTGCGACTACAACGGGAATAGAGATTTCCGGCAGAATATTTTCCATTAAAGACATAGTTGTTTGTGTGCCGATATGTCCACCTGCCTCCATGCCCTCCACGATAATTGCATCTGCACCGGCATCGGCGATGCGTTTAGCCAGCTTTAAGGACGGTACGACGGGAATGACTTTAATTCCCGCATCTTGAAACGGTTTGATATACGGTACGGGATTACCTGCACCGAGTGTAACAAATGCAGGCTTTTCGGCGATGATTATATCTACAAGTTCATCCTTGTTAGGGGCCATCAGCATGAGGTTTACACCAAAGGGTTTGTCCGTTAATTTTTTGCAGGCCCGAATTTCATTACGTGTCCAGTCCGCATCCCGCCCGCCTAGAGCGATGACGCCGGTAGCTCCGGCGTTAGCAACAGCGGCTACGAGTTCGTGTTCCGATACCCAAGCCATGGCACCCTGAATGATAGGGTATTCTATTTGTAAAAGTTGTGTTAATTTTGTTCTCATACATCCTCCTAGAATAATTAATTTATGGTTTTTGCCTATAAAACAGCGATATTTATAAGTACATACTTATATAATTCATATGATAAGTATCGACATAAAATCATATCTTACTTATATAACATATAATAGTATAATAGTGAAATTCTGTATATAGACTTTTCTCGTTTGATATAATACGAATGCTAATTGATAATATATTTCAGTAAAGGTGGGCAGAATAAAACCGCATATTACATATTATCTATGCTTTTTAAATATTGTGAAAACTAAAAAAATAAGAAAATGAGTATTGAAAAGTTTCGATATCTTTGATATACTACATTCAGATGAAGTATCTGAACTATTGAAAGATAAAATGTTAATCATAATTTTCAAGTGAAGGAGGAAATACACATGGAAAAATATGTATGCGTAGTATGCGGTTGGGTTTATGATGAAGCTGTAGAAGGTGTAAAATTCGAAGATCAACCGGCTGATTATGTTTGCCCGATCTGTGGTGTTGGTAAAGACCAATTCGAAAAAATGTAATTCATTTACCGAAAAGGCTATCTTAAGCGGACTTGAGATAGCCTTTTTTATTTGACAAAGCACAATGTCGTGTTTATAATATTATAAGTCGAGGTAAGATTATGAAACTGCAAGTAGAGCAAGCAAAAGAACATATAGGAAAGAAATTTCCTTATAGCCATACGATGCCAGCCTCTATACTTGGCGACGTAACTGCTTTTCCTTGGAGCCGTCATGATATAACCATTAGTGGTGAGTTTTGGTATGATGGTCAAAACTACATTGTCCACGGTTCGATCACATCTAAAGGTGATTATGAGTGTTCTAGGTGTTTAAACATAACGGAACATAATCGTAATGATTTCTTCGAAGAAGTCTTTAGTGATGGTCGGGGTACAGAGGATGATGTGATTCCTTTCGATGGAGAGGAAATTGACTTGACCGAACTGATTAGGGATACATTAATCATCAATGAACCCTCTCAAGTGTTATGTCAGGATGATTGCAAAGGATTGTGCGTTCATTGCGGAGCAAATTTAAATGTTTCACCTTGTTCTTGTGAATCCTTTGTGGTGGATCCTCGATTTGCAGAGTTACGTGCTTTGCTTGATGAGAAAGATGATAGATTGTCCTAATGATTGTATTAAGGAGGTGCAGATAATGGCAGTACCTAAGCGTAGATTGTCTAAATGCCGTCGCGATCGTCGCCGTGCTAATTGGAAATTGGAAGCTCCAGGTTATGTAGCATGTCCACAATGTCACGAACCTAAGATGCCTCATCGTGTTTGCCCTACATGTGGTCACTATAAAGGTGAGCAAGTAGTAACTAATGCTTAATATGTAAGCTGAGAGAAGAACGTCTGTTTAGCAGACGTTCTTTTTTTGCGTTTTATAGTCGGCTTTTATATTTTCGATAAAATAAATACAACAAAAATATAAAATTATTACCATATTTGGTAGATGTGTTTAAAATTCTTACCATATATATGAAAAGTCTTGCCAATGAGGGAATTATTGTATATACTTAGTATGTAATATTAATACTAGGTCATAAAAGGTGGTACCATGAGTCGGTTGAAGAAACAAGAGCGCCAAAAGCAGTTGCAAGAAAAACTGAATATCACGCCATTTCTAACTGATGAAGATTTGGCCGCTCACTTTGGCGTGAGTGTGCCGACTATTCGTTTGGATCGACTGGAATTAGGGATTCCTGAATTACGTGAGCGTATTCGCGTGATGGCTACAGGCGGTTATGCGCCGGAAACAGCGGAACATTTGCCGTACGAAGTAGTGGGAGAACTGATTGATGTTACCGCAGGGCAACAGGCCTTATCCATGTTGCGCACAACTGTGGATATGGAGGATCAGTTCGGTTATATAGAGCCTCAGTATTTATATGCGCAAGCAAATTCCCTGGCAAAAGTCGTCATGGGGACGACCGTTTGTTCGGCGGAAGTTGGAAATATAAAGTATAAAAGCCCTGTAAGAGCCGGTACCAATCTGGTGGCAAAAGCAGAAATTGTTCGTCGCCGTGGAAATAAGTTCTTTATTTGGGTCATCATAAGAGATAAAATAAAAGAAGTATTTCGAGCAAAATTTATCATGGAATCCATAGAGAATAGGGTGTAAATTATGAAAATCGCAGTAGACGTCATGGGAGGCGATTTTGCTCCTTTGGAAACCGTTCTGGGCTCCATTGAAGCCGTACGAGAAAATAGTCACATCGAAGTGGTTCTCGTAGGTGATGAGCAGCAAATTTTTGATATATTAGAAGCTAATAATGAAGCGAATAATTCGCGTATTTCCGTGCATCATGCCAGTCAAGTTATCGGCATGGATGAACATCCGGGTCAGGCATTACGTAAGAAGAAAGATGCATCCGTTGTCGTTGCAACTTCATTAGTGAGAGATAAAGCCTGTGATGCCGTCATCGCTCCCGGAAGTACCGGTGCTGCTGTGGCTGCGGCTCTTTTCGGCTTAGGTCGAATCAAGGGCATTGATAGACCGGTTATTGCAACACCGATGCCCACGGTGAACGGTATTACGGTAATGCTGGACTCCGGTGCTAACTCCAATAGCAAACCTAAACATCTTGTACAGGGGGCCTTGATGGGGTCGGAATATGCAAAGCTGTTATTAGGCAAAGATAACCCTACAGTAGGATTATTAAATATCGGCGAAGAAGCCACAAAGGGAAACGAAGTCGTTTTGGCTACATATCCTATTTTAGAGAAAATGAAAACCATCAACTTTAAAGGGAATGTAGAAGGCCGCGATATACCGAAAGGGACCGTAGATGTTGTCGTATGTGACGGTTTTGTAGGTAATGTAATTTTAAAGTTTGCTGAAGGTCTGGTTACGGGCTTAACACAACTTATAAAAGAAAGCATTATGGCGAGCGGTATTTTCGCAAAGCTCGGTGCTATGCTTGTAAAACCGGCTTTGAAGCATATCGCGAAGAAGATAGATCACACAGAAAATGGCGGTGCTCCACTTTTAGGGGTTAATGGTGTGTTTATGATTGCCCATGGCAGCTCCAAGGCTAAGGAAATCAAGACGGCTATTACTATTGCCGGAGATTTGGTGGATCGTAAAATTATTGAACACATTCAACAAACGATAGAAATTGAAGGAGCTTTAAAATATGAGTATGATGAGTAAACCTGTAGGAATTATTGGTACAGGCAGCTTCCTTCCTGACAATGTGGTAACAAACTTTGATCTTGAAAAAATGGTCGATACTAATGACCAGTGGATCAGAGAACGTACAGGTATTGAAGAACGCCGCATTGCACCGGAAGGCATGAACACATCTTATATGGCGGCTGAGGCAGCAAAAAAAGCCATGCAGATGGCTAAAGTTAATGCAGAAGACCTCGATATGATTATCTTCGCCACCTTGACACCGGATATGATTATTCCTTCTGCTGCTTGTGTGTTGCAAGCAAATTTAGGAGCAAAAAATGCAGCGGCTTATGATTTGCAGGCGGCTTGCTCCGGCTTTGTCTATGGATTGATTACGGCAGCAAGTTATATTAATTCTGGAATTTATAAAAAGGTACTTGTCGTGGGTGCTGAAATTTTATCACGTCGAGTTAACTGGAATGATCGCGGTACATGTATTCTCTTCGGTGATGGTGCAGGAGCGGCCGTTGTTTCTGAAGTTCCTGAAGGATATGGTATCAAAGGCATCGATATGGGAGCCGATGGTACCGGCGGTTCATCTCTTTGCATACCTGCCGGCGGTACAGCTGTTATCGCTAATGATCAGCGTGTAGAGGAAGGGCTGACTTTCATCCATATGGATGGGCCTGAAGTATATAAGTTTGCCGTTAAAACAATGGGACGCACCGTTTTAAAATCTTTAGAACGTGCTCATATGGATTTAGAGGATCTGGATTTCTTTATTCCTCATCAGGCGAATATTCGGATTATTGATTCGGCTGCAAAACGTTTACATATGCCGAAGGAAAAAGTATTTGTTAATTTACATAAGTATGGTAATACATCTGCCGCGTCCGTAGCGATTGCTCTTGATGAAGCCTGGCGTGAAGGACGTTTCAAACGCGGTGATAATGTTGCGTTTGCAGGATTTGGAGCTGGTCTTACATGGGCGAGCCTAGTCTTGAAATGGTATTAAGGAGGAAACGTCGAGATGATTAAGACTGATATTTGTGATTTGTTGCAGATTGAGTATCCGATCTTTCAGGGCGGTATGGCTTGGCTCGGTACTGCAGAACTTGCGGCAGCTGTTTCTGAGGCCGGTGGCCTCGGCATCATCGGTGCAGGTCATATGCCTCCTGATGTGTTCCGCAATGAAATTCATAAATTAAAAGAACGGACAAGTAAACCTTTTGGCTGCAACATCATGTTAATGTCTCCGTTTGTGAAAGAAGTAATGGAAGTTGTTCTGGAAGAACGTGTTCCTGTCATCACAACCGGTGCAGGTAATCCAGGGGTTTATATTCCGGCGCTGAAAGAGATCGGTACGAAGGTTATTCCTGTAGTAGCGTCCGTGTTGCTTGCTAAACGTCTGTTGCGCGGCGGTATTGATGCGATTATTGCGGAAGGTACTGAATCCGGCGGTCACGTAGGTGATATTACGACGATGGCGTTGATCCCTCAAGTTGTAGATGCCGTTGATGTACCGGTTATCGCAGCCGGCGGGATTGCAGATGGGCGCGGCATGGCTGCCGCATTTGCATTGGGCGCTAAAGCGGTGCAAATGGGGACTCGTTTTGTATTATCCGAAGAATGTATTGCTCACGAGAATTATAAGAATGCCGTGTTGAAAGCAAAAGATCGCGCTACGGTTATGACCGGTCTTACGACAGGTCATCCGGTACGTATTATCGATAATGCGTTAGCGCATAAGTATAAAGCGCTTGAATTTAGCGGCGCTTCCAAGGAAGAATTGGAAAGTTTGGGTGCAGGTACACTTCGTAAAGCTGCTATCGACGGTGATGTAAAAGAAGGTTCCGTAATGATCGGTCAAATTTCCGGTATGTTGACGGATGTTAAACCATGTGCAACGATTATTCAGGATATTATGACTGAAGCTGAAACAGTAATTAAAAACCTTCAAGGTCTTAGTAAATAAGGAGGCCCCTATGAAAACGGCATTTGTTTTTCCCGGTCAAGGTTCACAAAAAGTAGGTATGTTACAAGATTTGTATAATGAATATCCTATTGTGAAACAACGTTTTGAAGAAGCTGACGAAGCACTTGGGTATTCTATTACTAAATTATGCTTCGAAGGTCCTGATACAGAGCTTGTAAAGACGGCAAATACACAACCGGCTATTTTGACGGCATCTGTAGCATGCTATGAAATCTTAAAAGAGAAAGGTTTTACGCCTGACATTGTAGGCGGGCATAGCCTCGGTGAATACAGTGCTCTTGTGGCTGCCGGCGTATTAAAATTTAAAGATGCCGTATATGTAGTTCACAAACGCGGTGAATATATGCAGGAGGCTGTACCTTTGGGGAAAGGTGCTATGGCGGCTATTTTGGCATTGCCTCGTGAAGAGGTTGTGGCTATCTGTAAGGATATCGATGCATCTGTTGGCTCCGTACAGGCAGTAAACTTCAATTGTCCTGGACAAATCGTTATCGCCGGGGAAACGGCAGCGGTGGAAGCGGCGGCGGAAAAAATGAAGGCAGCCGGTGCAAAACGCGCAGTTATGCTGCCTGTTAGTGCTCCATTTCACAGTCGTTTGATGGAACCTGCGGCAATCCGCTTAAAAGAGGAATTGGATAAAATTCAGGTGAGTGATGCACAAATTCCTGTAGTTGCGAATGTTACCGGTAAGATTTTGACTAATGCTAATGACATTAAAGAATCTCTGGTTACTCAAGCTGCTAGTCCTGTATTATGGGAAGACTGCGTAGCGGAAATGATTAACTTCGGTGTAACTCGCTTCGTAGAAGTGGGCCCTGGTAAAGTGCTTACCGGCTTTACTAAAAAAATCAACAAAGACATGGAATTAGCTAATGTGGAAGACATTGCATCCTTAGATAAAACGCTTGAATTTTTGAAAGGGGTTCGATAAAATGCACTTAGAGGGTAAAGTAGCCATTGTAACAGGCGCATCCCGTGGTATCGGCCGCGCTGTAGCGATTCAATTAGCACAATCCGGTGTAGATGTCGTAGTTAATTACAGCGGTAGTGAAGGTGCAGCTCAAGAAACTGTTAAAGTTGTACAGGCGCTTGGCCGTAAAGCCATAAAAATTAAAGCTAATGTGGCCGATGCTGAAGAGGTGGCTTCCATGGTGGAAGAAGCCCATAAAGAATTCGGACACATTGATATCCTCGTTAATAATGCCGGAATTACACGTGACGGTTTATTAATGCGTATGAAAGATGATGATTTTGATGCTGTTATCGATATTAACCTCAAAGGTGTGTATCTAGTAACGAAAGCAGTTGCAAAAATCATGATGAAGCAACGTTCCGGACGTATTATCAATATGACATCCGTTGTAGGTGTTATCGGTAATGCGGGGCAAACCAATTATGCCGCATCTAAAGCGGGCGTTATCGGATTTACCAAGTCTTGTGCTAAGGAATTAGCAAGTCGCGGTATTACGGTTAATGCTATTGCACCGGGCTTTATCAATACTGATATGACCGATATATTACCGGAAAAAGTTAAAGAAGCTATGGTTGCTGAAATTCCGTTAGGCCGTATGGCTGAAGCTGAAGAAGTGGCATCGGTAGCAACATTCCTTGCGAGTGATTTTGCTAATTATATTACGGGACAAGTCATCAATGTTGATGGCGGCATGGTAATGTAGTTGTAAAATTTGACTATATATAAACCTACATTGAAAGGAGGTGAACCACTAATGAGTACTTTCGATAAAGTTAAAGCAATCGTTGTGGAACAATTAGGCGTTGATGAAGCTGAAGTTACCATTGATTCTACATTCATCGACGATTTAGGCGCAGACTCCTTGGATATCGTTGAATTGATCATGGCATTCGAAGAAGAATTCAATGTTGAAATCCCTGACGACGTTGCAGAAAAAATCAAAACCGTTAAGGATACAGTAGAATATATTGATTCTGCTAAATAAGCTGTAAAGCTGACAATTCAGCCGAGAGGGGGGCCGAGTGGCCTCCCCACCGGTTTTATTTACAGGAGGATTTGATAGTGAAGCTCCCTGAACTTCGCATTGGGAATCTAGTGGCCAAAGTACCTATTATTCAAGGTGGTATGGCGATTAGATTGTCTACAGCTCGCTTGGCAGCAGCCGTTGCAAATGAAGGCGGTATAGGTCTTATTGCGGCATCCGGTTTGCCTTTTGATGAATTAAGATATGAAATACAATTAGCTAGAAAATTATCACCTACGGGTATTATTGGTATAAATGCGATGGTAGCGGCCACACAATTTGCCGGCCTTGTTAAGACTGCCATCGAAGAGGGCATAGATCTTGTAGTAGCAGGTGCTGGTTTTTCAAGAGATATGTTCGCTATGGGTAAAGAATCCGGTACGCCTATCGTACCGATCGTTTCATCCGCAAAGTTAGCACGCATTTCCGAAGGATTGGGTGCCTCTGCCGTTATCGTTGAAGGTAGCGAGGCGGGTGGCCATCTGGGTACAAATCGTTCAGCTCGGGATATCGTTCCTGAGGTTGTAGCAGCCGTAAAAAAAATACCGGTGATTGCTGCCGGTGGTGTTTTAGATGGTCGCGACATTGTGGATATGTTAAAGCTCGGTGCCAGTGGTGTTCAGATGGGCAGTCGTTTTGCTGCTTCTGATGAATGTAACGCATCCGATGAATTGAAAAAAATGTATGTGCGGGCTACAAAACCTGAGGATATTGTATTAATTCAAAGTCCCGTAGGTTTACCCGGACAAGCCATTAAAAATAAGTTTGCCGAATCCGTATTGGACGGCACAGTAGCACCACCGACGGTGTGTGATAACTGTTTGAAGCATTGCTCACATAAATTCTGCATTATTCGTGCACTTTCACGAGCACAACAGGGCGATGTGGAAACGGGATTGGTATTCTCTGGCAATAATATGAGAAAAGTTGACAAGATTATGCCAGTTAAAGATATCTTTGCTCAATTGAAACAGCAGGTAGCAGAGATTGATTAATTTAAAAGGGCTGTATGTCTATAAGAGGTGGAATAATTGGAAAAACGTGTAGTAATTACTGGCTTAGGAGCAGTGACTCCTGTAGGTATCGGTAAAGAAAACTTTTACAATGCGTTATTAGCAGGTCAATCTGGTATTGGGCCGATTACACGCTTTGATGCATCTGACTATGCAACACGCATTGCGGGTGAAGTAAAAGACTTTGACATTACAAACTATGGAGTAGATAAGAAAGAAGCTCGTCGCATGGACCGTTCCGTAGAATTGGCTATCGGTGCAGCAGTTCTTGCTTGTGAAGACTCCAAACTCGACTTGGATAAAGAAGATTTGGATCGTTGCGGTACTGTTGTTGGTACCGGTATCGGCGGTATCGACTCTATCCATGAAGTATACGAAACACTATTCGATAAAGGTCCTGGTCGTGTGAGCCCATTTGCGGTGCCTATGATGATTGCTAATATGACATCTGCACGCGTATCTATCCGCTTAGGTCTTAAAGGCCCTGTTATTACAGATGTAACAGCTTGTACTTCCGGTACTAATGCAATCGGCGATGCTTTCCGTATCATTCAGCGTGGTGATGCTGATATCATGTTTGCAGGCGGTACAGAGGCCGCCGTATCTCCAGCTGCTGTGGCCGGTTTTGCAGCTATGAAAGCTATGTCCACACGCAATGATGAACCTACAAAAGCATCTCGTCCATTCGATAAAGACCGCGACGGCTTCGTTATGGGCGAAGGTTCCGGTATCGTTGTCCTTGAAGAATTAGAACATGCAAAAGCTCGTGGTGCTCATATCTATGCTGAAGTTGTAGGTTACGGTACAAACGGTGATGCCTATCATATTACAGCACCGGCTCCTGGTGGTGTACAGGCTCGTAAATGTATGGAATTGGCTATTAAAGATGCAGGTATTGATCCGAATGAGGTTAACTACATCAATGCGCATGGTACATCCACAGGTCTTAATGACAAAAATGAGACATTAGCTATTAAGGAATTATTCGGTGACCATGCGAAGAATATCGCTGTCAATTCTACAAAATCCATGACGGGACACTTGTTGGGGGCTGCCGGAGCTATTGAAACTATCGTTGTTGCAATGGCTATTGAAACCGGTAAGGTTCACCCTACAATTAACTGCGATAATCCTGATGAAGGTTTGGATTTGGATTACGTTCGTGAAGGCGCGCGTGATTTACAAGTTAAATGTGCTCTTTCCAACTCTTTCGGCTTCGGTGGTCATAACGGTACAATTTGTGTGCGCCGTTATGAAGCTTAATGGGGGCAGTTGAAGCGCATAAGAGTAAGATGACACAAGCTCGTGAAGAATCTCTTCAGGGGCTTGTTAGTCGTTTAGACATACCTGTTTCAGATATATCCATTATAGATTGTGCATTTACACATACCTCTTATGCGAACGAACATAAATCAAAGCATATTCATCACAATCAGCGCTTGGAATTTCTCGGTGATGCCGTATTGGATCTTATCATCGGTGAATATTTGTTCAGAACCTATCCGGATATGGCGGAAGGTAGCTTGACCAAAATCAAGGCGGCTACGGTTTGTGAAGACTCTTTGGCTTCCGTGAGTCGCACATTGGATTTAGGTAAATATTTATTGCTTGGACATGGGGAATATGCTTCCGGCGGTAATGATCGAAACTCTATCTTAGCTGATACATTTGAGTCTCTTATCGGAGCCATTTATATTTCTACAGATTACCAAACGGCTATGGCTTTTGTGTTGAAGCATTTGACCGCTTATATAGATCAAGCCTTGGAAGGTAAGCGGGGCAAAGATTATAAGACATTATTGCAAGAGTATGTACAGCGAGATGGGGATAAACATATCGTATATCGTCTACTCAGTGAAAGTGGACCCGATCATGCCAAAACCTTTCATATGGAGGTTCAGATCGATGGTGTTACCTATGAGGCCGGCTCAGGTAAAAGTAAAAAAATTGCAGAACAGCATGCCGCTCAATTGACCCTGGAACGGTTGATGAATAAATAAAAGCGCCGTATGGCGCTTTTTCTGTATTAAAATAGAGATACCTGGATTACTATAAAAAGAGATATTTAGATTACTATATTAGATTTTATAAATCAGGAAGGAATAAATCAGAAAGGAGGTGCCTATGAAACCGTACGGTATGATTCCTTTTTTTATACCTCATGTAGGATGTCCCTATATATGTACATTCTGTAATCAGTCACGCATTACGGGACAATCGGGAATCAGTCATCTTACAGCGGACTATATCAGAAAAACAATAGAGGATTACGTAGGCGATAAACGCCGCGACAAGTTCTGGGAGGTCGCATTTTACGGCGGCTCCTTCACAGCTGTTCCCGAAAAAATGCAGAAACAGTTGCTGAATCCGGCTTATGAGGCATTACGAGAGGGCTTGATCGATGGGATACGCTGCTCTACAAGGCCTGATGCGGTAGGGACAGAATCCATTGCTTTATTGCAGTCTTATGGTGTACGGACCGTAGAGATTGGCGTTCAGTCCATGAATGAAAAGATTTTAACAGATGCTAAGCGTGGACATACGGCGGAAGAAGTAATCAGTGCAGTACAACGTCTGAAACGATACGATATGATCGTCGGTATACAGCTATTGCCGGGTCTCAAAGGAGAAACGTGGGGGACTTTGTTGGAAACCGCCGTCAAGGTAGTGCAGTTACAACCGGATTTTGTACGGATTTATCCCGTACTGGTCATTGATAATACGGAATTGGCAGATCAATATCGCGCAGGTGACTATACGCCTCTCAGCACGGAACAGGCCATAGAATACTGTGCATTTCTCAAGGAATGGTTTGAGCGTCATCATATCGATGTCATTCGTACCGGATTGCAGAGTACTGATGAACTTGATTCCGGTGAAAGTTTAGTGGCCGGACCGTATGAGCCCGCTATGGGTGAACTGGTGGTGAATGAACAATTCAAGCAACGTATAGAGCACTGTATTGATGAACATATGCTGCCGATTCTGACAGTTCGAATTACATACCCTCGCCGCTTGACATCTAAGGTGCGAGGCCTTAACAATCGAAACGTTAAATACTTTCAGAATCAGTATCCGCGGTATGCATTTGAATGGTGTGAAGATAGCACGAGAAATACAGTGTGTTGCTGTATTGATGGCCTACAATATATGTTATAATTAAAAGTATGATTATTCGGGATTGTTAGCAGAAAGGAGGCAGTCATGCAATTACTTCGGTTGGAATTAAAGGGCTTTAAATCGTTTGCGGATAAAACGATTGTAAAATTCTCACCAGGAATGACTGCCGTTATTGGTCCTAACGGAAGTGGTAAAAGTAATATTACGGATGCTATGAAATGGGTATTGGGAGAATCCAATGTCCGTAATTTGCGCGGTCAAAAAGCGGAGGATATCATTTTCTCCGGTACGGAAAAACGTAAACCGATGAGTTCCGCTGAGGTTACGCTCGTTTTTGATAACAGTGATCATCAGCTCGATCTCGACATGGCCGAGGTGGCGATTACACGCCGTATTTATCGTACCGGTGAAAGCGAGTTTCTCATCAATAAACGATCTTGTCGTTTAAAGGATATCCATCTTTTATTAGCTGATACGGGCCTCGGAAAGGATTCGATGGCCATCATCGGTCAAAATCGTATCGATGCGATTCTGAACAGTAAGCCGGAAGAGCGTCGTATTATTTTTGAAGATGTGGCCGGGATTTCCCGTTTTAAAATCAATAAGGAAGATGCACTTCGCCGTATTGCAAGCACAGATCGTAATATGGAACGTGTGCGCGATGTGATGGCGACAATCGAGGAGCAGATGGATCCATTGGCGGAGAAGGCCGAAAAGACTAAAACGTATATGGCTCTCAGCCGTACAAAACGAGATTATGATGGCGCTTTGGGCTTTCATAATTATAAAACTTCGGATCGTCTGCTCACGAGATTTGAAAATGATAATATATCCTTTAAGGACGAGGAGATTGAACTACAAACGGAGCTGGCTAAATTAGAAGCACGCCGTCATATGTTACAGTCTTCATCCTCAAAGGAGCAGGAACAGTTAAAACTGTGGGAAGCTCAGTACACGGAAAAGCAACGTGATGAAGAACGCTTGTCCGGACAGTTGCGTCTTCTGGAGGAACAGTTAAAGACGGCGCATCGCGAGTTGGACGAAACGACTATGCGTATTAATGAATTGGAAGCAACGCAAAAGGGCGAGGAGCAGCAATTACGCATTTTAGATCAACTTTTACAAGATGAAGGAGATCAACTGTCTGAAAAGGAAGAACAGTTAGAGAAATTGGAAGCCGCCTATAATTCTGCTGTTGAAGCTGTATCTACAGAACAGGAGAGGTTTCAATCCTTGCAGTCTGATCGTGATACCTTTGAGAAACGTCAGTTAGAAGTGGTCAGTGCGATTGAAACGGCTAAGGCCGGATTGCGCAGCCTGGAAGCTCGTAAGGCAGAATGTGTTGCTCAATGCAGCGTGCTGGAGACTGAAATCGGTCAGGTAGAAAAAGAACTCCATGTCGCTCGTGCTGAGTATGAACAATTAGGTCAGGCTTTCAAAACCTTATCGGCTCAACGTGAAGCGCTCATAGAGCGTGCGAAAAATGCATCTGTACAGATACGAGAAAGTCAAAAAGAATTACAGAAGTTGCGCACGCAGGAGCAGCGCACGAAAGGCCGATTGGAACTGTTGGCTCAATGGGAAGAGCAGCATGAAGGTTATTTGGAAGGGACCAAGAATATTCTGAACGGAAAAGGTTCATGGCGAAGTCAAATAACAGGCACCGTCGGTGATCTTTTTACCGTAGAGGATAAGTTTATGACGGCTATCGAGACGGCTTTAGGCGGCAGCGTGAATCATGTGGTTACGACTACTGCGCGGGCTGCATCGGATGGGGTTAATTATTTAAAATCCATGCAAGGTGGTCGTGTTACCTTTTTGCCTATGGATTCCGTAAAAGGAAAGCCTTATGATACACCGGCTCTCACTGAATCCTGTGTACTGGGAACGGCTGTTGACTGTATTTCCTTTGACAATCAATATGCTCATATCTTTCAATATTTACTGGGACGAACATTGGTGGTTACATCCATGGATGATGCCATTGGGTTGCAGAAAAAATACCGCCACCAGTTGCGTATCGTTACGTTAACCGGTGAACAGTTTCAACCGGGCGGCTCTTTAACGGGCGGGACTACAAAGCGGAAACGTGCATCCGTTATGAGCCGTAAGGACGAAGCAGCTACTTTAGAACGTGAAT
This sequence comes from Veillonella denticariosi JCM 15641, assembly GCF_002959855.1. Lineage (GTDB taxonomy): Bacteria > Bacillota > Negativicutes > Veillonellales > Veillonellaceae > Veillonella > Veillonella denticariosi. The sequence continues at coordinate 111,424 of NZ_PPDB01000007.1, forward strand.
TAGAGCATATCAGAGAGCGGATCCGGAGTTTGACATCGAATTTAGAGCGTCTTGAGTCCTCCGTCGAAGAGACGGAAAAGGAACGAATCGGTCTTGATGAACGGTACCAACATACGAATTTACTTTATGTGGCGGGAGAAACAAAGGTTCAGAATATACAGAATCAAGCGGACCGTAAGCGACGTGTCCTTAATGCCGAACAAGAGCGGTTGGTACAAATCGATATCGATTTGGCTACGACGCAAGCAAATTTGAAACAACAGGAACAGACCTTGAAAAGCCTGCAGGCATCTCACGGTGTAGATGGCAATCGAGGTGCCTTAATGGATCGATTAACGAGTTTGCAAAAGGTGCAGCAGGAAGCCTATGAAGCTTTCACGGAAGTACGACTTACATGTGATACACTGAGACAGAACATTAAGGAGCGACAAAGCCAGCGCGAACAACGGACTCAGTCTATTGAAAGTATCGCTGCCCGATTGGTACCGTTAAAGGAATTACTGGCGAGCACGCTTATTCGCTGTGAAGAGGAGTTGCCGAAGACTCAAGAGTTGATACAGTCGGAATTGCAGGTTGTTACCGAAGAGGTAGAGCGTTTGCGTATATTGCGCGATGAAGCGTATGATAAAACCTCTACAGGTCGAGAGGAATTGGAATCTATCTTAAGTGAACAGGATCGATTGAATCAACGGTACAAAGTTGTTCAGTCCCGTCTTGTCGATATGGAAGGTAAAATTACTCGTCATCGCATGGATTGTGAGCGATATGTAGAGGAACTGCAAGAGTTAGGTTTCACTTTGGAAGATGCCCAAGGTATCCGATTGGAAGGCTCCGTGGCGGACTGGAAGGATGAACAGGCTCGTTTGATGGCGGAAATCGCCGAATTGGGCCCTGTGAATCCGAATGCGGTTGAAGAGTATGAAGAAACAAAGACTCGATACGACTTTTTAACGAATCAGCTGTCTGATCTGGAGACGGCGAAGGCTCAGTTGCAAGCTGTTATCGCTGAAATGGATAAAGCCATGAGTACACAGCTGTATGATGTATTGGATGTGGTCGGCAAGGGATTTCAGGATGTATTCAGTCAATTATTCGGTGGCGGGACGGCTCAAATCGTATTAACCGATCCGGAAAATATCTTGACGGGCGGCATTGATTTTTATATACAACCGCCTGGGAAGAAGCGTCAGCAATTGACGTTGTTATCGGGTGGTGAACGTGCTCTTACCGTTATTGCATTATTGTTCTCATTCCTCAACTATCGTCCGGCACCGTTCTGTGTGCTTGACGAAGTTGATGCCGCATTGGATGAAGCAAATGTAGATCGATTCAGTTCGTATCTGAATCGTATAAATAAAGAAACGCAGTTTATAGTCGTGACTCATCGCAAGAAAACCATGGAAGCCGCTGAAGTATTACAGGGCGTGACCATGGTGGAACGCGGGGTATCGCGATTATTGACGGTTTCATTTGAAGATGTGAAGGAGGATTTAGCATAATGGCATTTGGATTCTTTGATAAAATTAAGGACGGCTTGGAGAAAACTCGTAAGTCCTTTGTCAAAAATGTTGAAAGCATTATCATCGGTTATGCTCAAATCGATGATGACTTTCTTGATGATTTAGAGGCGGTTATGCTTACGGGTGATCTCGGTCCGAAAACGACGGAATACCTGATGAAAGAAATCCGTCGCGGCGTAACGGAAGGCATCATCAACAATACGGGTGATGTTATGCCTTTTATGGAGGACCGTATCACGGAAATGCTCGTCGATCAGGAGGATGAAATTACATTACATCATCCGGAGGTGATCCTCGTCGTAGGTGTTAATGGCGTCGGGAAGACGACGACCATCGCAAAATTGGCAAACTACTATACGAAGGAAGGCAAAAAGGTCATCATCGCGGCGGGGGATACGTTCAGAGCCGCTGCGGCAGATCAACTGTCTATTTGGGCGGATCGCGTAGGTGTACCAATTGTCAAGCATAAGGAAGGGGCCGATCCTGCAGCTGTTGTATATGATGCAATGGAGGCGGCAAAGGCCCGGAATGCGGACCTTGTCATCGTCGATACGGCGGGGCGTTTGCATACGAAGATCAACCTTATGGAAGAACTTAAAAAGATGGGACGCGTAGCTAATAATCATGTGGAAGGGGCTCCGCATCAGACGTTGCTTGTCCTTGACGGTACGACAGGTCAAAATGCTGTCAGTCAGGCAAAATTATTCGGACAAGCAGTTCCTGTGAACGGTATCGTCGTAACAAAACTTGACGGTACAGCCAAAGGCGGTGTCGTTATTTCCATTAAAGAAGAGTTGGGTGTACCGGTTCGTTGGATTGGCGTTGGTGAAGGCATGGATGATTTACGTCCGTTTAATGCGAAGGAATTCGCTAATGCATTATTTAATAAAGGAATGATTCAAGGTGACAAATAAATTTAACCGGGAATTCTTACTTGAATATGTAGAATCGGAAAATAAGTCAAATGAATATAATGTAAGCTTGGATAATATGAACAAGATTGTCGATTTAATTGAATATTTCGGCATAGAGTTATATCGTCCTATTACGCGTTTATTGTTATCAAATTGGAATGAAATTACGGAGCGTATCAATAATTATACGCCTGAAGAATGGAAGATGGCGGAGTCAATTCAGACATCGACACCTTCATTAGATCGATTCTCCATTGCCATGCTCATCGAAGTATTGGAGGGAGAGGATACCTTAAGTCAAAGTGAGAATGCGGGGCGGCGCTTAAGTGACGAAGAATTACGCGCCATCCGTAAGCATCAGGATGAACAATAATGAAACACAATACATATAACCATGAAGGGGGCCAGCCGTTTAAGGTAGAGGCGCCCTTTATACCTACGGGGGATCAGCCGGGTGCTATTGCATCTCTTACGGAAGGAATTGAACGCGGTGAATGGGCGCAGGTGTTATTAGGCGCAACGGGTACCGGTAAAACATTTACCATGGCCAAGGTCATTGAAGCGGTGCAGAAACCGACGCTTATCATCGCGCATAATAAGACGTTGGCGGCTCAATTAGCCAGTGAATTCAAAAGCTTTTTTCCTAATAATGCGGTTGAATATTTCGTATCTTATTATGATTTTTATCAGCCGGAAGCATATATTCCGTCCAGCGATACCTATATTGAAAAGGATGCTTCCATCAATGATGAAATCGATAAATTACGACATAGTGCTACGATGAGCTTATTTGAGCGTCGCGATGTCATTATTGTCGCTTCTGTCAGCTGTATTTACGGCTTGGGGGACCCTGAGGATTATTCGGATCTCGTGTTATCGTTGCGCTTAGGTCAGACGAAGAGTCGTGATGAAATCTTATCAAAATTGGTTGATATTCAATATACGCGCAATGATATGAATTTCGTACGTGGTACATTCCGCGTACAAGGGGATACGATTGATATTTTCCCTGCCGCCTATAGTGAAAGAGCCGTGCGGGTTGAGCTGTTCGGCGATGAAATCGACCGCCTCGTGGAAGTGGATGCATTGACCGGCGAAGTCATTGCGGAACGCAAGCATGTTGCCGTCTATCCGGCTTCTCACTATGTAACGACGAAAGAAAAAATGAATATTGCCGTAGAGCGTATTGAAGCCGAACTGGACGAACAGTTGGCAAAATTAAAAGCGGCTGATCGACTTTTGGAAGCGCAGCGATTGGAACAGAGGACGCGATACGACATTGAAATGATGCAGGAGATGGGATATTGTTCGGGTATCGAAAATTATTCCCGTCATATGTCGAATCGCAAGGCCGGGGAAGCACCGTATACATTGATTGATTATTTCCCTGATGATTTTCTTATTATGGTGGATGAGTCACATGTAACAATACCGCAGGTGCGGGCCATGTATAATGGAGACCGGGCCCGTAAGGAATCCCTTATCGAATATGGATTCCGTTTGCCGTCCGCATTGGATAACAGACCTCTTAAATTCGATGAATTTGTAGAGAGAATCAATCAAATTGTTTACGTATCGGCTACACCGGGTCCATATGAGATGGATGTGCAAACAAATGTGGCGGAGCAAATCATTCGACCTACAGGCCTTTTAGATCCGTCTATTGAAATCCGTCCTATCAAGGGGCAAATGGATGACTTGCTTGGGGAAATCAATACAAGAGCCGCAAAGAATGAACGCGTTCTCGTTACGACATTGACGAAGAAGATGGCGGAAGATTTGACGGAATTCTTGAAGGAAATGGGCGTTCGAGTTCGTTATCTTCATTCGGATATCGTTACCATTGAGCGCGCTGAGATTATTCGGGACTTGCGGGCCGGCGTATTCGATGTCCTGGTAGGAATTAACTTGCTAAGAGAAGGCCTCGATATGCCTGAGGTATCCTTAGTGGCTATTCTCGATGCGGATAAGGAAGGCTTTCTGCGTTCCGATACGGCCATGATTCAGACGATCGGTCGTGCAGCTCGTAATGTAAATGGTCATGTTATCATGTATGCTGACCGTATTACGGGCTCCATGCAGCGCGCCATCGATGAAACGGACCGTCGTCGTGCCGTACAGGAGGCTTATAACGAAGAACATCATATTACACCGAAATCGGTAGCTAAAGAGGTTAAGGAATTAATTGAATTAACCAAGATTGAAGATGATATGGTAACGGATGGACAGGGCCTTTCACAGGCAAAACGCAAAGGCAAGACTAAATCCGATGTGATGGATCACGGTCATGAGCCATATGTACAAGATACACAATCCACCAAGGTGGCGGATATTACACCGGAAGAATTGTATAATAAGATTGAGGATGTAGACCGACAAATGAAGGCGGCCGCTAAGCAGCTGGAATTTGAAAAAGCTGCAGCATTACGCGATCAGTTGGGAGTTTTACGTCAACAATGGTCGGATATGCACAGCGCCGATAACAGTAAATTGAAGAAACCGAAGCGAACTGTGAAAAAACAAGCGCCGAAAAGTAAAAAATAATATAGATTATATAGATCATATGTGCGATACTATAGTAGTATGGATATATGGTATATACGTATGCCGATGATACCTACGGGTATCATCGTTGCTATATAGAAAGGAAAGTATGAAAGACCAGTTAATAGTTAAAGGTGCGCGTCAGCATAATCTTAAAAATATAAATATCGCTTTACCCAGAGACCGGTTTATCGTCTTGACGGGCCTCAGCGGATCCGGCAAGTCGTCACTTGCGTTTGATACGATTTATGCCGAAGGACAGCGAAGATATGTGGAATCTCTGTCGGCATATGCACGTCAGTTTTTAGGGCAGATGGATAAACCTGATGTAGATTATATTGAAGGATTGTCACCGGCCATCTCCATCGACCAGAAAACAACGAGCCGTAATCCGCGTTCTACGGTGGGCACCGTGACGGAAATTTATGATTATTTGCGGCTTCTCTTTGCCCGTGTCGGTCATGCTCATTGTCCTGAGTGCGGTAAACCGATTACGCAACAGACGATTCAACAGATGACGGATGACGTCATGTCGTTCCCGGAAGGCACAAAGATTTTGGTATTGGCGCCTATGATACAGGGCAAAAAAGGGGAGCATAAATCAGTTTTCGAACAACTGCGTAAGGAAGGCTTCGTACGGGCTCGTGTAGATGGGATTGTACGCATATTAGATGAAGATATCAGTTTGGAGAAAAATAAGAAACATTCCATTGATATCGTCGTGGATCGTCTCATTGTGAAAGCCGGCATAGAATCCCGTTTAGCGGACTCCATGGAAACGGCAGGCAAATGGGCGGAAGGTATCGTCGTAATTCAGGAAATCGACGGTCCTGACCATATGTACAGCCAACATTTCGCCTGTCCCGATTGTCATATTTCACTACCGAAGATTGAACCTCGTATGTTTTCCTTTAACAGTCCCTTTGGTGCATGCCCCGCATGTCTCGGCATCGGTTCGACCATGGAGGTTGACGAGGAACGTGTTCTCCCTGACGGATCGATATCCTTTGCGGACGGATGTGTACAGGCTTTGAGCTCAAATCCTAATGCGTGGTTTATGCGTCAATTGGAGGGCCTTCTCATAGCAAACGGATATTCATTGAACTCTACATATGATGAACTGCCGAAGGCATTACAGAAGAAGGTCATGTACGGTACTACGGAGAAGGTGTCTTTCACTTATGAGAACATGCGCGGTGAAGTGAAAGAGTTTTTTACCGAATATGAAGGCATTTTGCCTATGGTGAAGCGCCGTCACAGTGAAGCATCGACGGACTCCATGCGGGAGGAATTTGAAAAGTTCATGTCCATTAAGCCGTGTACCACCTGTCATGGAGCGCGTTTAAAGCCGGAGGTTCTCGCCATTACCGTCGGACATAAGAATATCAATGAAGTGACGCAGCTAACAATCAAAGAGGCTTTGGATTTCTTTGCGAATCTCAAATTGACGGAGCGGGAACAAGTTATCGGGACCCAAGTTCTGAAGGAGATTAACGCTCGTTTAGGGTTCCTCAATAATGTAGGACTTGATTATTTAACGATGAATCGTAGTGCGGGCACATTATCCGGCGGAGAGGCGCAGCGTATTCGCTTAGCGACGCAGATCGGTTCGGGGTTAGTGGGTGTGCTCTATATACTTGATGAACCATCTATCGGCCTGCATCAACGGGATAATGACAGACTCATCGATACCTTAAAGGGACTTCGTGACCTAGGTAATACATTGCTCGTCGTAGAGCATGATGAAGATACAATGCGCGCCGCTGATTATCTTGTTGATATCGGACCCGGTGCCGGTGAACATGGTGGTGAGGTTGTTGCGGCAGGTACCGTAGATGAAGTGATGAAGGTAAAGGACTCCATTACCGGTCAGTACTTGAGCGGCCGTAAATTTATCGCTTTTCCTGAAAAACGTCGTAAAGCCGGTAAAAACTATATTGAAATTCGAGGGGCTAAGGAAAACAATTTACAGAATATTAATGTAAAGTTCCCAATCGGTCTCTTTACTGTTGTTACCGGTGTCAGCGGATCAGGCAAATCCACATTGATTAATGAGATTTTATACAAGGGGCTAGCTAATAACTTATATCGTTCCTATCATAAGGTGGGAGCTCATAAGGAAATTCGAGGCTTAGAATATATCGATAAGATCATCAACATCGATCAGAGCCCGATCGGTCGTACGCCGCGTTCAAATCCCGCTACCTATACGGGGGTGTTTGACGCGATTCGCGAATTGTACAGTCAAACGCCGGAGGCGAAGATGCGCGGTTATAAACAGGGCCGTTTCAGCTTTAATGTGAAAGGCGGTCGTTGTGAAGCTTGTCGCGGTGACGGTATTATTAAAATTGAAATGCACTTCCTGCCTGATGTGTATGTTCCTTGTGAAGTGTGTAAAGGAGACCGTTATAATCGGGAAACTTTGGAGGTTAAATACAAGGGTAAATCCATAGCCGACGTGTTGGACATGACCGTTGATGAAGCGGTGGAATTTTTCAGTGCTATTCCGAAAATTCATCGCAAGATGGTCACTCTACAAGAAGTGGGTCTTGGATATATTCGCTTGGGGCAAGCCGCTACGACATTGTCCGGCGGGGAGGCTCAACGTGTTAAGCTTGCAACGGAACTGGCTCGTCGCAGTACAGGTAAAACTCTGTATATTTTAGATGAGCCTACGACGGGACTCCATGCTGAGGATATTCGCAAGTTGTTACATGTTTTACAGCAACTCGTAGATGCAGGCGATACGGTTATCGTCATTGAACATAATTTGGACGTTATCAAGATGGCGGATCATATTATCGACTTAGGTCCTGAAGGGGGTAATCGAGGCGGTACGATTGTGGCTACCGGTACACCTGAGCAGATTGCAAAGGTGAAAGAGAGCTATACGGGAAAATTTCTTGGACCCGTATTGGATCAGACCAATGCATTTATGAAAGCGGCCGGTAAGAGCAAAAAGTAAATGTTAAGATTAAAAATACTGGCATGGTTAAAATACGATTGTATAGGAATAACATTAGCTGATATAGACGGTGTTTACAAATTATTTCTACATGGAAAGGAGGACCTATGGCATCAGAGGAATTACTGGAAAAGGTCAGTCATCTGCCGACAACGCCGGGCGTTTATCTCTGGCGTGATCAATATAACCGTATTATTTATGTAGGAAAGGCTATCAACCTACGCAATCGCGTTCGTTCTTATGTGCGGAACGATGCAAACAGGGCGCCTAAGGTGACGGCTATGATGAAACGGGCTGTCGATGTAGAGGTCATCCAGACCAAGACGGAAATGGAAGCTCTTATTTTGGAGAATACGCTCATCAAGGAGCATCATCCGAAGTATAATATCAGACTTAGAGATGATAAGACTTATCCATACGTAAAAATTTCCGTTCAGGAAGATTTTCCGCGTGTATATATGACGCGACGACTTGAGCGGGATGGTGCTAAATACTTCGGCCCCTTTACGGATGTTACCTCCGTCCATGTAGTGCTTAAACTGCTACGCCTTTATTATCCGCTCCGTACATGTAGGTCCATGAAGGTTGAACGTCCCTGTTTACAATATCATATGCATTATTGCGAGGCCCCTTGTGTGGGAAAAATTACGAAGGAAGCCTATGATGTATATATTCAGGAGATTATACAGCTCTTTGAAGGTAAACCGATTCCACTGTTGAAAGAGCTTAAAGAGAAGATGGAAACAGCAGCTGAGGAATTACGCTTTGAAGATGCTGTAAGATACCGGGATCAGCTGACAAGCATCGAAAAGATTCAGGAAAAACAACGGATGGTAACACAGCGTGGTGATTTGGATGTACTCGGTATGGCTGTAGATCATTCAATGGCCTGTGTTCAGTTGCTTTTCATTCGTGGAGGTCGGCTGTTAGGCCGAGAAAACTACTTCGTGCAGCACGATGGGGATGCTCCGGAAACGATTATGACGGACTTCGTTAAACAGTATTATGGAGAGACGAATTTTATTCCGAAAGAACTGCTGCTGCCGATAGAAAGTTCGGACCGCCAGTTGCTCAGTGAGTGGTTTACACAACTGAAAGGGCAGCATGTGGATGTATCTGTGCCGCATCGCGGGTATAAGATGGATATGATTAAGATGGCCCGTGAAAATGCGGAAGCCTTCCTGGAGGAGCGGCGTCGTCAGTGGCAATATCAAATTGACAAGACAGGCGGAGCCGTTAAGAAGTTGGCGGAAGTCCTCGACCTGCCGCGCTTACCGGAGCGCATGGAGTGTTTTGATATCTCCCATACTCAAGGTGCTGAAACCGTTGCATCCATGGTTGTTTTTGAAGGTGGCAAGCCGGCAAAGAAGGAGTATCGTCGCTTTAAGTTGAAAACAACTCAGGGCAAGCCGGATGACTTTAAGTCGATGGCGGAGATTATGGAGCGTCGCTACGGAAATGAAACGGATTGGCCTATGCCGGATCTCATCATCATTGACGGCGGTAAAGGGCAGCTCAATGCGGCTATCCCTCTTATCCGAGCCGTAGGTGTTACGGATGTGCCTGTTATATCTTTGGCAAAACGCATTGAAGAGGTCTTTGTGGAAGGACAGTCCGACAGCATAATATTGAGTCATCATACGCCGGAGCTGCAATTGTTACAGCAAATCCGCGATGAGGCTCATCGCTTCGCTATTACATATCACAGAAAATTGCGAGGTAAAAGAAATCTCGAATCTATCCTTGACCATGTTGAAGGTATCGGGACTAAACGCCGTAAGGCCTTATGGGCTCATTTCAACAGCCTTGAAGCCATGAAGGCCGCCTCTGTCGATGAGTTGGCGCAGGTTGAATCAATGAATTATAAGACGGCGGAAACATTGTACAATTTTTTCCGTATGTCGAAGGTAGAAAAATATAACTTGTTGAATAGTAAATAAAATTTGATACTAAAATAGTATCGATATGAATAATATTTTTCATATTGAAAGCCCCTAGCGTAGATTGATTTTAATCTACTGCTAGGGGCTTCGTATTGTATAGTTTTTGTAATAATATAAATTCTGTTTATACTTTTAAGAGATTGAATTATTGCGCGGCTGTATTATTTACGGATTTTGGTTTGTAATGTTGAATATACCATGCTCGGATTGTAAATAATATACCGGCAGCTGCTACGCTTGATAATAGGCCGATCCATACGCCGTATGGTCCGTATGCAGGATTTTTAGATAGGATATAAGCCATAGGAAAGCAGACGCCCCAATAGGAGATAAAGGAAATGTAGAAGACCATTTTTACATCTTTATATCCTCTTAGAATGCCTTGTAACGGAGTTCCAATGGCATCGATCGCGGCGAAGAATACGCCGTATCCCAAGAAGCTGTATATCAGATTATATACTTCCGGATCGTTTGTGAAAAGCGATGAAAGCGTATCCATATGGGTAAAGGTAAAGCTGCAGATAAGTACAGCCATAATGATGGCCAGTATACGGGCTAAGTATGAGTACTCAATCGCATCTTTCGGGCGCATGGCCCCCACTTCGTAAGCTACCGCAATAGTTGCCGCCATGGAAACACTCAACGGTAAGCAATAGAATACATTCGTAAAGGAAATAACCGATTGATGGGCTGCAACGACGGCAGAACCGAAGTGAACCATCAAAAGTCCGGCGATACTGAATATGCTTACCTCTAAAAACGTGGAAAGACCGATTGGAATTCCGATTTGCAGTTGCTCCTGAATATAAATCCATTTAAGACCATGCCAAGTTTTAAAGACCTGATATCCTTTAAGCTTGGGATGAAACAGCATCATGGCGCTGAAGAGTATAAAGTTTGTCCAGCATGCACCTGCCGTTGCATAGCCGGCACCGACGCCTCCCAGCTCCGGAAAACCGAAGTGACCGAAAATAAGGGTATAGTTTAGGAATACATTGATCATAAAGCTGGTAACTACAATGAGCATAGAGTAGTGAGTGAGCCCATGAGAATCTACTGTATTACGCAACGTGTTGACCCATAATAGAGGAAATAGACCTATGCTGAAAACTTTCAGATAATCGATACACACATCGCGTGCCGCCGGTTCTAAATTGAGATATGTCAATAACGGATCGAGACCGAAAATACCGAGTAATAGGATTATTAAGCCTAAAACGGTACCGATAAACAAACCTTGATAAATGATAATGCCGATAGAGGAAGTCTGTTTTGCTCCTAATAATTGTGATATAATCGGCGAAATACTCATCAGTATGCCCATAGCGAAGATATAGAATAAGATCCATAAATTATATCCCGTCGCAACACCGGCCAAATCCGTCGTGCTATATTGTCCGGTCAGGAATATAGCGATGAACGTGCCTCCTACGAGGGAGAATTGAGTGATGCACATGGGGGTGAATAGTCTGATAAATAACCATAATTTTTCCAATATAGAATATGTCTGATACATGATGACCTCCCTAGTTGATGATATAGTATACCATAAAGTATGGTAATTTGATAGTTAAATCCTTGTCGTTGAGGGATTAAGAATTATGAAATACGGAGATATTGTAGTTATGCATTTATTTATATGTCAATCGTGGTATTACTCATGACGATACGATAGGACTTAACGGTCTATGATAAAAATGAATATATACTTTAATAATTGAATTTTACATTCTCTATATAAATCGAATATAATGAATATATTATATTCCGTGTTATGTTGAAATTTGTATAGGAGGATATGTTGGACATAGTATCTGCACAGGGATTATTGGCGATGCTGCAAATCATCGTTATCGATATTTTATTGGCCGGTGATAATGCTATCGTAATCGGCATGGCGGCTCGTAATTTGCCTGCTGATTTGCAAAAAAAGGCTATTTTCTGGGGTACTGCGGGGGCGATTATCCTGCGTCTCGTCATGGCATTTCTCTTTGTGGAGGCCTTAAACAATATTCCCGTACTTCGTTTAGTCGGTGGTATTCTCTTATTGTGGATCGGTTATAAATTGGTGGCTGATGACGGAAAAGAGCATACTATCGAGGCTAAAGATAATTTGCGCTCCGCTATTATGACAATTGTTATTGCCGACGGCATTATGGGGATAGATAATGTAATCGGTGTCGTAGGCGCTGCCGACGGTCATATGATGATGGTGGCGATCGGTATGCTGATTACGGTACCTATCATCATTTATGGCAGTACATTGTTTGTGAAAGTTATCGAACGTTTTCCGATTATTCTTTATATCGGTGGCAGTATCCTCGCATGGGTCGGTGCTGCGATGAGTGTAGAAGATAAACTTATTGCACATGTGGTTGAACCGTATGTATTATTTATTAAGATTGCGGCTGTTATTATCGTTGTAGGGGCATCGTTACTAACAAATAAATTGAAAAATAATCATTAATATCCATTTCCTCTCTCGTCATGATCGAGGGAGGAATTTTTTATATCAGTGGTATTTTATTGTGAAAGACGATGAAAATTATGATATAGTTAATAGATAGTTATTAAGTTTATGAACGTATAGTCGGGGTAATATAATCATGGAATTTTTAGAAGCGGCTACATGGCTTACCATTAGTAAAATTATTTTGATAGATATTTTATTGGCCGGCGATAATGCCGTTGTAATCGGTATGGCGGCGGGAAAATTAGCGCCGGAATTACAAAAAAAAGCCGTTATATGGGGCACTGTCGGAGCTATTGCCATGCGGTTGCTGTTCGCCACGATTTTAGTGGAGGCATTAACCCTGATTCCTCTCATCCATTTAGGGGGCGGACTTGTTCTCTTGTGGATTGCCATCCAATTACTCAAGGGCGGCGATGAAGAGGCTCATATCGATGCGAAGGACTCCTTGCTCGGGGCTGTCTGGACCATCATTGTGGCGGATGCCATGATGAGTATTGACAATGTTATCGGTGTAGTCGGTGCAGCGAAGGGGCATTTGGAATTAGTGATTGTAGGTATGCTGATTACGGTACCTATTATCGTATTCTGTTCCACATTATTCGCCCGTCTTATCAATAAATTTCCCGCTATTCTGTGGGCCGGAGGTGCCTTGCTCGGATGGGTTGCAGGGGAAATGATCGTAGAGGATCCTCTTTTAATACCATATATTCAAGGTGAAGAACTGCTGGTTAAAATCGGTACCGTATTCTTTGTCCTCATCGTGACCGGCATGATTAAAATTTGGAAGAAGAGAGATTCGTAATGAGCGACAGAAATCATATATCTCGTAAATCTACGAAGTGTGGAAACAAATATAATCAAGGGCAGCGTCAGAAATCGCAGGATATAACAAAACTCTCTAAAAAACAGAAGGCTATTACATCGGCTCCCGTTAAGGTCGGTGATACTGTACTCGTATCAATTCACGGTATCGGTAGCAGCGGTGAAGGCGTAGGTCGTGTTGAGGACTTTACCGTTTTTGTACCATTTGCTTTGCCGAATGAAACTGTGAAAGTAACTATAACAACGGTGAAAAAGACATATGCTACGGGTAAGCTTTTAGAGGTCATAACCGCAGCGGATAATCGGATTGCGCCGAACTGCGAATTATACGGCGTTTGCGGCGGCTGTCAATTACAGCACATAACCTACGAGGGACAGCTTTCACTAAAAACACAAAAAGTGAAGGATGTTATTGAACGAATCGGACATCAGAATCCGGATTTTGTAAAACTCGCATTAGGTCCGAAGAACCCGTGGGCTTATCGTAATAAGATGCAAATGCCTGTGGGAGGCACACGAGAAACGATACGGATGGGTTTCTATGCCATGGGGTCTCATGATATCGTTCACGGCACAAACTGCCCTATACAGATGGACGGAAATAATCAGATTGCTCAAGCATGCTATGAAATTGCGGAGGAACTTGGTATAGAACCGTATGACGAACATACGGGTAAGGGGGTATTACGCCATGTCATCGGTCGTATCGGTCAATCCGGATATATGGTCATCCTTGTAATGGCAACTGATTATTTGCCGGATCAGGACCAATGGATTGAGAGGCTGACAGAACGGGTACCATCAGTGGAAACCATCGTTCATAATGTGAACGGAAAGCGGACAAATGTCATATTAGGGCCTACGAATCATGTGCTTTACGGGGACGGTACGATTACGGATCACATTAAGGGTTTGCGATTTACCTTGTCACCGCATTCCTTCTTTCAGGTTAATCCGGAACAGACGACGGTATTATACGATCAAGTGTTAATGTATGCGAATTTAAAAGGTCATGAGACTGTCATTGATGCCTATTGTGGTACGGGGACTATCTCGTTGTTTCTTGCGCGCGAGGCGAAGCATGTTATCGGCATAGAGATTGTAGAGCCGGCCATTATCGACGCTCGTGAAAATGCGCGACGCAATGGTTATGAAAATACGGAATTTATCGTCGCTGATGCGGCCGTGGAAATGCCGAAATTATATAAAGCTGGTGTACGACCGGATGTTATCGTATTCGACCCGATCCGTGCAGGCTGTAAAGAAGAGGTACTTACCTCCGCAGCGGGCATGGAACCGAAACGCATCGTTTATGTATCCTGTAATCCTGCTACCATGGCGAGAGACATTGAAATACTTACACATTATGGCTATGAACTGAAAGAAGTGCAGCCGGTGGACATGTTTCCGATGACGTCACATGTTGAGGTCGTGGCTTTGCTCACTAGGAGTGAAGCGACGCAGTGAGTATTAGCACTACCTATGTCAGGGATGTCCAAGGATTCGAACGAAGTGAAGAATGGTTGGAAACAGCCTACGGCTGAGGTAGTAGCTTTACTTATAAGGAATCAAGTGAAGCGGTAAGAGTTATCATAATCCGGGATGTTCAAGAATCTATGTGAGGTAATCATTATGGCAATTTCTAATATGAAGGTTACTCTTTTATGTCCTGTAGAAATCGTGTGGAATGTGGTCACGAATCTAAATGATTTTTCCTGGAGAAGTGATTTAAAAGATGTAAGAATTATAGATGAGCATAACTTTATAGAGATTACCAAGGACGGAATTGAAACTCATTTTAAAGTAACAGAATGCGTTACATACCAATCATGGATATTTAAGATGGAAAATAAAAATATTAAAGGCACTTGGGTTGGAAAATTCTATGCAAAGGGTGATAAAACGATTCTGGACTTTACTGAAAACGTTGTCTCTAAAAAATTAATATTTAAGCCATTTATAAGTCTATACTTGAAACGACAACAAAAAATATATTTTAGAGATTTAAAAGCGAAACTGAATTGTGAAGTATCTAGTTAATAAATAGAACTAGTAAATAGTATGATATTGGATAAACAAGGCGTATACGATTATTTAAAAGAACATCATATAAATTTTGAAATTACAGATCACGCACCATTATTTAGTATGGACGATAAGCCGAATGTGCAGTTGCCATATCCTGAGTGGGATGCAAAGAATTTATTTATACGAGATCATAAACGAGAGCATTACTATTTAATTACCGTTCGCGGTTCTAAACGTGTAGATTTAAAACAATTCCGTAAGGACCACAAGCTTAAAAAGATTTCCTTTGGTTCAGAAGAGGAATTATGGGATATTTTGAAGATTAAACCAGGTCACGTATCTCCATTTTGCTTGCTCCATGATGAGGACCGTAAGGTTCATTATTATATTGACGCGGACTACGAGAATAATTTAATCGGCATACATCCGAACCAAAATGATGCGACTGTGTGGCTTCAAGGTAAAGAACTAGTTAAACTCATTGAAGAGCATGGTACAATAGTAGAATATATTACTTTGTAATTTAGGAGTATGTATGAATAAAAATTTATTAAAACGTATTGTACTAACATCTGCTATTGCCGTATTAGGTGTAAGTACATCTTTTGCAGCTCTTGTTATGGAACGAGATCAATCAGTTGATACAGCACCTAGCGTAAGTATGTATCGTTTTGAAGTACCTGTAGATCTACAAGGAACTTATAATAGTGCAGGCGTAGCTAATCTGACAGCATCTATGGAAAAAGAGCCTAATACATTGTCCATGAATGTGGCGCATGTAAAGGGGAATCCATCGGAGTCTTATGTAGTTGAAATCTATAAAGATTTAGCTGCTATTGAAGCACATCGCAAATCTGATCATTATCAAGCATTTGTTAATGAAGTAGGCTCTAAATTAACAAATCGTAAGATGTACGATGTACAGTCTGTACTTTTATTTGAAAAGAAAGATGCATTATCCATTGTAAATGATGGTAAGGCAGTGGTGACCTTAACTGAGTTTACTGTTGATAGTAATGAAATCGATACGGTACAACGACAATATCAACTCGATATGGAACGTGCCGTTCGGGATGATGCGGGTTATAAGGCTGGTTATGTGCTTCGTGAAAGACACGCAAAAAATCGCTGGTACGTCATTCAGATCTATAGCGATCAGGAAGCCCTTACTAAACACTTGAATAGCCCAGGTTATCGCTTTATGATGAGCCAAATCCAAGGTAGTCTACAAGGGGTTACTACTAAAGTATTAGATGGGGATATCCTTGTAAATCATGGTGGTCAAGCTTTTGTTAGACCTTAGTCTCTGATAAAATACTAATCAGTAAAGTTACTGCTAGCATATTATGTGCTAGCAGTTTTTTGCTATATAATAGGTTATAATCTAGTTAATTCTATTTAGGAGTTATATATGACACAACAAGAACGATTGCGCTATCTTTTAGAGGGATTAGTAGCAGAATATAAAGAGAAACATAACGAACATATAGATATTCCAGTAAATGAAGAAGAACAATTTTCTCTATTTAGAGCACTATGTAATATTCGTCCTGCAGGAGCCATGCCCGCTGAGTGGATGAAGGTAGAGGATGAATATTTAAATATATTGGCTCATGAAAAAGGCATCGTTACGATTAATGATATGGAAGAGCGAGAATCTCAAATCTATTTGTGGCAAGGTGATATTACTCGATTAGCTGTTGATGCCATTGTTAATGCTGCCAATAATCAATTACTTGGATGCTTTGCGCCTAACCATAAATGTATCGATAATACTATCCATACCTTTGCGGGTATTGAGCTCCGTATGGAGTGTAATAAAATGATAGAGTATTTAGATATGCCTGAGAAGACCGGTGTAGCTCGTATGACTTATGGGTATAATTTACCGGCAAAGCATGTACTTCACACTGTTGGACCTATTATTTATGAAGAGGTAACAGAGAAAGAGCGAAATGAACTAGCCTCTTGCTATCGCTCCTGCTTAGAGTTGGCTAATGCTTATAACTTACACTCTATTGCATTCTGCTGTATCTCTACCGGTGAATTCAGATTCCCTAATGAAGAGGCAGCACAAATTGCAGTCGATACTGTGAGAACCTATTTAAAAGAAACTAATAGTAAAATCCAAGTGGTATTTAATGTATTTAAGGATATTGATTATGACATCTACGACAAATTATTGGGATAATATAGAACGTGTGAAAGAAGCTATTAATGTTGCTGATGCGGTACTTGTTGGTATTGGGGCAGGTATGTCTACTGCAGCGGGTTTGACTTATAGTGGGGAACGTTTTCATAAATATTTTGATGACTTTCACAAAAAGTACGGTATCACAGATATGTATTCT
The DNA here is from genome assembly GCF_002959855.1 of Veillonella denticariosi JCM 15641. Classification (GTDB taxonomy): domain Bacteria; phylum Bacillota; class Negativicutes; order Veillonellales; family Veillonellaceae; genus Veillonella; species Veillonella denticariosi. The sequence continues at coordinate 128,984 of NZ_PPDB01000007.1, forward strand.
GGTGGATTCTATTCATTTGAAAGCATGGAAGAATATTGGGCGTGGTGGAGCCGTCATATCTACTATAATCGCTATGATATTTCAGCAGGTGAACCTTATATTCGGTTGATGGAGTTGTTACAAAATAAGAATTACTTTGTGATTACCACTAATGTAGATCATCAAATGCAATTTGCTGGAGTGGATAAAAATAGATTTTATTACATGCAAGGTGATTTAGGCTTGTGGCAGTGCATTGAGCCATGTCATCAAAAGAGACTTATGATAATGAAGAACAAGTGCGCCGTATGGTGAAGGAACAAAAGGATATGAAAATTCCTACAGAGTTAATTCACCACTGTCCTAGATGTGGTGAACTAATGACGATGAATTTACGTGTCGACGGTGCCTTTGTGCAAGACGAAGGTTGGTATGTGGCTCAAAACGATATGCAACTTTTATAGAGAACTATAAAGATAAGAAAATCGTATTGTTAGAGCTTGGTGTAGGATTTAATACGCCGATGATTATAAAATATCCATTTATGCGGATGGCAGACGATAATATAGATGTATTATATGTGCCGATTAATATGGAAAAGCAAACTATTCCATTTGAAATTCAGCATAATACAATAGCATTTAAAGATGATATACAAAAGGTATTGAATGATTTGTTAGTTTAAGAAGGAGTTAATGTACTATGAACTATAAATATACTTATGAAAGTCCATTAGGAACTATGATTATGCTTGGTACATTGACGTACTTAACAGATTTGTTTTTTGTTGATGAAGCTCATGCACCTAGTTATGATGATGCGGAGTATATCGATCAGTTGACCGGTCCTTTTGAGGTGACTGTTATGTGGCTCAATGATTATTTTAAAGGGCAGAGACCACGCATATACCCGCCGATGCAACTGGAAGGTTCTGCGTTCAGACGGTCAGTATGGTCTATACTTCAAACGATACCGTATGGTGAAACGACTACATACGGTGCGATTGGAAAACAGATTGCAAAAGCGCAAGGTAAAGACAGTATGTCCGCTCAGGCGGTAGGAGGAGCTGTAGGCCATAATCCCATATCCATCATCATTCCATGCCATCGCGTAGTGGGGGCTAACGGACAGATGACGGGGTATGCAGGAGGCATCGTTCGTAAAGAATATATGCTTCGATTGGAACAAGAGCATAAATGATAGATGGGAATCAAAGAATAAATGATTGATGCAGGATTACTTTCAGATAAAGTATCTGTTGCGGTGATTGTACCGTGTTGAATTGAATTCTATAGAATCTATTGAAATTACATGCGTATAGTGTTAAGATTATTCATATATTCATGAATGTTTTGGAGGTTATGGTTATGAGTAAAAATATCGACTGGGACAATATCGGGTTCGGTTACATGGAAACCGATTACCGTTATTTATCTACATATAAAGATGGTAAATGGGATGAAGGCGGATTGATTACAGATGCCAATGTCGTTTTAAATGAATGTGCCGGTGTATTCCAATATGCGCAAACTGTTTTTGAAGGTTTGAAAGCATATTATACAAAAGATGGTCATATCGTATGTTTCCGTCCGGACTTGAATGCGGAACGCATGAATAGTTCTGCAGAACGTCTTGTGATGCCTACATTGCCTGAAGGCAGATTTGTAGAAGCCGTAAAAAAAGTAGTAGAAGCAAATAAAGATTTCGTACCTCCATATGGTCACGGTGCAAGTCTTTATATTCGTCCTTACATGATGGGCACAAATTCCGTTATCGGTGTAAAGCCGGCGGATGAATATCAGTTTCGCGTTTTTACGACACCCGTAGGACCTTATTTTAAAGGCGGCGCTAAACCGATTAAAATCCGTATCACTGACTTTGACCGTGCAGCTCCACATGGTACCGGTCATATTAAAGCGGGCCTGAACTATGCGATGAGCTTGTATGCGATTACCGATGCTCACAAAGCGGGTTATGCGGAGAATATGTATCTTGATGCGGCTACGCGCACACATGTAGAGGAAACCGGTGGTGCAAACTTTATCTTTATTACAAAGGACGGTACTCTTGTAACGCCTAAATCTGACAGTATTTTGCCGTCCATCACACGTCGATCCTTGATGTATGTGGCTGAACATTATCTCGGTATGAAGGTGGAACATCGTCCGGTGCATGTAGATGAGTTGAAAGACTTTGCTGAAATCGGTCTCTGCGGTACTGCAGCGGTTATTTCTCCGGTAGGTTTGATTCATACTGAAAAGGGTGATATCAACGTCCCTGCCGGTATGGATGATATGGGCCCTGTAACGAAAAAATTATATGATACATTGCTTGGCATTCAACATTGTGAAATTGAAGCACCTGAAGGCTGGGTTGTGAAAATCTGTTAATAAAAATTCGCTATTTTTTAACGGCTCATAAAAATGGCTTACTAAAAAGTGAATTAGTACAGAAGAGATTAGTAAATAGCGTGTATATAAAATAACGGCATCTATCGAATGGTAGATGCCGTTTGTTATATTATTCAGTTTTGATTTGCGTCGTATGGGGATTATAGGACAACGCGTATTATCTTATAATTTTATAACCCTAAAAGCTTAATTTGATTTTGTGCGATTGATCACTTTAGCCATGAATTTATCATTGTTGATGATGAATCGTTCATGCGTACCGCGGCCGATGATACCTATTCCGTCAGATGCTTCGATATCAAATGTGATTTTGCGACCTTCGACTGCGCTGACGGTAGCTTTTGCCGTAATCGTTGCACCGAGAGGTGACGGTGCTTCGTGAGTGATGGATAGGGAAATCCCCACCGTGCCTTCGCCGGCTTCCAGATGTGGCTGCACGGCTGCCTGTGCGGCTTCTTCCATGAGGGCGCACATAGCGGGTGTGGCGAATACTTCTAGGGCGCCGGATTTCATTGTTTTTGCGATGTTTGATTCTGTAACGACGACAGTGGCTGTCGCTGTTTGACCTGCTGATATCATGGTATACCTTCTTTCGTTGAGAATATTGTTATAATAATTGTATTATACATCTTTAAACAATTTTTATGCTAAATAAATTTTATGTTATTAGTATTATTAGAATTATATTTTTTATGCTACATAACTGGTTATAACTGTTCTATAGAATCCGTGATATAATGGAACTAGTTTTTATAAAACGAGGTATATATGAGTAAAAGACAGTTAAAGCCTTCCGGTGAGGGCTGGGTTCAGTTAATAGCAGGCATCGGTTTTATTGCCCTATTAATTGCCATTAATATAGTAGATCCTACATTTTATCCGACCATGTGGCATCTGGCTACAGATGGATCGATGGAGGAAATTGCAGAGTATATTCAAAGCTTCGGACCTATGGCGATGTTGATCAGCATGGTCCTCGACATTTTTGTTAATGCGGTCGGCTTTTTACCATCCATTTTTATTTCTACGGCTAACGGTTTGGTTTTCGGTATGTGGCCTGGTATTATTATCTCCTGGCTCGCTGAAACGATTGGCGTCGTTATCAGCTTTTATATCATGCGATACTTCTTGCGCGATACGGCGGATAAACTGATTGCCAAGAGCAGCGTGCTGATGAAAGTAGATGATTTTTCCGGTAAAAACGGCTTTGTCGTTATGCTTTTTGCACGGTCGTTACCGTATTTCCCGTCCGGTGTTATCACGGCTTTGGGCGCTATCAGTAAGATTAAGCCTCGTGATTATATCTTGGCTAATTTAATCGGTAAGTTTCCTTCGACGGCGCTCGAAGTCGCCATCGGTACGGATATCGTTAATTTTCAGGACAATATGTCCCGTCTCGGTATCATCGTCGTCGTGGCAGGCATTGTATATTTTATATTGTGGAAAGTATATAAATATTATATCAATAAACGAAATGCCGAGCAGGACCATGATCCGAATGCGTAATATCGCAGCTGGTTAATGTCGAGTTACAGAGCAGCGTGTGATTTGTAATGATGCTATTGAATGCATAGCGTAATAGAACGTAGATATAGTTATTATGTGAAAGAGGCGATTTTATGAGCTTTTCCCTTCCTGAACGGGTGACCTTGAAAGGTCCTAATTTTATTCGTGAAGTTTTTGAACGTGGTGTAGGCGTAGATGGTTTTATTAGTTTCGGTATCGGTAATCCCGCTCCCGAGGCGATTCCCGTCGAAATTATTGAAAAAGCTTTTGATGAGGTGGTACATTCAAACCCTATGAGTTTGTTGCAATACGGACCGATGCAAGGCGATGCCAGACTTGCTGAATTGACTTTACAGCGCTTGGTTAAAGCGCATCATATGAACCCGGAAGGTCAAGGTCTCATCATTTCTAATGGAGCGGGACAACTGTTAGGTCTTGTGCCTATTACCGTTATTGAACCGGGTGACGAGGTGTACATGGATGAGTTCACTTTTACCAGTGCAATCAATTCGGTGCGCAATATGGGCGGTAAGGCCGTTGGTATTAAAACAGATGAATACGGGATGATTCCGGCTGAGCTGGAAAAGGCTGCTCAATCGGGAAAGGGGAAATATATCTATCTCATTCCTAATTTTCAAAATCCTACAGGGATTACGATGCCACTGGAACGACGGAAAAAGATTTACGCCGTTGCCTCAAAATATGATTTATTTATTTATGAAGATGATCCTTACGGTGAAATTCGTTTTGCCGGTGAATATATTCCGACGTTTAAGTCTTTTGATACGGAGGACCGTGTCCTTTATGCAGGTTCTTATTCCAAGACGTTATCGGCAGGTCTTCGGGTAGGTTTCTTGTTCGGGCCGGCGAAGATTATAGAGGCGATTCAGGCCCTTAAAAATAATACGGCAGGGCAGATGCCGTTAGTGACACAGAAGGTAGTGGCACATGTTTTAGATACCATTGATTATGATGGACACCTCGATAATGTACGCAAGGTATATAAAATGAAGTGCGATGCATTGCTTAACGCTTTCGATACATATGCAAGCTCTAAAGTTCATCTTACAAAGCCCACAGGCGGTATGTTCGCATGGATGACGATGCCGGAATCCGTCGATTGCGATGCATTCTTTGAAGCCTGCATGGATAAGAATGTGGGCATAATTAAATGCGGAGCCTTCGCGGCGGACGGAGCCGGTGAGGGTCATGCATTCCGCTTGAGCTATACGGTACCGACTGTTGAGGAAATTACAAAAGGTATGGAAATTTTAGGCTCTTTGACTAAAGAATTCTGTGGTGAATAAGATGTGACTTGAGTTTACAACATGGTTGAAACAGATAGGGCTTTTACAATACATCAACGTGTTTTCACAATATATGGAATTAAAAAGCTATGATGAATAAGTTTATAATCATATATGGTATATCTATATATTGATAAATTTTGATATAACATGATACAATGTTACTGTAGATACGTTGTATTTACGGTGTAAAAATTAAACTTTTATATAGATTATAAAGGTAAGTCCTTTAAAGAAAGTAGGTGTTTATTATGGGGTGCAGTAGCAGTGGCAGCGATTGCGGCGGATGCCCATCTCAATCCTCCTGCGGTGGTGGCGCACCACAACAACCGCAAGATCTTACGGCTCCGTTACATGAATTGAGTTCCGTTAAGCATGTTATCGGTGTTGTTTCCGGTAAAGGCGGCGTAGGTAAGTCCTCGGTTACGAGTTTGATGGCCATTACGATGGCTCGTAAAGGTTATAAAGTCGGTATTCTAGATGCGGATATTACAGGCCCATCCATTCCTAAAATCTTTGGTATCAAGGAAAAAGCGTATGCCGATGAAATCGGTATGTATCCTGTGAAGTCCAAGGGCGGTATCGATGTTATGTCCGTAAATCTTCTCTTGGAAAACGATACGGATCCTGTTTTATGGCGTGGTCCGATTTTAGGTAATGTGGTTAAACAATTCTATAGTGATGTTATTTGGAAGGATATCGATTATTTATTTGTTGATATGCCGCCGGGCACAGGTGATGTGGCGATTACCGTTTATCAATCCTTGAAGTTGGATGGTATTATCATCGTTACGTCTCCTCAGGATTTGGTATCCATGATTGTTGAAAAGGCCGTAAAAATGGCTGATCTCATGCAGGTGCCGATCATCGGTGTAGTAGAAAACTACTCTTATTTCCATTGCCCAGATAACGGCAAGGATTATGAGATTTTTGGTAAAAGTCATATTGAAGAAATTCTTCAGAAGTACGGCTTACTTTTGTTGGGTCGTTTGCCGATTGATCCTACCATTGCCAACCTTTGTGATCAAGGTGATATTGAATCCATTGAAAAGACAAATTTGGAGGATGTATCCTTACCGCAATAGGCTATATTCTACATGTGAGCTGTACATGCCATCGGTGTGTGCAGCTTTCTTTTTACAATAGATTTTATTTATAATACACAAATAAATTTATATTTCTATTTTATATACTATGGATTTATACTAAAGATAATATAGTGAAAGCTATAGACGATATGATATGGTTGTTACTATATACCTTGAAATTTTAATAATGGATTGTTAGGCTTTTTGAAGTCCCTAAGTAGGAGGTATGTAAATGAAGAAACTTATTAATTGGTTAATTCCAATCATCTTAGGTTTGGCGATATGGTTTGTGCCTACACCGGAAGGGTTAACCCCACAGTCCTGGCATTTATTTGCCATCTTTGTCGCTACTATCGCAGGCTTTATTACGCAGCCGTTGCCGATCGGTGGCGTGTCTATTATCGTTATCACAGTTGCTGCATTAACGGGAACATTAAAGATCAGTGAAGGCTTATCCGGCTTTTCTGATACATCAATTTGGTTAATTGTTGGAGCATTCTTATTTTCTCGTGGTTTTATTAAAACCGGTTTAGGCAAGCGTATTGCGTATAATTTAATCTCGGCTTTTGGTAGCTCAAGTTTACGATTGGCTTATGCGCTGGCATTATCAGACTTGATATTGGCGCCCGCAACACCGTCCAATACGGCACGTGTAGGCGGTGTTATCATGCCGATTACAACAAGCTTGGCAAAAGCATTCGGTTCTGAACCGCAAAATGGCCCACGTAAAATCGGTTCATTTTTGATGCAGTCTATTTATCAGGTAAATACCGTTACATCTGCCATGTTCCAAACTTCCATGGCCGGTAATACATTGGTTGCTGCGTTGGCACTTCAATCCTTTGGAATCGGTATCACTTGGGGTGACTGGGCCATGGCCGCTATCGTTCCGGGGTTAATTGCATTGTTAATTATGCCATATTTTATATATAAAGCATATCCACCTGAAATTAAAGATGCCCGTGAAGCACAACAAATGATTCGTCAAGAATTAAAGGAATTGGGTTCTATGAGTTTCCAGGAGTGGGTCATGCTTGGTGTATTTATTTTAGCGCTTGTATTGTGGGCTACATCTCAGTTTACACAACTTCATGCAACTGTTGTAGCATTTATCGGTATCTCTATTTTATTAGCTACGGGGGTGCTGATTTGGGATGATGTTAAAAGTGAGAAAGGTGCCTGGGATACATTGGTATGGATGGGTACCTTGATGGCTTTCGCCGGATTTCTTTCCAAACTGGGCTTTATCAAATGGGCCACCGTACTAGTTGGCGGTTATATTCCGGAAGGTTCCTGGGTTATTGCATTTATTGTAGCCGTGGTTGTCAATACATATGCACATTATGTATTTGCATCGCTAACGGCGCATATTTCCGCAATGTTCGTAGCATTTTCTGCGATTGCAATTTCCGCAGGTGCTCCACCGATGTTGACATTGTTGATGATCGCTTTCACATCTAATCTCTGTATGTCCTTGACTCACTATGCGGCAGGTCCATCTCCGGTAATATTCAATACCGGTTATGTTCCTCAAAATACATGGTGGAAACTCGGTTTCTTCACGTCCGTAATCAACTTGATCATCTTTATAGGCATTGGTTCCGCATGGATGAAACTGATCGGTATGTGGTAAGTCGGTATTAATTGTAAATACAAATCAAGATTTACATAGTATAATTACGGTCCAATTTTATTGATGTAAACGTATCTATGTATACATGAAGCCGTCCCGTTGGGGCGGCTTTTTGTGATAAAATAAGAGCAGTAATCATATGTGATTAATCTATAATACTATTATAGATTATATGAATAGTGAAAGTATTCATTATGATTGTATGATTACATGTATGCTTTTGCATAGGAGGTACATATGAAGTTTGATAATCAACAATTATTGAAATATATTGGTGCGTGCACGTCACCGTATCATACGGTAGATACGAGTTTACAAATGTTATTGGACTCGGGATTTACCGAACTTTCATTGGAGGATACATGGAAATTGCATCCCGGTTCTTATGTGGTGAATGTATTCGGCACGACATTATTTGCCTTTCATATCGGCAAGCACCCTCGTCATACATTGCGGGTTGCATCGGCACATACGGATTTTCCCGCAATTCGCGTAAAACCGAATCCCGTTGTATCCGTGAAAGGTTATAAAAAATTAAACGTGGAAATGTACGGCGGCCTTATCGAAAATACATGGCTCGACAGACCTTTGGGGGCTGCCGGGACCGTTGTGCTTAAAGGTGAATCCGCATTTGATGTGGATTCCGTTTTAGTGGATACAAAGAGGCCCATCGCCATCATTCCGAACTTGGCGATTCATATGAATCGCACCGTTAATGACGGGGTAAAGCTGAACCGTCAGAAAGATATGTTGCCGATTCTCATGATGGAAAAAAGAGATGTCGATAACGGAACCCGTAATGCGGATAGTCATGTTAAAGCTGTTTCAACTCTAGATAATGATGAATCTATTGAATGTTATGATGAATGGATGCACTTTCTTGCGGATGAGGTCAATTGTGATCCATCGGAAATTTTATCCTATGAAATGACGTTATATCCTGTTGAGCAAGGCTGTACACTAGGGATAGACGGTGATTTTATCAGCTCACCGCGATTAGATAATCTGACATCCTGTTTCGGTGTATTGTCGGGAATTATTGCAGCTCATAAAAATAAAGTCGACGGCATTCGTTGTGCCATTTTATTCGACAATGAAGAGGTAGGAAGTCGGACTAAACAAGGCGGAGCCGGTATGTTGTTACCGAATCTGGTAAAACGTATTTATGATGTATTAGGCTTTACTGCGCAGGATATGGATGAAGATTTGGCAAAGGGTTTTATGATTTCAGCCGATGTAGCTCATGGATTACATCCTAATTATCCGGAGAAAAATGATATTACGAATATACCCGTGCTCAATCAGGGCCTGGCACTTAAAATGGCCTCCAGTCAGTCCTATGCGGGTGATGCGAAGGCGATTGCCATCGTTAAGGGGCTTTGTGAGGAGGCCGATGTACAGTATCAGATCTACGTAAATCGTTCCGATGTTCCCGGAGGCTCTACGGTGGGATCGATTTCTTCCGCTATGTTACCGATGCGTACCATGGATATCGGCTTACCGATTTTGGCGATGCATTCCGCGCGAGAAACAATGGGATCCGCTGATCAAAATCAACTGAATCATTTAATGAATTATTTCCTCGGAGATGAGTAAATACTATCTTTTATTATGGTGAAAATATTGTATAATAAGTGTATATCAGTATGAATACAAGGATATCGTTATTTTTGATGAGTCATATCTATATATGCTTATAACTAAATATATATCCGATTAGTATTTATATATTAATAAAATTGAAAGCTGAAGGTTCACATCCGTCGAAGCTGGTAGGAGGCAATACATGAAAAAAATCAAATCCGTTTTGGTTGCCAACCGTGGTGAAATTGCAATTCGCGTATTTCGCGCATGTAATGAAATGGGTATTAAAACAGTAGCCATTTACTCTAAAGAGGATACATTGTCCTTACATCGTAATCAAGCTGATGAAGCCTACCTCGTAGGGGAAGGTAAGAAACCTGTTGATGCATATCTTGATATTGAAGATATCATCCGTATTGCAAAAGAACATGACATCGACGCCATTCATCCGGGTTATGGATTCTTATCCGAAAATGAAGGTTTCGCCCGTCGATGCGAAGAAGAAGGAATTATTTTTATCGGTCCTAAAATTGAACATCTTCATATGTTCGGCGATAAGGTTAATGCCCGTGAACAGGCGAAATTGGCTGACATCCCTATGATTCCGGGCTCTGATGGAGCGCTTAAGGATTTTGCTCAACTGGAAGAATTTGCTGATACTCATGGCTTCCCGTTGATGATTAAAGCCGTTAACGGCGGTGGCGGTCGCGGTATGCGTGAAGTTCATCGCAAGGAGGATCTTCGTGATGCGTATGATCGCGCTAAGTCTGAAGCGAAAGCCGCGTTCGGTGATGACGATGTATACGTGGAAAAACTCATCGTAGAACCGAAACACATTGAAGTACAAATTCTGGGTGATGAACACGGTAATGTGGTTCATCTCCATGAACGTGACTGCTCCGTACAACGCCGTCATCAAAAGGTCGTTGAAATGGCGCCTGCCTTTGCGTTACCGTTGGAAACGCGCAAAGCTGTATGTGATGCAGCCGTTAAGATCATGAAGAATGTTCACTACGTCAATGCTGGTACAGTTGAGTTTTTGGTAACAGCGGACGGCAGTTTCTACTTCATCGAAGTTAACCCTCGTATTCAGGTGGAACATACTGTAACGGAAATGGTTACGGATATTGATATTGTACATTCTCAGATCCGCATTGCTGAAGGCTACAGCTTACATAGTCCTGAGGTGGGAATCCCTGAACAGGATAAAATTCCTTGTAAAGGAACGGCTATTCAATGTCGTATTACCACTGAAAATCCGAAAAATAACTTCATGCCCGATACGGGTAAAATCCTTGCATACCGTAGTTCCGGCGGTTTCGGTATCCGCCTTGACTCGGGAAATGCTTTCACGGGTGCTGTCGTAACACCGTATTATGATTCCTTGCTTGTGAAAGCGACTGCATTCGGGCCTAATAATGACGAAACTATTCGTAAAATGTTACGTTGCCTGAAGGAATTCCGTATCCGCGGCGTAAAAACTAATATTCATTTCTTAATCAATGTATTGGAAAATCCTGAATTCCAAAGTGGTCATTACAATGTAAACTTCATTGAAGAACATCCTGAATTGTTTGAATTGAAACCGGATCGTGACCGTGGTACAAAATTATTGCGTTACATTGCGGATGTGACGATTAACGGCTATTCCGGCGCCGGTCATCAGGAAGTTCCTGACTTTGATCCTATTCAGATGCCATCTGCATTGGATATAAGCCCTGCGGAGGGAACAAAACAGACCTTCGATAAATTAGGTCCGGATAAATTTTCTAAATGGTTGAGCGAACAGAAACAAGTATTCTTTACGGATACTACATGGCGTGATGCCCATCAATCATTATTTGCGACTCGTCTACGTACCATTGATATGGCACGTGTAGCCGGCCATGCGGCAAAAGGTGTACCGAACTTATTCTCTCTTGAATGTTGGGGCGGTGCTACCTTTGACGTATCCTATCGTTTCTTGCATGAAGATCCATGGGAACGGTTGCGCATGTTCCGTCGCGAAGTACCGAATACATTGTTGCAAATGTTGCTTCGCGGTGCTAATGCGGTAGGTTATACTTCATATCCGGATAATGTGGTACGTCAGTTTATTCAACGTGCCGCTGTAAACGGTATCGATGTGTTCCGCGTATTTGACAGCTTGAACAGCTTGGATAATATGCATGTAGCCATCGATGAAGTTCGTGCTCAGAATAAAATAGCCGAAGTGGCTCTATGTTATACGGGCGATATTTTGGACGGGAAACGTACAAAATACAACTTGGACTACTATGTGAACATGGCGAAAGAGCTTGAAAAAGCAGGGGCGAATATTATTGCCATCAAAGACATGGCGGGCCTCTTGAAACCGCAAGCGTCTTATAATTTGGTATCCGCCTTAAAAGATGCGGTGTCCGTTCCTATTCATTTGCATACACATGAAGGCTCCGGTAATTCCATTTATACATACGGCCGAGCAGTAGATGCCGGTGTAGATGTTATCGATTTGGCGTACTCCGCGTTTGCTAACGGCACAAGTCAGCCGAGCATGAATTCCATGTATTATGCCTTGGCAGGTCATGAACGTCAGCCTGAAATGAATATCGACTACATGGAGGAAATGTCCCATTACTTTGGCAGCATTCGACCTTACTATAGAGGTGTCGATAAAGCTGAAGCATATCCTAATACAGAGGTATACCAACATGAAATGCCGGGCGGACAATACTCCAATTTGCAGCAACAGGCAAAGATGGTAGGCCTTGGTGACCGCTGGACGGATATCAAGAAAATGTACCATCAGGTCAATATGATGTTCGGTGATATCATTAAAGTAACGCCGTCCTCCAAGGTTGTAGGGGATATGACATTGTACATGGTACAAAATAACTTGACGGAAAAAGATATCTTCGAAAAAGGAGAGCTTCTTGATTTTCCTCAATCCGTAGTGGAATTCTTTGAAGGCCGCCTCGGAACACCGTACCAAGGGTTCCCTGAAAAGTTACAGAAGATTATCTTGAAAGGGGCGCGTCCTATTACCGTTCGTCCGGGTGCCGTATTGCCTCCGACCGATTTTGAACATGTCCGCAATGAATTGAGCGATATGGGTGCGCAAACCACTGATGAAGATGTAAGTGCATATTGCCTATATCCTAAGGTTTATCAGGATTACAATAAATTTGTAAGCGATTTCGGTGATGTGTCCGTACTTGATACGCCGACGTTCTTCTTCGGTATGAAGCGCGGCGAAGAAATTCAGGTAACCATTGAAAAAGGTAAGACCCTTATCATCAGAATGAACGGTTATTCCGAACCTGATGAGGATGGTAATCGCATTGTATTGTTTGAGTTTAACGGTCAATCGCGTAGCATTAAGGTTCATGATAAACATGCAAAAACCACCGGTGTTGTTCGTCGTAAAGCGGATGAATCGAACCCTGGTGAAATCGGAGCTACATTATCCGGATCTGTTGTTAAGATTCTCGTTAAGAATGGTCAGTCCGTAACGAAGGGTGAACCGTTAATCGTAACGGAAGCCATGAAGATGGAAACGACGATTACGGCTCCAATCGACGGTATCGTTGAAGAGGTTCTCGTTCGTGAAGGCAGTCGTATTGAATCCGGTGACTGTTTGCTTCGTATCGAGGATGCTTTGAAGCGATAAGGACTATAACTTAATAAAAGTTTATTCTCTATTTTGATAATTTGAAAATCGTGGGAATAATGAAGAAATCCCTAGGAAATCCTAGGGATTCTTTGTATTTTAGCGGTTTTCATGGTACTATATATAGTGTAGAAAATGGGCTTATTATGCCTGTTTCACTTAATATTTAGTAGAAAAGGAGTAGTAACAGATGAGATGTCCTTATTGCCAACACACAGACACGAAGGTAACAGACTCGAGAACGACTGATGAAGGTAATAGTATTCGCCGTCGCCGCGAATGTATCAATTGTGGCCGTCGCTTTACTACATATGAAATTATAGAAGAAGTGCCGCTTATGGTACTAAAGAAAAACGGACGCCGTGAACTCTTTGATCGCGGTAAATTATTAAACGGTTTATTGCGCTCCTGTGATAAACGAACTGTGCCGATGTCCGTGATGGAACAGGTTGTTAATGATGTGGAACGCGATATCCGCAACGAAATCAATCAAGAGGTAACTACGGACCGTATCGGTGAACTGGTATTGCAACAATTAAAGGATATCGACCAAGTTGCCTATGTTCGCTTTGCCAGTGTATATCGCAAGTTTGACAATATTGACAGTTTTATGGAAGAGTTAAAGGCCCTTAAAAAGCTAGATGCCAAAAAGCCGAAACGTAAACCTGCCGTTGAAGAATAGTTATTTTCGCAGTATCGATTATACATGGTTTTGAAATCATGATGTATACGATGTGTGGGGCCTTATGATAGATTTACATTGTGATACGATGATGCAGCTGCTGGATCATCCTGACAGCGGTGATTTATATCGAAACCGCTGGAAAATAGATATAGAAAAATTACGGAAGGCTCACAGCAAGGTGCAAGATTTTGCATTTTATATCGATTTACATGAAACAGATAATCCTTATGGTCGCTATGAGGATATGCGTGATTTATGTACATCGCAAATTGAGCGTTATGGAGAGCACATAGAGCATGTGCTCTCTTATCAGGATATACAGGGGGTATATGAGTCCGGCAAAATCGGGGCTCTTCTTTCCATTGAGGAGGGCGGTGTTCTTGGTGGTGATTTACAGAAACTTTCACAAGCCTATAAGGACGGCATACGTCTTATCACATTGACCTGGAATTATCCGAACGGATTGGGAGAACCTCATTGTGGGGATCAATCCAAAAAATTGACGGCTAAGGGTGTTGAATTTGTCGAAGCCATGCAGGATATGGGGATTATTGTTGATTGTTCACATCTCAATGATGCTGGAACGGAGCAGTTAGGTGATATCCTTGATGTCCCTTTCGTCGCATCTCATTCAAATGCGCGGGCAGTGAGAAATCATACGCGTAATTTACCTGATACCCTTATTAAGCTCATCGCTAATAAGGGGGGCGTTATAGGGCTCAATTTTGCGCAGAATTTCCTGGGCACATCGCCGGTCAGTCGTATTGAGGACATTGTTAAACATGGACTATACCTTATCGATAAGGGCGGTGAAGATGTGTTGGCGTTGGGCACTGATTTTGACGGTATTCCACTGGAAACGGAAATCGCGGATACATCGCAGATGAGTCGTCTCTATGATGCGTTTGGAATGGCCGGTTTGACCGTGGAACAACGGGATAAGATATTTTGGAAAAATGCGGACAGACTGTTAAAGGAGCTTTTATGATGAATGATTTAAATCCTATGATTGCAGAGCGATTTTCTGAGCATTTAGATGTTTTTGGAAAGACCATGGAACAGATGGAGATTATCCAGGACATAGGAATTCGCTGTAAAACAGCTATTGAAAATGGAAATAAAATATTGTTTTGCGGCAATGGCGGATCTGCAGCAGATTCTCAGCATTTGGCGGCTGAATTGATCGGTCGGTTTAAAAAGGAACGTCGTTCCTTGGCTGCTGTTGCACTTACGACGGATACATCTATTTTGACATCCATTGCCAATGATTATGATTATGATGTTGTCTTTGCTCGTCAGGTGGAGGGACTTGGTCGCTCCGGAGATGTTCTCATCGGAATTTCTACGTCGGGAAATTCCAAAAATGTTCTGAAAGCTGTTGAAATGGCACGCTCCATCGGTATGCATACAATCGGATTTACCGGCGAAGGCGGCGGCAAGATGGCCGAGCTTTGTGATATTACACTCGCCGTTCCGAGCAAGGTGACGGCCCGCATTCAAGAAATGCATATTTTAGCAGGTCATATCATCTGTGAATTAATCGAAGAAGACTATTGATGAGTAGATAGGAATATAAGCTATGATCAATACCACAATTAATCAATTTTTAATGAATACATTGCCAAATCTTAACATTGCCGTTATCGGTGATGTGATGGTGGACCGATATGTATTTGGCGATGTGAGTCGCATTTCGCCGGAAGCTCCTGTTCCGGTAAATCGCGTTTCTCAAATAAAAGAGGTGCTTGGTGGCGCCGGTAATGTGGCGTCTAATTTGGCAAACCTGGACTGTCATGTATACTTAGGAGCTTTATCTGGCAATGATGATCATGGTCGCCTATTGAAATCCCTCTTGGAGGCAGATCACATTGATACTTCAGGACTCATCATCGATGATAATCGCTCCACCATTACAAAGATGCGTATTTTAGGTGACCGTCAACAGATGATGCGCCTTGATTTTGAAATAATTATAGATTTAACCTCCGATGAGGAAATGCAACTTGCAACATGGTTGGAGAATCTTTGCAAATCGGGTATAGACGGTATCGTTATTTCCGATTATGGTAAGGGCGTATGTACACCGAGCCTGTTAAAAAAGGTCTTTGCGTTGGCAAAACAATACAATGTACAGACTATCGTGGATCCTAAGGGGGCCGATTGGTCTAAATATAACGGGGCGACGTGTATTACCCCGAATGTGAAAGAACTCGGTGAATGCGTGGGGCGTACGTTGGTGAATGATGATGAATCTATCGTCAATGCGGCGAAGGAGATTCTGCAATCTGTTGATTTAGATTATATTGTAGCCACTCGCTCCGCAAAAGGGATTACCGTTATCGCGAAGGATGGCCGTACATGGCACAATCCTGCGACACAGCAGGAAGTATTTGACGTAAGTGGTGCCGGCGATACGGTGGTGTCGATGATTATTACATGTCTTGCAGGTAAATTATCGATGCGATTAGCGCTTCATATTGCAAATGGTGCGGCCGGTATCGTCGTAGCGAAGGTGGGAACCTATCCGATTCATCGCTCCGAGTTGATAGAACTGTGGCACTCTTTGCAACGGGGCTTACAGGATAAGCCTCTATACACGAAAGAGGAGATGTCAGATCTCGTGAAACGGTGGCAGCAAAATGGAGACACCGTGGTATTTACGAACGGATGCTTCGACATTCTTCATCGCGGACATATTACATATTTGCAAGAGGCGGCTCAACTCGGCGACCATCTGATTATAGGCCTTAATTCAGACTGTTCCGTCCGTCGTTTGAAAGGGGAAACGCGTCCCATCGTAAGTGAAGATGATCGTGCTGCACTGCTCAGCGCTTTGGGCTGTGTGGACGGAGTTGTACTGTTTGAAGAAGATACGCCTGCAGAACTATTGGCCTATTTGCGACCTAATATACTCGTTAAGGGCGGAGACTATAAAAAAGAAGATATCGTAGGGCGTGAGTCCGTTGATGATGTAGAGGTGCTTTCATTTAAAGAAGGCTATTCCACGTCGGATATAGTAGGAAAAATAGCCGAGATGGCTAAGGAGGGCAAATTATGATTATCGTAACCGGTGGTGCCGGTTTTATCGGCAGTAATATTGTGAAAGCCTTGAATGAGCGTGGTCGTACGGATATTATTATCGTTGATGACCTCACAGATGGGCGTAAAATTCGCAATATTCAAAACCTGGAATTTTTAGATTATATCGATTGTGATGATTTTGATTATGCTGTTGCTGACGGATCTTTTGATGTAGGGCCTATTGACGTCGTGTTCCACGAAGGCGCTTGTGCAGATACGATGGAATATAACGGTAAATATATGATGAAAAACAATTATGAAGGGTCTAAAAATCTCTTTCATTATTGTCAGGATCGTCGAATTCCATTTATTTATGCATCATCCGCGTCTACTTACGGTAATGGTACCAACGGTTTCGTAGAGAAACCAGAAGCGGAAGAAGCACTTAATCCATATGCGTATTCTAAGCTTTTGTTTGATCGTTATGTGCGTAAATTTGAAGGTGAATACACCGCACAGGTGGTAGGACTTCGCTACTTTAATGTATACGGCCCTAACGAAGCCCATAAAAATAAGATGGCATCGCTAGTTCGTCAAATGTTCTATAAAAATCAGGAGACCGGTGTAATCAATTTGTTTGAAGGCACGGACGGTTATGAAGATGGCGGTCAGACACGAGATTTTATCTACGTAAAAGACGTGGTCAATGTGAATTTCTATTTCTGGGAACATCCTGAAATCTCCGGTATATTTAACTGCGGTACGGGTAATGCACATAGCTTTAATCAATTTATGCAGGCTGTTATCGATTACAATGGTAAGGGTAAAATTGAATACATCCCGTTCCCTGAGGTATTAAAGGGCAAATACCAAAGCTTTACCGAAGCGGATACGACTAAATTGATGGCTGCCGGTTATGATAAAGGCTTTACAAAGATGGAAGATGCCGTTAAAGAATATTGTGAACTGTTGGAACATAATGAAGGATATTTACGTTGATGCGCAAAGTACTGTTTCTCGATCGGGACGGGGTCATCAATAAGGATGTGAACTATCTTTACAGGATTGACGATTTACAATGGGTTGATGGTGCTAAAGAGGCGCTTGCATATGCCTACAGTAAAGGGTATGACCTCATTGTGGTGACCAATCAGAGCGGTGTGGCCCGGGGGTATTATACGGAACATGATGTGCAGATTCTGCATGAATATATGGGGCGTGAACTGGATGCCTGCGGGGCTCCGATTTTACGTTTCTACTATTGTCCTCATCATGTAGAAGGCACGGTGTCTCGCTATGCCGTTGAATGTGAATGTCGCAAACCGAAACCCGGTATGATATATCAGGCCATTAAGGATTATGATGTGAATGTTGGTGAAAGCTTTCTCATAGGAGATAGTCCGCGTGATATTGAGGCCGCCGAGGCGGCCGGTATAAAAGGGTACTTATTTACGGGTACCAATTTGTTGGATTTTATAAAAACGATTATTTAGCGTGTAATTTTATACTTTGATATAGATATGATGGAGGTGATGGTATGAAAGATTACAAGAATATACTCATTATCAAGATGAGCTCTTTAGGCGATGTTATACATGCATTACCTACCTTGTATGCAATTCGTAAGAACTGGCCCGATGCGCGTATCACCTGGGCTATTCATGAACAGTTCGCCAGCCTCCTACCCGGTACCCCCTGGATCGATGATGTCATCATTATCGACAAGAAGAGGTTGAAACAACCGGCATATCTTTGGGAGCTTAGAAAAGAGCTACATAGTCGTCATTTTGATATGACCTTAGATTTACAATGTATTGCAAAAAGTGCTATAGTTTCTCTACTATCGGGGGCGCCTGAAAAATACGGTTACTGGGAACTGCGCGAAGGCAGTAATCTTGTGAATAAAGCCCTTGTAGGAGAGCACAAGTACGATCATGTTATCGAGAGATATTTAGATACCGTTCGCGCCTTGGGTGGCGAAGTGGAAGGTGTTGAATTTCCCATGCCCGTCTACGGGAATGCGGAAAAATCGATTAAATATCGTCTTCAATGCTTTGGTATTTCCGATGATGAATATGTCGTAGTAGTACCCGGCGCACGATGGATAGTAAAGGAATGGCCTCTTCTCAATTTTGGCGAACTCTGTATTCGCCTCTGTGAATCAGGTAAGAAGGTCGTCATCGCAGGTGCACCAGAGGATATTGAGAAGGGCGCTTTCATAGAAAATTATGTAAAGAATGATAATCTCGTAAATCTCGTTGGGGCTACATCGATGGAGGAACTGATAGAACTGATCCGTCGATGCGAAGTATTTATCAGCGCCGATACGGGACCGCTACATATTGCAAATGCCTTGAAGCGGCCTCTCATTGCCTTATTCGGTACGACATCACCTAAGCGGACAAGTCCTTATGGAGGCAGTCACGTACATCTCATCATTTCTCCTACCTCAAAGGCGACGCCGGAGGACCCGTTGGTTGATGATCCGGACTGCATGGCTCAGATCCCGGTGGATGCGGTATGGTCCGTATATGAGCAAGTGCTTGGAAAGGAACTGTAATGGAACTCGATAATAAGCGAATTGTTGTGACCTTTCTCATGCATCTGGGTGATGTTATCCTGACGACACCGTTTTTAGAGGTATTGCGAAAGGCGGCACCTCATAGTCATATTACATATGTAATAGATGAGAAATTACAGCAGGTTATGCAGTATAATCCAAATATTGATGAACTTGTCGTCGTGGATAAAAAAGGGCGTCATAACAGTATTTCAGGCCTCAATGCGGTCGCGTGTGAGATCAATGCGAAGGGTAAGCCGGATATCGTGATTAATCTGCATCCCAATGAACGCACATCATATTTAGCGTGGAAGATTCATGCACCTGTTACAACGGGGATGAGTCATTTTTTATTCAGACCCTTTATGACGAAGTATACGCGTCTCGACCGCAAGACGCGTCATGCCGCGGATATGTATATCAATGTTTTGGAGCAGTTAGGGGTTGCGGATTTATCAAATTCCGGTTTACATATAGAAACTTGTGAAGCTTGGCGCCGTGAGGCATATGATTTCTATACCGATCATGGTGTAAAGGATGAAGATAAGCTTATCGGATTCAATATCGGTAGTGCGGTCCCTGAAAAACGATGGCCTGCCGAACGTTTTGTCCATGTGGCGGATTATTTCGGACGGCAAGGGTACAAGACGATATTCTTTGGAGGCCCTATGGATATCGATATGGTAGAACCGGTTGTAAAGATGATGGAAACAAAGCCGATTGTCGCGACCGGTGCATTTCAGTTAGGGCCTTTGGCTGCGGCTATGGGGCGGTGCTCCTTGCTCATCACGAATGATTCGGGACCGATGCACGTCGCTGTGAGTCAACATGTGCCCGTAGTGGCACTTTACGGACCGTCAAATCCATTTTTTTACGGACCGTATCAATCTGAATCTATTGTTCTTGAGTCCATGGATACATATGAAATCGGTAAAAGTATGAAACAGATCATCAAGGAAGGTCACTACGCGGGAATTTCCGTAATATCCGAAGATGAAGTGATTAAAGCGGCGGAAACGTTGCTTTCAGAAACAAAATAAAGGCCAGTTATGAATTATATTGTATTTGATTTGGAATGGAATCAACCGTACAGTAACGATATCAGTTTTATGAAACGCACAAAGATGCCGTTGACGGGTGAGATTATTCAAATCGGAGCAGTAAAATTGAATGAACGGATGGATATCGTAGATCATTTTACGATGTTTATCAAACCTCGATATTTAACACGCATGCATAAACACGTGCGTGAATTGACGGGGATTACATCGTTGGATTTGAATCATGGCGTGCCGTTTAAGACGGCCATGCATCATTTTCAAGCCTGGTGCGGCGATCAATACATGCTCTTATCGTGGGGTTCTGATGATATTCTCATTTTACGGGAAAATCTCATGTTGCACAGTATGAAAGTGCTGTCCTATGATCAGTGGGTGGATGCGCAGATGATTTATGCCTATCAACGGTACGGAACAAATCAACAGTATTCCGTATCCCATGCCATGGAGGATTTAGGAATTTCCTCAGAGCATTTGTCGGCACACAATGCATTGCATGACGCGGTTTTTACGGCACATATTTGTCAGAAACTGGATATTCCTGAAGGAATACGGCAGTATGATGAGATCCGTAAGACCGGTTCCAATCCATTGTTATATCCGCCGATTCTGACGTTTTTTATGTATGAGAACTTTTCCGAAAAGAAGCGTGTTGTCCATGATAAACGGGTTAGACTGTCGTTTTGTCCATATTGCCAGAATAGATTGGATATGACGCAGCCGGAACGGTTACAGGGGGATAAGTATCTTGCACTCGGTATTTGTCCTAAACATGGCGATTTTGCGGTGCAGTTAAAGGTTGGAAAATATACGATCAGATCGGGAATTACAAAGTTTTATGTTACAAAAGTACTGACACATTGTACCGATGAGATTCGTTTATTATATAAAAACAAGTCCGAGGTTAATCGGGAGAAAGAAAGATTATATCATGAACATCGCAGAGCGGAGCTGGAAAAGCGACATGCGACTAAATGATTTGATTTTAATGTCAATCGAATAAGATTTCTATGAAGCTGTATTCTGTAGATTTAGAGGCTTATTTTATACAGGATATTGAGGCATAGAATACCTTTAGAAAGGATAATTGTATGGAACGTAAATATGCATGGCACAATTATGATGATGCGACCATATCCAAAGTATATGAGTTAAGTGATGGATATCGTCAATTTCTAGATGATGGAAAAACTGAACGGGAATGTGTGATTCAGGCTGTACAGATGGCAAAAGCGAAAGGCTATGTTAATTTACAGGATTTAATTGCATCAAATACGTCAATCAAGGCGGGGGATAAGGTGTATTATACCCACATGGATAAATCCATCGCTCTTTTCAATATCGGTACGGATGATATCGAATTGGGCATGAATCTGTTAGGAGCCCATATCGATTCTCCTCGTATCGACGTTAAACAAAATCCTCAATATGAAGACAGCAATCTGTTATTTTGGGATACTCATTATTACGGGGGAATCAAAAAATATCATTGGGTTGCGATGCCTTTGGCTATTCACGGTGTAGTTGTGAAGACTGACGGTACCCGTATCGATATCAATATCGGCGATAAGGACACGGATCCTGTTTTCTGTATTACCGATTTACTGCCACATTTGGGTCAGGAACAGATGCAGAAAAATGCGGCAAAGGTTATCGAAGGGGAGGCGTTGGATCTGCTCATCGGCAGCCGTCCCGTAAAAGATGAAGAGAAGGACGGGGTTGCTAAATTTATTAACGCCCTTCTTGAAAAGGAATATGGTTTTGAGGAACGGGATTTATTATCCGCAGAACTTGAAATCGTTCCTGCCGGCAAAGCACGCGATATGGGTTTTGATCGGTCCATGGTTATGGCGTATGGTCAAGATGACCGCGTATGTGCCTACACTTCATTGGTAGCGATGCTCGAAGTGGATCAGGTAAAACGTACTACATGCTGTTTGCTTGTGGATAAAGAGGAAATCGGTTCAGTCGGCGCTACGGGTATGCAATCCCGATTCTTTGAAAATGCGGTGGCTGAAATTTTAACGCTTATGAGAAAACCGAATTCTGTCAGCGTTCGTCGTACATTGGAAAAATCACGCATGTTGTCCTCCGATGTAAGCGCCGGATATGATCCTCTTTACGGCTCCGCTTTTGAAAAGAAAAACGCCTCTTTCTTAGGAATGGGCGTTGTGTTCAATAAATTTACGGGGGCTCGCGGTAAATCGGGCTCTAATGATGCCAATGCGGAGTATATGGGCTTTATTCGCCGCATTATGGAGGCCAATAATGTTACATATCAAACGGCTGAGCTCGGTAAAGTCGACCTCGGTGGAGGCGGAACCATTGCATATATCATGGCTTTGTACGGTATGAATGTCATTGATTGCGGTGTGGCTGTACTCAGCATGCATGCTCCGTGGGAAGTTACCTCCAAAGCGGATATTTACGAAGCTAAACAGTGTTATGTCGCGTTCCTTAATGCGGCAGATGAAACAATCTAATGATAGAGGGCTTTCACCGGTGGTGAAAGTCCAATTCATGTATGAGGTGGATTATGAGTAAAACGGAATTGGGCGCCGCTATTGCAGCCGCTAAAGACAATGCATCGGAGGTAAAGACCGTAAAGGTCGATATCTTTGATATTCCTGAATCGAAGGCGGATGAATACATTGCAAATCGGGAAGAAGTGGCAAAGGCTGCCGCAGAGGTTATGAAACCATACTGTGTAACGGTAAAACGAGAAACACTTGAGATGGATGAAGGTGAAGCTGTTGTCGGTTACTATGTGACAGGCGAGATTTTGATGTGTGTTATCCTGGACCCCTTTGAAGTTCCCGTTATGAAGATGGCCCTCGATAAGGGAACGCTGAAGGAGTATATTCTAGCCGCAAACGAATTGACGGAAGAAATGTTGGCGTCTTTAAATCGATAACCTTATCTCATAAAAACAGTATTTTCTGTATATTCAATATGAACAAATGTAAAATACTTTAGTCTGCTACATTGATGTAGTAGATAAAGTCGTTTATAATTAATATATTATTATATGACGAAGAGGAAGGGAATCCCTATGAACTGGAAAAAAGGAATCGCCTTGGTACTGACTGCGGCAGCTTTTATGGCCGTTACCGGGTGTGGTACAAATGGAACAAGTGATGGCGGTAATTACAAGGTAGGTGTGGTTCAACTTGTTGAACATCCTGCTTTGGATGCAGCCAATAAAGGCTTTGTCGATGCATTAAAGGAAAAAGGCTTAGATAGCAAGATTACCTTTGATCAACAAAATGCTCAAGCCGATCAATCAAATTTGAATACGATTGCTCAACGTTTTGTATCGGATCGTAAAAATCTGATTTTAGCGATTGCTACACCTGCGGCACAGACGATGGCTAATGCGACTCATGATATTCCGATTTTGGGGACGGCCATTACCGATTATGAAGCGGCAAAGCTCGTTAAATCAAATGAGCATCCGGGCGGCAATATATCCGGTACGAGTGATATGAACCCGGTAGAACAACAAGTTGATCTGATATTACAAGTCATGCCGAATGCGAAAACAATCGGTACCATTTATAGTTCCAGTGAAGTGAACTCTCAGATTCAAGTAGAGAAAATGAAGGCTTATGCTGCTACAAAAGGGATTAAGGTAGAAGAGGTTACGGTATCCACCGTAAACGATATTCAACAAGCGGCTCAAAACCTCGTATCTCAACATGTAGATGCGGTATATGTACCGACAGATAATGTGGTGGCATCTGCGATGAGTAATCTTGTCGCTATTACAGATCCTGCAAAGATCCCGGTTTTCGGTGGTGAAGATAATCATGTTAAAGGCGGAGCACTCATGTCCTTATCCGTGGATTATTATAAATTGGGATATCAAACGGGTTTGATGGCTGCAAAAATCTTAACCGGTGAAGCTAAAGTTGAAGATATGCCTATCGAAACGCAAAAAGAGTTTAAATTAGTTGTGAATAAAGACAAGTTGGAAAAATTGGGCATCACCTTACCAGAGGAATTGATGAACAAAGCATCTATGATTTAATACGCAACTGGTAAGGAGTAATGTTACATGAACTGGAAAAAAGGTATTGTAGTGGCCCTCAGCGCCATTACCGTAATGGCTATGGTCGCAGGTTGCGGTTCCAACACGGCATCCGGAGATCAAAAGAAAATCGGTGTTATTCAACTGGTAGAACATCCATCTCTTGATGCAGCAAATAAGGGCTTTATTGACGGCCTTGCCTCCAAAGGTTATAAGGATGGAGAAAATATCAAGATTGATCAACAAAATGCACAGGCCGATCAATCTAATTTAAATAGTATTGCACAGCGTTTTGTATCTGATAAAAATGATTTGGTGCTTGCCATTGCAACACCGGCGGCACAGACAATGGCTAATGCATCTCATGATATGCCGATTTTAGGAACAGCTATTACCGATTATGTGACGGCTAAGCTTGTTAAATCTAATGAACATCCCGGCGGTAATGTGTCGGGTACATCGGATATGACACCTGTAGAAAAAGAGGTGGATCTCATTGTAGCATTGGTACCGAATGTTAAACGAATCGGTGCTATCTACACATCTTCGGAAATCAATTCCCAGCTACAGGTGGAAAAAATGAAGGCTTATGCTGCGACAAAGGGGATAACTGTAGTAGAAGCGACGGTATCTAATGTTAACGATATTCAACAGGCGGCAACCAATCTCGTAAATCAGGATGTACAGGCCATTTATACGCCGACGGATAATGTAATCGCATCGGCGATGGCCAACTTGGCGCAAATTACGGATGCCGCAAAGATTCCTGTATTCGCTGCTGATGAAGGCATGACTATGACCGGTGGTGTGGCAACCTATTCTGTAGATTACTATCAATTAGGTTATCAGACGGGTTTGATGGCTGCAAAAATCTTGTCAGGAGAAGCTAAAATCGGGGATATGCCGGTTGAAACACAAAAGGAAATTAAATTAACTGTCAACGAAGAGCGTGCCAATAAATTGGGGATTACTATTCCGGAGGCACTTCGAAAAGATATGAAAAAATAGAGGAGATATTGATGTTTGATTTATTGGTAGGCACCATAACTCAAGGCCTTTTGTGGTCTTTATTAGCGATTGGTGTATTCATCACATTCCGCGTTCTTGATGTGGCGGACTTGACGGTGGAAGGAACGTTCCCTATGGGGGCGGCTATTTCAGCCATTTTGATTACCAATGGCATGAATCCGATTTTATCCATTTTAGTTGCCGGCATCGGTGGTATGGCGGCAGGTGCTGTAACAGGCTGGATTCATACAAAATTAAAAATACCTGCTCTCTTAGCCGGTATCTTAACGATGATCGCCTTATACTCCATTAATCTCCATATCATGGGCAAGGCTAATGTATCTTTACTTCGTATGGATACTGTGTATAGCATGCTCGGCGGTGTATTACATACACCGAATATGTGGTCTGCGGCCATTGTAGGGATTTTGGTGGCTATCGTTGTATGTCTGTTCTTATTCTGGTTTTTCGGTACTGAAATCGGTACGGCTCTTCGGGCGACCGGTGTAAATCCGCAAATGATTCGCGCTCAAGGTGTGAATACGGATAATATGATTGTCCTTGGTCTGTTGATATCCAACGGTTTTGTAGGTATATCCGGAGCCTTAATCGGCCAAGCGCAAGGGTTCGCCGATGTAGGGATGGGTATCGGTACAATCGTAATCGGCTTGGCATCTGTTATCATCGGTGAGGTCGTATTCGGTACAAAATCCTTTGTACAGAGTCTTATTGCCGTAGTGCTCGGATCTATCGTATACCGTATCGTAATTGCTACCGTCCTTTATCTCGGTATGCCGCCGAACGATTTGAAATTATTCACCGCTATTCTCGTGGCTATTGCGCTTTCGTTGCCTACATTGAAAGCCAAATGGCTGGCTCGCTAAGGAGGTTTCTATGTTAGAAGTAAAAAATATGGTAAAAACTTTCTTTAAGGGCACCATTAATGAAAAAACCGCTCTTCAGGGTATCAATCTTAGACTTGAAGAAGGTGATTTCTGTACGGTTATCGGTGGTAACGGTGCCGGTAAAAGTACGCTATTGAACTCTATTGCCGGAGTATTTCCCGTAGATGAGGGACAAATCACAATCAATGATATTGATGTGACGAAAATGGCTGAATATAAACGTGCTAAATATATCGGTCGCGTCTTTCAGGATCCGATGGTAGGAACTGCGGGCAATATGCAGATTGAAGAGAATTTGATTCTCGCCATGCGTCGCGGTAAAAGATTGGGCCTTAAGTGGGCTTTCAAAGACAGCGAACAGGCGTTTTTTAAAGAGCGACTCGCCCTACTTGGTCTCGGTTTAGAGGAACGGTTATCGGCTCGCATGGGGTTACTATCGGGTGGTCAGCGTCAATCGATTACCTTGTTGATGGCGACTATGCTTCGCCCGGAAATTTTGTTGCTCGATGAACATACGGCGGCACTTGATCCTAAGACAGCGGAAAATGTACTGCAGTTGACGGAAAAGCTCGTATCTGAACATAATTTGACAACCCTTATGATCACTCACAATATGCGCGATGCATTGCGTTTCGGTAATCGTCTCATCATGATGGATGCGGGTCGCATCATTTACGATGTAAAAGGGGAAGAAAAGAAAAAACTCACCGTTCAGGATCTTCTTGAAAAATTCGAAGTGGCCGGTGAAAATGCATTGAGCGATCGCATGGTTTTAGGAGCGAAATAGTTTTTCTTTACAACATCAGGCAGATACTGTATACTAAATAAAGTCATTAGACACATCGTAAGCGAAGTATTCGACTCTCCGACGGTTACTTAAGCTTAACGAGATTTTTATTTATAGGAGGTAACAGAAATGTTAACTACAGAAGCTAAATTAGCAATCATTAAAGAATATGCTACACATGAAGGTGACACAGGTTCTCCGGAAGTACAAATTGCGATTTTGACAAGCCGTATTCAGTACTTAACAGAACACTTGAAGGAACATAAAAAAGATCATCATTCCCGTCGTGGCTTGTTGAAACTTGTAGGTCAACGCCGTAATATGCTTGACTATCTTCGTCGCAAAGATATCGAACGTTATCGTTCCATTCTTGAAAGACTTGGTCTTCGTAAATAATAAAATTTGCCGTCCTCCGGGACGGCTTTTTTATTTATAACTCTGCAAATAAGCGGTACCAACAACTAAAGTCTTTAAATACATGGCTTATTTTTATATGATGATATATAATAATAAGGTATATGAAAAAGATGATTTATAGGAGGAATAGGAATGGAACAATTCCAAATGGACCTGGCCGGTCGTACGCTTACGATTGAGACTGGGGAACTTGCAAAACAAGCCGGCGGTGCCGTAATGGTTGGTTATGGAGATACACGTGTACTCGTGACCGCTACGGGTTCTAAAGAGGCGAAGGATATCGATTTCTTCCCGCTTACCGTAGACTATGAAGAAAAAATGTATGCTGTCGGTCGCTTGCCTGGAGGATTTATCAAACGTGAGGCACGTCCACCGGAATCCGCTATTTTGAATAGCCGTTTGATTGACCGTCCTATTCGTCCGCTATTTGATAAGGGTGTGCGCAATGAAGTGCATGTAGTGGCAACGGTTATGTCCGTAGATCACGACTGCGATCCTGCTATATGCGGTATGATCGGTGCATCTGCAGCACTTTCTATTTCTGATATTCCTTGGAACGGACCTATCGCAGGTGTTCGAATGGGACGTGTTAATGGAGAATTTGTTGTTAATCCGACTAAAGCTCAAGCTGATGAAAGCGATCTTAATATCGTTGTAGCCGGTACGAAGGATGCTATCCTCATGGTCGAAGGCGGTGCACAGGAGGTGCCGGAAGATATAATCCTCGAAGTTATCATGACCGCTCATGAAGAAATAAAAAAAATCGTAGCCTTCCAGGAGGATATTAAAGCTAAAGTCGGTAAGGAAAAACGCGTCTTTGAAAGTAAAGAAGTGCCTCAGGATATCGCTGATGCAGTACGTGCATACGGCCATGATAAATTAGATGCCGCTGTTCGTTGTGCTGATAAACAACAACGTGATACTCAAGAAGCGGAAGTTCGCTCCGACGTATTGGCTCATTTTGAAAGCATTTATCCGGATAATCTTTCTGACGTTAATAAAGCATTTGATGCGATGACGAAGGAAATTGTCCGTCATATGATCACCGTTGAAAAAATTCGTCCGGACGGTCGTAAGCTTGATGAAGTTCGTCCGATTTCCTGCCGTACAGGCGTATTGCCTCGTACACATGGCTCCGGATTATTTACACGCGGTCAAACTCAGGTATTGAATATTACAACAGTAGCACCTTTATCCGAAACACAAACTATCGACGGTCTTGGTGTTGAAACTGAAAAACGTTATATTCATCATTATAACTTCCCGTCCTTCTCCGTAGGGGAAACACGTTCCTCCCGCGGTCCTGGCCGTCGTGAAATCGGTCACGGTGCATTGGCTGAACGAGCATTGGTTCCTGTAATTCCTAGTGAAGAGGATTTCCCATATGCATTGCGTCTCGTATCTGAAGTATTGGAATCTAATGGTTCCAGTTCCATGGCGTCCGTATGCGGCTCCACATTATCCCTGATGGATGCCGGAGTGCCTATCAAGGCGCCTGTGGCCGGTATCGCTATGGGGCTTGTGACTCAAGGTGAACATTACACGATTTTAACAGATATTCAAGGTATGGAAGATGCTCTTGGCGACATGGACTTTAAGGTGGCCGGTACCGCTAAAGGGGTAACGGCAATCCAGATGGATATCAAGATTTCCGGCTTGTCCCGTGAGATTTTGCATGAAGCATTGGAACAGGCCCATAAAGGTCGTATGCATATTATGGGTATCATGCTTGATACTATCGCTGAACCGCGCAAACAAATGTCTCAATACGCACCGCGCATCATTACGATGAAAATCGACCCTGATAAGATTCGCGATGTTATCGGTACAGGCGGTAAAGTAATTCGCAGCATTATTGAAGAAACAGGTGCTAAGATCGATATTGAAGATGACGGTACCGTATTTATCGCATCCGTGGAACAAGAAGGGGCTGCGAAAGCGCAAGAAATCATTACGAACCTTACTAAAGAAGTGGAAGTAGGGGAAGTATATCTAGGAAAGGTAACACGTCTCATGGCATTCGGCGCTTTTGTAGAGGTATTGCCTGGTAAAGAAGGTCTTGTACATATTTCAAAATTAGCTAAGGAACGCGTTGAAAATGTAGAGGATGTTGTAAACGTTGGGGATGAAATCATGGTAAAAGTTATCGAAATTGATAAACAAGGCCGTGTTAACTTATCCCGTAAGGATTGTTTAAAGTAAGAGGTGTCTCATGGATATTCGCGGATTTGAGGTAGTAACTGCCTTTGAAGAACAAGATATCAATTTACCGACCCGTAAAACGACGGAAAGTGCAGGATATGATATAGAATGTGCTGAAGCCGTTACATTGGAACCGGGTGAAATAAAACTTGTGCCTACGGGTCTTAAGGCTTTTATGGCATATGATGAATACCTTGCTATTCATATCCGCTCCAGTATGGCCGTTAAGCGTCATTTGGCACTTGTGAACAGCACGGGCATTATCGACAGTGATTATTATAATAATGAGGACAATGAAGGTCATATTATGATTGCCCTCCTGAATTTTGGTCAAGAACCGATAACCCTTGAAAAAGGAGAACGCGTTGCTCAAGGCATATTCTCCAAATACCTTATTACCAATGATGACGATGCTACAGGTGTAAGAACCGGCGGTATCGGCAGTACGGGGACTATGTAAAGTCTATATGATTCATAATAAAATGGTGAAAGCCGCTCAACTTGGTTGGGCGGCTTTCATGTGTTATTATGACTTGTCTACAATTCTTTTTCATAATACTATATAATAATTCTTATAGAAGAAGAATTCGGGAGGCGTTATGAAACAGGAGTCAAAACAAAAAAGGAATATGAATACATCAATTATGGGAAATGATGTCGAATCAACACAGAATACTATGCACATACTGGATGAAAATAAAGTTCTAAAAAAGAGTTATGAGGATGTAGTGTATATTTCTCAGCCCTTTGGAGCCACTTCTCTAAATACATTAGCGGCACGAGCTTTATTATATGGATTGGAGCCTGTACCTTTAAAAAAGGCTCGCGTTCTTGAACTGGGCTGTTCTTTTGGGGGAAATATTATTTCTCAGGCTTTATATTATCCTGAAGCTTCCTTTACGGGTATCGATCTATCATCTTCGCAGATTGAGATGGGGAATGAATTGATTGCATCGATGGGGCTTTCCAATATACATTTGATTGAAAAAGATATTTTAGATATTGACGAATCCTTCGGTACTTTTGACTATATTATTGTACATGGGATTTGGTCGTGGGTTCCGGATATGGTAAAAGATAAGATTTTATCGATCTGTAATAAGAATTTATCCGATAAAGGTATTGCTTATGTATCATATAATACATATCCCGGATGGAAACGGTTAGAGCAATATCGAGAAATCATGCAGTACGCGGAGCAAAAAGCGCTAGAGATGCCGTTGATGGAGCGGACTTTATATACAAAGAACATATTGAAGCTTGTAGCCGATACGATGGGACTGGATAATCGGATGAGTCAGACGGCGAGTTATAAAATTGATAACATCCAAAAGGTATTGAGCTCTAATGATTATTATGTGGCTCATGAATATTTGGAGCCTTTTAATGATCCTGTATATGTACATGAATTTATAAAACGTGCCAATGATCAAGGTTGCGCGTATATAGGTGATGTGTTTCTTTCACGGTCTTATATAAGCTGGTTACCCGAGGATATTCATGATAATATAGCGCAATTGGCTAATGACGATTATATTGCTAAGGAACAGTATTATGATTATATTTATGATACGCAGTTCAGAATGTCCCTTTTGACGAAGGAAAAACGTAGTGAAGACATCATTCGTAATGAACGGGTCGGCATAGATGTATTATCAAGATTGTATTTTTGCAGTATTGTTAATGTAGGCATTCCTTCCAATATGACGGACAGCATCCATATTGCTATTAAAGAGGTTATGGACCGAGGGGATGTATTTACTGTTCAGGATATAGTGGATCATATACATGGAAAGCTGCCCGGATATACTATAGAAATGGACAGAGTGTACTCTCGTCTACTGTATTTGATCATCGTGGATAATCTTGATATGTATGCTGAACCATATGAAAGAATCGCTTTTGAGGATAATAAGGTATATATACCGCAAAGATTTATAGATTTTATTGCCACCATAGTGGAAAAAGAAGGCAGCTCCTATATCGGTATAGGGGATATGTACAATAAAGTGCAACAGGATATAGATAACGGTTTTCTTTTTATTATAAAGCAGATGGCGGAGCCTACGACAAAAGAAAAGATTCTTGCTATTATGGATGACAATATTACGGTTCAGCGTCATACGCAGGACGATATTGATTTTATCGTTCCTAATGAAGTGTATTTAGAGGAAATTTTACAACGTATCCGAATGCTCGGATTTTTACATAAAATAGAAGATTAGAGGTACATATGGCAATTAGTAAGGAAATACAGAAATCCAGTGAAATGAAATTTAACGGTAAGTTGATTCAAGTTACCTATGATATAGCCGATGTGAACGGCAAGGAGGCATGGCGTGAGGTTGTGCATCATCCGGGGGCCACGGCGATTGTGGCGGTTACAGAGGACAATAAGATCGTCATGGAGCGTCAATTCAGATATGCCTTGCAGCAGCCGCTACTGGAGGTACCTGCAGGAAAACTTGACCCCAATGAAGAACCCATTGTCTGCGCTAAGCGTGAACTGGCCGAGGAAACCGGGTATCGTGCGGCTCAGTGGATT
Source organism: Veillonella denticariosi JCM 15641 (assembly GCF_002959855.1). GTDB lineage: Bacteria > Bacillota > Negativicutes > Veillonellales > Veillonellaceae > Veillonella > Veillonella denticariosi. The sequence continues at coordinate 161,359 of NZ_PPDB01000007.1, forward strand.
CCGTTAGGAGCTATCGCTACGAGTCCGGGATTCTGCAATGAGGTACTACATTTATATCTTGCCAAGGATCTTATCATGGGGGAAACCAATTGGGATCCCGATGAATATGTGGAGCTGGAGTACTACACAGTACCGGAGTTGCTGGAGGCTATCAGAAATGAGAATATCAAGGATAGCAAGTCTTTGGCGGCACTCATGCTTGCTATGCCATACCTTAAGTAGTATCAAAAATATTTCGATTTACGTCAGATGGTTTTGCTGGTTCATGGTCATGATTCTTGACTGTAATTTATTATGAAATATTTACATTATATAGGGTAATGTATTTCATATGAGTTTAGGAGTACATATGTATAATCGGATTATTCTATTAGTGATGGACAGTGTCGGTGTGGGACATGCGGCCGATGCGATTAAATTCGGCGATGAAGGTTCGAATACATTGGGGCATATTGAATCTGCAGCGGGACCTATCCGCTGTCCGAATCTAAAAAGCTTGGGTTTAGCCCGTATTGCTGATATTTCAGAGTTCGATGAGCCTGTTGTCGGTGCTTACGGTCGTATGACCGAAATGAGTACCGGCAAAGATACGACAAGCGGACATTGGGAGATGATGGGGCATCCCGTGACGGTACCTTTCCCGACATTTTATGATGGCTTTCCGAAGCAATTGATGGATACTTTCACGAAGGAAACGGGTTATGAATTTCTGGGTAATGAGGTTGCATCCGGAACGGAAATTATTGAACGCCTCGGAGAAGAGCATATAAGAACAGGTAAACCGATCGTATATACATCGGCGGATTCGGTCTTTCAAATCGCTGCTCATGAGGATGTCATTCCATTAGAAGATTTGTATCGCATGTGTCAAATTACGCGCGATAAGGTGTGTATCGGTGATTATTATGTGGGGCGCATCATTGCGCGGCCTTTTGTCGGTACATCGGGACATTTTGTGCGCACCTCGAATCGCCATGATTACAGTCGCATGCCTGAAAAGAAAATGGTGCAACAAGCGTTACAAGACTTTAATATTCCGACAGTGGCAGTCGGCAAAATCGGCGATATTTATGCTCATGTCGGCTGGGATGAATCATATCCGACAAAGTCCAATGCTCATGGTATGAATGTGGTGCCGTATCTGTTGGGACGAAGTTTTATACGGGGGCTCATGATGGTTAACCTTGTTGAATTTGACAGCCTTTACGGTCATAGGCGCAATGTAGACGGGTATAAGCGTGCTATCGAAGATTTTGATTACCAATTGGGCGGCTTGTTAGATTTACTTAAGGATGATGATTTGCTCCTCATCACGGCAGATCATGGGAATGATCCGACTTGGAAAGGTACAGATCATACGAGAGAAATGGTGCCTTTGCTAGCTTATAGTCCAAGTATGAGTCATTCAGTAGCTTTGGGTGATAGACATAGTTTTGCGGACATAGGTGAAACAGTATTGCAAAATTTTAGATTACCACTATGGCATATTGGAAAATCATTTTTGGATGTTCTCAATTTGAAGTAATTTACCTGTGTAGAGTATAGGATAAAAGATGTTGATTTTAATGCCGATACAACTAGTAAATAACTAGCTGCATCGGCATTTTATTATTGTCTTTAGACTGGTTCGCGACTTAGTCGCGAATCATAAAACCACCCGCTATGCGGGTGCGGCAACGAAAGTTATACAAAAAAATCACCTTGCTTAAGTATAATGTAGGTGTTCAAGCCGCATTATATGCAAAAGAAAGATGATTTTATATGGCAACAAAGACACAGAGTCTTGCGCACACAAAATGGTTATGCAAATACCACATAGTATTTACACCTAAGTATAGACGTAAAGTTATATATAATCAATATAGAAATAGTTTACTTGAAATATTGAGGCGTTTATGTGAATATAAGGGCGTCAAGATTATAGAGGGGGAGCTCATGGCAGATCATGTGCATATGTTAGTATTAATCCCACCCAAAATAGCAGTTTCACCTTTTATGGGATATTTAAAAGGTAAAAGTGCACTTATGATGTTCGATAAACACGCAAACTTAAAGTATAAGTTTGGAAATAGACACTTTTGGTCCGAGGGATATTATGTTAGTACAGTAGGTCTAAATGAGGCTACAGTAAAGAAATATATACGTGAGCAAGAGTTACATGACCAAATGAAAGATAAACTTAGTGTAAAAGAATATGAGGACCCTTTTAAGGGTAGCAAGTAATACATATCCCCTTTAAGGGGAACGTTACGAGTCAATGGCTATGCGGATTGAACGTAGTGAAAGCCAGCGCCTTTAGACGCTGGCCTAGTACTACGGGCTTATAGCCCGTGAGCAAACCACCCGTTTTACGGGTGGTTCTGATTTACTTTTACGTTTGACATCACTATATTGAACTTAAGGCCTATAAATGGGTCCAGTCTTAGCTAATCTTATAGAGATTGGCGGTGAGGTTTCCATCAACTGAATCATCAGTATGATATAATATTAAATGTTTACTAAGTTATGTATTTGAAAGGAGGAAAATATAATGCAACAATCATGGAAAATTGCATTTGCCTACATAGGTGTTATTGTAGGTGCAGGACTCTCGAGTGGACAAGATCTTCTACAATATTTTATAAGTTTTGGCCAAATAGGTCTCATTGGTGTTCTATTACTAGGTCTATTAAATGCCGCATTTGGTAAAATCATGCTTACTTTGGGGAGCTACTATCGTGCAGACAATCATGAAGAAGTTTTTACACAGATTTCCCATCCTATTATTACAAGAATACTTGATTTTGTACTAATCTCTGGTAGCTTTATTATGGGATTTGTTATGATTGCTGGCGCAGGCTCAAACTTAGAACAACAATTTGGATTCCCTTTTTGGATTGGTGGATTAATTTGCTCACTTTTAATCATAACCGTATCATTTATGAACTTTGACAAAATAACCAATATTTTAGGTGTTTTTACTCCTATCATGATTGTTATGATATTCATCATTACAGGCTACTCTTTTATTGGTAAAAGTCATGATTGGACTACATTAGAGGCTATAGCCCACACAATCAAACCAGCCACAAGCAATGTATGGTTTTCTGTCCTTAATTATTATGCTCTATGTGCTATGACAGCTGTTTCTATGGCCTTTATTTTAGGTGGTTCTGTTGTTCGTATTGGTATTGCTGAAAAAGGTGGCACTCGTGGCGGCCTATTAGTCGGATTAGTTGTTTTTATAGCTGCTATCTCTATTTTTGCAAATCTAGATACAGTAAAAGATGCAGATTTGCCGATTCTTGCTATTGCCAATCAAATTCATCCTTGGCTAGCATATATATGCAATCACAGTCTTTTCACTTATTTTTAATACAGCATTCTCTCTTTTTTATTCTATTGCTAGACGTTTTGCCAACGGCAGCACAAAAAGAATGAGAATTATTATTATTTCTGTAGTAATCATAGGATATATATGTAGTTTCTTTGGTTTTAAAGATTTGATTAGTATCCTCTACCCAATTCTCGGTTATATGGGACTATTACTCCTAATTATTCTTATTTATGGCTGGCTCCGTGATCGTAAAGATATTATTATGGAAAAACTCTTCCGAAGAAAGATGCTCCATTTATCATTAAAAAAACATAGTCCTCACAAAAATCTTTCAGAAAAAGAACGTGAACTATTCCATACATTAGGTGATATTAGTCAAGCAGATACAAAATCTCTTAAAGAAGATATTCATAATGAAGCAAAAGAAATACTTTCAAATACGGAAACAGTTCAAGAGCTAAAAGACTATGTGGAAGAGCATCTCTTAATAGACGAAGAGGTTATACATCAAAATATCAATATTCTACAAGAACAACAGGAAGAATCAAAATCAACTGAATCTTCTAAAGATAGACCTATCAAAAAGTCCAATATAAATAACAATGAAGTAAAATGAATAACGAGGAAATAATGACAGATGTGGAATTAGAAATTATACTAAAAGCTGGAAAAATATTACTTAGCAGTGGCGCCGAAATCAGTCGTACAGAGGATACTATGAATTACATAGCAAGAGCTATGAATTTTAAAGATTTAGAAGCCTACGTATCAAATAGAGGCATTTTTGCAACTGCTAAGAAAGATGATAATACTGAAATTACTCGTATTTATAATGTTCCTGAAGTCGATATTAACCTCAGCAAAATTGAATCAGTTAACGCGCTCTCTCGACGCATTACACAGAAGAGCATTACTATTGAAGAGGTTATAAATGAACTTGAAAAAATTGATACTATGCCTGACTATTTAATTTTTTGGAGATTAGTAGCTTATACAATAGGAGCTTCTGGCTTTAGCTATGCAATTGGTAGTTCAATAACAGACTCTATAATTGCAGGTATTATAGGCTTAATATTAGGCGCCTATATGTGCACGATTAAAAGAATACTTAACTCAGATGTATTAATCACTATTTTAGGTAGTATTCTTATCGCCTTATTTGGGAATCTTTTCATACACTTTAATATAGGATCTAATCTTTCTGTAATACTACTAGGAGCTATGATTGACATTGTTCCTGGAGTTCCATTTGTTAATGCTATCAGGGAGTATAGTCAAAATAATTATAATACTGGAATAACACTCATGATGGGAGCTTTACTTACCTGTATCTCCATGGCTGTAGGGGTCGCAGTAGTACAATCACTACTCTTCAACACACAAATAATTCCCCTTTATACATCTAATTTAGATTCTAATTCATTCACTTCTATGTTCATGAGAAGTATAATGGCTGGCATTGGTACGACAGCATTTGCAATCCTATTTCGTGTACGAAAACAACATATTCTAGATACTTCAATATTAGGATTTATTTCATGGTTCTTATTCTTAACTTTATCTGAACTACAATTTAATGTTATGCTTTCAATATTTATCAGTGGTTTTATCATCGCCATAGCATCCAGAATATTGGCTGTTAAACGGAAATGCCCTGCTATAGTTTTCCTAATGACTAGCTTATTCCCTTTACTACCAGGCCTCAGCTTTTATCGATCCATTTATTATATGCTAATGGGACAAGAAACTATTGCCATTAGCTTCGCAAAAGAATCCTTTTTGATAGCTTTTACAATTGCTATATCTATCGCAATTGTAAAATATATAAAACCACCACTAATCCAAAAAAACACTTATAAATAATATAACCCTATAACAAATTCATGTAAATTAAAGCATTTACAACGTAATTTCCAAATCTATTACCTGTAAAAATATAATATATGTTACGTTTATGAGGCGGTACTTTCACATAGATGCGCCATCAAAACTGTATTCCCTTTGGGTAAAAGCATTCTGTAATAGTTTACTAACTATATAATTTACTTGCACAATAAAAGAGGTTCCTATAAATCACTACTGTGACCATTAGAAACCTCTTTTATTTATAACTATATTGTGCTAATTAGATATCACTTATTTATAACTAAACTGTGCATCCATAATCATTTGGCGCAACTGCTCCATACGAACACCTTCAGGTAACTTATGTCGATAAAACTGTAAATTATAGTAGTATCGAGTATCTTCATAATCTGTCACCAATACCATATCCGTGCGATACTCTAATGGCCACCCATACATAAATTCAGCTAGTAAACTACGTACGCCATCATTGTTGACCTCTATTACATCATGCTTAACAGGCAATACCATCTTAACTGTAGACTCTGGAATCGTTCTATTTTTAAAAATCTTCTTAACCTCTTTATCTAAGGATGCGCTACCATTATCAATAGATCTAACCTTTACATGCATAAATACCCCATTAGAGGTTCTAAACACCCTACCATCAATGTCCTTCGTTTCCCCCTGCGTTTCAATAGCATCCTTTAATATGCGGAATTGATACGGTCCATAAAACTTTGTATCTGTAATAGCATCTAACTCCGCATCATATTGGCGATTATGTACATTCGTAACATGTATAAAAGGCTTTATATCGTTAGCTTGTGAAAGCATCGATACAGCTAAACACAAACCTAGACTAAGTAATGTAATATAACGTTTCATACACACATCCCCCATTGAACACTAATATAACTGTATTGTAACATAATAAGAATACGTCGATGAAAATAATTACAAAAATCAGAACCACCCGTAAAACGGGTGGTTCTGATTTTTTGGAGTAATTTTTAAAGGCCGGAGAAAATGTGTTGCAAAAAGACTAAAAGCTATACCTTATTATAGAGAATATCTAGTCTTGTGGTTGTTATTTCTGATGATGTAACAAGATTTTCTAAAAAATTTTAAAAAATATTGACACACATGGATGCGTGTATTATACTTACATCAACAGGTGAAAGAATTCACTAACATGTAGAACAGAAAGACTTAGATTCTCACAGCAATTCTTTAACATTTTACAATTAAAAAGATGAGGATAGAATCTAGTATAATTTCATAGTTATCGTTCATAAACGATTTATAAGGTTAGACACAAGCAGCAAATTCCTATTGATTAAATTAAAAGAGTAATGATAGAGCCCATTTAGTCTCGTATATCGTGTCTAGTTAGCCTTAGCCTCGATGAGGTTAGTAATTGTATTGAACTTTGTATTGTAACCGCTCATGGTTATCTTGTTTATTTTGCTTTCAAAATTTACGTTGTGATAATCCGCAGCGGTTTTTTATATACCAAGGAGATATGAACTATGAATACATTTATGGACGCATTAACAACAAATGAAAAATCCTATACCGGTAATGGTGGAACGGCGTATCGCACGAGTGGTAGTACTCTCGTAGACCTAAATTTTTCCGTTCCTTCTTTGCGTAATGCAGCAATTAATTTCTATGATAAAAGTAAAAGCCAATCCTATTTTTATGGAGAGTCACATAAGATGGAAGCAGTTGACGCATTGCGTTTATTTATTACATCTTATGAGGAAGATCCTTTTTATACCATGAAGTGGCTTATGTATGCACGCCACATTAAGCTTGGTCTTGGTGAACGCGATGCATTTCGTATGATGCTCACTAAAATCGGTGATTTGTATCCAGAAATGGCTTTGCAATTTATCATTGGTACTGAGCTGTGGAATTATGGTCGTTGGGATGATGTATTGCGTATCTATTTTGATACGACTAGTGATGTTCTTCATGACGGATTGGGGAAACTAATTAGGAATCAATTTAGTTATGATGTGATAGGCTGTGGTCTTGGCGATTCTATTAGCCTTCTAGCAAAATGGATGCCTTCCTAAATCATGACGAGGAACGTCGTAAGATTTATCTTGCATCCTTGAAAAAGGGTGATAGATCTGTTAGGATTAATGCTAATTCTATGTTCCTTTACGATATTGTTCATGCCTATACGAATCCCAATGGCTGGGTAGATACCATTAAAGAAGAGGATCCTACACTAGAAGAGTTGTGGAAGGTTCAAGAGCCACCCAAAGCGTATGATGATATATTGATCATACGAGATGGGTCAAGCTCTATGTGGCAACCAGTAGCAGGCAATAACTCTGTAACGGCCCTTAGTGTGGGCGATTCCATTGCATTATATTGTACAGAGCATAATAGGAATCGAGTTTTCAAAAATCGATTTATTACGTTTAGCAGTAATCCTGAAATTGTTGATATTTCAATGTGTGAGTCATTGCATGATAAATTAAGACGATTACGTAGATTCGATGATTTTCGCACTACGGATATTGAGGCTACCTTTGATTTGATTCTAGATACGGCTATTAAGTATCATATGCGTCAAGAGGATTTACCTAAGACGTGTCTTATCATTTCGGACATGCAATTTGATCAAGCTAGGGTTCATAGTGATACGGTTACCGTAATGGAAATGTGTCGTAAGAAATTTGAAGACTGTGGTTATAGTATGCCACGCCTTATTTTTGGAATGTGTCTCTTTATGCGCACAATACAATACCTGTACAATCACATTCAAGCGGTGTCATTCTCGTGTCAGGATTCTCTAAATCCATCGTTGATATGGTCGTATCTGGAGAACTTGATCCTGAACGAGCATTAAAGGCAGAGTTAGATGCTAAGTGTAGTATTGTTGATACTGTATTAAAAGACTATGTTACCCATAAGGTAGCATAGTCTTTATTGATGATTTAAATACCGCAATACATAGTAATTTGAAGTAATCACTATGTATTGCGGTAATTTTGTATACAAAATTTCAAACATATACAGGAAATTTATGTAGTTATGTGGAAATATATAAATATACATGAATACACCCATGATTGTAAGTACGAGAGGAGGAATCATTATGAGAGAACAAGTACAAGGTAGTGTATGGGACAAAGTATTCAAGATTTCAGAACGGGGCTCATCCGTATCAAGAGAGTTATTTGCGGGGGCCACCACATTTCTTTGTGTTTTTTATGTATTAGCCGTAAATCCGGCTATTCTTGGCGCTGCAGGTATGGATGTAGGTGCCGTATTCACGGCGACTGCCGTGAGTGCCATCATCATGACTTTATTGTTGGCTCTGTATAGCAATATGCCGTTTGCAGGATTATCCGGTATGGGTATCAATGCGTTTTTTGCTTATACTATAGTAGTCCAGATGGGGCATAGTTTTGCCTTTGCTTTGACGGCCCAATTAATTGCCGGCTTGGCATTTTTACTGATTGCGGTTACACCGTTAAAAGAATATCTGTTCAATGCTATACCGCATACGATTAAACTGGCGGTAACGGCGGGCATCGGATTGTTTATCGCTCTAATCGGTCTCAGCAGTGCAGGACTTATTGTCAGCAATCCTGCCACCATTGTGAGCATTGGCGATTTACAAGCTCCATCCAGCCTAGTATCTATATTGGGAATTGTATTGATTGCCGTTTTTACGGGTCGTAATGTAAAAGGTGGAATCTTTCTGGCTGTTATCATTGCCGCGGTTGTAGGATTTTTCTGCGGTATTACCCAATTGCCGGATACGGTGGTTTCCGTGCCGCCGTCTTTGACACCGATTTGGTTTCATTATGATTTGAGCGAACTTTTGTCTGTGGATATGGTGTTTGTGGCCTTTACATTCTTATTCGTCAACTTATTTAATGTGGTCGGTGTATTGATTGGTCTTACAAATCAAGCTGAGGTACCTCAGGAGAAACAGATGAGTGTTCAGAGTTCCTGTATGAAAGTATCCGCTTTAGGCACTATCATCGGTAGTGCACTAGGTACATCGCCTCATATCGTGGCTGTTGAATCGGCTGCGGGTATCGCAGAGGGGGGACGTACGGGGCTGACCGCGTTAACCATTGCGGGACTTTTTATAGCATCCTTATTCCTGGCACCGTTACTTATGGTTATTCCTGTGGCGGCTACAGCGCCGGTACTTATCGTGGTAGGTCTATTTATGATGGCATCCGTTAAGGACATCGATTTCGGTGATATTTCGGAAGGACTACCGGCATTTTTGACAATTATTATGATGCCATTTGCTTACTCCATAGGTGTGGGTATCGAATGGGGGCTCATCAGTTATGTTTTGATTAAAGTGTTGACCGGTAAGTATCGAGACATTTCCGGTGTCATGTATTTCTTGGCGCTCATTTTCGTTTTGAAAGAAGTCTTTATGTAGGGAGGACCCTTATATGATACAATTCAATGCAAAAATTTCTCGACAGGCACAGGGGTTGGATAAGGCTCCTGTCGTATTGAAGGGGGCATCTGTTTTAAATGTATTTACCGATGAATGGGTAAAAGCGGATATTGCGATTCATGATGACACGATTATAGGTGTAGGAACATATACCGGTGAAACAGAATATGATTACAGCGATAAATATATTGTGCCCGGATTTATAGACAGTCATCTCCATCTGGAATCCACCTTGGTGAATCCGAAAGAACTCGTATTTGAGGCCTCTCAAGTGGGAACGTTAGGATTTATTGTAGACCCTCATGAAGCCGGTAATGTAGCGGGTATTGCCGGTATTGAGTATATGATTAATGAAACTGCTACTGCTCAGGGGGATGTATATGTTATGGCGCCATCCTGTGTACCTGCTGTACCCGGAGAGGATAACGGCGCCATACTGGATGGCGATGAATTACATAGATTACAGAGCAATTCTCGCATCTTAGGTTTAGGGGAGGTCATGGATTGTTATAGTGTTATTAATGCTGATCCGTATATGCTTAAGAAGCTGGATTACTTTAAGAATACCGTTATGGATGGTCATATAATCGGACTTTCACCACAGCAGCTTGCAAGTTATCGATTAGCGGGGATTACGACAAATCATGAATGTATCTCTTATGATGAGGCTAAAGAACAAGTCAGAAACGGTATTTATGTATGGATTCGTGAAGGTAGTGCCGCTCATAATCTAGACTCTATTGTAAAAGGGATTATAGGGGAGCAGGCGAATACGGAACGATATGGATTCTGTACGGATGATAAACATATTGAGGATATTCGTTCCGAAGGACATATCAGCTATAATATTCGTCGCTCTATCGAGTTAGGGCTCAAACCTATTGAGGCATATAAAATGGCTTCTACACATCCGGCATCATGTTACGGATTAAAAAATTTAGGTGCAGTTGCGCCCGGTTATAGCGCCAATCTGGTAATCCTCAATGATGAGCAACGCGTGGATATTCACGAGGTGTTCTATAAAGGGAAACCGATTGAACGCGTTCCCGTAAGAGAAGAAAAGGTTGTGCCGGAGGAATTACTGCATACCATTAATATCGGTGCTTTCACAAAGGATAAATTAGATATTTCCGTTGAAGGGCCTCAATCGATTATTAATATTGTTCCCGGGCAGATTGTAACGAAGAAAACGATGGAAGACGTACCTTCAGAAAATGGATTATTCGTGCCTAATGATGCATTTAACAAGATTACCTGTATAGAACGGTATAAGGCGACCGGGCGAAATGGTGTAGGCATCTTGAAGGGGTTTAACCTAAAGAACGGTGCCATTGCCACATCCTTTGCACATGATTCACATAATCTGATCGTCGTCGGAGATAATGATGCGGATATGATGATTGCTATCGATAGAATTCGTGAAATCGGCGGCGGATATGTTATTACCGGCAGAGAAAAGGTAATCGAAGAGTTGCCTTTGGAAGTTATGGGGCTCATCACAAATCGTCCGCATGAAGAGGTGGATACAAAGGTGGCCAAAATGAAGGAAATCGCCTATTCCATGGGCGTGCCTAAAACATTGGATCCGTTCATTAATCTCAGCTTCTTAGCGTTGACGGTGATACCTGAAATTCGAATCACCACAACGGGAGTAATGGAGTTTTAAGGGTTATACATATTTTGAAGGTATAGCTTTAAGGTAAAGAATAAAAAGACAGCCTCACAGAAATCTGTGAGGCTGTCTTAATAGTTTTTAAATTATAAAGCATTCACTTTAGCTGCTAGATTGGATTTTTTGCGAGCTGCAGTGTTTTTATGAAGTATACCTTTGGAGGCTGCTTTATCAATTACGCTAGTAGCATGAACAAGTGCTTGTTTAGCTTCTTCTACTGCGCCTGCTTGAACAGCTTCAACGGTTTTACGAGCTGCTGTACGGATTTTAGATTTTACAGCGGCATTTTTCGCACGACGTTCAGCATCCGTTTTTACGCTTCTAATACTGGATTTAATATTTGGCAATTGAGTCACCTCCTTAAATTCGTTTCTTATACCTGAATGATTATATCACACAGCATATTGATACGCAAGAACTTTTACAGAGGAAGACTGATTATACTCCTTAATCTATAACATGGATTTTATGAGAGCCTTAATGCTCTATATGATATAATAAATGATAGAATTAAGTGAGGTGTATTATGAAACAATTAATGATCATAGATGGCAGCAGTTTATTATTTCGTGCGTTTTTTGCATTGCCTCCGTTGAGTTCCGCATTGGGAACGCCTACCAATGCGGTTTACGGTTTTTTGACGATGCTTATCAAGCTGTATGAAGAAATTAAACCGGATTATGTGGCGGTAGCTTTTGATAAGGGACGTCAAACATTCAGAACTGAATTGTACAGCGATTATAAAGGGAATCGTCCCGATGCACCGGAGGATTTGCGGCCTCAGTTCAGCCTTATTCAGGATGTTCTGAAAGCACTTGGCATCTGTGTCATTGAAGAAGAAGGCTTTGAAGGTGATGATATTCTCGGATCCTTGAGTAAAAAATTCGGCTCCGATGATTTGGCGGTCAAAATTATCACCGGTGACCGCGATAATTTACAACTCATTACAAAGTACAGTCATGTGCTATTAACGAAGAAGGGCATTTCCGAAATGTTGGAGGTAACTCCGGATAACATGGAGGAACTCTACGGATATGGTCCTGATAAGGTCATCGATATGAAAGCTCTCATGGGGGATTCGTCCGATAATATTCCAGGGGTTCCTGGTGTCGGAGAAAAGACGGCTCTTAAGCTGATCACTGAATACGGCACTCTTGAATCCGTATACGATCATATTGAGGATATTTCCGGTAAAAAATTGAAGGAACGTCTTACAGAAAATAAGGATTTGGCATTTTTGTCCCGTCAACTGGCAACGATTAAAACGGATATGGATTTATCCTATACGGTGGATGATTTTGTGCAGAACTTTCATTCTTCTGAGGTGCAACCTCTGTTTGAGACTCTGGGCTTTACCAAGTTGACACCGCGCATCGTACAGGTTATGGGCGGTGAGTCCGAAGCTTTTGGAGAACCGGGTTCTCTTTTTGCGCCTCAAGAGGAGATTTCTTTGGAAAATCTAGGTGATGCAAAGGATTTAACTGCAGATTACTATGACAAAAAAACGGTAGCGGTTCATGTTATATTGGATGGAAAATCCCCGTTCAGAGTTCCTGCCTCGATTTATCTGTCGAATGGGGATAGGGTTGTAAAAACAGATGACGTTAATGCCGTGCTTCCTGTGTTGAAGGGGGCTGAGACGGTTGTAACTACTCAGGCGAAAGAATTGCTAGAGGCGTTTGACGAGGCTGAACCTGCTCGGATATCTCTGTTTAATGATGACGGTACGGCACGGATTCATGATATATCACTATTGGCATATTTGCTTGATCCGACGCGGACTAATTACGGATATCTGTATTTGACCGAGCGTTTTTCCGTACCGGCTATTGCCAGTGGCAGTGTCGATGTGGAGTGCATATCTATGGTGAAAGCTTTACTTGCCATGAATTCCGGGGCCTGTGATGCCGCTCATAGAGAAAATGTATGGTCCCTATATGAAAGTATAGAATTACCTCTTACCCATACGTTAGTAGTAATGGAAAAGAACGGTATTTATATCGATCCTGAAAAGCTTTCAGAAACAACGGTTCGGTTTAAGGCCGAACTGGAAGCCGTACAGCAGGAGATATATGAACTTGCAGGGGAAACCTTCAATATTAATTCACCGAAACAGTTGGGCGTCATCTTGTTCGAAAAATTAGGATTGCCTGTCATTAAGAAAACGAAGACCGGTTATTCCACAGATGCGGAAGTGCTTGATATGTTGCGTAATGAGAGTCCGATTGTAGAAAAGATTCTCGCGTATCGATCTGTGGCAAAACTGGTATCTACCTATTTAGAAGGCCTTGCGGTATTAATTAATGAAAAGACGCATCGTATTCACACCAGCTTTAACCAGATGGTGACGGCTACAGGTCGCTTGAGTTCATCGGATCCGAATTTACAAAATATTCCGGTTCGTACGGAAAAAGGACGTGAGATTCGAGCTCTGTTCTATCCGGGGACGGACTATGACACATTGGTGAGTGCCGATTATTCCCAGATCGAATTGCGTATTTTAGCCCATCTATCCGGTGATAAGGCGTTAATTCAGGCTTTCAAGGACGGTAAGGATATTCACCGTTTTACGGCGGCGGAGGTGCTCGGAAAGGCACAGGAAGATGTGACAAGCGAAGAACGTTCTCATGCAAAAGCGGTTAATTTCGGTATCATCTACGGAATTTCCGATTTCGGTTTGTCCAGAGATCTCGGTATAACCCGGGCGGAAGCAAAAAATTATATCGAATTGTATTTCAGCCGGTATCCGAAGGTTAAGGAATACATGGACCGTATGGTGCAAGAGGCCCATGAAACAGGTAAAGTTCGTACTATGTTCGGCCGTCAACGGGAATTGCCGGATATTAACAGCCGAAATTTTAATCGTCGTTCCTTTGCGGAGCGCACGGCTATGAATACACCGATTCAAGGGACGGCGGCGGATATCATTAAAATCGCTATGAATCAGGTGGAACAAAAGCTGGAAGAAAAAAATTTCGTATCGCGGCTATTGTTGCAGGTTCATGACGAACTCGTGCTGGAAGCGGTAAATTCCGAACTTGATGCGGTAAAAGAATTATTGCGCAGCATTATGGAGAACGTTGTGGAACTAGAGGTACCCCTCATTGTGGATGTGCATAGTGCGGAAAATTGGGCCTTGGTGAAGTAAAAGGGAAATCATATGAAAAAAATCGGCTTAACCGGAGGTATTGCGTCCGGTAAAAGCACAGTTTTATCATTTTTTAAGAAGCGTGGTATTCCTTATGTAGATGCGGATGTGGTAGCTCGGGAAGTGGTGGAAGCGGGAACGAAAGGGCTAGAAGCCATAGTTGAGCATTTCGGTAGCACGGTACTGCATAAGGATGGCACTTTGAATCGTGAAATTCTGGGAAATATCGTTTTTCATGATAATTCGAAACGTGATGTATTGAATCATTGCTTAAAACAATATATTCGAGCGCGTATCATGGAGCTTACCGAAGAGTACGAAGCGAAGCGGATGCCTGTACTCATTTATGATATTCCTCTTCTAATCGAGGGGGAATGGTATACTATGATGGATGAGGTATGGCTCGTTTATGTAAACGAAACAACGCAGGTGCAGCGTTTGATGGAACGTAATGGATATTCTCGGAGTGATGCGATGGCTCGTATTCACAGTCAAATGAAACTTGACGACAAGAGGTCTTATGCGACTATAATTATAGATAATAACGGAGCACCTCATGAGTTAGAGAAACAACTGCAATCTATATGGTCTACTCGGATAGAACCTGTTTTAAAGCCATTTGAGTGATTGATTTGAACGATAGAAGGGGGATTTATGAAACGCACAACAGCAACGGCGTTATCATGCGTCATTTTGGGCTGGTTTTATTTTACCCATCTTGACGATTTTGTAGAGCGCCAGTTTGTATATCCCTTTGACTATCGGGAGGAGGTTATGGCCGCCGCTGAAAAAGAAGATGTATCTCCCGCGTTAGTGGCTAGTGTGATTCTTGCTGAAAGCAAGTATAGAAATACGGCGGAATCCGAAACAGGTGCTCTCGGATTGATGCAGCTCATGCCGGAGACGGCACGCTGGATAGCGGAGCAGGTGGGACATGGTAACTATACCGACAGGCAATTAAAGGAACCGGTAACGAATATCGAATTAGGAACCTGGTATTTAGCACACCTGTTAAAAGATTTTAACGGCGATGAAGTGATGGCTTTAGCCGCATATAATGCGGGGCGCGGGCATGTTGAAGCATGGTTACAGGAAAATAAATGGAACGGGATGGTTGATACCATACCATTTCCTGAAACGCGAAGCTATGTAAAGGCCGTATTACAATATCAAGAAAGGTATGAAGCTTTATATGGACCAGATTATTGAATCCTGTAAGGACTTGGATTACTCCTGGTTACCTCAGACCGTGGGGGATTTTTCCTTGTCCGTTACGGGGCCTGATGCTTGTACTGCTATACAGAAACGTATCGCTGCAGGTGAAAAGGTAATGACTGTGCCCCTTTTTCATTATGAAAATACACTAGGATGGCGTTGGTGCGCCCTCTATGATAAAGAGGTGGAGGACTATACGGTACATGTGGAGTTACCGCTTTTTTCTTTTGTAGATATATCCTTTGTTCGTGCAGACCTTGATTCGTTCTGGTCAGGCTTACAGGAACGCTGTGTAAAAGGGCTAACGAATATGCTCGTAAATCCGTCAGAAAATTTTACGTTCACCTATAAACGTCGCGGTATTCCTACATGGGATTTTTCAGAGGTTATGTCTGATGAACTGGAAGGTTTTGTGCGCGATGTAGATCCTGCACATGCTATTCGTATGATTAACGGATCCTTTATCATCGGTGAATATCGCAAGATGGATGAATGTACGGGGCTGCTACTGTATTATAATGAACTGCGTGATGAGTTCTTTGCTGAACTGCGATATAAAAACTATCCGGAAATCGATCACCATTTAGATGCAAAGAATTTAGATGATTTGAGTTCGTTGTTGCGGAAATATCTTCAGATTGTATTGCATGAGCTCAATGAGCGCAGTTTACAAGAACCCGTGTAAGCATATCGGGTCGATTACAAATTTGATACATTTGAGAAGGAATCTGGAAAATTTTTCTTTCAATACCCGAAATCAGGGGACAATTTGTATATATATAGTAAATATGATATACTATATATGACTTTTATATAAATCTGTTAAAAGAGTGGGCGTATGTCCACTCTTTCATTTATGATTAGCACTCTTGAGTAGAAATACCTTAACTAAAAATATATGGATTGTAGTAAGTAGTAAATTGTTAGGAGGCGATGGCTATGAAAAGAGAGGCGGTAGAGGAATTTGTTTCCTCTGTAGTTGAAGGCATTATAGCCGGCACCGATATGGAATTAGTCGATGTGGACTATGTTCGCGAAAGGGACTGGTATCTGCGCGTCTACATTGATAAACCCGGTGGTGTGGATTTGGACGATTGCCAAGGGGTAAGCGAAAAATTAAGTGCAGTCCTCGATGAGAAGGATCCGATTAAGGAAAACTATTTATTGGAGGTATCCTCTCCAGGTCTTGATCGGGTATTAAAAAAGGACAAGGATTTAGTTCGTTATAACGGCCGTGATGTGGATATTCAGCTATTTAAACCGATTAACGGCAGCAAACAATATATGGGCGCGGTACAAGGTTTTACGGATACAACTATCGATTTTACAATCAATGGTGAAAGCATTTCATTCGAACGGTCTGCTATTGCACAAATTCGATTACATCTTGATTTTTAATACATGGAGGCATACGAGTGAGTCAAGAATTAATTCAAGCGGTGATGGTGCTTACAAAGCAAAAAGGTTTTGCTCCCGAGGTTATTTTCGAGTCTTTGGAGGCTGCATTATTACAGGCGTATCGCAAAGAACCTACATCTAATCCTGATGCATACGTTGTGATTGACCGTGAAAGCGGCGATTATAAGGTAATGGCAAAAAAACAAGTCGTTGAAACTGTAGAGTTGCCGGAAACAGAAATCAGTTTATCGGATGCCCGAAAAAAGGATAAGCGTTTTGAAATCGGCGATATCGTTGAGGTGAATGTAACACCCGCCAATTTCGGACGTAGTGCTGCACATACGGCAAAACAGATGCTTATTCAACGATTGAAGGAAGCGGAACGAAGTGTAGTTTACGAAGAATATTACAGCCGTGAAGGTGATATTATCACCGGTGTTATTACACGTGTTGAAGGTAAGAATGTATTTATCGACCTCGGTAAGACAGAAGCGATTTTACCGCCTACAGAGCAAATTGCAACGGAAACCTATCGCGAGGGCGACCGTATCAAATGTTACATTGTAGAGGTTAAGAAGACGACAAAAGGTCCTCAAATCATGATTTCCCGTACACATCCTGGATTGTTAAAACGACTGTTTGAGTTAGAAGTACCGGAAATTTATGAAGGTGTGGTAGAGCTTAAATCCGTTGCACGTGAACCGGGGATGCGTTCTAAAATCGCCGTGTACAGCCGTGATGAAAACATCGACCCTGTAGGTTCCTGTGTAGGGCCGAAGGGACAACGTGTACAACACATTGTAGATGAACTTCATGATGAAAAAATCGATATCGTTAAATGGGATGAGGATCCGGCGATTTATATCGCCAACTCGTTAAGTCCTGCAAAGGTCGTATCCGTAGATGTGAGCGAAGAGGAAAAATCCTCCTATGTGGTGGTGCCGGATTACCAATTGTCCTTAGCAATCGGCAAGGCCGGTCAAAATGCAAGGCTTGCAGCAAAATTAACGAATTGGAAAATCGATATTAAGAGTGAAACACAGGCGGCAGAGGATCCTTTCACGGGATTCGGTACTGCTGAGGATGGTGAATAGTCATGAAACAGAAATCCCAACCTATGCGTACCTGTGTAGGCTGTGGTGAGTCCAAGGTAAAACGGGAACTAATTCGCGTGGCCTTGAGTCCGGATGGCGTTATCAGCATTGACCGCACCGGTAAAGCACCGGGACGAGGCGCTTATCTATGTTCATCCGTTTCCTGTTTTGAGCAGGCCTATAAGGCAAAACGATTGGAGCGATCGTTAAAACATAGTGTATCTCAAGAGATATACGAACAACTTCGACGTGATTTTCAAGAGACCGAGTAATCACTGGATAAGATATTATGAATGAAGATAAAATTTTAAATCTCTTAGGATTAGCACAACGAGCAGGTAAGGTGATTTCCGGTAATTTTATCGTGGAAAAAGCCATTAAGAGAAAGGAGCCCAAGTTGGTTCTTCTCGCAGGTGACTGTGCATCCAACAATGAAAAGAAATATATACAATTAGCAGATATACATCATATCCCGCTTTGCAGTATTGCCACGAAAGAGGCTTTAGGTACGGCCATTGGCAAGGATGTTCGGGTAGTGGTAGCCGTATTGGATGATGGATTTGCAAAAGCATTATTAAAAGAGATTGATCGATAATAAGGGGGTATGCAGATGTCCAAAAAACGTGTCCATGAAATTGCCAAGGAGTTTGGCATAGAAAGCAAGCAGGTCATTTCTATCTTGCAACAACATAATTTTAAAGTTACTACAGCTGTCAATTCTGTTGATGAGACAGGATATGACATTGTAAAAAAACAGTTAAGCAAGAAGGATGGTGCAGCATCTAAGACTGTACATAAAGCACCTGCTAAAACGGCTGAACATAAACAGGCGTCTAAGTCTCAAAAATCAGAGTCTGTAAGTCATAAACAAGAGCAAAAAAAGTCGGACAACAAAACGCAAGAGTCGAAAAAGCAGGAGCATAAAAAACAAGCGACACAGAAAACAGAACAACCCAAACGTGATGATCATAAGCGAAGTAATGTGCGTCATGTACAAATAAGTGAACCTACGCGCAAATCTAATGGTAATCAATCTGCCGGAGACCGTCCCCACAATCGTTCTAATAACCGCAACAACGACAATCGTAACAACGATAATCGAAATAAGGATAACCGTAATAGCGGTCGTTCTCACGATGTTCGTAATAATGATAGTCGCAATAACGATAATCGTAATAACCGCAATGATGATCGTCGTAACAAGAAGAATAAAAAAGGCGGTAATAACCGTCCGCAATCCTTGTTATCCACATCTATGCAGAAGAAAAAAAATCGCGTAAAGCATCGTAATGAACAATACTTGCAACAGAAAGCGGAAGCTGAACGTAAGGCGGAAGCGGCTATCGCTACGGAAATCGAATTGAGCGGTTCTTTAACGGTTAAAGAATTAGCTGAAAAAATGGGCCGTGAAGTATCTGAAATCATTAAAAAGTTGATGCTTTTAGGTGTTATGGCCAGTATTAACCAGGAGGTAGATGTCGATACGGCTACTATCGTGGCCGAGGAATTCGGCGTTACCGTAACAGAAGTGGAACCGGAAGAGGATCCAACGGATGTTATCGAGATTGAAGATGCACCGGAAACATTGAAACCTCGTCCTCCTGTTGTAACAATCATGGGTCACGTTGACCATGGCAAAACATCGTTGCTTGATGTTATTCGTCAAACAAATGTAACGGCAGGCGAAGCGGGCGGTATCACACAGCATATCGGTGCATATCAGGTACGTTACAAGGATAATAAGATTACATTCCTTGATACACCGGGGCATGAAGCTTTCACAGCGATGCGTTTGCGCGGTGCAAAGTCCACGGATATCGCCGTTCTTGTCGTTGCCGCGGATGACGGTGTTATGCCTCAAACTATCGAAGCTATCAACCACGCAAGATCTGCCGAAGTGCCTATTATCGTTGCCATCAATAAGATGGATAAACCGGGTGCAAATCCTGACCATGTAAAACAACAGCTGTCTGAACATGGTCTCTTGCCTGAAGAATGGGGCGGAGATGTAATTATGGTGCCGGTTTCTGCAAAGCAGAAGCAAGGTATTGATGACTTGCTTGAAAACATCCTGCTCGTTGCAGAGGTGATGGAATTAAAGGCCAATCCTAATCGTAAAGCGTACGGTGTCGTTATCGAGGCTCAACTTGATAAGGGCCGCGGTGCCGTTTGTACAGTTTTAGTACAAAAAGGCTCCCTTCGTGTAGGCGATACGGTGCTTGCGGGTACGGCGTACGGTAAGGTTCGTGCCATGACTAATGAACGTGGTGAAAGGGTAAAAGTAGCCCGTCCTTCCATGCCGGTGGAAATCTTGGGCTTCTCCGAGGTTCCTCAAGCCGGTGAAATCATCAACGGTATGGACGATAATGAAGCACGGGCGATTGCGGAAAAACGTATTGCTAAACAACGTGTTCAGGAATTACAGGCTACACATAAGGTTACATTGGATGACATCTTTAATCAAATTCAACAGGGCGAGTTGAAGGATCTAAATATCATCATCAAAGCCGACGTACAAGGTTCTGTAGAAGCATTGCGTCAATCTTTGGAAGCAATTAAAAATCCAGAGGTTCGCATCGTTATCGTTCATGCCGCAGTAGGTGCTATTAACGAATCCGATATTATGCTTGCATCCGCATCCAATGCGATTGTAATGGGCTTTAATGTACGCCCTGATGCAAACGTTCGCCGTGCGGCTGAACAGGAAAAGGTCGACTTACGTACGTATCGTGTAATTTATGATGCCATTAATGACGTTGAATCCGCTATGCGCGGTATGCTGGCACCTCAATTTAAAGAGGTTGTCGTAGGTCGTGCGGAAGTGCGTCAGGTTATTTCCACACCGAAGGCTATCGTTGCGGGCTCCTATGTAACGGAAGGTCGTATTACAAATGACTCTGAAGTACGTTTGATTCGTGACGGCATCGTTGTATTTGAAGGTAAGGTCGATTCCTTACGCCGATTCAAAGATGAAGTTAAGGAAGTAAAAACATCCTTCGAATGCGGTATTTCTCTTGAAGGGTATCGTGATATCAAGGAAGGCGACGTTATCGAAGCATACTTGATGGAAGAAATTGCACCTCAACTTTAGGAGGTTATTATGAGTGACGTTCGTGTCAGAAAATTACAGGAATTTATCAAACAAGAGGTAAGTCAAATGCTGATGCGCGGATTAAAAGATCCTCGCATCGGTTTCACTACCGTTACAGATGTGCACGTGACGGGTGATTTACGAGAAGCTACTATTTACGTCAGCCTGTTTGGTTCCGATAAGGAAAAAGAAGATACTCTTATCGCATTAAAGCATGCATCAGGCCATATTCGTACCGAACTTGGAAAGGTACTTAAATTGCGCCATATTCCTACGATTACTTTTGATAAGGATACATCGCTGGATTACAGCATGCGTATCGAATCCCTTTTACATGAGATTAAAAAGGATGAAGAAACAAATTAACACAAAGGATACAGAACATGAGTAAGATTACAATTAATCAATTACATATGGCTCTGTGTGAAGCTAATTCTATTATGCTAACCGTCCATATCCGTCCCGATGGCGATGCTATCGGCTCTATGGTCGCCTTCTATGAAGCCCTTGTAGGGCAAGGCAAAACCGTATATATGGTAGTGGATGATGTAGTACCTGATAAATACACTTTCTTACAGTATACAGATCATATCCACGATGTAGCGTATTTTGAGTCCCATCCTGTGGATATCGATATGCTTATGGTTTTGGATGCTAGCACGTATGAGCGAATTGGCAAAGTAGGTGCACTGTGGAGTGCACCTATTTTTAATATAGACCATCATATTTCCAATTCGGAATTTGCGGATCATCTATACTTAAAGTCTGAGTTTGCTGCTACCGGTGAAATTATTACCGATTTATGTGCAAAATGGAATTGGCCTATTACAGAGTCCATGGGGACCGCTCTCTATATGGCTATTGCCACGGATTGCGGATTCTTTAAATTCAGTAATACCACGGCTAATACGCTGGAAATGGCTGCTAAATGTGTGGCTGCAGGGGCTAGACCTAATGTGATTTCCGAGACGATTGAGGCCGTATCGGCGGAGCGTCTCGCTTTGACGAAACAGATTATGCAGACTATTGAATTTTATAAAAATGATACTGTGGCCACCATCGAATTAAATCGAGAGGTTATGGATATTCTCGGTGACGATACAGACGGTTTTGTGGATATAATCCGCAATGTAGATACGGTGGACATTTCTATTTTGCTGAAAGCCGAGTCGGATGATCGCACGCGTGTGAGCCTGCGATCTAAAGGGGCGGATGTAAACGCAATTGCTGCCCGTTTTGGCGGCGGTGGCCATATCCGTGCTGCCGGCTGTACGATTAATTTGCCATTAACAGAGGTTAAACGTGTATTAATTGAGGCTATTAAATAATGGATGGTATTTTACCGTTTTTAAAACCGCCCGGCATTACCAGTCACGATGCGGTGGCTATATGTCGTCGTATTTTAAAAGAAAAACGCATCGGTCATAGCGGAACGTTAGATCCCATGGCATATGGTGTATTACCCATATTTCTCGGTAAGGCGACTCGTCTCATCGAATACACGGAAGGTTTTGACAAGACCTATGTGGCAGAATGTAAATTTGGCACCTTTACGGATACGGAGGATAGTTCCGGCAGTCCGGTATTACCCGATGCGGAGATGTCTCTTAGAGCAGGGGTTCTCGTAGATGCTCAGACAGGCTCGTCTATCTTAGATGAATCTATTGGTAAGCCTAGTTTTGATGAACTACAAAGCATATTGAAAACCTTTGAAGGCGAGCAGCATCAACGGCCCTCAAAATATTCGGCAATCAAGGTCAACGGTATTCGCGCTTATGAATATGCTCGTAAGGGGATTCCTGTAGAATTGCCGTTACGTCAAATTCATATTAAGCAGATTGAACTCATTGCATATGGATTTCCTTACTTTACAGTTCGTATTACCTGCTCAGGGGGCACGTATATCCGATCCTTGTTACGCGATATATGCATATCTCTTGGAATTCCGGGAATGATGACATCTTTGGCACGTACACAGGTGGGCCCTTTTGATATCTCCATGACCAAGATGGCTGAAGAGCTGATGGTCCATGGTGAAAGTTTACTATTACCGACAGATACGGCGGTTTCCCATCTTTCGCAAGTAGTTGTAAATAGTGTACAATTAAGGATGATGATAGAAGGCAAGGCGTTACCGATCGGTAAAGACTTTGCTTTCACAGAAACAGGTCATCTCTATAGAGCCTATGGACCTCACGGGTTTATAGGTATTATGAAGCGAACAGACCACACATTGAAGGTGGATAAAAATATTTTTATTAAAGGATGAGTATGAAGCAAATACATTCGTTTGATGAATTGCGCCAAATCAAAGATAGAAAAGTATATGCCTTGGGTACCTTTGACGGCATTCATAGAGGTCATCAGCGAGTTATATATAAGGCTGTGCAAGAGGCTAAATCAGCACAGGCGGTGAGTATAATTGTCACATTTGAATGTCATCCGTTGACCATTTTACATCCGGATAAAGTGCCGAAGTTACTGGTTCAGCAGGATGTTATGGACGATATTTTATCGGCTATGAATGTGGACTATGTTTTACGGTTACCTATGACGGCAGGTTTATTGCGTGTCACGGCGGAGGAGTTCCTTAAAATTCTATGCAAGAATATGAATGTAGCCGCAATCGTAATGGGTGAAAATTTTACTTTTGGCGCGCAGGGATTGGGAAATCCTTCCTATATACGGCAAACTTTAGAATCTACGGATATCCGTGTTTTGGTACAGCCGCTATTACCTTGCGATTCTTTGGAGAAACCGATTTCCAGTACGGAAATTCGAAAGGCGATTCAAGAAGGGCGTATGGAGGATGCCACAAAGTGGCTGGGTCGACCGTATCAATTCAAGGGAACCGTAATTAAAGGTGATCAACGGGGACGGACGTTGGGATTTCCTACGTTAAACTTGTTATTGCCTGATGAAATGGCGATTCCGCCCGATGGTGTTTATGCAAATCGTGTACGTATTGATGGTAAATGGTATAACGGGGTCGGCAATATCGGAGATAATCCGACCTTTAAGAATCAATATCATCGATGTGAGGTTCATGTATTTGACTTTGATCGGGATGTATATGGACAAAGTGTTATTGTTCAATTTATTGCGTATATACGGTCAGAGATTAAATTCGGCCATTTGCAGGATTTAATCGATCAGATGAAAGTCGATGAAGAGAAAGCGTTGCGTATTTTGACTGACGCGTGAGGATAGAGGGTGTTCTAATGGATATTAAAGAAGCTCGTAAAAAAATTGATAGCATAGATACCGTATTGGTTAAAGAATTTGAAAAACGGTTGAACCTGATAAAGGAAATCGGGAAGTATAAGGATGAGCATCACTTGCCGCTTATCGATGAAGAGCGTGATGAAGATATCATTGCTTTGCACAAGGATCTTTGTAAGGATGAAAATTTGTCGCCATATGTGAAAAATTATTTAAAAACTGTTGTATCCATGAGTAACGAGTTTTTGAAAGAGCATATGCATAAACATATTTTCCTTATCGGTATGCCCGGCGCAGGCAAGACGACGGTCGGAAAAATGCTGGCAAAGGAATTGGGGCGTGATTTTTATGATTTGGATCAGACCATTCAAGATAAGGTCGGTAAATCGGTGCAGAATATTTTTATTTACGATGGTAAGGATGCTTTCAGTAAGTATGAATATTCCACGATTAAAGAACTGATCCGGAATAAACCGTCGGTGATAGCGACCGGTGGCGGTACGGTTACCTATGATAAAACGGTTAAACTCATGCGAAATAACGGGTTGGTTGTATTCGTGAATCGCGATGTCAATCATATTCTGGATGATTTGGATTTGGAAATCAGACCTCTTGTAAAGGAAAGTATCGAGTACATTTTCAATGTTTATGAAGAACGGTATCCTTTATATGAACAGGTTGCGCATATTAAAATCGGTAATGAAGGCAGTATTACCGATGCGGTACAAGAAATTATTGAAGCTTTGCCGAATACGGAGAAATAATGGACGCCATACGGGGAGTTGTATACCGAACTATATATGAAAACACACAGCGCACATATTGTGTGTTTATATTGAAAGATTATAATGAGGAATACATTACTTGTACGGGTAAGTTCGAATCTCCTAAGGAAGGCGAGGATATCGAAGTTCGCGGTCGATATGTGGAGCATGCGAAATACGGTTTTCAGTTTGATGCGTTCAGTATAGAAAAATTGAAACCCGATAACATGGGGGCCGCTAAATTATACCTGATGAATCTCGGCATCAAAGGCTTCGGTGAAAAATCTGTTGAAAAGATATTAGATTATTTCGGTACTCGGATCTTAGAGGTATTGCGCGAAGAACGACCGGAGGAAATCAAGGAGGTACCGGGGCTGAGACAAAGCGTTAAGGATGAACTTTTTAATACCTTATTGGGGGAAGGCATCTTAGCGGATTTGAATCATTTCTTTGAAAGTCATCATATTTCATCGAAATGGAGTCGTACCGTTTATACATACTATGGGGTACAAGCCGTCGATGTAATCAAGGATAATCCGTACACATTGCTTCGTGTTGCTCAAGATATGATCTTCGGAACGGCAGATACGCTGGCTGAAAATCTTGGAATTACTGGTAGCGATATGCGACGACTGGAGGCCGGTCTTGAATGGATTTTGCGGAATCTCGATAATCAGGGCCATACATGTTTACCGGTGGACCAGCTTATCGGTCGCATGGATGATCTGTTACAAACAGATGTAGATGATATTGCTGATTTTATTGAATCCTTATTGGAACAAGGGGCCCTCTACAGCACCTATCATGACGATATTCTCTATATCTATCCGCCTCAGATGTATGTAGCCGAAGTGGAAGGCGCTAATTATACGCGTGACTTTTTACTGGAAGCTGACCCTATATCGCTTGATATACAGGATTTTATCAATCGATTTGAACAGGAGAATCATATTACTTTTGGTGATGCTCAGAAGGAAGCCATCAAACTATCCTTTTTTGAAAAATTTTCTCTTATCACAGGTGGACCGGGTACAGGTAAAACAACGATTATCAAGGCTCTGGTGAAAGGTTTTCAATTAGGCGGTTTGGGGCGTATCATTCTCTGTGCACCGACCGGGCGTGCTGCTAAGCGCCTGACGGAGGCGACAGAGTTTGAAGCGACTACGATTCATCGTTTATTGGTACCCGTCCAGGGGAGTGATTCATATGATTTCACGAAGAATGAAGATGATCCTCTCGAGATTGATGTTATCATTATAGATGAAGCCTCCATGTTGAATGTGCGTTTATTTTATTCTCTCATGGCGGCTATTCCTAGGGAGGCTCATGTCATTATTGTGGGCGATGTGGATCAGTTGCCGCCCATAGGTGCTGGTTTTGTTCTTAAGGATTTGCTTGACAGTGATTGCGTGCCCTATACAAGGCTAAATCAGATTTATCGCCAGAACTCTGGTAATACAATTGTCGACAGTGCTTATGCTATTAATCGGGGCGATATGCCTAAACTCGATGGTAATGGTGATGAATTTTCTTTTATCCCTGTAAACTCTTATGATGCGCTGATGAAAGTTATCATTGATGTGTATAAGCGTGAGCAGGAGAATATAGAGGATGAACTGGATATTCAGATTATTTCTCCCATGCGCCGAGGTGAAGCAGGGAGTACACGTATATCACAATATGTACAGCAAGCATTGAATCCTCCTGACAGTCATAAGGGTGAGGTTCGTGTTAATGGTATTACATACCGCGTCGGAGATAAGGTTATTCAGATTTTGAATAACTATGATTTGGACATATTTAATGGTGAAATCGGCATTATTTATGCCATTACGAGAACGGATATTTGCATCCGTTTTATCCATAAGGAAGTGCGTCTTTCTATCGATGATGCACATATGATTATGCCTGCCTATGCGATCACGGTCCATAAGAGTCAAGGCAGTGAATATGGTGTGGTGATTATTCCTTTTGTACCTCGATACGGCGGTATGTTGCAGAGAAATTTATTATATACCGCTGTAACACGTGCTAAGCGTAAGGTTATCATCGTCGGCACAACGAGCGCTATTGATCGTGCGGTTCATACGGTAAATGCTGATGAACGGTATACATTATTTAAGGAACGTATACAAGGGAGCTGTGATTCGTAATGAGTTTATGGGATTTCTTATTTCCTCCTACATGTCCGCATTGCGGTGCTGAGGTAGCATCACAAGGGGATTGGTGTGAATCCTGTTTTACCGAACTTTTACATATTCGCCATGTACCGAATAAGTTTTTACATCATTTAGATGATGTATGCATATTGGCCGACTACAAGGGCGGTATGAAGTCCATGATATATGATGTCAAATTCAACGAAAAAAAGGAGCAGTCCAAAGGGGCTGCTCCTTTTCTAGTATCGTACAACTTTTACATGCACAGAAAATTTAATAGTGTTACTGTAAACTCGTATGTATTTGATTATATTGTTCCTGTTCCATCCGGTGCGGCTAAGAGAGAACAACGAGGATATAACCAGGTAGATCTGTTTTTTAAACCTTGGGCGGATGCATTACATCATATGTATCCTGCATATTTTAAGTGGTTTGATTGCCTTTACAAATTTGATACAGAACGTGATATGTGGAGTCTGACACATAAAGAACGGCAAGCTAATATTAACGATGCTTTCATGATGCATTGTGATTATGATGATGTTAATCTGGAAGGAAAGAGAATTCTTATTGTGGATGATATTTATACTACCGGTGCCACCTTGGAGGCGGTAGCTAAAATATTGCGATTAAAGAGGCCAAAAAAATTAGAAGCCCTTACACTTGCCAGTGGGAGCTTCTAATGATAGTTCATAAATTATTTGTATCTTAAATTAGCACATTAACTATAAGATTTGAAGTTATGTTTTAGTCTAGAGCATAGACCTTTAGACTAAGACATAATTTTATCCTAGGACATCGATAAAGGCCTTCACCACATCGGGATCAAAGAGAGAGCCTGATGCACTGAAGAGTTCTTCTTTTGCTTTCGCCTTGGTCTTTGCCCAAAATTCGGTGGATGGATTAACCGTCGTGTCATAATAATCAGCAACGGCGATAATACGGGCGCCTAATGGAATATTAGCGCCGCGTAAATGCTTCGGATATCCGGAGCCATCCCATTTTTCGTGATGATAGCGAATATAGGGCAAGATCTGCTGGCAACATGGATAGTTTTCAATCATGTTGGCACCGCTTGCAGCATGTTGTTTATATTTGGACATTTCTTGTTTGTTCAGATATGGACACTTTTGTATAAGTGCATTAGGTACCATTAAGAGACCTACATCGTGGAGTAAGGCGGCATGACGAATTTGCTCAATTTCATTTAGCGGCAATCCCATTTTTGCGGCAATACTGACCGCATAATTGGCAACCTGGATGGAATGCGTATATAGATGATAGCTTTTCATCTGTATCATCTGCAATAATTGTGCACTGATGGCCTCTAGACTATCTTTCTCCAATTCATACAGCCCGGACGGCTGCATTAATGATAACATAAACATAGTAAACCCCTTTACTCACCTACATAATATATTATACATCCCCAAGTATAAATGTTTATATCGTACAACTTTTGGTTCGTTCTTTATTAACAGTATACGTATTATACACCATAAATTTTTTTTTGTGTATGAGACATATGTTCTCCTATGATGCTAGTATTCATATTTATCATACAAAAAATGATTGACTTTTTAAGAATGCAATAAGAATGGTGCTTTAAAAAATTGATTTAATAAAAATGATAGAATTATGAAGAAATTTTTATGTATTCTATTCCTATTTTCTATACAACGAAAAAAAGACTTGAAAAAAATATTTTTATTCTACTGAGAATAAATAGCCGGTATGTTCGGATATATTATGTGGGTAAAAGTTTTATGTTTATGTGGTATTAAAAGAATACATCAATTAAAGTCTAAGGTTAATAGGTGAGTTAATTGGCGTGTACCTAGACAGTAATGAGAATATTATTTATAATAATTTTATACGGGTCTGTGGTTGCAAGTCGATGCCAGTCGCAGGCGAAACGATCCACATAAGCAGTCCGAGAGGCTGTGAGCATGGTGCGGCTTAGGTGTAAGTCCTGCCGGTAACACGAGAGGAGTAGTAGTGGGGAGTCACAGACTTATGAGCGAACCTTCCAGCAGGCGAGTGTGGGGGCAAAAACCAGGTCAGCCGTATACAGGCACATGAGGCTTTTCTCATGTGCTTTTTTTATACATATGTATATCAGCAAACGGTTCTAAATCCTATGGCTAAAGCAAATAGAGTATACATTGGTGTAATAAATATTCATAGATTGTATAGTGAGAGGGGATTATATCGGAAGTATAACGATTAAACGGAATAATATATACAAAAATATTGACATATTTATACCTTATGTCTATACTATCAATATAGTAATTGTAAATTAAGTTTATGAGGTTGATACTATGTTACATAATAAATTTAAAAAACTAATTCTTGGTAGTTGTATGTTGATTATGGCCGGTGCTGTTGTAGGCGGCTGTGGATCCACAGCTGACACATCTAATAAATTAATTGTAGGTACGAACGCTACCTTTGTACCGTTTGAATTTAAAG
Organism: Veillonella denticariosi JCM 15641; assembly: GCF_002959855.1. Classification (GTDB taxonomy): domain Bacteria; phylum Bacillota; class Negativicutes; order Veillonellales; family Veillonellaceae; genus Veillonella; species Veillonella denticariosi. The sequence continues at coordinate 191,211 of NZ_PPDB01000007.1, forward strand.
ATGAAAAAACACAGGATTATACCGGTTTTGATATCGAATTGATTCGTGCAATCGGCAAGCGTATCAATAAAGATGTAGAACTTAAAAATGTTGCGTTTGATGCGTTGATTCCGGCTTTGAATACACACGATATCGATGTGGCCGCTTCCGGTATGACCATTACAAAAGCAAGAAGTGAAAAAGTATTATTCTCGTCTCCATATTATGAAAATGCTTTAGCCGTTGTATTTAAAGCCGGTCAAAATATCAACTCTCTAGATGATTTAAAAGGTAAGAAAATTGCGGCTCAATTAGGTACTACGGGTTCCGATTTGGCACATAAAATTGAAGGTACTACGGTAAAAGAATTTGACCATAGTAATGAAGCTCTGTTAGAATTACAAAATGGTGGGGCTGATGCAACGGTTATCGATTTGCCTGTAGCACAATATTACACTACAAAACATCCGGACCAACAGATTAAATATATGGCATATCCGAATACGAAAGAATATCTCGGTATTGCAATTAATAAAGATAATAAGGCTTTACAGGAACAAATAAACAAAGCTATTGAAGAGATGAAGGCGGATGGCGAATTTAATGCATTATATAAAAAATGGTTTAATGTAGATGCACCTGCAGATATGCCCGTTGTTGTAGATTTTAAATAGTATAGGGAGTAATGAATGGACTGGAATGTCATATCTAGTAATTTGCCGCTTTTATTGCAAGGAGCCCTAGTAACAGTAGAAATAACCGCAATGTCGGTGGGGTGTGGATTTTTTATCGGGTTATTGGTGTCTTTAGCGAATTTATCAAATTTTAGTATAGTTAGACTATTGGCTAAATGTTATGTGGATATAATTCGTGGTACCCCTCTTTTGGTACAAATATTTTTAATCTATTTTGCATTGCCGATGCTTACAGGACAGAGAATCGACCCGTTTATTGCTGCTGTAACCGCATGTAGTATTAACTCCGGTGCCTATGTCTCTGAAATTTTCCGTGCCGGTATTCAATCTATCGATAAAGGGCAGATGGAAGCTGGACGTTCTCTGGGGTTGACTTGGGGGCAAACGATGCGATATATCGTTATGCCGCAAGCTTTTAAAGCAATTATTCCTCCATTGGGGAATGAATTTATTGCGATGTTGAAAGATTCTTCATTGGTTTCTGTTATCGGATTTGAAGAGTTAACACGTCGCGGTCAATTAATTATCGCAAAAACGTATGCATCATTTGAGATTTGGGGAACCGTTGCAATTATTTATCTCATAATGACGGTGAGTATTTCACAATTAGTTGGATACCTTGAAAGGAAATACAGCATTAAATGATTAGATTAGAAAATGTACATAAAACCTTCGGTAAAAATGAAGTACTTAAAGGTATCAATCTGCATATTGAACAGGGGCAAGTTGTGGTAATCATCGGTCCATCCGGTTCCGGTAAAAGTACGGTGTTGCGTACGATGAATTACTTGGAAGAGCCTACATCGGGCAAGGTTATTGTAGATGGTATGGATTTGGCTGATAAGACGAAATTGAACGAAGTACGCGCTGAAGTGGGAATGGTATTCCAAAATTTCAACTTATTTCCTCATATGACAGTGATGGAGAATCTAACACTGGCGCAAAAGAAGGTGCGTAAATTATCTGATGAGGATGCTAAGAAAGTCGGACAAGCTTTGCTTGATCGAGTAGGTTTGGCTGATAAAGCAAATGCGTATCCCGATTCCTTATCAGGCGGGCAAAAACAACGTGTGGCTATCGCCCGTGCGTTAGCGATGAAACCGAAAGTGATGCTTTTTGATGAGCCGACTTCCGCTCTTGATCCGGAAATGGTTCGGGAAGTACTTGATGTTATGAAGTCTCTTGCTTATGAAGGGATGACGATGGTTATCGTTACTCATGAAATGAATTTTGCGAAAGAAGTGGCGGACCGAGTGCTGTTTGTAGACGGCGGTTTAATCTTAGAGGACGATACGCCTAAACATGTATTTGAAGCGCCGACGAATGATAGAACAAAATTATTCCTATCTAAAATTTTATAATGATCAGTCATAATCGATAGATATCAGATTAGTTAAAATTGAGAGATTTTAAGAGGTGTGATTACATTGCGTTGTAATTACATCTCTTTTTTGTTCGTTCATAAAGAAAACTGAAATGGTTCATATTAAAATTCATGATAAACAAATGGCTTTATACCTATCAAAAATTATGATGATAGTAATTTATAGTTGTGAAAATAAGAGTGTTAAACAGTGAATGTATAGACGGTTAAATCTGTAAAAATCGATTATACCTATAAATATTTGTGATATAATAATAATTTATGCATTCGACGGTGTAATTGATAATTTTTAATGCATACTTTTATTATTAATATAATGATGATCTGCTTTTGCCGTAAACTCTTATAATTCAATTTATAACGGATGTTGCGGGTATAATAAGAAAATTATCTCCAATAAAAAGTTTTTGTATATTCATTACGCGCGCGGTTAATAACGTTTGATATTTTATACATGCTGTGTTATGATACAAATGTAGTGCAAGACAGTAAGACAATATATATTTTTAGGAGGATGTTACCATGTTAGGTAAAGTGAAATGGTTTAGCGCAGAAAAAGGTTATGGCTTTATTGAAAGAGAAGACGGTAGCGATGTGTTCGTGCATTACTCTGCAATTCAAGATGAAGGATTCAAATCTTTGACTGAAGGTCAAAATGTTGAATTCGAAATCGTAGATGGCAACCGTGGCCCTCAAGCTGCAAATGTTGTTAAAGCGTAATCACATACTGAAAAATACATAAATACAACATAAATTAGATCCCGATATCCTTTGGTATCGGGATTTTTTGAGTTATCTCATAAAGCGATTTTATAATTTTGCAAAAAATAAAAAATTTTTTCTAATAAAAAGAGGAGTTTAACTGTCTTATGTAGAAATACTAAATATAGCACGAGACATTAGTATAAATTATGTAAAGCACTCGTATCTCGTGGTTGATTTTTAGAAAGGGTGTTGACTTATGAAAGTAGCTATCAGAGGTAAAAACATTGAAGTGACAAATGCTCTTCGCGAGTATATCGAAAAAAGATTGAGCAAATTGACCCGTTACTTTGATGATGAGTTAGATGCACAAGCGGTGCTATCCGTTGTAAGAGATAAATCTACTATAGAAATTACTTGTTTTGTGGATAAAATCGTACTTCGCGGTGTAGAAACAAATGATGATATGTATGCAGCTATCGATTTAGTTGTAGATAAAATTATTCGACAAATTCACAAACATAAAACTCGTTTAGCTAAACGTTTCAAAAAACAGGAAGCGTTCCATCCTGCTCAACTGGATGTACCTGTGGAAGAAGAAACCATCGAAGTTGTAAAACGGAAGCATTTTGCTGTACGTCCAATGGATGTAGAAGAAGCTATTTTGCAAATGAATCTTATCGGACATGATTTCTTCATGTTCTTCAATGCGGAAACGGAAAGTATGAATGTCGTATATCGCAGACATGATGGGTTCTACGGTTTGATTGAACCGGAACTTCAATAATTGATAATATCGGTTGACCATTTATTCTAAACTCCTTTCTATTGTCAGAGTCAGCCGATTATTATAAAAAAGGGGCTGTAACAAAACAGCCCCTTTCTACTAAAAATAGCTATTAGTTGATTATATATAATCAACTAATAGCTATTTTTCTGTATTTTATAAGGAAAAAGGGTCCCGAAGGACCCATTCCATTGGTATAATTAAAATATGAAATAAAACCACACCAATGAACCTAATTATATCAAACTAGCAATGCCTCGCCAACTAATTTTACCATTGGAGTATGGCCTTTTGATAAAAGAAACGGTCCCTTTATGTGCGGACTTTTCTAGACCGACTGTCAATGAAAGTATATCGGGTAAAAAATATTTTTTAATTTTGAGTTTATTATGGAACGGTAATGTGGAGAAATAATAGTAAAACACCTTGAATTCTTTGACTATTCAAGGCGTTTTCGTTATAATAAATTAGATAAGATAATGTAAGATGTCCTGTAGAGGAGTGATTTGTTTGTTAGGCTTTTTACAAAGGCTAATTGGCAATAATAGCGCTCATGAAATTAAGAAGATGCGCACTATTGTCGACCATATTAATGAAATTGAACCTAATTATGTAAAACTCAGTGATACTAATTTAGTTGCTAAAACAGATGAGTTTAAGCGTCGCATACAAAAGGGTGAATCCCTGGATGATATATTACCGGAAGCATTTGCTGTCGTTCGCGAAGCATCTAAACGCGTGTTGGGAATGTGTCATTTTGATACGCAAATGATCGGCGGTATTGCACTTCATCGTGGAAATATTTCAGAAATGCGTACCGGTGAAGGTAAAACCTTGGTAGCGACATTGCCGGTATATTTAAATGCCCTTACAGGTAAAGGTGTTCATGTTGTTACTGTCAATGATTATTTGGCTACGCGTGATAGTGAGTGGATGGGGAAATTATATAAATTTTTAGGTCTATCTGTCGGTCTTATCGTAGCAAACCTTGATTATAACCAACGTAAGGAAGCTTATTCTTGCGATATTACATATGGTACAAATAATGAGTTCGGGTTTGACTATCTGCGTGATAACATGGTATCCGATGCATCGCAAATGGTGCAGCGGCCTTTGAATTATGCTATCGTCGATGAAGTTGACTCTATTCTTATCGATGAGGCTAGAACTCCATTGATTATTTCGGGACCTGGTCAACGTTCTACGGATAATTATTATAAGTTGGCTAAAATCGTTCCTCATCTTGTAAAAGATGAAGACTATACGATTGATGAAAAACAGAAGACCATTGCGCCTACGGATTCGGGTATTGCTAAAGTGGAAAAAATGCTTGGCGTTGAAAATCTGTATGATTCTGAAAATATCGAGTTGAATCATTTGCTCGGTGCCTCCTTACGTGCTTACGCAATGATGCATCGCGATGTCGATTATGTGGTCAAGGACAATGAAGTCGTTATTGTCGATGAATTTACGGGACGTTTGATGTTCGGCCGCCGTTATTCCGATGGCTTGCATCAGGCAATCGAAGCAAAGGAAGGATTACAGGTTGAACGTGAAAGCCAGACCTTGGCATCCATTACATTCCAGAACTATTTCCGTATGTATGAAAAGTTAGCAGGTATGACCGGTACAGCCAAAACGGAAGAAAAGGAATTCAACGATATTTACGGATTGGACGTATTGCCGATTCCACCTAATAAACCGTTGGCCCGTGTGGATTTACCGGATCAGATTTTTAAAACGAAGGCTGCTAAGTATCGTGCCGTTGTACGAAATGCTGTAGAGCGCCATCAGAAGGGGCAACCGATTTTGATCGGTACAACTTCCATCACGCAATCTGAAGAACTTTCAGATATGCTGTTACGTGCCGGTGTACCTCACAAGGTTTTGAACGCGAAACATCATGAAAAAGAAGCGGAAATCGTTGCAGATGCCGGTCAAATGGGTATGGTGACCATTGCCACGAATATGGCCGGTCGCGGTACTGATATTTCCCTCGGTGAAGGGGTGGCTGAACTCGGCGGTTTGGCTATTTTAGGTACAGAACGTCATGAAAGCCGTCGTATTGATAACCAATTACGCGGTCGTGCAGGCCGTCAAGGTGACCCGGGGTCATCGCAGTTCTTCTTGTCCTTAGAGGATGATTTGATGCGTATCTTTGGTGCCGACAATATTTCGGGCATCATGGATAAATTAGGCATGGAAGAAGACGAGCCTATCGAACATTCGTTGATTACTAAATCAATTGAACGGGCTCAAAAGAAAGTAGAAGATCATAACTATAATATTCGTAAGTATGTCCTTGAATATGATGATGTTATGAATCAACAACGTGAAGTCCTGTATGAACAACGTCGTCGCATTTTATGCAATGAATCGTTGCGTGAAACTATAGATGAAATGATCAATAAGCTGGTGACTGAGTCTGTAGATACTTATGCAGATGAAAAACTCTATCCGGAGGAATGGGACTATGAAGGCTTATATAAACATTTGAGTCAGTACTTCTTAACAGAAGATATTATGTCAGCTCAAGACATGGAGGAATATAGTCGTCAGGACCTTTTGGAACGCTTATTGGATATTGCTCATGAAGAGTACCAAGATCGTGTGGATATGCTTGGCGAAGCTATGTTCGGACAACTTGAAAAGGCTATTATGTTGCGCGTTGTTGATAACAAATGGATGGAACATTTGGATAATATGGACATGTTGCGTGAAGGTATCGGTCTTCGTGCATATGGACAAAAAAATCCGTTGGTGGAATATAAATTTGAAGCCTATGAAATGTTCCAACGTATGATTGAAGCGATTCAAGATGAGACAATCATGGCGTTATACAAAATTCGTGCACAATTGATTGAGGAAATTGAACAACCTGTTGATCACTTGGAAGGTGCACAATCCCATCATGAAGATGTGTTGGAGCCACAAAATATAGATTAAAATTTGTGAATGGCACGTTGCTCAGTGGGAGATCTTTTGGGCAACGGCCATTTTCATTTTACTGGAGTCATTATCGAAGGTGGTGAACATAAATTGTTAGAGGATTTAAAACCGATTATTGCAAACCTGGAAGAACGTATTTATGGAATGAGGGATTCACTTTAACATCGCTCAGAAGGAAGAGCGGATTTTTACACTTGACGTGCAGATGAGTGATCCCACATTTTGGGATAATCCGGATAAGGCCCGCGAGATATCTCAAGAAGCGACACAACTGAAAAATGCTGTAGAAGGTTATAAACAATTGATTAGCGATATTGAAGATGCCGGCGTCATGCTAGATATGGCTATTGAGGAAGATGATTCTTCAATGGAAGGCGATATTAAAGATTATGTTGACCATATTGAAGAAACCGTTGAGAAACAAGAAGTATTGCTTTTATTGAGCGGTGAATATGATGCAAACAATGCGATTCTGACTTTCCATGCCGGAGCCGGCGGTACAGAAGCACAAGACTGGTGTTCTATGCTGATTCGTATGTATTTACGTTGGGCTGAAAAATCGGGATATTCTGTTGAACTTATGGATGAACAGCCCGGCGATGAAGCAGGTATTAAATCGGCCACATTTCTTATTAAAGGCGAAAATAGTTTTGGGTATTTAAAATCAGAAAAGGGTGTACATCGTCTTGTTCGAATTTCACCATTTGATGCAGCGGCGCGTCGTCATACATCCTTTGCAGCTGTCGATGTTATGCCGGAAATCGATGATACGGTAGATATCAATATCGATATGAAGGATGTACAAGTTGATACGTATCGGGCCAGTGGTGCCGGCGGACAGCATATTAATAAGACCGACTCCGCTGTCCGTATGACTCATAGACCGACGGGAATCGTCGTACAATGTCAGTCTCAACGCTCTCAAATACAGAATAGAGAACAGGCATTACGATTATTGCGAGCTAAATTATTCGAACTGGAACTAGAAAAACAGGCTGAATTGAAGGAACAAATCGGTGGTACTTATCAGGCCATTGAATGGGGCAGTCAAATCAGATCCTATGTATTCCATCCATATAATCTTGTAAAAGATCATCGTACCGGCGTGGAAACTGGCAATGTACAATCTGTTATGGATGGTAATATTGATCAATTCATCGAAGGGTACTTGAAAAAGGAAGCTAATTTAACGATTTAGGAGACATGATGAAAAAGTTTTTACTCTTTTTACTGGTGCTTGTCGTGGGCATCTTCTTAGCGACTCAATTTTTATTGCCTAACTATGTGGAATCGCGCATTGAAAAAGAAATTAATAAGTCTCTACAACCTGATTCTCAAGTTGTCAATGTAGAGGTACAGCCTGGCTTTAAACTGTTATATGGGGAAGCGGATCAAGTGTCGGGCACGCTTAAAAACGTACGATTAGGCAAATTGAATTTTGCAAACTTTGATTATGATGCAAAGCAAATTTTAATTAATCCTGTTTCTTTGATTGCTAATCAGGAACTGGATGTAATTAGCGTGGGGAAAGCTAGCATCGACGGTGTTATTACAAGTGCGGATTTATCTGCATTTTTGAGTGAACAAGCAGGTAATACCATTAAAGATGTTAAGGTGAACATCGGTAATGATAAGATTACCTTATCCGGGGATATGAATGTTGGTATGATGTTCCGAGGCACTATTCAACTTGAAGGTGCGTTGGAATTAAAGGGAAATACATTGGTTTTTGCACCTAAGAGATTTACTCTTAACGGTGCAACGATTCCGGGCTTTACATCCGGTATTCTGGAAACTACAGAAATTTACGATTTCAATACGTTTCCGATTCCTGTGAAAGCGGAACGTATTGACGTTACTAATGGGGAAATTCATATTAAAGTTATCCCTGTACTCAAATAGAAAGGATTTGCCGTGAATCGTCGGAGCGCACAAAAAAATAAGTATTCTTGGATTCTTATACTTTGTATTATTGTTGGTTTATTATCATCGTTATACTTGGTATTTGAACGACATCAAATTGAAAAGTCTCAAAATCATATTGAAAATATTGTTGACTATGATGCGGTATTGCGTGCCAATGCCTTTGAAAAAAGAAGTCAGGAAGAAGCTTTTGATGCATTGCGGAATGCAGGTGTCACAGCATTTGCCATTTATGATCGTACATTGGAAAAGGCGCACGATGCCGGTCAAATCAGATTATTGACTGCGCAAGATATGAATTCCGTTCGTGTTAACGGAGCATCTGTAAAACCGGGGGCTCTGTATATAGCACTTGCTTCAGGTAAGGAAGGTTATTACAAGGAAATTCGAGAGGACTTGTATCATCGTATCGGCAAGGATAAGGTACATGAACTCAACACGAGCATAGGACCTGTTATTGAATTATACGGTGCTACAGAAGACAGTTATAAAAAGATGAATCTCGGCATTTCCAAATTACAGGCTGAGGAAGTGGCCGATAAAGGCTTTAATGTTATTGTTCGCCCCACTAACTACAGAAATGTAACATCAGAAGATATTCAATATGTCTTTAATCGTCTAGATGGTGTACCTCATGTGACCGGTATGATTTTTGCCGGGAAAGAAGCTCTGGGGGCACCGAACCACATTGATGAAACAGTGGAACTGCTAAATAAACACCATATTCCATTAGTCGGTATTGAGGCGGTAAATCAGCTTCAATATGAGCCGCAACAAGGATTTCTTGAAATGGCTGCCAAGAATGGCTATAGTGTAGGTCGCGTTTATACTATTGCTAAAGATGAATTAAAGAAAATCACACCTGAAGAGTCCGCTCAGCGTTTTTATATCAGTGATATTGAACGTAACATTCGCTATAATTTGTTCCCTGTATATGAAACCGGTCAAAATAATGAGACCGTGTTACAAACGACAATTAATTATATTGCGATGGCAACAGATAAGTTATCTGCAAAAGGCTATGAGTTCGGTCCTGCCGATATTTATCCGGCGTATACGCCAAATCCACTGCTTGTCGTATTAAGTATGATTGGGGCGGTGGCATTGTTTGTATATGTGGCGCAGATGTTTATACCTATGCCTAAACATACGCAGTTAGTTGCATTCTTTGGTATCTCTTTAGTGTCCATCGTAATTTTTATTATTACGAGCGGTACGTTGATTACTCAAATTTGGGCCCTTTCATCAGCTGTACTGGCACCTGTAGGTGCTATGATCTGTCTGATGGAGGAATGGCGCCGTTATGACGCTTCTCGCCCGTTGGGGACGGTTAAATCCATACTGCTTTCCGTGTTATACCTTGTTGTCGCCGCATTATTCGCGGCTATAGGTGGAATGTTCATCGCCGCTCTTCTGGGAAATACGAAATTCTTTATGGAGTTTGCACTCTTCAGAGGTGTTAAATTAACATTTGTATTGCCGATTATTCTTGTAATGATAGCGTATTTACAACGGTTTCCTCTCTGGAAAGGGCGCATGATTAACTCTCAAGAAGAAGCTAAACGGTTCGTTGTTGAGTTTCTTACGATGGATGTTAAGTTTTATGTATTCTTTATCATTGCCGCGCTAGGTGGTGCAGCTTGGGTATTTTTAGGGCGCAGCGGTCATACGGCAGGTGTGCCGGTACCGGGTTTTGAACTGATGCTTCGCCGATTCCTTGAGAATACACTGTATGCACGACCTCGTGAAAAGGAATTTATCATTGGACATCCTATGTTGATGTTAGCTACTTTTGGATTCCTTAGAAAATGGCCTACAGTGATTCATTTTGTTTTGACGATTACCGGTGTTATCGGTATTGCATCCATGGTTGAAACATTCTGTCATATTCGGACCCCTGTATTTATGTCCATCATGCGCGGCTATGATGGATTGCTTATAGGTGTCGTTATCGGTCTTGCGTTGATTATTGCGATACGTTTTATGATGTACGTAACACAATGGTTTCAACAGCAGGAGGTAAAACATGAGTAATATTGTTATCTCCGGTTATTACGGCTTTGGCAATGCCGGTGATGAAGCCATGTTATGTGCTATCGTTGATGCAATTCGTAAGGAAGAGGCTGATGCGCACATAACGGTTATTTCGGGTAATCCGCGAGAGACCAGTAAGAAACATGATATTCATGCTGTCGGTACCTTTTCGGCGCCAGGTATTGTGAAAGCCATTGCGAGTTCCGATTTGGTCATCAGCGGGGGCGGCAGTCTTTTACAAGATGCGACGAGTATACGTAATACATATTATTACTTGAGTATTATGGGCCTCGCAAAGTTGATGGGTAAAAAGGTTATGCTTTACTCTCAAGGTATAGGACCTCTCAATCGCAAATCTACACGCCGTGCCGTAGGATGCATGTTGAAATTTGTAGATGCCATCACGGTACGCGACTCCATTTCTAAAGATGAATTGGAGTCCTTAGGAATTGAGGATGTAGAGGTTACCGCCGATGCGGTACTGGCTATGAATAAAGCCGATATATCTATCGGTCAGCATATATTAGACGGATACACGTCTAAGTTGCCTGATACCGGGATATCACTTAAGCGTATTGGTGTTGCAGTACGCAGCTGGAAAGAGGATACGGAGTATCGGGAATCACTGGCTAATGTGTTGGCGCGCTTGCAGGGACAGGACCAAGTAGAAATTATATTTATCCCTATGTCTCATCCCGAGGATACTAAAGAAGCAAAACTGATTGCCGGGCTTATGCCGAAAGGGGCTATTGTGTTAGAAGGCCCATTTTCCACAGAGCAACAATTATCTTTATCCGGAAATGTGGATTTGATGATCGGTATACGTCTCCATGCATTGGTGTTCAGTTCTCTCATGGGAAAACCTGTTATCGGAATCTCTTATGATCCGAAAATCACCAGCTTTTTACATATGATTGGCCAAGAACCTATTGGAACGATGACTCATTTGAGGGAGGAAGCATTATATAGACGTTGCCATGAATTATTGACGTCAAAGACTGTTTATCAGGAGTCCTATGACCGCATCCGAGCATTGAGATCCGATTCTCAACGCAATGCGGAAATCGCTATTTCATTATTAAAGGATTTCTAATTATATATGGATAGTATCCAGAAAGTGAGGTCTCTATGGCTGCATTAACACAAGATGTTAAACAATTAGTTCAAGAGAAAGCAAAAGCTATTCGCGTTAGTATTATACAGTCTGTTACGGCTGCCAAATCAGGGCATCCCGGAGGTTCTTTATCTATCACTGATGTAATGGCATTGCTTTATTATGTAGAGATGAATGTGGATGCTAAAAATCCTAAGAATCCCGATAGAGACCGCTTTGTATTGTCTAAAGGGCATGCGGCACCCGCCTTGTATGCGACATTGGCGGAAAAGGGATATTTTCCGAAAGAGGAGCTCCTCAATCTTCGTAAAATCAATCATATGTTACAGGGCCATCCGGATATGAAACATACACCGGGCGTAGATATGTCTACGGGTTCTTTGGGGCAGGGGATATCTGCAGCCTGTGGCATGGCTCTAGCCGGTAAAATCGATAATGCTGATTATCGTGTTTACTCCATTCTCGGGGACGGTGAACTCGAAGAGGGGCAAGTATGGGAAGCGGCTATGTTTGCCGGTCATTATAAGCTCAACAATCTGACTGCTTTTGTGGATTTTAACGGATTACAAATTGATGGAGATATTACAAAGGTATTGTCTCCATTGCCGATTCCTGAAAAATTTAAAGCTTTCAACTGGAATGTAATCGAAGTGGATGGTCATAATCTCGATGAACTGCATGATGCCATAGAAGCGGCAAAGGCCTTCACAGAAGGACCTACATGTATCGTAATGCACACCGTAAAAGGTAAGGGTGTCGGAGAAATGGAAGGTCAAGCCGGCTGGCACGGCAAGGCTCCGAGTGCTGAACAAGGTACGGAGTTTGTGAATGAAATTATGGGGGTGCAATAATGGGTAAAGCAACACGTGAAGCATATGGCAATGCACTGGCTCGCATTGGCAAAGCCAATCAGAATATTATCGTTTTAGATGCGGATTTATCTAAATCTACCAAGACCGATACATTTAAAACGGCATGCCCTGAACGTTTCTTCAATGTGGGGATTGCAGAACAGAACTTGATTTCCGTCGGTGCTGGATTGGCTGCGGCAGGAAAAATTCCGTTTGTGTCTTCCTTTGCTATGTTTGCGACGGGACGTGCGTTTGAGCAGATTCGAAACGCTGTATGTTATCCGAAACTCAATGTGAAAGTATGTGCCACTCATGCGGGAATTACTGTTGGTGAAGACGGGGCGACTCATCAGAGTTTAGAAGATATTTCCTGTATGCGTACATTGCCTAATATGACAGTTGTCGTTCCGGCTGATGAACGGGAAACGGAAGCTGTTATTGAATGGGCTGCGGCTTATGAAGGACCTGTATATGTTCGCTTGGGTCGTGCCGGTGTAGAGGATGTAACGGCGGAAGGGTATATATTTGAACCGGGTAGATCTGCAATGTTGGCTGATGGATCCGACGTAACTATCATCGCATGCGGCGCCTTAGTCGGACCTGCACTTGAGGCGGTTAAAATATTAGGTCAGTCCAATGTATCGGCTCGTGTTATCAATATGGCATCTATTAAACCTATCGATGCTGATGCTATTGTAAAAGCAGCCGCTGAAACAGGTGCTATCGTGACTGCGGAAGAGCATAATATCATCGGTGGCCTCGGTTCTGCCGTGGCGGAAGTTGTAGTGGCTAATAATCCGGTACCTATGGAATTCGTCGGTGTTCAAGATACGTTTGGGGAGAGCGGGACACCAAAAGAATTGATGGTAAAATACGGTTTGTCCGCAGATGATATTGTGGCAGCAGCAAAACGTGTAATCGCTCGTAAGTAATAAAAGGGGACCCCCATGATTGAATTTAAGAATGTTAGTAAAGTTTATGATAATGGTTCCACTGCATTAGATGACGTTTGTTTGACGATTAATGACGGCGAATTTGTGCTTATTTGCGGTCACAGCGGTGCAGGGAAATCGACATTATTTAAATTATTAACTCATGAAGTCGTACCGGATTCGGGTAGTGTTCTTGTAGATGAGTTTGATGTTACGCGCATGAAACGCAGTAAAATTCCGAAGTTGCGTAGAAAACTGGGCGTAGTATTCCAGGACTTCCGTCTTTTACCTAATAAGACGGTATCTGAAAATATCGCCTTCGCTCTCGAAGTAATCGAGGAAAAACCAAAGGTGATCAGAGAAAAAGTGAGTCATGTTCTTGAACTGGTGGGTTTGACTGATAAGGCGAATGATATGCCGGAGGATTTATCCGGCGGGGAACAGCAACGCGTTGCAATCGCTCGAGCTATTGTCAATCGTCCGACCGTTCTTATTGCTGATGAACCGACAGGAAATTTAGACCCTACAACAAGTCGGGATATTGTAGATTTATTTAAACATATCAATAATTTCGGCACTACTGTTATTATGGTTACTCATAATATGGATATTGTTTCGTACTTAAATAAGCGTGTTATCCGTCTTAAAGATGGTCGTGTACAGAGTGATAATATGAGAGGTGCAGAAGTTAATGAAGCCTAGAACATTAAAATATTTTTTCAAAGAAGCCCTCAAGTCGATGAAGCGCAATGGATTAATGACGTTGGCATCTATCTCGACGGTGGCATTGTCCTTATTCATGCTCGGTGTTTTCCTTTGTGGTGTTATTAACTTGAACAATATGGCATCCAGCTTGGAAAATCAGGTGCAGCTAAGTGTATATCTTAAGGACGGTCTGACAACTGATCAGATTATGGCTGTGGGAAAACAGATAAAGGCGATTCCGAATTTGAAACATTTGGAATTTGTAAATAAAGAACAGGCCATGAAGGAATTTAAGGAACGTCTGGGGGACCAGCAACAGCTGGTAAATGCTTTAGGTGGGGTAAACCCGTTACCTAATTCGTATGTATTGACCTTTGATAACCCGAATGATGTAAAGACGACCGCTAAACTGGTGACAACCTTCCAAGGGGTTGAAAGTACGCATTACGGACAAGATATTGTGGAGGAGTTATTCCGCATCACTCAAGTTATCAGAATCAGTGGCATCGTATTGATTGCTTTCCTGGCGGCTGCTACATTGTTCATCATTTCCAATACAATTCGCCTTACCGTATTTGCACGTCGTAAAGAAATCGCCATCATGAAATACGTAGGGGCTACGAATGGTTTTATTCGTTGGCCGTTTTTGATTGAGGGCATGCTGTTGGGCTTTATAGGGGCCATCATCGCCGTTCTTTGCGTAGGTGAGTTTTATCATTTCATTTCGATGGAAGTATTCGAATCATTGGCATTCTTTCCATTAGTACCGATGTTCCCATTTTTTTATGATGTAGCACTATATATTTTAGGTGGCGGCATCGTAGTCGGTGCTATCGGCAGTACTATTTCTTTAAAACAATATATGAAGGTGTAATAGTTTATGAAATATTACATGTTTAAGTCACGTCTTGTAGCGACGCTTTTAACAGGTATAGTCGTATTGGGAACACCTCTATACATAGCGGCGGAAGATGAGGATTTAACAAATCAGCTAGATGCCATTCAGCAACAGGTAAATCAACAGAATGCGATTAAGACAGATGCGGAAAGTGTTATTGTCAGCGTATCTGAACAATTGCGACAAATTGAAGTACAGTTGCGGCAGGCACAACATGATTTGGAAACAATTCAACAGCAACGAGTTGCCGTTGAAAATGATATTACTGTCAATGAAAAGCTGTTGGCGGAAGCTCAAAAACGATTAAAGGGTCGTGAGGCCGTTTTCTATAAACGGGTAAGAGATATTTATATCAACGGTCGTCTCAGTTATATTGATGTGGTTATCGGCTCAAAGGATTTTAATGACTTTGCGAATCGTTTGGAAATTTTAAAACGCATCATTGATTCCGATATAAATCTCATCAATGAAATCAAAAAGGAACGCGCTGAAATTGAAGCTCGTAAGCAGGCGTTGGAACAATCCAGGGCAAAACTTGTAGAATTAGAAAAGGCAGCTGTCGCGAAACAAGCTGAAATTGAACAGAAAAAGCAAGAACGAGCCGTCGTATTAGAGAAGGCTAAGACTGATCAGGCGACAGCTATGAAGGCGATTGAAGAGTTAAATGCATCCTCAGCGCAGATTACAGCACTCTTGAAACAGCGCCAGGCGGAACGGGCGGCAGCCCGAGCTGCCGCGGCACAGCAGGCTTCATCATCAGGATATACTTGGGTGCAAGGGACAGGACAATTAGGTTGGCCTGTAAGTGGTGAGATTACTTCGCCTTATGGCTATCGTACACATCCGATCTGGGGAACCACGATTTATCATTCCGGTATCGATATCGGTGTTGATGAAGGTACTCCTGTTCATGCGGCTGATGGCGGTACTGTTGTTTGGTCCGGTTGGATGGGCGGTTATGGTTATGCCGTAGTTATCGATCATGGTAATGGTATGTCGACCTTATACGGTCATAATTCTGATTTAGCCGTTTCTGAAGGACAGGATGTTGGAAAAGGGCAAGTTATTGCCTATGCAGGTAGTACCGGTAACAGTACCGGCCCACACGTGCATTTTGAAGTTCGTATAAGCGGGGATCCTGTGGATCCAATGGGATATTTATAAGATGAAATTTGATACACGGACGGTACTTTGGTCCTTATTGAGATATATAGGGGCCGGTATCGTCATCATGTGGCTTACCTTCTGGTACCTATCAGGTTCTTTTTTCGGGTTGCCGCGATTATTTGTTGCTTATTATGCAGCCAGTCAAGTCTTTATGACGCCTATGGATAAGTCTACATTGTATGACGGAATGCTAAAGGGGCTGGTGGATTCTTTAGGAGATCCTCACAGCGTATATTTAAATGCGGATGAATATAGTAATATAAAACAACAGACTTCCGCTACATATGCCGGTGTCGGTATGGTTTTAGGTATTGACGAACAAGGGTTATATGCAGTCAGCGTCATGGAGGATCAACCGGCCGCTAAAGCCGGAGTTAAAACTGGTGATCATATTTTAACCATTGATGGTCAATCTACCAAAGATGTTCCTATTGATCAGGCCTCCGGACTTATCAGAGGGGAACCCGGAACAGTAGTAGCACTTGATGTGGAACGAAATGGGGAAAGGCTCCATTTTGATATCACTCGAGAGTCTATTGTTTTACCTACTGTAAAAAGTAAAATGCTTACACCTACAATCGGCTACATTCGAGTAAGCCAATTTGCAGAATATACGGCTGACGATTTCGAAACTCAATATAAGGAATTGCAGTCTCAAGGCATGAAAGCATTAGTTCTTGATTTACGGGATAATCCGGGCGGATTACTTTCTACAGCAGAAAAGTTGTCCAATTATATTATGCCTCCGGGAACACTCGTAACTGTTCAAGATCGTTCCGGTAAATTGGCTACTTATAAATCAGACGGTTCTGAAACGACAATTCCATTAGTTGTTTTAGTCAATAAGGGATCCGCCAGTGCATCTGAAATCATTGCGGGTGCTATTCAGGATCGTAAGTTGGGAACGATTTTGGGGACTAACACATATGGTAAAGGAACGGTACAGTCCGTATACCCAAGCTTTGATAATGAAGGTATCAAGGTGACTATAGCCAAGTATCATACGCCGAATGATCGTGTTATTGACGGTATCGGCATTAGTCCTGATGTAGAGTTGGATTTACCGAAGGGGGTATCTCCAACGAGCACATTAGAAGATATTCAAATTCAAAAAGCAGTGGAACTGTTACAATAATAGTTCATAGGAGTCAACATATGTTTATAGATCGAGCTCGTGTATTTGTGAAAGCCGGTGACGGCGGTGACGGCATGTCCAGTTTCCGTCGTGAAAAATACGTTCCTAATGGTGGACCCAGCGGCGGTGACGGCGGTAAAGGGGCAGATGTCATCTTTAAAGCCGATAAAAATATTAATACTCTCGTCGATTTCCGATATAAGCGGCAATTTAAAGCCCCTGCGGGCGGCAATGGTGAAAGCTCCAATAAACACGGTCGCGGGGCGGAACCGCTTATCATTCCCGTACCTTTAGGTACAGTGATAAAAGAAGAAGAGTCGGGACGAATTTTTTGTGATCTCATCAATGATGGGGATATGTACATCATTGCTAAGGGTGGTCGTGGAGGTCGCGGTAATGCACGATTCCAGACCAGTTCCAATCGCGCACCGACATTTGCGGAAAAGGGCGAGCCCGGTGAAGAATTCTGGTTGCAATTGGAATTGAAGGTTCTTGCTGATGTGGGCTTACTGGGGTATCCGAGCGTGGGTAAATCCAGTATTCTCCGAAAGGTATCTAAAGCACAGCCGGAGGTGGCGGCCTATCATTTTACCACATTAACACCGGTTCTCGGTGTAGTGACACTTTCCGGTGAACGTAGCTTTGTATTGGCCGATATTCCGGGACTCATAGAGGGGGCCAGTGAAGGTGTGGGGCTAGGTCATAATTTTCTGCGCCATATCGAACGTACCAATATTTTGATTCATGTATTGGATGTATCCGGTATCGAGGGGCGTGATCCAAAGGCTGATTTTGATGCTATTAATGAGGAGTTGCGTAAATATTCTGAGAAATTGGCGAATAAGAAGCAAATCGTTGCATTGAATAAAATCGACCTGGTCTTTGATGACACTACGATTTCTGATACGAAGAAATATTTTGAAGATAAGGGATATGAGGTGTTCCTCATCAATGCTCTCAGCGGTGACGGTTTAGTTGAACTTATGGAGCGGGCATACTATTACGTGGAAAATTATGCACCGGAACCTGAGGCTACTGACGATACGGTGATGTATGAGGCGAAACCAGATGTGGAATTTGTAATTACTCGCGGTGATGATGCAGCTTTCTATATAACCGGTAAACGAATTGAACGATTGGTAGCTATGACAAATCTGAGTGACGATCAATCGCTTCGCAGATTTCAACGCATTTGGCGTTTTATGGAATTAGATGCTAAATTGAAGGAAAAAGGTTGTAAAGACGGTGACGAAGTTGTTATCGGCGATCAACGCTTTACATTCCGAGAGTAGGAGTAATGATGACAGGAAAACAAAAACGGTATTTACGTTCTTTGGCGGCGACAATGACACCGGTCGTACAAATCGGTAAAAACGGTTTGGAAGATAGTGTGATTGACAATGCACGTGCGGCATTGATGGCACGAGAACTCATCAAAGTCAAGCTACATAACAACAGCCCTGAGGAGAAGACGATTTTCCAAGAGTTAGCGGATATGTTGGGCGCAGAACTTGTACAAGTCATCGGATTCAACGGCGTTTTATATAAGGCGAAAAGGGAACCGAAGATTATTTTACCGAAGTAAGATGCATTTTATCTTGAACGTATTTTAATAACCATGACGCCTGTAGATTTCATGTGGTTGCTTTCATCAGTGGAGGACTCATCCTATGCGTAGCGCTATCGTAAAGGCAAAGCGAATTGTAGTAAAGGTAGGCAGTAGTACTCTTTGCTATGCCAATGGACATTTAAATTTAGAGCGTATTGAAAAGTTGGTACGTCAATTGTCTGACTTGGCTAATCAGGGGAAGGAAGTTATTCTCGTATCCTCCGGTGCTACCGGTGCGGGGTTGGCACCTCTAGGATTTAAAGAAAAACCGCGTGATCTCGTATTAAAACAGGCGGCGGCCGCAGTGGGTCAGGGCGTTCTGATTCATATGTACGAGCGCATGTTTCGTGAATATGGACGTACGGTAGCGCAAATTTTGCTGACGAAAGAGGATAGCACAGGTCGTCACAGTTACCTGAATTTACGCAATACACTGCATACTTTGCTACAACTCAATGTCATTCCTATTATTAATGAAAATGATGTGGTCGCCATTGAGGAATATAAAATAGGTGATAACGATACCTTATCGGCTACGGTAGCCGGTATTGTCGATGCTGACTTACTTATTATTTTGTCGGATATAGAAGGCCTTTATACGGAAAATCCGACAATACATCCGGATGCTACATTGATTGAAACCGTATCGGAAATTACATATGACACCTTTGCTATTGCCGGCGGTGCCGGATCTGATATGGGAACGGGCGGCATGTATACAAAGATTAAGGCGGCTCATATGGCGACGAATTCCGGAGTTCCTATGGTAATCACTTCCGGTGAGGTAGAAGATTCTATACGTCGTGTCTGCAAAGGTGAACAGATCGGGACTCTTTTTGAGGCACGTGACAGCAGTTTATCCGGTAAACATCATTGGCTTGCTTTTGGAAAACGATTAAAAGGGGCTATTGTTGTTGATGACGGTTGTGCTCGCGCTATACTTGATCAAGGCGCCAGCATATTGCCGGCCGGAATCATATCCGTAGAGGGGGAATTTGAACCGGGGGACACGATTTCTATTTATTATCGAGAAAAGGAAATCGGGCGCGGTCTCACGAATTACGGTACAGCGGATATGAAGGCTATTAAAGGTCATAATTCTAATGATATTGCAAATATCTTAGGCATAAATACGACCTATGATGAAGCTGTACATAGAAACAATTTAGTCTTATTACATTAGGAGCTTTGCTATGAATCAATATGAAGAACTATGTGTCGATATGGGACAACGTGCTAAAGAAGCTTCTTATGAACTGGCTCAAATTGATCAGGATTCTTTGGATCGCGCGTTATTAGCCATTGCCGATTCTCTGGAAGCTCATATCGATGAGGTCATGGCGGCTAATGCCAGGGATCTTGACCAAGCCGTTCATTACGATGTGCCGCAAACGATGATGGATCGATTAACATTGACGCCGGAGAGAATAGCTCAGATGGCATTAGGTATCCGCCAGGTAGCTGAACTGAAAAGCCCTGTAGGGACACTACTGGAAACGATTACGAGGCCTAACGGTTTACGCATTGAAAAACGTGCTGTTCCATTTGGTGTTATCGGTATTATATTTGAAGCGCGTCCCAATGTGACTGTTGATGCCGGTGTACTCTGCTTAAAGACTTCGAATGCGACCATCTTACGGGGCGGTAAAGAAGCATTTAATACGAATCAGGTTATCGTAAACCTTATGAGAAATACATTGGAAACTCAAGGAATTACACCGGATGCGGTGCAACTGGTTGAAGTCCTTGATCGCGATATGGTGGGCACTTTATTGGAGCAAAGACAATATATCGATGTTATCATTCCTCGTGGTGGTGCCGGACTTATTCGTCGCGTTGTCAATGAAAGTAAGATTCCTGTTATTGAAACGGGTAGCGGTATATGTCACACCTTTGTTGATGAATATGCCGATCTCGACATGGCTGTACAAATTGCTGTTAATGCCAAGGTACAACGTCCATCCGTCTGTAATGCCATGGAAACCCTGCTGGTACATAAAGCGGTGGCTGATGAATTCTTGCCTCGCTTACAGGATGCACTTGAATCCTATAAGGTGCGCATCCATGGTGACCAAGATGTGGCAAAATATATGAATAACACGATTCCTCTTGAAGATATATCGTTCAGTACGGAATATAACGATTTAGATTTAAATGTGCGCATAGTCGATTCTTTAGCTGAAGCCATAGATCACATCAATCAGTATACGACGCATCACTCTGAAGCGATTATTACCGACGAGCCGATGCGTGCTACCGTATTTATGAATCTCGTGGACTGCTCTACCGTATATCATAATGCGTCCACGC
Source organism: Veillonella denticariosi JCM 15641 (assembly GCF_002959855.1). Lineage (GTDB taxonomy): Bacteria > Bacillota > Negativicutes > Veillonellales > Veillonellaceae > Veillonella > Veillonella denticariosi. Next base: position 212,385 of record NZ_PPDB01000007.1, read on the forward strand.
GTTTTACGGACGGCTTTGAGTTCGGCTTCGGTGCGGAAATCGGCATCAGCACACAGAAATTACATGCTCGTGGACCGATGGGATTACAGGCTCTCACCTCCTATAAGTATTTTGTGTTTGGAGAAGGTCAAGTACGGTCGTGAAACAGCTATACTATCTGATAAGGGCATATTATCGTTATATTCAGACCCCGAAGGGGCGATATGAATGGATGTCCTATGGTAAGGCATTGCTCTTATTTATCATTATTTGTGTCATTGTCATAAAGGGTGTGACCTTATTATGGTAGAAAAAAGAAAGATAGGTATTATCGGAGGGACCTTTAATCCAATTCATTTGGGGCACCTCATGATTGCCGAGGTGGCATGTGAAAGCTTCGGCCTGGAAAAGGTTATCTTTGTTCCTGCCCGTATTCCACCGCATAAGCAACATGATGTTATTGACAGTCGACATCGCTATGCTATGACAGCCGCTGCGGTTATGGATAACCCTAACTTTGAAATATCCGATGTGGAAATGCATCGTGACGGGCCGTCCTATACGGTAGATACGATACACTATTTCAAGAATCTGTATGGGCCAGATGTGGAATTTTATTTTATAGCCGGAACAGATACGATTTGTGCATTACCGACGTGGAAATATATCGATGAACTACTGGAGCAGGTTCATTTTATCGGGGCTACAAGGCCGGATGGATCTGCAGATATAGATGCCGCCTTAGACGCTTTAGGACCGATAGCAAGAGACAAGGTACATCTTATGGAGGTTCCTGAAATGAGATTGTCCGCTACATATTTGCGGGAGCGCCTGCGAGAGGGAAAGACCGTTCGCTATATGCTACCTAAATGCGTAGTTGATTATATTGAAGATAATCATATTTATGAGAAGGATTGAAGTATGTTATCATTTGATGAAATTAAAGATGCGGTTAGTCGGTTGATGGGAAAAAAACGTTTTAAACATACTTTAGGTGTGGTTGAAGCGGCGACACGATTAGCTGAACGGTATGGAGTAAATCGGGATGAGGCTCGTTTGGCAGCATTGTTACATGACTGTGCTAAGGAAATGCCTTTGCAGGCTATGCAGCATCTTGTTCGGGGCAGTACTTATGATGCGGATGATGAAATGTTGCAAAACGGTGCTTTATTACATGGCCTTGCAGGGATGATACGAGCTGAGCGGGACTTCGCTGTTACGAATCGCGATGTGCTGGAAGCTATACGCGTTCATACAACGGGTAAGGTGGGGATGTCCAAATTGGATAAAATCATCTTTTTAGCCGATTATATTGAGCCTAATCGGGAGTTTCCCGGCGTAGATATGTTGCGCAAGGCGGCCGATGAGGATTTAGATACAGCGGTTTTGCTCGGCTATGATACGACCTTAAGGTATCTCCTGGATCAACAACTTTCAATTTATCCGCTGACCATCCTCGGTCGCAATGATATATTACGTTCGTGTAAATAATGGAGTATAAGTAATGGAAGAACGTGAACGAGCTCGAGCTCGCCGACGTAGACGGAGACGTCAACGACAATCAAAGGTTAAATGGACAAGACTTATTATTGTAGGAATTATTCTTATAGCTGTCCTCAGCGGTATCGGATGGGGATTGTACACCGGTGTGTCATATGTATATAGGTCGATTACGGGCTATAGCGAGAACACCGTAGAGGAGACCTCCGATAAACAAGATGTATCCACAGTATCTGTGGAGCAGAAGCGCCTTGATAAGCCTGTTTATGTTCTCGTAGTCGGTACTGATGAAAATAATCCAAGTCAAGGTGACAGTTTATTTCTGTTATCTATCAATATCGATCAGAAAACGATGGATATTATAGGTATACCAAGTAACAGCAAGATTGATAATCGGGATCAGACTGCAACGGTTATGCTGAACACTATGTATGAAAAGGGCGGTATTGAATTAACAAAAGCAGTTGTAGAGGATATGTTCCATATATCGATCCCTTACTACATCGTGGTGAATCAGGATGCTTTCAAAAAAACTAATGACGTATTAGGCGATCAGCAAATCTATGTGGAACAGAATATGGAACATTTTGATGCTAATGGTGTACAGGATATCGATTTACGTCGCGGCTATCAGACATTGAACAGTGATAAAGCTCTGGCATATTTGCGCTATTCCGATCCGAAGAACGATACATTTACACGATTACAGCGTCAGGAACGGTTTTTGAAATTATGGGTTGAGAACGAACATAATTCTTTCTTCCTTACTAATGCATGGCATATTTGGCGTGTGTGGGATTATTATGAAAGCAATATCTCCACGATGGATGCTATCAAGTTAATGTACAATGTGGGGCGCATGAATAAAGATCAGATTCATTTTTATATTCTGCCGGGTGAAAAGGAAGTTATTGAAGATAAAACGTATTGGAATATAAACCCTACAGAAGCACAACGATTGGTTGGCATTATGATGGGAACATTGCCGGCTAATGAAATGACACAGTTCATATCGGCACCGACAAACTCCACTACAAAGCGTTCCGATGATTCTGAAGATTCAAAAAAGGCGACTACAAAGCCGACAGAGCCCGGTGATGATAACAACGCTAAAAAAGAGAACCGATAAGGAGATAGAATGAAAGAAAAGAAAGATATTAAAGAAATTGTATTGCAATTAGCACAAGCCGGATTTGATAAGAAAGCAAAAGATATTACGATTTTAGATTTGGAAGGAATTTCCATGTTGGGAGATTACTTTCTTATCACCAGCGCAAATAATATCAAGCAGTCCCAAAGTATTGCCGATGAAATTGAAGATAAAGGGGCTGAACTCGGTATGACCGTCCGACATCGGGAAGGATACAGAGAGGGTGAATGGATCCTGTTGGATTTCGGCGATATTATTTGTCATATTTTTGGCGGAAGCGAATTGCGTGAGTTCTATGGTTTAGAAGAACTGTGGAATGATGCTCAGCGAGTTCCGTTTGAAGGAGTTTAAAATGGCGACGGAATTGTTGGAAAATACGATTGCCACATTAAAAGTACTGCGTACTAGTGACCAGGGTGCCTTTTTAGATGGACAAACGGGGAATACCAACGATGATATTCTATTGCACAAGGATCAGCAAACGATGCCTGTTGCGATTGGTGATGAAGTAGAGGTATTTCTATATCGGGATCCGAAAGGGCGTTTAACGGCATCGATGCGTTTACCGGCTATGAAGGTTGGTCAGATCGGTTATGTAGAGGTGATTAATACGACGAATTTCGGCTGTTTCGTCGAGGTCGGCACAGAGCGTGGAATTTTTATGCCTCACGCTGAAATGCGTGGTCGTCCACAAATCGGTGAAAAGGTTTGGGTCCGTCTGTATACGGATAAATCCGGACGCATGGCTGTATCCATGGATGTGGATGACGAAATGCGTCGCGCTTCTAAAGCGGCTACGGAGGCCGTTGTGGGACAGATGGTAAAGGGGGCTATCTATAATTTGACAAGCGATGGGGCCTTTTTTATTACGCCGGAGCGATGGATTGCATTTTTGCACCGCTCGGAAATGACCAGAAAATTAAAGGTGGGCGAGATGGTTGAAGGTCGTATTACATTCAAACGTGACGACGGACGTATCAATGTATCAATGCGACCTATAAAGGAAAAAGCCATCGTATCGGATGGAGATATTATTATGGAATATCTCCTTAACCGAGGAGGTAAAATGCCTTATAGTGATGAGTCGTCCTCGATGTTAATCAAAGATAAATTTAACATCAGCAAGGCGGCTTTCAAACGGGCATTGGGCCATTTGATGAAGGAAAAGAAGATTATTCAAGAGGATGGTTGGACCTTACTTACAGACATCGGTCGTTCATCTCTCGCAGGTAATGAGTCACAAGACAAGGAATAAAGGCGATGAAAATTGTCATTGTAGGGGCCGGTAAGGTCGGCTATTCATTAGCACAACGATTGCTTCAGGATGATCATGATGTATATGTAATCGACAAATCACCGGAACGCATTAACAATCTTGAAAGCACTTTGGATGTCAGTTTAGTCCAGGGGAATGGCAGTGATTTACAACTGCTCAATGAAATCGACATGTCTGATGTGGGCATGTTTATTGCCGTAACGGATTCGGATGAAGTAAATATGCTGTCTTGTGCAGTGGCTAAAATCATGGGCGTGCCTACGACTATTGCCCGTGTACGGGATAATAATCTGGCTGAACATATGGATGACGATATGAAATTCAAGCTGGGCGTAGATCTATTTATCAATCCTGAGATGGTTACAGCGCAGGAATTGTTGCGAATTCTTGAAACTCCGTCTGCCATTGACGTGGAGGAATTCGGACAGGGGGCTGTGCGTCTTATGGAATTCAAACTGAATGATGAGGTACCGATAGTGGGGCGTGCACTGAAGGATATTCAATTTCCTGAGGGGGTTCTGCTCGTAGGTATTCTAAGATATGGGGAAATGATTATTCCCCATGGTGAAAGCCAGCTGCAACCCGGCGACAGCGTATTCTTTTTAGGCCTTAAAGAAGGGATTGAAACGGTAGAAAATCAATGGTTTCATAATCATACGGCTTTTTACAAACGCGCTGTCATCATCGGCGCAGGTTTATTGGGGCGAAATTTGACTGTACTATTAGAACAGGCCGGCTTTTCCGTTAAGATTATTGAGAAAAATTTTGAACGATGCGAACAGTTAGCGGCTCAAGTCGATAGAGCGATGGTCATCAATGGTGATGGTACCGATTTTGACCTGCTTGAAGCCGAAGAAATTGCGGATAGTGATGTTATCATCGCATTGACGGATGATGATAAACTGAATCTGTTGGTGGCCCTTGTAGGAAAACATATGGGTATTCCTAAAACTGTTGTTCGCGTAGGTCGCCCTGAGTATATTATGCTTATGGAGCAGGTCGGTATTGACGTCGTATTTTCTCCGCGCCTCTTGACAGCAGGGCAAATTTTGCGCTTTGTTCGCAGCGGAGAAGGTGTTGTATCTATTTCCACCTTTGAAGGAGGTAAGGCGGAATCTATTGAAATCGCTATTACCGATGAATCTCCGGTGGCAGGCAAACAGTTAAAGGATATACGCCTCCCCGGAAAAGCTTTGGTCGGTGTTATCTTACGCGGTGATGAAGCCATTGTTCCTCGCGGTGACACGAGGATTCTTGATGGTGATCATATCATTATGTTTACCTTACCTGAATCGGTAAGTAAATTACTTAAGTATCTCACGTAGTCTGGAGGGTCTATGCGCATTCAAATCGTCATGTCTTTGGTGGGCAAGCTACTTTATATTTACGGGGTATTTACGATAATTCCCTTTATATATGGCATAGCATTTGAAACTGCATACTGGTCATTTCTAATTACTACCGGTCTTTCCGTAGTACTGGGGGCGGTTCTTGTTCGCTATGGTCGTGACAGTCAAAATTTCAGTTTGCGTGACGGCTTTCTTGTAGTATCTTCCATTTGGATTCTAACGATTATTTTAGGGGCCATTCCCTTTCTAGGCAGTGGAATACTTACGAATGGTTTTGATGCCCTTTTTGAAGCTACATCCGGTATCACGGCTACGGGCGCTACTATAATTTATAATGTTGATGAGCTGCCGGATACGTTTATTCTTTGGCGCGGTTTAATGCACTGGATCGGCGGGATGGGAATTATCGTTTTAATTCTTTCCTTTCTAAAAAATTTAGGTGCTGATGCAGCTCATTTCTTTAATGCCGAAGCATCTGTACCTAAGGTAGGCGTGGTGATGCCTCGTGTACAATCTATAGCTTTGAAATTATGGCAGTTATATGTGGTGTTTACCGTATTATGCTTCCTTATGTTATGGGCGGGAGGACTAAGTCCTTTTGATGCATTAAATTATGCGTTCTCCATCATTTCTACGGGCGGATTTACTCCGACTACGGCAGGTGCATTTATTTATGAGCAGAACAATTACATTTGCTTTGTGTTTATATTCTTTATGATTCTTGCAGGTGGTAATTTTGCTATATATTACGGGGCATTGCAACGGGGAATAGGGGTTCTTTTACATGATTTTGAAACCCGCATGTATTGGCTCGTTTTATTTATTGGTATTGCAGTTACGGCAATATCGTTAGCATGGCATTCTGGCTATACTGATCCATTGCAGATCGTTCGGGATTCGGCATTTAATCTGGTGTCTTTACAGACCGGGAGCGGATTTGCTGTCAGCGATTATGATTTATGGCCGGCAGCAGCGCAAATGATGCTGTTCATTTGTACTTTTTTTGGAGGCTGCAGCGGATCTACTACAGGGGGCATAAAGATTATTCGGCTTATCACTCTTATTAAGAGCAGTATTCTGTATTTACGTAAATCAATTCATCCCGATATGGTACAGGTTGTGCGCATCAATGGTAAGCCGATGCCGGAAAAAGCGATTCAGATGACACAACAGTTTATATTCCTTTATTTGTTGATCTATGTAGGCTCCGCCTTTTTAATGACATGTACGGGATTGACGACTTATGATGCATTACAGGTTGTTACCGCATTCGTAAGCAATGTAGGCTTAGGCTTTGGCGGATTTGGTCCGACTGATTCGTTTGCTGTTATGCCGAATACGGCTAAATTAATCGCATCTGTTGATATGCTATTAGGTCGTCTGGAATTATTTACTATTCTCGTTATGTTACACCCCCAATTCTGGGAAGGTTATTTTATCAAGAAAGAACCTCTTAAACGCTATAAAATTCTTTAGGAGGAACGATGCAGATTATAAAACGTCCGCTAGGGTTATATAAGGCTAACTGTTATGTATTGATTCAAGATGGAAAATCTCTAATCATCGATCCCGGTTTTCATAGTCATCATATAATCGATATGGTAGGGGATTCACAGCCTTTAGCCGTATTATTAACACATGGCCATTGTGATCACGTATCCGCTTTGGATGATATCTGTGAGCATTACCATATTCCTGCGTATTTGCATCCGGAAGATCAGGAGTTGCTACAGCTCATTAGAAGACGCCCCAGTGTATATAAAAAAAAGATGTATACCGACTGTGAAGATCTGTTGCCCGGTAAGTTGAATTTAGATCCTTTTACGATAACTGTGCATCATACGCCGGGGCATAGTGCCGGATCTGTTTGCCTTGAAATAGGTGAATACCTTTTTACGGGGGACACTCTCTTCAAGCAAAATGTGGGAAATACGGACAATTATAATGGCAATGCATCACAGTTATTGGCGAGTATACGCTACCTTTTATCATTGCCTAAAAACCTGATAGTTGAGCCCGGACATAAGGATTCTACGACCTTGCGGAATGAAGAACGTTTTATGAAAAATCTTTTGTTATAGTGTTGACAAATATTGTGATAACCGATATACTAATCAAGTACTTTGGATAAGGCCCCGTGGTGTAGCGGTTAACATGTCGCCCTGTCACGGCGAAGATCGTCAGTTCAAATCTGATCGGGGTCGCCATCATGCCTCGGTAGCTCAGTCGGTAGAGCAACGGACTGAAAATCCGTGTGTCGACAGTTCGATTCTGTCCTGAGGCACCATGTACATGCGGGAATAGCTCAGTGGTAGAGCATCGCCTTGCCAAGGCGGGGGTCGCGAGTTCGAATCTCGTTTCCCGCTCCAATTTTATATGGCGGCATAGCCAAGCGGTAAGGCAGAGGTCTGCAAAACCTTTATTCCCCAGTTCGATTCTGGGTGCCGCCTCCACAAACGTCATCCATGCCGGGGTGGCGGAACAGGCAGACGCAACGGACTTAAAATCCGTCGGTTGGAAACAACCGTACCGGTTCGATTCCGGTCCTCGGCACCATTAGACTAACTTAGGTTAGTCTTTTTTATTTTATATGAAAATTATCTTATAGGGGATATTTATGAAGAGAAAAATTAATCTATTGATCAGTGAATGTCTCTGCGGAGTGCCTTGCCGCTATGATGGAAAGGATAATGCACTTCCTTGCCTTAAAGAGTTAGAAGCTTCATTTAACTTAATTCCTGTTTGTCCGGAGGTATTGGGCGGGTTAGATACGCCGAGACAGCCGGCGGAACGATGCGGTTCCAATATTTGTACTTGTGATGGTACCGATGTAACGGATGCATTTTTGAATGGAGCACAGCTCGTATTAGATATGGCATTACAGAATAGTTGCAAGGTTGCCTTAATGAAAGCGAAAAGTCCCAGCTGCGGATATAAACGCATTTACGACGGTACTTTTACGAGAACCCTTACAAATGGACATGGTGTGACTGTGGAACGTTTATTGCATCATGACATTGAGATTTATACGGAAGATGATATTCTCGATTTATTAGAAAAATATAAGTAATATAGAAGTATTGAAAATCATATATACTATTCAATATAATTTGGATTTATCTAAAATTATTTACAGATAAACAGCCTCCTAAGGTTGATAGCTATTTACGATTTTGCGGTAAATAGTGCCAACCTTAGGAGGCTGTTGTTTATATATATGCAATTAATATAAAATTAATATAAAATCATTTGCCTGCATTTGCTGGGTCGTTTGTTAGGGGTTGATCTCCGAGCAGGGTAGTAAGGTTATGCAAATTGAAACGATACTTGCTGTTACTGAAATCCCGCTGCGGATCATATCTTTGACTTGGTGCATGCATGAGCCCTACCAAGGTGTCGTAGAGTAAATCATTTGTGAAATACTGATGTTCATGACTATTGAGCGCTGATACCGTTTGTGGATAGGTAGCGCGATATTGAGGAGATAAATAGATCCAGAATGGTATATGCGTCATGATAAAGTCGAATGTGTCTGGATTGTGAGATTTATCGAGACTTTCACCATGATCGGAAAAATATACCATAGCCTGAAGATTCAGTTTCTCCTTACCATATGTATAAATTTGCTGTAATAGCCAATCCGTATAGAGTTGACTGTTCGCATAGGCTTCCTGTCCGTCAGGATAAGGACCTTGTTTCCATTTACTGAATTCATGAGGATAACGGTCATTATAATAAATATGGCTGCCCATGATATGAATGACGATAAAATTATTTTTGGTAGGATCCACGGTCTTGAGTAATGGCAATAACGCTTCATCGTAGCGATCCGAGAATGCATAGGATTCATGCGCCCATTTCGTCGTATCTGCTGTTTTCGCCATTAACGAGATCGCCGTATCATATTCTCCGAATACACCTTGATTACTGAACCAGGATGTAGTGTATCCCGCTTTTTTAGCAATGTCTAAAATATTGGCGGAATCGAGGAATGGTCGATCATCGTATTGATTGCGCTCAGATAGGGCGCGTTCCAGGCTCGGAACGGTCTGTACATAGGATGAATATGCATTATCAAAGAAGATAAAGTCTTTGTTATCCGCATACATAGCGCCCTGCCAAGGTGTATCATCATAAGGAAAAGCGGGATTATACATTTTCATATAATCTCGAGAGCTCGATTCACCGATGACGAGGATGATTGTGCCCGGTGTTTCTTTAGCAGCCGTATCGGTTGAATCCAAATTGAAAGAATCAAAGACAAGATGATGATTATCATTATATTGCTGCATTTGTTTTACATAATCACCGGCTGAAATCCAATTGGCTACGATACAAGTTTTGGGAAATAAAAAGAATGGCACGTATACGAGAAATGCGGCTATCGAGGCGATGAGCAATGCGGATCGCATAGGTCGTGTCGTGTTGAGATTTACTACATATTTCATGCCCAGATTGGACCAATATAATAAATATGTCCAAAGGATTAGACCGATTCCGACGGCTATTAGGCCTGGGATGCCGGCGGCATTTTTAAGAAATCCGAAGGCTTCCTCTGGATTAGTCATATATACTGCGAGGAGGCTGGCCGGAGTCAAACAATGCCAAGTTGTCATGTAGTAGCTGATTTGTAGGAACGGAATGAGACTTAGTATCATGGTGATGATAGCCATGATAAATGATGTCGTTTTATGGAATCGATTAGTCTGGGTGATTAGAAATTGAATTCCTGAAAACCCCATAAAGATGAGAAGACCGAAGAGAAAATCATTGGCAAATTCATAAAAATATAGAGGCTTTACGTAGGACCAGTGGAATAGCAACGGAAAGGTCAATGCCCATAGAATACCGACTAATCCATATCCCAAAAACGGGCGATGAAACACGGTACAGCCCATAAAATATTGAAATAAAAATGTACCTACAATAGTAGGCACAGCTAAAATTGTAATATCTTCTACATCTAATCCTAATGTAATCGGTTCGTAGATGATGTACAGTACAATATATAACAAAATGCCTATAATACCAAAGCGAAAAATAGGATTACGTCCTATTTGCTTTATCATGGATGACATAATACGGCCTCTCTTACAAGAAAATAATAATATATAATAACTACTCTAATAAAGATAGCAGATGAATGCAAAAAAAACAATTATTTGAAAGTACTATGATAAATGCTTTATAATTATATAGTTAAATATATTATTTCTGAGGATTGGGGATTATGGGCGATTATAATTACAAGCTGGACGTTTTTGAAGGCCCTCTTGATTTGCTGTTGCATCTCATCGAAAAACATAAAATAGATATCACCGATATTCCTATCGTCGAGATTACGAGCCAATACTTGGAATATCTGGATAATTGGAATCATTTTGATATTTATTACAGCAGTGAATTCCTCGTTATGGCATCCACATTATTGCAAATTAAATCACGAATGCTGCTACCTAAGGCAGACCCGGAACCGGACGAGGCGGAAGATCCTCGGGATGAACTGGTGGCTAAGTTAGTGGAGTTTAAAAAGATTAAAGACTTCACAGCTCTACTTATGGAACGCACGTCCACATCTTCCGACTGTTTTAGCCGCCCCGAAGAAACCAGTGTGCTGGGATTAGATAATGTTTATAATTTTGAACTTTCACAGTTGTATCAAATCTTTTATCAAACATTGAAACGTGCAAAGGAAATATCTGACGAAGAGCCTTTACATGAAGTTAAAGTGGAAAAGGACACGTATAGTTTAGAGGATATGATTTTGTCTTTGTCCAGCCGTATTCGCCGTGGTGAAAGCCTTTATTTTAGAGAATTACTCATAGCTATTGAGACGAAGAGCGGTATGGTTACAATATTCATGGCCGTCCTGGAGTTACTTAAACAGCAAGTGATGGAAATGCGGAGTGAAGGTGAAGATGAAGATATTATCTTTACAGCAACCGTAGGACAAAATTTGTAGAAAGGGGATACTATGTCGTTACCGACAAAGCATTTAGAGGCTGTTTTATTTTCTGCTGCGAAACCGATATCCCAGGATATGTTGGCGGATGTTTTCGAGCTTTCAGAACAGGAAATATCTGATTATATTAAATCATTACAATCTGAATTGGAATTGAATGATCGGGGGATACGTGTTCGTGTATCCGGTGCCGGTGTAGAATTGGTGAGTGTCAGTGAATCAGCACCGTATGTGGGACATATCCGCAAGCGGGAAGATAAATTGTCGAATGCGGCGATGGAAACATTGGCTGTTATCGCTTATAAGCAGCCTATTACAAAGGCGGAAATTGAAGAAGTCCGCGGGGTTAATAGCGATAAAATCATCAAACAGTTGCTTACCAGATCTCTCATTGCTGAGCTGGGTCATAAGGATACGGTAGGGAGACCAATTTTATATGGCACGACAGATGAGTTTTTGCGCAGTGCCGGTGTCGAATCGATAGATGCACTGCATCAGGAAGTATCGGAAACAGAAGGGTAATATGGAACGATTACAGAAATATATTGCCAGTTGTGGTATTGCATCACGACGTAAGGCGGAGGCGTTGATCACAGAAGGACATGTTCAGGTTAATGGCCGTAAAGTGACGGAGCTAGGCGTAAAAATCGATCCGCAAAAGGATCGTGTCAAGGTAGATGGTCAATTATTGGCACAAGAAAAACCGGTATATTATTTATTGAATAAGCCTAAGGGGGTCATCACATCCGTATCGGATCCGCAGGGTAGAGAAACCGTGTTGGATTATATAAAAAATGAGTCGAAACGTATTTATCCTGTAGGTCGTCTCGATTTATATACGGAAGGATTATTATTGCTTACCAATGATGGAGAGTTGGCGCAGAATTTGACACATCCTTCAAAAGGTGTAGAAAAAACGTATGAAGTTCGTATTAAAGGTCGAGTACGCGATGAAGATTTACAAATCATTGCGAACGGTGTCAATCTTGAAGACGGTATGACCGCACCGGCTACGATTATAGATCTGGGCTTTGATGATCATAACGGGGTTCATGAGGTGGAGATTACAATTCACGAAGGAAAGAACCGTCAGGTACGACGCATGTTTGAGCATTTCGGCTATCGTATTCACAATTTAAAGCGCATCGCTTATGGGGGACTTACGTTAGGCGGTGTAAAGAGAGGCGGTTCGCGAGAGTTGACGTCTCGCGAGGTGAAAGCTTTAAAAGCGTTGGGGTCTGATAAGAAATGAAGCAGATCATTGTTATTGGAGGCGGTGCAGCAGGATTGATGGCGGCGGTTATCGCCGGTCGTGAAGGCGCTCGTGTCATACTGTTAGAAAAAATGAATATGGTCGGTAAGAAAATGGGAATTACCGGTAAGGGCCGTTGCAATATCACTAATAACGCTGATATGGTTGAATTTATAAAGAATACACCGGGAAACGGTAAGTTTTTATACAGCGCTTATGAGCATTTCAGTAATGAAGATTTATTGGAGTTGTTACATAGTTGGGGCCTTAAGACAAAAGTTGAACGCGGCGGTCGCGTCTTTCCTGAGTCGGATTCCGCTTTGGACGTACGTGATACGTTCATGAAAGTTCTTAAAAAGTATCATGTTCAAGTTCGACTAAATGAGCCCGTAAGAGAAATTACGGTTCAGGATGGCCGTGTTATTGGTGTGCGAACCGATAAAGAACGATACGCATGTGATGCGGCTATTTTATGTACAGGCGGTGCTTCCTATCCGTTGACTGGTTCTACCGGAGACGGTTATATACTGGCGGAACAAATCGGGCATACGGTAACAGATATCAGACCTTCCTTGGTACCGATCGTGACTGATGAAACATGGGTTAAGGATATCATGGGCCTTAGCTTGCGTAATGTAGAGGTATCGGTTATTTCGAAAAATAAGATACAGGCGAAGCAGTTTGGAGAAATGATGTTTACACATTTCGGTATTACGGGACCCACTATTTTATCGCTCAGTCATACGGTGGGAAAATTATTACGCAAAAAAGATCCTCAAATCTCTATAGAGATTAATTTAAAGCCCGCTTTGACACCGGATGTATTGGATAAGCGTGTACAAAAAGATTTTGATTTATATTCAAAGAAGCAATTAACGAATGGGATGAAGGATTTGTTGCCGCAAAATTTAATACCTGTCGTTATACGATTAGCAGAATTAGATCCTGCAAAGCCCGTTAATCAAATTACGAGGGACGAACGTCAACGGCTATGTCATGTGTTACAACATATGACATTGACTGTAAAAGGGCTTCGTCCCGTGGAGGAGGCTATTGTTACAGCCGGCGGACTATCATTAAAAGAATTTAATCCTAAAACGATGGAATCAAAATTGATTCAAGGGTTATATGGTGCCGGTGAAGTGCTTGATATCGATGCTTTCACGGGCGGATATAATTTACAGGCCGCCTTTTCTACGGGCTATGTCGCGGCTATGCACGCTGTTCATGGAGATGAGGAATAGAGGTTATTATGAGTTTGAAAAAAATTGCTGTTGCCATTGACGGTCCTGCAGGGGCCGGTAAAAGTAGTATTTCAAAAGTTGTGGCAAAGCAACTGGGATATTTATATATAGATACGGGCGCCATGTATCGCTCCGTTACGTGGGCTGTTTTACATGACGGTATAGATCCTACTGATCAGGCGGCGGTGGAGACCATCCTTCCAACTCTAGAGTTAACGATGGAACCGGGCAATGATGCCTGTAAGGTGTTTGTACGGGGCCAAGAGGTGACCGACCTTATTCGTACGCCTCAAGTAAACAATGCCGTTTCCGAAGTAGCTTCCCATAAAGGGGTACGTCAATATCTGGTAGAACGTCAACGTCTTTTGGCGGATGAAGGGGGCGTCATCCTTGACGGTCGCGATATCGGTTCCGTAGTCTTACCTGATGCGGAATTAAAAATATATCTAACCGCTTCTGTGAAAGCACGTGCGAAACGCAGATGGCTTGAAGTGCAGGGAACAGCTAACGAACAATCTTTGGATGAGATAACTAAGAACGTAGAGCGCCGGGACGAGATGGATAAGAATCGTGAGGAATCTCCATTAGTGTGTGTCGACGATGCGGTAGTAATAGACTCTAGTGATATGACATTTGATGAAACGGTGAATCGTATATTGCAGTTGGTACAGGAGATAATTAATCATGAATAGATTTTCCACCTGGCTATGGCGTACTGCTTTTTGGTTACGCTATAAAGTCGGATACGGGTTAAAAGTTTATGGGCGCAATAATTTCCCTATGGAAGGACCTGTTATCGTTGTGCCGAATCACATGAGTAATAATGATCCGTGCATAGTCGGATATGCATTACCAAGACACGTGCATTTTATGGCCAAACAGGAATTGTTTGTTAATCCGATTTCAAGATTCCTTTGTACCTGGCTTGGTGCATTTCCTTTGAATCGTGGCGCTATTGATAAGGTTGCTATTCGACATGCGTTAGGATTACTGAAAGCGAATAAGGTCCTCGGTATTTTTGCGGAAGGAAATCGACAAAAAAGCGGTAAACTGGGCAGATTTCATGACGGTGCGGCTTCTATCGCTCTTCGCACCGGTATAGGTATCGTTCCCGTAGCTATTATCGGATCGCATAATATGCAACGGGGAAGGGTAGCTTGTATTATTGGTGAACAGATTTCTGTAGAAAAAGCAAAACCGACACCTGAGGCTATTCAAGAGGTAAATGATCGTGTAAAAGGTGAAATCCAACGCATGATAGATTCATATCACGGTAATTCTATTCAGGAGATATTATGGAAATAATTTTGGCGGAAAATCACGGCTTTTGTTATGGTGTAAAACGGGCTGTTGAAATGGCGGATGATGCGGCTAATCATTGTGGAAAGAGTTATACATTAGGCCCTATTATTCATAACCCTCAAGTTGTGGGCCGCCTTGAAAGAAGAGGTGTCAGTCCTGTTCAGGCTGTATCGGATATCGAAGAGGGGACTATGATTATCCGCTCTCACGGTGTGGGGCCGGCTGTCTATGATGAAGCCGAAGAAAAAGGTCTTAATGTTGTAGATGCTACGTGTCCATATGTAAAAAAAGCACAACAGGATGCGAAATCCGTCATTGAAGATGGAATGACTTTAGTGATTTTAGGTGAAAAGAACCATCCTGAGGTCAAAAGTATTAATTTATGGGCAGATAACAAAGGAATAATCATCGAAGATGAGGAATCCGCTGAAAAATTACAAATTGTGGAAAAAATGGGCGTTGTTGTACAAACAACCTTTTCACAATTTAAATTTAACAGTATAATAGACATATTAGAGAAAAAATCTAAGAATCTTAAGGTTTTCAAAACGATTTGTAATGCAACGCAAGAACGACAGAACTCTGCCGTTGAATTAGCTCGTAGTGTTGATCTTATGATTGTGATAGGCGGTAAAAATAGCGGTAACACAAACCGATTGGCAGAGGTATGTCGTGACGTTGGATGTATAACCTATCACATTGAAACCTCTACTGAATTACAACTGGAATGGTTTGACCGAGTACAGACGGTAGGGGTAACAGCAGGAGCATCGACTCCCGACTGGATTATTAAGGAGGTCATTGAGACAATGAAAGATTTTGCAGAATTATTAGCAGCAGAAGGTCAAGAAGAATTTAAGAAAGGGAATGTTGTAGAAGGTACAGTTGTTCAAGTTGAAGATGAACGTGCATATGTATCTTTTGGCTATAAAACAGAAGCCATTTTGAATAGAACTGAAATTTCTTATCCAGCACCAGAATCTGCCAAAGATGTGTTAAAGAATGGTGATGAAATTAAAGCAGTTATCATGAATCACATCAAAGAAGATAATCCTATTTATCTTTCCATGACTCGCTTGGCTAAAGATGAAGATTGGCAATACGTTATCGAAGCACAAGAAAAAGATGAAACCATCCTATGTAAAGGTATTGATGCTATTCCAGCAGGTTTGGTAGTAACCGTTAAATCCCTTCGTGGTTTCATTCCATTGTCCCAAGGTGATGTTCACTTTGTAAAATCTTTGGACAACTTGGTTGGCACAGAATTCGAAGCTAAAGTACTTGAAATCGATGAAAAGAAAAACCGTTTGGTTCTTTCCCGTCGTGCCGTATTGGAAGTAGAACGTCAAGCTAAATTAGCTGAAGCATTGAAAAATATCACCGTTGGTGAAAACTATACAGGTGTTGTTCGCAAAATTATGCCTTATGGTGCTTTCGTAGATATCGGAGGTATTGAAGGTTTACTTCATATTTCCGACATCTCTTGGCAAAAAATTAAAAAAGTGGAAGATGTTCTTTCCGTTGGTCAAGAAATCGAAGTTAAATTACAATCCTTTGATGCTGAAAGCAATAAATTATCCTTGTCCTTGAAAGCTTTGACTAAGAGCCCATGGGACGTGGCGGAAGAAACATTGCATGTAGGCGATGTTATTACAGGTAAAGTTGTCCGTTTGGTTGCTTACGGTGCATTCGTAGCAGTTAACGACGACATTCAAGGTTTACTTCATATCTCTCAAATTACAAAACAACGTAATGCGAAAGTTGAAGATTACTTGAACCGTGGTCAAGAAGTTGAAGTTAAAATTATTTCTCTTAATAAAGATGAAAAGAAATTGGGTTTGGCATTAACTGAATTGATGGAAGCAAAAGAAACTGCAGAAGACGCTGAATAATTCATTGTCTAATAGAAGGCTAACCAAGGTTTTCCTTGGTTAGCCTTTTTGCGTACTGTATGGGGAATATGATAAAATATTATAATGTATTATAGTTGATAATGAGGTGAAACTATGGCAAAACCATTAGTGGCCGTCGTAGGTCGTCCAAATGTAGGAAAATCTACACTTTTTAATGCCATTGTTAATAAACGTATTTCCATCGTAGAAGATATTCCCGGTGTAACACGGGATCGTATTTACTTTGACGCGGAATGGTTAAATCGTGAATTCACGATGATTGATACAGGTGGTATTGAATTTGTAACAGAAAATAGTCATGTAATTCCTAAGATGATGCGCTTACAGGCAGAGCTCGCTATTGAAGAGGCGGATGTTATTCTTTTCGTCGTGGATGGCAAACAGGGCATTGTTCCTGCTGATGAAGAGGTTGCCAACATTCTTAGAGCCAGCGGAAAACCTGTTGTGCTTGTAGTTAATAAGATTGATAGCGTAAATCAGGAACCGAATATTTATGAATTTTATAATCTTGGCCTAGGTGACCCTATCGGTATTTCTGCAAAGAATTTAATGAATCTCGGTGATTTATTGGATGATACGGTAAAACACTTTCCTCCGATCGGTACGAATGTAGATGATGAGGATACGATTCATGTTGCCGTTATCGGCCGGCCGAATGTGGGAAAATCCTCATTGACGAATGCATTGCTTGGTCAAGATCGGGTGATCGTATCCGATGTGGCAGGTACTACACGGGATTCTATCGATACCCATTGGACTCATGATGGACAGAAATTCGTTCTTATTGATACGGCCGGTATGAGACGGAAAGCTAAAATTGAGGAAGCTGTTGAGCGGTACAGTATTGTTCGCTCATTACGTTCGGTGGACCGCTCTGATATTGTCGTGCTTGTTCTCGATGCTCAGGACGGAGTGACGGAGCAGGATAAAAAAATTGCCGGCTATGCTTATGAAGCCGGTAAAGGTGTCGTTATCGTTGTCAATAAGTGGGATCTTGTAGAAAAAGATGATAAAACCACATTGCGTTTTACCGAAGATATATACGACGAACTTGGCTTTTTACAATTTGCTCCGATACTATTTGCATCTGCTTTGACAAAGCAACGCATTCATCGGTTGGCGGATATGTTGAAATTTGTTTCCGAACAACAATATCGTCGTGTATCGACTGGTACATTAAATCAATTGTTGCAAGATGCGCAAACCGTTAATCCTGTGCCGTCACGAAATGGTCGTATTCCTAAAATTTACTATATGACACAGGCCAGCGTTAAACCGCCTACATTTATTCTTTTTGTAAATGAACCGGAGTTGATTCACTTCTCATATATGCGATTCCTAGAAAATCGATTGCGAGAGTCCTTCGGCTTTGAAGGAACACCGATTCGCTTGATATTACGTGGAAAAAAACGAGATGATGAAGAATGATTGATTCGATGATTATTGTATATGCTATATTAGCCTATCTCATAGGCTCCGTTCCCAGTGGATTAATTATTGGCAAGATATTTTTTAATACGGATGTACGTCAATACGGTTCTAAAAATATCGGTGCTACCAATACATATCGGGTTATAGGCCTTAAAGCGGCTTTACCGGTATTTTTATGTGATGCTTTAAAGGGGGCTGCCGGAGTTTTATTACTATCATTTTATGGTCCTATGTATATGATCCTGGGTGGTATCCTGGCCATGATAGGACATAATTGGTCTTTATTTTTGGGCTTTAAAGGCGGTCGCGGTGTTGCAACTGGGCTTGGCGTGCTTATTGCATTATCTCCCCTAGTGGCCGTTATTTGTCTGCTTGTCTGGGCCGTTATCGTATATATGACGAAACTTGTATCTTTAGGATCTATCATAGCCGCTGTATTGGTACCATTTTTGATGTATTTTACAGGTGAATCGTATTGGTTTGTTGGATTTGGTGCTTTAGCCGGACTTTTTGTAGTGATACGTCACCGAGATAATATTAAACGTCTATTGGCAGGTAATGAGTTGAAAGTAGAACGTATAAAAAAGGATGAATGATATGAACGTAGTTGTTATCGGCTCCGGTAGTTGGGGAACGGCATTAGCCATAAAATCCGCATTAGCGGGAAACACTACAACTATATATTGCCGTCGTCCTGAATTCGGAAAACAATTAGCTATCGACCGCGAGAATAAAGAATATTTACCAGGGGTTAAATTACCCGATTCTTTACAATTCAGTTCGGATTTGAAGTCCTGCATTCGTGATGCTCAGATTGTGTTAATGGTAACTCCGTCTGTCCATGTTCGAACCAGCCTTGAGGCAATACAACCTTATGCGCATAAGGAACAGTCCTATGTGTTATGTTCAAAAGGGGTGGAACGAACTACAGGAAAATTATTGACTACCGTTATGTCCGAGATATTAGGTTCTGTAGGATGTAACTTAGCTGTTTTGACAGGTCCGAACCATGCGGAGGAGGTAGCCCGGAATCTACCGGCTGCCGCCGTATTGAGTACGAAAAATCTTGATGTGGCCATCAAATTACAAAATGCCTTGCATAGTCAAAATTTTAGAATATATTCCAGTACGGATTTAATCGGTGTTGAACTGGCCGGTGCGACAAAGAATATCATTGCACTGGCGGCGGGAATTGTGGACGGTTTGGCATTAGGGGATAACTGTAAAGCCATGCTTCTGACGCGCGGCCTTCATGAAATGACGCGTTTCGGTGTTGCTTTAGGGGCGAAAAAAGAAACCTATGCAGGTCTTGCCGGCATGGGTGATCTTATTGCTACCTGCATGAGCGGTCACAGTCGTAATCGTTCTGCGGGACAACAATTAGCTGATGGCAGGACGATGGATGATATCATGCAGCATACCAATATGGTGGTAGAAGGTTTTTTTGCGACGGATATCATTCATAAGATGGCTGAAGAACATGATATAGAGATGCCAATTACAGCGGCTTTACACGATGTATTGCATCAGAAAATAACACCTGCTGCAGCATTAGAAGAATTGATGGGAAGAAATAGTAAAATTGAAGTATCATAAGTAAAAGATACTTTTATTTTGGTTATTTATATACTATAATTAATGAGTATAATCTTGTGAGGATTGTATGCGAATTATTGGCGGAACTGCGAAGGGGCATGCTATTAAAGCGCCAAAGGGAATGGATACTAGACCTACACTGGATCGAGTTCGTGAAAGTGTATTCAATGTCTTGGCTAATAGGGGAATTTACGGTACAGATGTATTGGACCTTTTTTCCGGTACCGGTGCCGTAGCAATCGAATCGTTGAGTCGTGGTGCTGCTCGGGCAGTGGCCGTTGACTGTAAAACGGGGAAATTGATTTTAGAAAATGCCGTGCATTGTCGTGTCGATGATCGATTACAGATTATCCCGAGAAAACTTTCACAAGTGAAAAATTATATAGAAGGACAACAGTTCGACTATATTTTTTCTGACCCACCATATGAGCATGGATTTATACAGGATACTATTGATTTCGTGGTAGTGAACAATTTGCTAAAACATTCAGGGGTTTTACTATTGGAACATCATAAGGATGAAGTGTTTACATTACCTGAATCATGGGACTGTATCAAAGTACAAAAATTTGGTTATACGATGGTTTCCTATTTTGTAAATGCTGCTGAAAGGAGCTAGACCTGTGCGTATAGGTATATGTCCGGGGAGTTTTGACCCAGTTACAAATGGACATGTTGATATTTTTGAGCGGGGCAGTCGGTTGGTGGACAAGCTGATTATCGCGGTCAGCACTAACCCGAACAAAAACTCCTTGTTCACGATGGAGGAACGGGTCGAGATGATTCGAAATTCCGTTCAACATATTCCGAATGTTGAAATTGACTGTACAGGTGGTTTACTCAATGAATATGTAAAGTCTAAAAATGCGACCATAATTATTCGCGGTTTACGTGCATTGAGTGATTTTGAATACGAGTTTCAGCGCGCTTTGTTTGCAAAATATTTGGATGATGACATTGAGACTGTTTTTATTATGACAAATAATAAATATTCTTTTGTCAGCTCCACAGGCATTCGTGAACTGGCTAAATTTGGTGGAAAACTGGATGGTCTCGTTCCGGATGATGTAAAGTTAAAACTTGAAGAACGCTTTAATACGGTACATAATAAATAGGAGTGATTTGTATGAAAACAGAAAAATTATTAGAAGATTTAGAGGTTCTTATTGAATCCAGCAGTCGTATTCCCATGACTACTAAACGCATGGTAGAAGAAGATGAAATTATGCGTATTATTGACTCCATTCAAGAATCTTTACCGTTGGAGCTTGATGAATCACGTCGTATCGTAGCTGAGAAGGATAAGGTGTTGGCTGATGCCCAACGTCAGGCTGAAACATTAATCGATCAGGCGAAGGATTATATCGCTAAATTGACTGCTGAAAGTGAATTGGTTAAACAGGCTCAGGAACAGGCCAATCAAATCATCAATGCAGCAAATCAGTCCTCTGAAGAATTGAAAGCCAGCTCGATTCAATATGCCGGCGATGTTCTTAAATATGTGGAAAACAACTTAGAAAAAACATTGGAAAGTTTACGTCAGAATCGTGAAAGTTTGAAGCAAACGGAAGAACGGACGGAAGAAAATCAGTAATAGAAAAATTATATTAATAAAGGCTATATGTAGCTTGTGCTGCATATAGCCTTTTTTTACTCGATATAGTTTTCAGGTTTTTTAGGTTCTACAATCATGGTTTGATGCGTATTGAATATGACAAATCCGAGAGGTGACCCAGGTGGCTTTTTAATATTTTTTATATAGGTGTAGTCAACAGGCACTTTACTGCTTTCACGAGCTTTGCTGAAGTATGCCGCGTATTGGGCTACTTTGGATATAATCATATCATCCGGCTCCACATTAAGTCTTAGAATGAGATGTGAGCCCTGAATTTCCTGCGTATGGAACCAGATATCAGTAGGTTTTGCAAAGCGATGTGTTAAATATTCGTTTTGTTGATTGTTGCGTCCGATGAAGATCTCGCCTTCATCTATTGTGAGGTGAATGTAATTGGATTTCCCCAATTTATAGGATAGCGGCTTTTTGGATTTTTTGATAATCCCCGTATCCATACATTCTCTGCGAATTTCTTCGAGACTTTCACGGGTAGTGGCAAGGGAGATACTGTATAAGATGGATTTTAAATATTCCAACTTCATTGTGCTCGCATTGAGCTGGTACTCACCGCTGACCATACGATTTTTAAGTTTTGTATATAATTTATAATACCATTGTGCATTCTCGACGACCGTCAATTGAGGTTTCAATGGAATGGCTACTATTTCATTGCTTTCAGATAAAAGATTCGGTAATTCTATGGATGGTTGATATTGAACCTGCAGATGTGCGTTGATCATCAAAATATCACCGTATAATTTATACGTTTCCATCTTTTCCGTATCATCTAATTCAGTTTGAATTTTTTGATGACGTGTTTCTTCCTTCTTGATGGCTGCGGTAAGAATTTTTTCAAGCTCCTTATCCGCAGTGTGAATCGCTTTTGTGGAATGAATGGATTCTTCTAATGCCTCTGAAAGGGTTTCGTAGGTTTTGATAATTTCATAGTTATGCAAAGGCAGTGAGGCGTAAGCTTTTTTGTGATTACTATTCTCTAATACATAGAGCCCCGAGCTTGAGACTAAGTCCATACGAAGGCTGTAGAGTGCCTGTGCTAAATTGTTCATTTCCATATTTGATATGGATTCTATAGATGTGTCGCCTGCTAGTTGCGCTCGGTGCAGTACTTCATCTAAAAGCGGCTTGCCGAAGCCGTTAAAGATAGATCGGATGGATTCCTGAACAGTACCGGCACCAAAGGACGAAAGAAGATTCAGTATTTCCGTTTTATCGAAGTCGATCAAATTGACGCGATTGGCATTTGGCGGTAGTTCATATGTTAATTTAGGCCCAATCGATCGCTCGCGATTCATGAGGGGCGAGACATGGATGAGCGATTCCAGAATTATATTATCCTGTACAAAAATACAGTTGGAATACTTACCCATCAATTCCACATAAATATAGGTGGTTGTGATGGCCCCGTCCATTTCCAATTTATCCGATTGGATACAAAGTATTCTGTCGCCGTTAATCTGTTCAACCTTTACAATACGACCGCCTTCGATATGTTTGCGTAGAAACATACATAAGGAACTCGGTTCTTTTGGCAAGTCCTGAAGCGGTTGGCTTAGATACAGTGCCGGATTGGAGCCTACGGTAATGATCAGATTTTGATCTTCGTTGTGTGCACGTATTTTGAATAATATGGTGGTTTTATCGATCTGGTATAATTTTTGTATTTGTCCTGTCTGTAATCGTTCGTGCAGTTCCTTGGCGAGTACGGACATGGTAAGTCCATCTAAATTCATGGCTATCCTTTCATAAATGAATGGTATAGAAATATAGTTTAGTATACCACAGAGCGAAGAGATTTCTTAGTATTTGAGCAGCAAAAATGAATATTTCGTGGTACAATAAGAGAAACTGTAAGGAGGATGGTCCATGAAGAGTATGACAGGTTTCGGCTGCGGTACTGCTACTGCAGACAACCTTACTTGCACGGTTGAAATCAAATCCGTCAATGCACGGTATTTAGATTTATTTATACGAAGTCCAAAACAAATCAATCCTTTTGAAAATCTTATTCGAGAGCAGATACAACAACATGTCGCTCGCGGTAAGGTAGAAATATCCGTATCGATACAAGACGCGGGGGAACGGACAAAAACTTTCACCATCAATCGTGTGCTGCGCGAGCAAATTCAGGAGATGTTGGTGGAGCAGGGATTTTATACAACCACTAAAGAGGTGCCTTTATCGGCTGTTATGTCCGTATCAAATGAATGGATTCAACAACAGGATGAACCTGTTGCGGAAGATGTCATGATATCTGTTGTGACGGAGGCGACGAGTCGGGCTGTTGCACAGTTATTACAGATGAGAAGTGAGGAAGGTCATCATATTCAAGAGGATTTGTTAAGTCGAATTTCTACGTTGAAATCAGCGATTCAACGTATCGATGAAAATAAATCGGTTGCAGTAGAGAATTATCGAAATCATATTATATCAAAGATTAAAGACTATTTAATAGAGCTGGAAGCGAGTATCAGTGAGGACAGATTTTTGCAGGAAATTGCAATTCTTGCAGACAAGACCGATATTACTGAAGAGATTGTCCGATTTACCTCACATGTGGTACAATTAAAAAACACACTTATAGATGAGAATCCTATAGAACGTAAGCTTGATTTCATCCTGCAGGAGATGAATCGAGAGGTGAATACTATCGGCTCCAAAACAGTTGATTCAAATGTTACGAAGTGGGTCGTTCATTTAAAATGTGAGTTGGAAAAAATTAGAGAGCAAGTACAGAATGTGGAGTGATAGGAGGTCCATGAATGAGTATTCAACTATTGAATATAGGTTTTGGCAATATGGTATCTGCAAACCGGGTTATGGCCATCATCAGTCCCGAGTCGGCGCCGATCAAGCGTATGGTACAGGATGCCAGAGACAAGGGTTTACTCATTGATGCTACATATGGACGTAAAACTCGTGCTGTATTAGTTATGGACAGTGGTCAGATTGTATTATCTGCAATTCAGCCGGAAACCGTAGCACATCGAATTGTGCAATATGATGTAGATGAAGATACAGTAGAAGCATAGGAGTATATATGTCAGACAGAGGATTGTTAATCGTTATATCCGGGCCGTCTGGTGCAGGTAAAGGAACCATTTGTTCTAATATTCGAAAAGAAATGCCGAATTTAGTTTATTCTGTTTCCATGACGACACGTAAGCCACGAGTCGGCGAGGAGGAAGGCGTAAATTACTTTTTCCGATCAAAGGATGAATTTGAATCTCTTTTGGCGGAAGATGCCTTTCTGGAGTATGCTAAAGTATATGATAATTACTATGGGACACCTAAGCAGCATGTAATGGATTTATTGGATGAGGGTAAAAGTGTACTGTTGGAAATCGATATACAGGGGGCGATGCAGGTAAAGGAACGCTTTAGCGATGCTGTATTTATCTATATCGTACCTCCGTCCTTAACAGAGTTATCCGAGCGGCTACATAATCGAGGAACCGATGCGAAAGAGGTTATTGATAAGCGTTTATCTCTAGCGTGTTCCGAACTAGCGCTGGCGCATCGTTATGATTATATTGTTGTCAATGATGATTTAGCGGAAGCTTCGGAGAAGGTAGCTTCTATCTTGCGGGCCGAGTCCTGTAAGATCAGTCGCAATAAAGAACAAATTCAATTTATTTATAAGCAATATCAAGAGTCTAAGGAGAAGTGATAGTATGATGGTAAAACCTCCATTGAAAGCATTAGAAAATCAAGTAGACAGCAAGTATACATTGGTAACATTGGCAGCAAAACGAGCTCGTGAGCTCACTGACGGCAGTCCTTGCCTTGCTGAACATACACATGCTACCGACAAGCCTGTATCTTTAGCATTTTATGAAATTGCTGAAGGTGAAGTCACTTATAAACGCACTAAAGAAGGCATTAAATAAAATGAATCAATTCCTTGTATCGTTGATACAAGGAATTTTTAAAAGGAGTAGACTATGCAGGGAAAACATGTGGTTGTCGCCGTATCTGCTGGAATTGCAGCCTATAAAGCTATAGAAGTTGTCAGTCGCCTTCGCAAAAAAGGGGCCGAAGTTAAGGTTGTTATGACTCGAAATGCCACTCATATCGCATCGCCGTTAACCTTTGGTGAAATAAGCGGCAATCCTGTGGCTTTGGATATGTTTGAGCAAATTCAGAATTGGGATGTAGAACATATTGCTTTGGCTACATGGGCTGATGCTTATATAGTTGTACCGGCAACCGCTAATGTAATAGCTAAAATTTATGCGGGCATTGCCGATGATATGCTGACTACGACTATTTTGGCTACAACAGCACCAAAATATATTTGTCCGGCGATGAATACGGAAATGTATAATAACCAAATCACACAGCGGAATATAGAGGGGCTGAAAGCCCTTGGATATCATGTCCTTGAACCGTCCAGCGGCTGGCTTGCATGCGGTGTGACCGGGATCGGCCGTCTACCAGAACCCGAGGAGATTGTAGAGTGGCTTGAAGCAAAACTCTGTGCTACTGAAGAGTTTTCAGGAAAAACCATACTAGTTACGGCCGGAGGTACGCAGGAAAATATCGATCCCGTCCGTTATATAGGTAATCGTTCCAGCGGTAAAATGGGCTATGCTATTGCTGCGGAAGCACAGAAAATGGGGGCTCGTGTTATTTTAGTGAGCGCACCTGCATCACTCGATGTGCCTCATGGGGTGGAATATGTACCGGTCGATTCGGCTGTATCTATGCAGAAAGCCGTTGAGTCTCGATATAAAGATGTCGATGTGGTCATCATGGCCGCTGCAGTGTCTGATTTTAGAGTTCTTAACAAAGCGGATCATAAAATAAAAAAAATGGATTCCATGACGTTGAAACTTGTCAAGAATCCGGATATATTGCAAGGTTTAGGAGCGCATAAAACACATCAATTATTAGTCGGGTTTGCTGCAGAAACACAGAATGTCGTCGCATATGGACAGGATAAGGTATATAGAAAACATCTGGATATGCTTGTTGCCAATGATGTAAGCAAGAGTAATGCGGGCTTTAATGTGGATACAAATGAAGGGTATTTTTTGTATCCTGATAAAGAGCCGAGGGCAATTCCTAACATGAAAAAAACGGACTTGGCCAAATGTATTCTTACGGAAGTGGCTGAGCTAATGAAATTAAAAAGTACAAGATAACTTTTTAAGATGTTTGTATATATGAGTTTATAGAGAGAAGGAAAGTGTTAGTTAAATGTTTGCGATACAAAGGGCATATCGTCAAGGGGGATTAGCAAGATCACAGTGGAGTAATAATATTATTGCCGGCTTGGTGGTTGGTGTTGTGGCGTTGCCGCTAGCGATGGCTTTTGCTATTGCCAGCGGTGTTACACCGCAGGCAGGTATATACACCGCTATCATTGCCGGTATATTCGTGTCTATTTTTGGGGGTTCTCAAGTACAGATTGCAGGCCCTACGGGTGCATTTATTGTCTTGCTTAGCAGTATAGTGGTAAACTATGGCTTTGAGGGTTTACAGATTGCCACCATGATGGCCGGCATTATGCTGATTCTTATGAGTACGGCTAAATTGGGTACTGTTATTCGTTTTATTTCAACCCCTGTTATTATGGGCTTTACAGCAGGTATCGGAGTGACTATTTGGGTTGGACAATGGCCTTATTTTTTTGGTTTTCCGTCATTACCGTATATGGAGCATTTTCACGAAAAGTTATGGCTCATGGTTCAATCTTTGCCATATTTGGATATTCCCACTCTGTGTATTGCATTGCTTAGTCTTGCTCTATTGCTGATATTGCCAAAGATTCCATATATCAATAAAATACCTGCTCCAATAGTGGCCATGATTGTCGCTACAGTGATTCAGAGTTACTATCAATTCCCTACAGTAAAGACTATAGGCAGTGCTTTTGGCGGTATTCCTCAAGGCCTACCGGAATTTTCCATCCCTAATCTGTCGTTGGATAAGATATTCTCGTTAATTGGTCCTGCTTTTACCATCGCCATGTTAGGCGCGATTGAATCTCTGTTATCTGCCGTCGTGGCCGATGGCATGAGCGGAACGAAGCATGAATCTAATACGGAATTATTCGGGCAAGGGGAAGCTAATATTGTAGCCCCTTTATTTGGAGTGATTGCGTCGACAGGGGCTATTGCACGGACGGCGACCAATATTCGACAAGGTGGAACATCACCTATCGCCGGAATTGTTCATGCCATCGTATTAGTGGCTATCCTATTGTTCTTGGCACCATATGCCGTGTATATCCCGTTGGCATCGATGGCCGCGATTTTATTTGTCGTAGCTTACAATATGAGTGATGTACCTCGATTTATTAAAATGATTATATTGGCACCGCAGGCGAACCGCATTATATTGATATTAACATTTTTTTTGACGATCTTTACGGATTTAGTCGTAGCTGTTAATGTGGGTGTTATATTGGCGGTATTGCAATTTATGAGAAAAATGGTGAGAACCATTGATGTTCATGAGATGAGTTGTGAGGAACTGTCGGAACAAGTTAAACACGAGGTTACCATTCATCCTGAAATTATGGTATATACCGTGGAGGGCCCCTTGTTTTTTGGCGCCATCAGCGCTTTTGAAAGGGCTCTTAACTCCATACATAAAGACCCTAAATTCTTAATTATCCGATTTGGACAAGTTCCATTTGTAGATTTAACCGGCCTTCGTATCTTGCGAGGTATTATCGAAGAGTTACAGAAAAGAGGAATAGAGGTTTTGCTGAGTGATGTCAATTATGATATACGCCACGAAATGTATAAATCTGATTTCTTAACGATTTTAGGTCGGCATCATATGTATCGCCAGTTTGAAAGTGCTTTACATAAAGCGGAACATGATTTAGCTGTTAAAATGTCTTGATTTCTACTAATAAATACACTATAATGATTCTGTAACTCATCAAGAGTAGTGGAGGGACAGGCCCTGTGAAGCTACAGCAACCATTCCAAGGGGAAAAGGTGCTAATTCCTATGGTGTGAGCCATTAGATGGGAGGTCTCTCATGAGTTCATGGGAGGCTTTTTTTATATTAGGAGGATAAAATGGCAGAAAAACATATGTTTTTTACTTCTGAATCAGTTACTGAAGGCCATCCAGATAAAATAGCCGACCAAATTTCCGATGCTGTTTTGGATGCGATTATTGAAAAGGATCCTGCTGCTCGTGTAGCTTGCGAGACTCTGGTTACGACCGGTCTTGTTCATGTGGTAGGTGAGATTTCTACCAATGTCTATGTAGACATTCCTCGCATCGTACGCGATACTATTCGTGAAATTGGTTATACTCGTGCGAAATTCGGATTTGACTGTGATACATGCGGTGTACTGGTATCTATTGACGAACAATCTTCTGATATCGCCATGGGCGTTGATGAAGCGCTCGAATCTAAAGACGGTCGCGGTGAAGTATTGGATAAGATCGGTGCCGGTGACCAAGGCATGATGTTCGGTTATGCATCTAATGAAACGCCGGAATTTATGCCGATGCCGATATCTTTGGCACATCGTTTATCCCGTCGTCTTACAGAAGTTCGTAAAGATGGTACCTTATCATATTTGCGCCCGGACGGAAAGACACAGGTAACCGTAGAATATGTTGACGATAAACCGAAACGTATCGATACAATTGTTATATCCACACAACATAGTCCGGAAGTAACACAGGAACAAATTAAAAATGATCTTAAGCGTTATGTTATCGACGCTGCGTTACCTGCGGAATTCGTTGATGAAAATACCAAATTTTTCATCAATCCTACAGGTCGCTTTGTAATCGGTGGACCTCATGGTGATGCCGGTCTTACAGGACGTAAAATCATCGTTGATACATATGGCGGTATGGCGCGTCATGGGGGCGGTGCTTTTTCCGGTAAAGATCCATCCAAGGTTGACCGCTCTGCTGCATATGCTGCCCGTTATGTAGCTAAGAACGTCGTGGCTGCAGGTTTGGCCGATAAATGCGAAGTACAGGTGGCATACGCTATCGGCGTTGCTCATCCGGTATCCATTTTAGTTGATACATTTGGTACGGCACATATCGAAGAAGAAAAAATTCAGGAATTGATAAAGAAACATTTTGATTTACGACCTGCGGGTATCATCGAAATGCTCGACTTATTGAAACCTCATTAT
The DNA here is from genome assembly GCF_002959855.1 of Veillonella denticariosi JCM 15641. Lineage (GTDB taxonomy): Bacteria > Bacillota > Negativicutes > Veillonellales > Veillonellaceae > Veillonella > Veillonella denticariosi. The sequence goes on from NZ_PPDB01000007.1 coordinate 242,100, forward strand.
CGTAAGACGGCTGCGTATGGTCATTTTGGCAGAACAGATGTTGATCTCCCTTGGGAGCGTACAGATAAAGCTCAAATTTTAAAACGAGAAGCTGGCTTATAATGAAAAAGGTCTTGGTAGAACTTCTACTGAGACCTTTTATAGTAAATGTAAGGATGTGAACCTATGCGTGTTGCACAGATTATTATTAATCGACCGGCTAAACAACTACATAAACCGTTAAGCTATTTAATGCCGGAAAAATTCGGTACTGTTTTACCCGGTACACGTGTATTGGTTCCTCTTGGTAATAGTAGAGAGGAAGGAATCCTTATCGGGTACACCGAATTAACGGAGTCTCCCGAGTTTACACTGCGTAATATAGTACAGATTTTAGATAGTGAGCCATGGTTTACACCGGAAATGATGGATACGGCAAGACGACTAAATGAATATTATCTTTGCTCCTATGGTGATGCATTACGTCTTTTTACGGTTCATAAAACATTAAAGTCCTATGAAGCTCCGAAAGAGGAGTGGCTTGTAGTCACTCCTGATTTTTCTGTTGATCAATTTAGTGCACGTAAAAGAAAACAACGTGAACTGGCCTCCTATTTGCTTGAGGTTGGGGGTGCATCCAAGGCTTTATTATTGGCTAAAGGTTATTCCCGTATGGTCATCAAGCAGGTAAGCGAAGCTTATGGGATAGTTGTCGAATCCCGATTCAAAGCTACCAAAACGGTTTTCGATGAGCTATTGACGGAGGAATATAAAATACCCTTATCAGAGGCGCAACAGAAGGCTTATGAGTCAATTCAATATGCCATGGATCATCATGTTTATCAGCCCTTTTTACTTCATGGTGTTACGGGGAGCGGTAAGACACAGATTTATTTGCGAGCTACCGCACGGTGTATCAGTCAGGATAAAACCGCTATCATTTTGGTTCCGGAAATTATTTTAACTGATCAGATTGTTCGTCGCTTTGTGGAAACCTTTGGGGATGAAGTCGTTGTTTTCCATAGTAAATTAACGGTGCAGCAGCGTAATAACAATTGGGAACGATTACGTCGTAAAGATAGTCATATCATTATCGGCGCTCGGTCCGCAATATTTGCACCGGCCGAAGATATAGGTCTCATTGTTGTCGATGAAGAGCATGATACATCTTATAAGCAGGAAGATATGGTGCGTTATCATGCAAGAAATGTTGCATTATGGCGTGGTGAGGCACATGGCTGTCCGGTAATTCTCGGGTCTGCAACACCTTCTGTAGTATCCTATTACAAGGCACAAAACGGCACATATCGGTTATTGGAGTTACCGAACCGTATTTTTGAACAACCGATGCCTTCCGTATCGATTGTGGATATGAAAGAAGAAATGCTGCATGGTAATTATTCTGTATTTTCCGATGCCATGATGCATCTTATTCAACGTACATTGGATGAGCATAATCAGATGATTATACTTTTAAATCGTCGCGGTTACAGCACATTTGTTATGTGTCGTGATTGCGGGGAAACGATTATGTGCCCTCATTGTGATGTGGCTATGGTATATCATCAGGCCGGTGAGGAGTTACGTTGTCATTATTGTGAACATCATGAACCGATTCCTGTTGTCTGTCCAAAATGTAAAAGTAAGCGCATCAAGTTTTTCGGATCCGGTACACAAAAGGTAGAGGAAGAACTGAGAGCTCACTTTCAACATGCCCGTATCGCAAGGCTGGATCAGGATGTAACGAAACATAAGCAAGTAGCGGAGGATATACTTCACGATTTCGGGAATCATAAATATGATATTCTATTGGGGACTCAAATGGTATCTAAAGGGCACGATTTTAAAGGTGTGACTGCCGTTGGCATTTTGACGGCGGATTCAGTATTAAATATACCTGTTTATTCCGCATCGGAGCGAACGTTTGATTTATTGACACAAACGTCAGGACGAGCTGGCCGTGGCGATAAAACTGGTCATGTCGTGATACAAACATATAATCCTTTAAACTATGCTATAATAAAGAGTAAGACTCATGATTATGTTGGCTTTTACCATGAAGAAATACAGAATCGTGAAGCCCTTGGTTATCCACCGTTCCGTGAAATGATTCATATGGTCGTACGTCATCAGGATATGAATACGCTGGAATCTGTTGCTAATCGCATAGTAAATGATTTGGAATGTCATAAGGGAAATCTGGATATAACAATTAACGGACCTTATGAAGCAAGTATTAAAAAGGTACGTGATATGTACCGTTTAGCGATTATGATTCGCGGTATGGATTTGACTGATATGAAGAAATATATATATCACTCGTGGATTTTTACGCAAGAAGGATTACTTATTGATGTAGATCCTGTGTAGTGTAGGAGAATTTATGGCGGTATTAGATGTGATTAAGGCGGGTCATCCGGTATTGAAACAAGTGGCGGAACCTGTTGACTATGTAAACAAAAAATTAAGAGCATTTATCGATGATATGGCGGAGACTATGTATGAAACACAAGGCGTAGGACTTGCAGCGCCACAGGTGGCCGTATCGAAGCGCATTATCGTCGTTGATGATCAGGTAGGTAGCGGACTTATCGCTTTAATCAATCCTGAGATTACACATGCTGAAGGCACACAGGTTGGTTCGGAAGGTTGCCTAAGTGTTCCCGGTTATTTTGGCGATGTGGAGCGATTTGAAAAGATTACCGTGAAGGGGGTTGACCCTTATAATAAGAAGGTCACAATTAAAGCCGAAGGATTTTTGGCTCGTATTTTTCAACATGAAATCGATCACTTAGAAGGACATCTATTTATTGAAAAAGCGACGAATTTACGATTAATATCGGATCATCCGGAGGAGAAAGAAATTGTCTAGTAAAAAATCGCTACGTGTTGTATTTATGGGAACACCGGATTTTTCCGTTCCCACATTAGAAGCGTTGGTGCGGTCTGACTTTTCTGTCGTAGGCGTGTATTGTCAGCCCGATAAACAAAAGGGACGAGGTAAACAGGTACAGATGCCGCCCGTAAAAATGGCTGCACTGGCTCATGATTTGCCTGTTTATCAACCTGTTACGTTGCGGGATGAAACGATTCAGGCTCAATTAGAACAGTTGAATCCGGATATAATTGTTGTCATCGCATATGGGAAGATCTTACCACCATGGTTAATTCGACTTCCCCAATATGGATGCATCAATATTCATGCCTCTGCCTTACCGAAATATAGAGGGGCGGCACCGATTCATTATGCAGTTCTCAATGGTGATAAAGAAACCGGTGTTACCATTATGCATATGGATGATGGCCTTGATACAGGGGATATTATCGACATTGTTAAAACGGATATTCTGCCCGGGGAAACTACGGGTGAACTCTTTGACCGAATTGCACAGCTTGGCGCAGATACGATTGTACCTGTTTTACATCGTTGGGTTAACGGTGAAATTAATGCTGTCCCTCAGAATGATGAAGAGGCAACACATACAGCTAAAATTACAAAGGAAATGGGTTTTATTGATTGGAATCGATCGTCCGTATCCATTGTTAATTTGATTCGTGGCCTTAATCCGGCGCCAGGCTGCTATACATTCTTAGGTGGTAAGCGGTTAAAGATATGGCGTGCTGACCTTGTTGAACAGATTTCTGCTGATGATAATACCATTGTTCTAAACGGTAAATCTGTGATGCTCCAATCCGATTGTACTCCGGGAACTATCGTTTCACGTGCGGACGGTTTGATTGTCGCTACCGGCGATCACGGATTTGTCCGTCTTATCGAGGTTCAACCGGAGAATAAAAAGCGAATCAGTGCAAATGATTTTGTAAATGGTCATCAAATAAAGGACGGGATGGTTTTTGGAAACCAAATCTAAGCAATACGAAACATTTCCCTTATATCTTGTGTTATCCACTTTGACTTGTGCCATTTTGACCGGGTTTTTGAGCTTCCTCATGTATATTTTATGGCCAGGACTTTTACAATTACACTCTATGGCGCCTCTGATTATCTGTGTAATACTGGTTCTAATTATTTGTATCATATGGTTCTTATGTGTTTCACTAATCGTGGCTTCTACGGGGATAGTTAAATTACATCCGGTTATTTTGCGCCTAGCAAACCGATTTATATATGGGCTGTTTCCTTTATCATTGGCTCTCGGCAAAGTGAGAGGTGTTACAAAGGATCGGTTGCGTCAGTCGATGATTGATCTGATTAATCATTTGGTTACACTTGATATGTATATTGTTGAACCGGAACGGATTCTTTTATTAACGCCACATTGTCTACAGGAAAGTTCCTGTGTACATAAGGTAACTCATGATGTAAATAATTGTAAACAGTGCGGACGATGTCAGGTGGGGGATTTATTACAAATCGCAAGGGACTACGGATGCCAGTTTATCGTTGTTACCGGCGGGACGTTGGCGCGTCTGAAAGTAAAAGAGGCACGTCCAAAGGCGATTGTGGCCATTGCGTGCGAACGCGATTTAGCAAGCGGTATGGCTGATGTATTCCCGATTCCTGTAATCGGTGTATTAAATGAGCGTCCCAACGGTCCTTGCTGTAATACAAAGGTTGATTCCGAACGTGTTCGTACCGTAATTGAACAATTGATTGGTAGGAATAATCATGACATTAGTTAAGAATAAGCAACAATCGAATATACGTTTATTGGCTGTGAAAGCATTGTCTGATATCAATCGCAACGGTGCTTATGCGAATATAAAACTGCAGGAATATTTGCGAACTTATCATTTAGAGGATTTAGATCGCCGTTTCTTCACTGAACTCGTTTATGGGGTTATTCGCAGAAGAAATTATTTAGATGCCATTATTGTTCATTTCGCTAACAGGCCTATAAAAAAGTTATCATCCATGGTCGTTGAGATTTTACGCCTCGGTATTTATCAAATTTTATATATGAATAAGGTTCCTGAAAGCGCGGCGGTGAATGAATCCGTTAAATTAGCAAAAAAATTAACGCGAGGTTTATCAGGGTTCGTCAATGCCGTCATGAGGTCCGTATTGCGTGACATGGATAGTATCTCCATCGGTGAATTGGCTACATCTGAAGCTGAGGAAATATCATTTATCTATAACCAACCTCTCTGGCTTGTGGAATTGTGGTTAAACGAAATGGGAAAAGACAAAACTATAGATCTTTGTTCCTGGTTTAATGAACAATCATGTTTAACGGCTCGTATTAATACGATTAAGGTGAGTGTTGACGAATGTTTACAGGAATTACGCGCATTAGGCTGGACTGTTGACCAGGATGAATATATTCCCGAATGTATTTATATCGATGGTCATCAAGGCCATCTAGAAAAAGCACGCCCTATTTTGGCCGGGCATATCACGTTTATGGATAAAGCATCCATGCTTGTAGCCCATGTGGTTAATCCTCAGCCGGGTGAACGTATTCTGGACTGTTGTGCTGCACCCGGTGGCAAGTCAATGCATATGGCAAGCTTAATGGAAAATACAGGAGCTATCATGAGTTGTGATATATATGAACATAAATTACAATTAATGCAGTCCAATGTTGAACGGCTCGGTGTTTCCATTATTTCCATGAAATTACAGGACGGACGGACTTTGCCCGATTCATGGATTAATCAATTTGACCGTGTCCTGGTGGATGCACCGTGTTCAGGATTAGGTATTTTACAAAAAAAACTTGATATGCGTTGGCGTAAGTCCAGAGAGTTACTATTTGAACTGCCGACGTTACAATTAGAAATTCTGGAGTGCGCATCCAAAATGGTGAAGGTCGGGGGCTATCTCGTATATTCAACTTGTACTTTAAATCACGGTGAAAACGAGGATGTATTAGAGAAGTTTCTAGAACATCATAAAGACTTTGTTATTGAACCTGTAGAACTGAAAGGACTACCTTCATCTAAGGATGGTATGATTACAACCTATCCTCCTCGGGATGATATGGATGGATTTTTTATGGCTCGTATGAAGCGCCTATCATAATCAAAAGAAATGGAGTATTTATGATAGAATTATTGGGTAAGTCTTTAGAAGAGTTACAAATTATTTTCAAGACCCATAATATACAAAGATTTCGAGCGAAACAGCTACTTGATTATATATATCATAGGTATGGTTTTGACTTTCAGGAAATGACACAGTTTCCAAAAGATTTGCGCCAGTGGTTAACGGAGAATTGTGTTATATCTATACCTGCATTAATTACAGAATCGATTGCACCTGATGGCAAGACCCGTAAAATTTTACTGGAAATGAATGACCACAGTAGGGTTGAAGCGGTGTTGATGGAGCAGCGCTACGGATATTCCGTATGTGTTTCTTCCCAAGTGGGCTGTGCGATGGGGTGTGTGTTCTGTGCTTCTACGCAGGGCGGTTTATATCGTGATTTAACGGTAGCGGAAATCGTAGGTCAAGTTGTTATCTTTGGACAAATCATAAAGCAGCCGATTCATTCTGTTGTTGTAATGGGGGCCGGCGAGCCGCTTCAAAATTATGATAATGTATTGAATGCGCTTAAGTTATTACATGATCCTGCGATTTGTAATATCAGTTATCGTAAGATGACCATTTCTACCTGTGGCTGGGTTCCTAATATATATAAACTTGCTGATGAAGGTTTACCGATTACACTTGCATTGTCATTGCATGCGACAACTGATGATATTCGACGCAGTATAATGCCTGTAGGAGCTCATTATAATTTGACTCAGGTGTTGGATGCGGTAAAATATTATTATGATACGACACAGCGTCGTATTACCTTTGAATATATTTTGATTGATTCCGTGAACGCCTCCTTTGATGAGGCTCATGTATTGGGACAAATCTGTAAGGATTTTCCTAATTGCCATGTTAATTTGATTCCTGTTAATGGCAATGAACATATTGATTTATATAAACCATCTATGATTAATATGAATAGATTTAAAGATATCGTCGCATCTTACGGTATATCTGTCACTATACGTAAAGAGATGGGCGATGCAATCCAAGCCGCATGTGGACAGTTGAAAGCTGCTCACGGTCGGGAAAAGGAGACTTATGAATAATTTTGTTGGTTTAAGTAAAATTGGTCTTGTACGGCAGCGTAATGAGGATCGCTTTTTTATAGACGGTCCTATTTGTGCTGTTACTGATGGTATGGGCGGCTATAGCGGTGGTGAAATTGCCAGCACGTATGCCGTGGATGAAATACGAGACTACTTATCCGCTATAGAGCATGTTGAACAGAAGGACTTATGTGATGCTGTACTTCATGCGAATCAACGGATTGTCGATCACGTAGCTCACGAAGAACGTCTGGCTGGAATGGGAACTACCGCAGTGGTAACCGCCATTGATGAAGATAAATTATATTGGGCCAGTGTTGGAGATAGTCGCCTTTATATTTTTAGAGACGGCGTATTGAGACAAATTACTACGGATCATTCTATGGTACAAGAATTACTGGATTCCGGAGACATTACGAAAGACGAAATGCTTACACATCCTCAAAGAAATTTATTGACCCGTGCCGTCGGTGTCGATGAAAATCTTGAGGTTGACAGTGGTGTTGAGACGGTACAAACCGGTGACCGTATCTTGTTGTGTACCGATGGATTAAGTGGATATGTAACGGATGAAGATATTGCATCCACTTTACATGCTATTAATGATAATATGCAAGCTATCGAATCTTTAATGACGGCTGTATATGATGTCGGTGCCGGAGATAATGTAACTATTGTGGTTGGTACAATCTAGTCTAGAAACGGAGAAATAATGAGTGCTATGAATATAAAGGATATACTTCTAGATAATCGATACCGCATCGTTGATAAAATTGGTGTAGGCGGTATGGCGGATGTGTACCTTGGAGAAGATACTTTATTAGGAAGACCTGTAGCTATAAAAATTTTACATGCAAATTTTGCTAATGATGATGAATTTGTTAAACGTTTTAAACGTGAAGCACAGGCGGCAGGTAAACTTAATCACCCCAATATAGTCAATATGTATGATGTAGGTTTTGATCAGAATTTACATTATATTATTATGGAATATGTTGATGGAGAAACGTTAAAGGAATATATAACGCGTCATGGTCGATTATCTATTGATGAAGCTGTGAAATTCACTATTGCTATTGCAGAAGGCCTCGAACACGCTCATGCGATGGGGATAGTTCATTGTGATATTAAACCTCATAATGTGATAATTACTCGTACGGGTCGTGTAAAAGTAACGGACTTTGGTATTGCGCGCGCTATGAATGCGACAAATACAGTAATGTATACCAATTCCATTTTGGGATCCGCCCATTACTTGTCACCTGAACAAGCTAGCGGTAAGCCTGTTGATGGAAATACGGACATTTATTCGTTAGGTGTTGTGCTTTACGAAATGTTGACGGGGCGTGTGCCATTTGAGGGAGAGACACCGATTGCGGTAGCTTTAAAACATGTGCGTGAAAAGGTTACTCCGCCGACTAGATATAATCCTTCTATCCCGCCGCTTTTAGAGGCGGTTGTGATGAAAGCACTGGCAAAAAATCCTGCTGATCGATTTGAGTCAATCTCGGATATGATTAGTGATTTACGGCTTTCACAAGGATTTACAATGGGAAAAACGCAACGTCATGAACCATATGATTTTGCAACACAAATGATTCCTGCGGTGGACCCTGACGCACTGGAGGATTTCAATATCGATAGAGAGAGTAGTCAGAAAGTTGAGAGTAAAAAGAAGTGTATGTTGAATAAAATTGCGTCTATCCCGCAGAAATACATTGTTTTAGTGGCGGCTGTCATCTTCTTAATCGCCTTTTTAGGAGCATTTTTAACTTATGGTAATTTCTGGAGTAATACAACTGTAGATGTGCCTAATGTGGTAGGCAAACAGGTATCCGTCGCTAAAAATATTTTAGAAGATAAACATCTACGCGTGTCTACCAGTGAGGTCACAAATTCTGATGTGCCCGCAGGACAAGTCATTTCTCAAACGCCGAATGCCGGTGAAAAGGTTAAAGAACAACGTACAATTCATCTCGTTGTCTCAAAAGGCGTAGGGGATCTTACGGTTCCGGATTTATCCGGTCTGACGGTGGATCAAGCTCGTCAGCGCCTAAAAGATTTAGGTCTTGTTGTAGGTAAGATTACACAAGAGAGTGTAGACGGAAAGCCTGACGGTGTCATCATTGCGCAAACGCCATCCGGTGATTCCAAGGTGTCTAAAGGGGCTACAATCGATCTTGTAGTAAATAAGGCGAAAGTAAAAAAAGTTAAGGTACCTAATGTAATAGGCATGTCTTTAAAAGAGGCCCGTGATGCATTAAGTGCGGTTAATATCGCTGTAAATCAGGTGTCCGGTTCCGTAGAGGATAAATCTGTGGTAACGGAACAAAGTCTCAAAGCAGGCGATGAGATAGATGAAGGTTCGTCCTTAAATCTTACGACCGAATATAAGGACAAAAAGAAGGACGATTCCAAACAAAGTGGCAATAAAACAACAGGAACCGTTGACGTAACAGTACCACCGGGATCAAAGAGTCAGGAACTGAAGATCATCGTAAAAGATGATGAAGGTTCTGCCGTAATTTACGATGATACGAATAAGCCTGGTGATCGCATAGTTAAAAAAGTATCAGGTGTCGGCAATGTTCGTATCGAAGTATATCTCAATGGCGCATTAGTTCAGGATACGGCATTATAAGAGGCAGTATGATTACAGGCATTGTTATCAAGAATATGAACGGTTACTTCTATGTGCAAGATGAAGAGGGAACCGTTCATGAATGCAAGGTTCGTGGACGGCTGAAAAAAGGACGTTACAGTTTATTAGTAGGTGATCGAGTTACTATTTCCAACGATGGATTCGTAGAATCCATTCACGAGCGTCATAATTCGATGATTCGCCCCGCTGTGGCCAATATCGATCAGGTGGTTCTGGTCGTGGCCGCACATGAGCCAGATATTAACGAGCTATTATTAAATAAGATGCTCGTTATGATTGAACATGCGGATATTCCTATCGTATTATGTGTTAATAAATGCGATTTAATGGATGCATCTACGATATCTCTGGTGGATCTGTATCGATCTATCGGCTACGATGTGATTATGACGTCCACTTATGCTATGACGGGGATTGATGAATTACGACATGTGCTGGAACATAAGGTCACTGCTTTTGCAGGCCCTTCAGGGGTTGGTAAAAGCAGTCTTCTCAACGCTGTGGATTCGAAATTTACGTTTCAAACAGGTGAAGTAAGCGATAAAATTAAGCGCGGCAGACATACGACGCGTCATGCATCATTATTTAGTTTGAATACGGATTCCTTCATCATGGATACTCCTGGATTCAGTGCTATCGAATTTAATGATGTATCATTGGAACGATTGACTACATTGTTTCCTGAATTTGCTGATTATGTAGAGGATTGCAAATTTAATCCTTGTTATCATGAACACGAGCCGATTTGCGGTATTAAAGAAGCGTTAGCATCCGGACTAATCCATAAGGGGCGCTATGATGCGTATATGTCCATACGAAGAGACATAGAGAATCAAAGAAAGAGGTTTTAAGATGATTAAAGTTGCACCATCTATGTTATCTGCTGATTTTGCTATCTTAAGTGATGAGCTAAAATCCATTGAAATGGCTGGAGCGGATTTATTACATATCGATGTTATGGATGGACACTTTGTGCCTAACCTGACTTTTGGCGCTCCTGTTGTGAAAGCTATCCGGCCGTATACGAAGCTGCCTTTCGATGTTCATTTGATGGTGACAAATCCGGGAGATTATGTTGAAGAGTATGCCAAGATAGGTGTGGAGTACTTTACATTTCATCAGGAAACGGTACCTCATATACATCGTCTGGTGCAGCATATCAAACAATGCGGTATGAAGGCCGGCATTGCATTGAACCCGGGTACTCCGGTTGCTGTTCTTGAAGATATTGCGGCTGATCTTGACATGATATTAATCATGTCTGTTAACCCCGGGTTCGGGGGACAATCTTTTATACCGAACGCTATTAAAAAAGTTAAGCAAGCAAAGTTGTTACTTGAAGAGGTTGATAATACTTCGGCTGTAATCGAAGTAGATGGTGGTATCAACGATATAACCTGTGTCCCCATTAAAAGAGCCGGTGCTACGGTACTCGTAGCGGGATCTGCAGTATTCGGAGCTTCAAATCGGGCTCAGATGATCGAAGCGATTCGGACAAATTGATAGAATATTTCGAGAGGTGAATTCCAAAGAATTCACCTCTCTTTTGCTTGCTTTTAAAAAACTTTTTTGTTAAAATTAGTGAGTATGAAAAATATGCACGTCAGTGGACTTCGGTACTGTGCCTAATTTTGGGTGACCCGAAGGATGAAGCGGCGGAAGTTAATTAACAGGAGGTGCCACAATGGCAGTAGTATCAATGAAACAATTATTAGAGGCTGGTGTACACTTTGGTCATCAGACTAGAAGATGGAACCCTAAAATGGCGAAATTCATCTTCACTGAACGCAATGGTATCTATATCATTGATTTGTCTAAAACAGTTAAAAAAGTAGAAGAAGCTTACAGTTTCTTACGTGAAGTTGCTTCTCAAGGTGAAGTAATCCTATTCGTAGGTACTAAAAAACAAGCTCAAGAAGCTATTAAAGAAGAAGCTATCCGCGCTAACATGTTCTTCGTAAATGAACGTTGGTTGGGCGGTATGTTGACTAATTTCAAAACAATTGAAACACGTATCAAACGTTTGAAACAATTGGAAGCTATGGCTGAAGACGGCACTTTTGAAGTATTGCCTAAGAAAGAAGTTATCGGTCTTCGTCATGAAATGGATAAATTGGAAAAATACCTTGGCGGCATCAAAGATATGCCTAAAATGCCAGGTGCGCTTTTCGTAGTCGATCCTAAAAAAGAAAAAATCGCTATTGCAGAAGCTAAAAAATTGGGTATCCCTGTTGTGGCAACAGTTGACACTAACTGCGATCCGGACGAAGTTGAATTCCCAATTCCGGCAAATGATGACGCTATTCGCGCTGTAAAATTGTTGGCTGGTAAAATGGCTGACGCTGTTCTTGAAGGTCGTCAAGGCGAGTCCTTCGAAGAAGCATTGGATAACATGGTAGCTGATTCCGCTGAAATGGTTCGTGACGGTAAAGCTTAATCGTTGTCGGATTGGCATTTGAAAGATAAATCTATAACATATATAATTAGGGTAAGGACTATATCCTTACCTTAATTAATACTAGGAGGTAACAAAATAATGGCAATTACTGCTGCTTTGGTAAAAGAATTGCGCGACATGACTGGCGCAGGTATGATGGATGCTAAAAAAGCATTGGTTGAAACCGATGGTGATATTGATAAAGCGGTTGACCTTCTTCGTGAGAAAGGTTTGGCTGCGGCAGCTAAAAAAGCTGGTCGTATTGCCGCAGAAGGCGTTGTTTCTTCTTACATTCATGCGGGCGGTCGTATCGGTGTATTAGTAGAAGTTAACTGCGAAACTGATTTCGTTGCTAAAACGGATGATTTCCAAAATTTGGCACGCGATATCGCTATGCAAATCGCTGCTGTTAATCCTACATACTTGAACCGTGAAGAAGTTCCTGCAGAAGTAATCGAACATGAAAAACAAGTATTGTTGGAACAAGCTAAAGTAGAAGCTGAAGAAGACGTAAAAGCAGGCCGCAAACCAAAACCTGAAGCTGTTTTGGAAAAAATGGTGGCCGGTCGTATTGAAAAATTCTATAAAGAAAATTGCCTATTAGAACAAGCATTTATTAAAGATGGCGACAAATCCGTTACAGACATCATTAATGAAAATATTGCAAAAATCGGTGAAAACATCAACGTACGTCGTTTTGTGCGCTACGGTTTGGGCGAAGGCATTGAAAAACGTCAAGATGACTTCGTAGCTGAAGTAATGGCATCTGTTGGTAAATAAGTAAGATTTAATAAGAGAACACCGTACAGTGTTCTCTTATTTTGCAATAGAGGAGTATACACATGGCAAAGAGAAACTTTAAGCGTGTTGTTTTGAAGTTAAGTGGAGAGGCATTAGCCGGAGATCAAGGTTTCGGCATTAATCCGGATGTGGTAGAAAAATTTGCCCAAGAAATCGCCAGTTTAGCAAAATCTACCGATTTAGAAATCGCTATTGTTGTTGGTGGCGGTAATCTATGGAGAGGATTGGCGGGAAGCAATCAAGGGATGGACCGAGCTACTGCCGATTATATGGGTATGCTTGCTACAGTGATGAACTCTTTGGCATTACAAGATGCATTAGAGCAGGCCGGGGTTGATACACGTGTTCAAACGGCTATCGAAATGCAGGAAATTGCCGAACCGTATATTCGTCGACGTGCGATTCGTCATTTAGAGAAAAAACGCATTGTCATCTTCGGTGCGGGACTTGGTAAACCATATTTTTCGACTGATACTACGGCTGCTTTACGTGCCGCAGAAATTGAAGCGGATGCTATTTTGATGGCAAAAAAATTTGCTGACGGTGTATATGATTCCGATCCTAAGACAAATCCTAATGCCGTAAAATTTGATGAGCTTACATATAACGATATTATTACGAAAGAATTAAAAGTTATGGACGCTACATCTACTACATTATGTAAAGATAATAATATTCCTATTATCGTATTTAGCATGGATATTCCTGGTAATATTACTAAAGCCGCTAAGGGTGAAGAAATCGGGACCATAGTTCGAGGAGAATGATTCAGATGGAAATTAAAGAGTTACTACAACAGCAAGAAGAGCGCATGACAAAGTCCATTGAGGCTTTAAAGCATGAATTTGCATCGATTCGTACGGGTCGTGCTAGTGTAGCTTTACTTGATAAAGTTATGGTCGATTATTACGGCAGTCAGACTCCAATCAATCAAGTTGCAAATATTTCCGTACCGGAACCGCGTATGATTGTTATCGCTCCATGGGATAAAACTATGATTGGTGCTATTGAGAAAGCTATATTACAATCTGACCTCGGCTTGAATCCTGGTAATGACGGGGCTCAAATTCGTTTGACTATTCCACAATTAACAGAGGAACGCCGTAAAGAAATCGTCAAGGTGGTTCATAAAAAAGCGGAAGATGCTAAAATCGCGATTCGCAATATTCGTCGTGATGTAAATGATGCTTTGAAAAAGGAAGAAAAAGCTAAAACGATTACCGAAGATGATGTTAAAGACGGATTAGATCAGATTCAAAAACTAACGGATTCTAAAATCAAACAGATTGATGAATTAAAAGCAGTAAAAGAAAAGGATGTATTAGAAGTATAATGTGCAGTTCTAATACTCTTATTGGAATGCCATGGCAGCTTGCAAAATCTCGTTTGCAGGCTGCCCATATTCCTTTTAAGGTGATGATTGGAGCATCCTTCAACCGATATTTTGAAATCGCTAATGAAGGATTGTATGTAGCACGTATTACCGAAGTTGATGAGTGTTTACATGTATTAGTGTATAGACCAATGATTGCTTCCGACTTTGGACGTTCTATCGAGGTAGACTATGCTAAAGAAAATATTTAACCGTAATCAGCCTTCCACATCTGACATTGATAATAATGCTATACCGAAACATGTTGCTATTATTATGGACGGAAACGGCCGTTGGGCGAAACGTAGAGGTATGCCACGTTCTATGGGACATAAGGCGGGTGCCGATGTATTAAAGCAAATTGTTATCGCTGCTGATGAACTGGGCATTAAGGCGCTTACCGTATACGGTTTTTCTACGGAGAACTGGAAACGGCCTGAACAGGAAGTTTCTCTTTTAATGTCTTTGATAAAAGAATATTTAAATAAAAACGTGAAATATATGCATGAGCATAATGTCCGTATCCGATTTATCGGGTTTATAGGCGGACTTTCACAAGAATTACAATCCATTATTGAGGATGCAGAACAATTAACGAAGAATAATACAGGTCTAACCTTGCAGTTGGCAATTAATTATGGTGGACGTGATGAAATAGTGAGAACCATATGTGATATTTCCGAATCCGTTGCTAATGGTTCCATTCGTATTGATGATATTACAGAGAATTATGTCAGTGAACATTTGTTTACGAAAGAGTTCAGCGATGTGGATCTTCTGATTCGTCCTAGCGGTGATTTTAGGATCAGCAATTTTCTCTTATGGCAGATTGCCTATGCGGAGTTCTGGTTTACAGATTTACATTGGCCTGATTTTACAAAGGATACATTGATTGAAGCTGTAATTGCGTATCAGAAACGGGAACGCCGATTTGGCGGCTTATATGAGGAATAAAAATGTTAAAAACACGCGTTATAACTGCTGTTATAGGGTTTATCATTGCTCTTGGGGCCATTACAATAGGAGGCTCTGTTTATGATACACTTATCACGATATTGGCACTTTTGGGGTGGCGTGAATTTGTCTTGCTAGGTAAAGCTAAACATGTGCGTATGCCTATCATATGGGGATACGCGAGTGTGCTATTGATCATGATTTCATTGGCTATACAGATGTATGTATTGGCAGGTGCCATAATTGTGTTAGGGTTATTCGCTAATTATATGTTGTGTACCTTCGGTGAAAGTAAATATAACATGTCGAGCGTATCGTACAGCATCTTCGGTTTACTCTATGTAGTAATCGGTATGGCGTCGTTATTAACTATTCGCCATGACTCGGTATACATATCATTACCTATGCCTTTTGAACTGTATAATTGGGGCGTCATTACATTGTGGCTTTTGTTATTTACTACTTGGGCCAGCGATACATTTGCTTATTTTGCAGGGTGCGCTTTTGGTAAGCATAAAATAGTTCCGACTATCAGTCCGAATAAGACTTTAGAAGGTTTTATCGGTGGATTTATCGGATGTATCATCACAGGTGCTGTTTTCTCCTATATTGTGGGAATTCCCTTTTGGTTCGGTATTCACGTAGGGATGATTTGCGGTATTTTGGCACCTTTAGGCGATTTATTTGAATCAAAATTAAAGCGTTTATGTAATGTGAAAGATTCCGGAACTTTGTTACCGGGGCATGGCGGCGTATTGGATCGCTTTGATAGTCTGCTGTTTACAGCTCCGGCGATACTTATTTACGTATTGATGCTTTCATAGACATTAGGGGATTCCTTTCATGAAATATCTTAGTATTATAGGAAGTACCGGTTCCATAGGTACACAAACATTGGATGTGGTCTCTCAGC
Organism: Veillonella denticariosi JCM 15641; assembly: GCF_002959855.1. Taxonomy (GTDB): domain Bacteria; phylum Bacillota; class Negativicutes; order Veillonellales; family Veillonellaceae; genus Veillonella; species Veillonella denticariosi. Next base: position 258,271 of record NZ_PPDB01000007.1, read on the forward strand.
ATCCGGATCAATTTAAGGTTGTCGCATTAGTGGCGCATCATAATATCGATCTTTTAGAGAAACAAATCAAAGAATTTGAGCCGTTAATAGCAGGGATTGTCGATGAAATAGCATTTGAAGAACTGAAAAAACGTTATACCGGATCTACCAGATTAATTGGCGGTAAAGAGGCTCTTATTGCGGCGGCCACTATTCAAGAAGCATCTATGGTGGTGACGGCTATTGTAGGTGCTGCCGGCATCGAACCGACTGTTGAAGCTATAAAGAAAGGCAAGACAATAGGCCTTGCCAATAAGGAAACCCTCGTGGCCGGTGGCCCACTTATTACATCCTTAGCTAAAGCGCATAATGTTCAGATTTTGCCGATTGACAGTGAGCATAGCGCCATATTTCAATGTTTAGAAGGACAGGACCGCAGTAATGTGGATTCACTAATTGTAACTGCATCAGGCGGTCCGTTACGAACCTGGGATTCCGCGTCTATACAATCTGCTACAGCAGCGGACTGTTTACGTCATCCCACTTGGAATATGGGGAATAAAATTACCATTGATTCGGCATCATTATTTAATAAAGGCCTAGAAGTTATAGAGGCTCACTGGCTTTTTGATTTTGATTTTGACCATATTGATGTGGTAGTTCACCCGCAGAGTATTGTCCACTCCATGATTCGTATGAAGGATGGGGCTATTTTGGCACAATTGGGGAATCCCGATATGCGTGAACCTATCCAGTATGCTTTGACGTACCCGAAACGTGAGCATTTATCTATGACTCATTTGGACTTTTCAAAGGCGTTACAATTAGAATTTTTGCCGCCTCGATATGATGATTTTCCTGCATTACGACTTGCTTATGAGGTAGGTCGTGCGGGAGGCTTTAAACCGGCCGTATTTAATGCGGCAAATGAAACGGCTGTTTATGCATTTTTAGATGATAAAATCGCCTTTGGCGATATTTATAAGGTTGTTACAGCTGTTCTTGATTCTATGGGGAGAGAAGATATTTTTATATTAGATAATTTATTAGCCATCGATCGATGGGCCAGAGAAAAGGCCATATCATTGATGCCATAGGAGTATATATGACAACGGCATTAGCCACGATTTTTGTATTTGGCTTAATCGTATTTATTCATGAATTAGGCCATTTTATTACGGCCAAGATGTCGGGTATGCAAGTCGATGAATTTGCTATCGGTTTTGGACCGGCTATAGCGAAGGTGAAAAAGGGGGAAACCTTGTATTCCATTCGCATTATTCCATTGGGTGGATTTAATCGTATCTCCGGTATGAGTCCGGAGGAGGAACTCCATGAACATTCATTTTATACAAAGCCGGCATGGAAGAAGTTTATCGTAATTTCCGCCGGCGCAGTATTTAATTTTTTGTTGGCTATCGTTATTTTCTTTGGTTTAAATTTAACGGTAGGCAATATGACCTATAGTGATGAACCGGTCATTGGGAATGTTATTTCCGGCAGTGCTGCAGAGCAGGCTGATTTAAAGGCTAACGATCGCATTATAACGATTGACGGTAAGCCGATTACTAAATGGGAAGAAATTCGTCCTAGCTTAATGGGGACCGCTAATCATGGTGTTCCTGTTGTGGTAAATCGTAATGGTGAAAGCATTGAAACGACTGTTATTCCTAAAATGGAGCAGGGATCAGTAAAGATTGGTATTTATCCTAGCTTTACCAGCGAGCAATACGGTGTAGGTGAAGCTTTCACAAAGGCTGTAACCGATACAGGTAAAACCATAACAGCTATGATACAGGGATTATACGAGATGATTCGCGGTACACAGGCCGTTGAGTTATCAGGTCCTGTAGGTATTTCACAAATGGCAGGAACGGTAGCTCAATCCGGATTTGCACCGCTTTTAGCATTTGCCGCATTCCTCAGCATTAATTTAGGTGTCATCAATTTATTGCCGTTACCTGTTCTTGATGGCGGACATTTGATTATTATTATAGTGGAGGCCATTACGGGGCGTAAGTTACCGGCTAAAGCGCTTATGTACATTCAAATGATTGGCATCGCTTTATTGGTAACATTATTCCTATATGTGACGACTCAGGATATTTTCCGTTTACTATAATACAATTAGGAGATTATAATGATTATTCGTAAACCTACAAACGGTATCTATGTAGGTACAGTAAAAATTGGGGATTACGCACCGATTAGTATTCAGTCAATGATTACTACGGATCCTGTACATACGGAAAAAGCCATTGCGGAAATCAATCATCTGGCTGAAGCTGGTTGTGAGTTGGTACGTGTCGCAGTACCTACAATGGCTTCCGCAAAGGCGATTAAGGCTGTTCGTGCGGGTATTTCTATCCCCTTGATTGCAGATATTCATTTTGATTATAGATTAGCTCTGGAAGCTATTGATAATAATGTCGATGGTTTGCGTATCAATCCCGGGAATATTGGCGGTGAAGATAAGGTATTGGCGGTTATAGAAAAAGCAAAACCAAAGCAGATTCCGATTCGAATAGGTGTCAATGCGGGTTCACTGCCAAAACATATTCTTGATGCTCATGGCGGGCATCCTACGGCAGACGGAATGGTGGACACCGCATTGGAGCATGTTCGTATTCTTGAAAAACTCGATTATCGTCAGATGAAATTATCTATAAAGGCAACCGAGGTGCCTCTTATGGTTGAGGCATATCGTAAATTATCTGATAAGATCCCCTATCCATTGCATTTAGGTGTTACGGAGGCTGGAACGATAAAACAGGGCACCATTAAATCCGCTATGGGAATCGGGGCTTTATTATTGGATGGTATCGGAGATACATTGAGGGTTTCACTTACGGGAGATCCGATTCATGAAATTGAAGTAGGCCGAAGTATTTTAAGTAATCTAGGTCTGCGAAACTTCGGGGCTACCATGATTTCCTGTCCTACCTGTGGACGATGTCAGGTAAATCTGTTCGATATGGCCGGGATTGTGGAGGAACGCTTAGAGTCTATTAAGGCACCTATTAAGGTGGCTGTCATGGGCTGTGTTGTAAATGGTCCCGGGGAAGCACGTGAGGCTGACTTCGGTATCGCCGGCGGTAACGGACAAGGAATTGTCTTTAGAAAAGGCGAGGTTATTAAAACCGTGCCTGAATCTGAACTTGTAGATACATTATTTAGAGAAATCGATCAATATTTAGAATCATTGGATGAGGAGTAATTATGTTAGCCAGTAAATTGTATGCGCCTACATTACGTGAAGTTCCGGCTGATGCAGACGTGGTGAGTCAACAGTTAATGTTGAGAGCGGGCTTTATTCGGAAAACGGCCAGCGGTTTATATAGCTTTTTGCCATTAGGGTGGAGAAGTATAAAAAAAATCGAAGCTATTGTAAGAGAAGAAATGGACCGTGCTAACGCACAGGAAATTATGATGCCTATTTTACAGCCGGCTGAGATTTGGAAAGATTCCGGTCGATGGAAGGCATATGGTGCGGAAATGATGCGCATCCATGATCGCCATGAAAATGAATATTGCTTGGGACCGACTCATGAAGAAATGATTACGACCTTAGTAAAAAACGAAATTAACTCATATCGTCAATTACCTGTAAATTTATATCAGATTCAAAGTAAGTTCCGTGATGAACGTCGTCCCAGATATGGCTTGATGCGCAGTCGCGAATTTATTATGAAGGATGCTTACTCCTTTGATATTGATGAAAAAGGTCTCGATGAATCCTATAAATCCATGTATGACGCATACATGAACATTTTTAACCGCTGCGGTCTTACGTTTCGTCCGGTTGAGGCGGATTCTGGTGCTATCGGCGGTAGCGGGACTCATGAATTTATGGCTATTGCCGATGCCGGTGAAGCGGACATCGTGTATTGTACAGCTTGTGACTATGCGGCCAACATAGAAATCGGTAAACCTGGTATTATGAAGCAGGATGAAGAAGCATATAAGAATCTCGAAACTGTGGATACTCCTCATGCTAGTACTATTGAAGCTGTTGCAGATATGCTTAACCTGCCGTTGGAGAAAACAATTAAAGCCGTTGTATTTTCAATTGACGGAAAGGTTGTTCTGGCTATCGTTCGAGGCGATCATGAGGTTAATGAAATTGCGGTTCAACATGCTGTGCTCGGCACGGTGGAACCGGAAATGGCTACGCCAGAAGAACTTGAAAAAGTAGGTTTGACGGCCGGCTTTATAAGTCCTGTAGGATTACATCAATCAGATGATTTCGCTATCGTTGTTGATGAGTCCGTTATGGAAACATATAATGTGTGTGGCGGCGCTAATAAAAAGGATGCACATTATATCAATATCAATCCAAAACGGGATTTTGATGTGGATGATATCATCATCGCTCCAATTCGTCTGATTACAGACGATGATGTATGCCCTTGTTGCGGCGGTACTTTGGAACATGCTAAAGGTATTGAAGTAGGACAAGTTTTTAAGTTAGGTACAAAGTATTCCGAAGCATTGCAAGCTACATTCCTGGATCAAAACGGTCGACCAAATCCGATGGTTATGGGCTGTTATGGTATCGGGGTATCCCGCACATTGGCGGCGGCTATAGAACAATATCATGATGAAAACGGTATTATCTGGCCGCGTGCTATTGCACCGTTTGAAACCGTTATCGTGCCTATTAATGCGAAGGACTCAGTTTTGATGGAGGCAAGTCAGAGAATTTATGATTCTTTGCAACAGGCCGATGTAGATGTATTATTAGATGATCGAAAGGATCGGGCCGGTGTCAAGTTTAAAGATGCGGACCTCATCGGTTATCCATTGCGTATTACGGTAAGTAAGAGCACCGTAGAACGTGATGAAGTGGAAATTCAAATTCGCAAGTCGGGGGAGACCATCACTTGTGCTATAGATATGGTTACATCTAAGGTGACCGAATTACTGCAAAATTTATAATTAAGATTGCGATTTCGATGAATATTCATCGGAATCGCAATTTTTTCCTCTTCTTGAATTAATTATAGGAATCAGTCATAATTAATTAATAAGGTAATTATAATGGGAGGCATGTATGTTAGTTGATTTTCATATGCATTCCACATTTTCGGATGGGGTTGAATCTCCTGAATCTTTATTTCGTCATAGTTTAGCCTCTAATCTGTCGATGATATCCTTAACAGATCATGATGAAATAGATGGAATTATGATGCTGCGTGATGCTCAGAAAAAATGGGATTTTGCACAATCTATAAAGATTATTACAGGCTGTGAGTTTAGCGGTAATTATAAAGGTAAAGATATTCATATTTTAGGATATCGTTTTGATGAGACTGATGAAAAACTTATGCAATTCATTAATTACGTCAAGGCTGAAAGAGTTTCGCGCGTTGCAAAGATGATTCAACGCTGTAACGAGGCAGGTTATCGTATTACGATGGATATGCTTGAAAATACATTTCCTCATGCTCGGGCATATGGGCGACCTCATATAGGTCAACTACTCATCGATAATGGGTATGCAAAGGATATTAACGAAGTCTTTTCCACCGTTTTACATAAGGACAGTCCCTGCTATATACCTAAGGTTAAGATTGAAGTTCCAAAGATTATCGATATCATTCACACAGCAGGGGGCTTAGCTGTTATGGCTCATCCTAAGTTAATCCGTAACGATGATTATGTCGTAGAGATGTTAGAGTTTGATTTTGACGGTATTGAGGCATACCATTCTAAGCACGATAGTACGGATGAATCGAAATATAAGGCTTTAGCGATGGAATGCCATCTATTTATTACAGGCGGATCGGATTATCATGGCATTCAAGGTAAACCTCCTGCAAGATTAGGTGATTTTGTAGTCGATAGTGAAAGTGTGTCCAAATTTATAGATTTATTATAAATACCGAGGTAAAGTATGGAAGTCATTGCATTTGTTGGCAGCAGCGGGACAGGCAAAAGTCATCGTGCACTTGTTCTAGCCCATGAAAATAAAATAGAATGCATCATCGATGATGGTATTTTAATTCATGATAATAAAATTGTGGCAGGTTTTTCAGCTAAAAAGGAATCAAGCCGTCTGAAAGCGGTACGACGCGCTATATTTCAGGATCCTGTGCAGGTGAAGTCGGTTCGTGATCAACTGGATAAAATCAATCCGAATAAATTAATGATTATCGGCACATCGGATAATATGGTGAAAAAAATAACGAAGGCTTTGGGATTACAGGAACCGGACCGTTATATACGCATTGAAGATGTGGCGACACCGAAGGAAATAGAGCGCGCTCAACATGCGCGTTTAAAGGAAGGCAAGCATATTATTCCCGTTCCGACGATGGAGCTTAAACCTCATTTTAAAGGGTATCTTATCGATCCGATTAAGACGATGTGGCGCCGTCGAACATTGAAAAAACAGGATCAGGATACATTGGGACAAATCGGGTCTGAAGGCTTTGAACGATCTGTTGTACGTCCTGCTTTCAGTTATTATGGACGCTTAACATTCGATGACGATGTGATTATCAAGTTGATTCGTAACGGTTTAAAAAAAGTTGCCGGTGTAGACGAATCCAGTGATATTTCTTTTAAGAAGAGCAAAAAAGGACAAAACGGACTCATTTTGGATATGGCCGTTGTCATTGAACACGGGTATCCCGTCAAGAATTTGATGCAACAGGTGCAAAAGTCCGTACGTAATGAGATTGAATATATTACCGGTATGTCTATCGAGCGAATGTCCATCAAAGTGAAAAATATTGTAGAAACAAAACGGAAAATTATAAAACATATGTAGGAGTTGGAATGAAGTCATACTATATTTATACTTACGGTTGTCAAATGAATACGGCGGATTCGGAGCGGCTGGCACATCAGTTGGAGTCAGTAGGCTATATTCCTACTGATGATGTGGAACAGGCGGATTTGATCATATTGAATACCTGTGCGGTTCGGGAGACTGCGGAAACGAAGGTGTACGGTCGTATCGGTGAATTAAAGCATTTAAAAGCGAAAAATAATAATTTAATAATCGCTATTACCGGATGTATGGCTCAGAAAAATCAGGCGGATATGTTTAAACGGGCGCCGCATATTGACATCGTACTGGGGACACATAATATTCGCCATATTAATGAAATGATTGCCGAAGTGGAGCGCACTCATGCGCATCAAATCAATGTTGATATGGATAATACGGTGTTGCCGGAGTTACAAGCTAAACCTAACGGTACATTTTTTGCTTGGGTTCCTATAATGAACGGGTGCAACAAATTTTGTACATATTGTATTGTGCCTCATGTCAGAGGTCGAGAAATCAGTCGTCCCGTATCTGCAATCGTAAAAGAAGTGACGGAGTTAGGACAAAAAGGATTCAAAGAGATAACATTACTCGGGCAAAATGTGAATTCCTACGGTTTGGACTTTAAAGACGGTACTGATTTCGGAACACTCATAGATGCGTTAGACGGTATTCCTGGCATTGAGCGTGTTCGTTATATGACGAGCCACCCTCAGGATATGACGAAATCTATGATTGATGCGCTTGGCCGTTCGAGTAATGTGGTAACACATCTACATCTACCGATTCAATCCGGTTCCAATCGGATTTTGCAGAAAATGAATCGTCATTACACGGTTGAGCATTATAAAGAGCTTTTACAATACTGCAGAGAGAAAATTAGAGATATCGTAGTCACTACCGATATTATTGTAGGCTTTCCGGGTGAAACCGATGAGGATTTTGAACAAACGCTAGAATTATTACAGGATATCCGTTATGATATGGCGTATACATTTATATACTCAAAACGTTCCGGTACGCCTGCAGCGACCATGGATGAACAGATACCGGAAGAAGTGAAACGCGTACGTCTACAAAAATTGATGGATATACAGAATGAAATTTCTCTGGAGTTAAATAAAGAAATGGAAGGCAAGGTATTTGATATCATTGTAGAAGGTCCTAGTGCAAAGGATGAATCCATGTGGTTCGGACGTACATCAGGTAATAAAATGGTTCTCTTTCCAAAAGATGAATCTTTGAAAATCGGTGATACCGTTCCAGCTCATATTGATAAAGCTCAAACATGGGTTTGCTACGGAAGCATTTTATAATACATGAATTAAAGTGTTAAAGAGAACACACCATTATTATGTAATTTCTAAAGTTAGATCTATCTGATTTAAGTTTAGCGTGTACTACATATGGTGGAGGTATTCTCTTTTTTATTGTATGACAGATGATGATTAGAAAATATGTGTGTTATAATAATAGAATAATATAAAAGTTGTATATTGATGACTTTCATAGGTATGAACACCATTTAGATTTCTTATTTTCTATAAAGAAGGTGTAACTATGAAATTGGATTTAAACGCTGTAGGTGAAACGGCCTTATTAACTTTATATGCGCGAGCGAAAGATTACGAGTCAGAACAATCCGTATTAAAGGATAAAAAATCATGGGATATTATAAAACAAATCGATTATGATTTCAGTCAATTTAAAGATGTAAAGATGTCCTATTACGGAATTTTAGGACGGGCGAAAGTAATCGATGAGGAGATACGAAAATTTATATCTATATATCCAGATTGTATTGTCGTATCTTTAGGTGCCGGTTTAGACACAATGTTTTATCGAGTCGACAACGGTTATATTGATTGGTATAATATTGATTTTGCCGGAGTGATTGAGGCGCGTACACATTTCTTTGTACCGCATGATCGTGTACATAATCTGGTGGGCTCCATAACTGAAGATTCATGGACTGCTCAAATTGAAACAAACGGTCGTAAATTGCTGTTTGTGAGTGAAGGCGTGGTCATGTATCTTACACTGGATGAAATGAAGCAGTTCTTAGGATTACTGACGGATTCTTTTGAAGAATTCACGTTATATCTTGATATGATTTCTCCTTACGTGGCAAAACGCACAAAACAGCATGATATGCTCAGTAAGATGGATGTTTCATTCCAATGGGGCACAAAAGATGGTCATGAAATTATGGACATGAATCCTAAACTTAAACAGACCGGACTGATTAACTTTACGGGAAGCATGTTGTCATTGGCTCCTGTAGTCTATAAATTGTTGTATCCGATTATTTATTTAGTTAACAATCGATTGGGTATATATGAATATAAGCGGAATATATGATATGACTCATAATATATGAGGTGAATATGAGTAAAAAACAGACACCAATGATGGAACAGTATCTTGATATCAAATCGAGATATAAAGAGGAACTTCTGTTCTTTCGGTTAGGTGACTTTTACGAATTGTTTAATGATGATGCTTTGTTAGCATCTCGAGAATTGAATATAACGTTAACAGGACGTCCTACGGGCGATGAGGAACGCACACCGATGTGTGGCGTTCCTTTTCACGCTGCTGAAAGCTATATAGAGACGTTGGTTAAAAAAGGTTATAAGGTAGCTATTTGTGAGCAGCTGGAGGATCCTAAAGCGGTTAAGGGCATTGTAAAACGGGATGTCATAAAAGTTATTACGCCGGGGACTGTTATGACGGAAAATGCCAATGATGCGCGGGCCAATAATTTTTTAGCTTTATTTTATATGGTAAAAGATTCGTGGGTTCTCGTTTTTTCCGATGTATCAACCGGTGAAGTCATTTGGCATCGCATTACTGAATCCGATAAAAAGAGTGATATGTATGATGCGTTAAGCATGTATAGACCGACGGAAATCATTTTGCCTGAAGGTAGCGAATTACCTCGAGAAATTCGAGACTTTATCGGTAATCAATTCAGCAATGTTGTATTTTCTCCATTTTCCACCTATCATACACAGCGGGAAGTAGCGGAACAGGCGGTAGCCCATTTCGGCGATTTGGGCCTGATGGAAGAAGATGTATGGGAAGCATTGGGGTTTATGTTGTTATACCTGCAGGATGTCATCAAATCTCCGATTTCCCATATCAATTATGTGCATCAGCTGAGTGTAGGTAATCGACTTATCTTAGATACATCTTCATTGCACCATTTGGAAATTACGCACAATCTTCGTGACGGTGGTCAGAAGGGAACATTGCTTGATGTATTGGACAGAACCCTTACACCGATGGGGGCACGGCTGTTAAAACAATGGCTTGAAAGTCCATTGACGGATATAAATCAAATCCAACATCGACAATCCGCTATTTCAGAGCTGATCACTCGCGGAGCGGAACGGACCGATTTGCGGAATAAGCTCGACTGTATTTATGATTTTGAACGCATTGTGGGCCGCGTGGAAACGGGTTCCGTATCGCCACGGGATTTGACTGCCTTACGGGAATCGTTAGCAGTATTGCCAGAATTAAAAAATACTTTAAACATTTGCACCAGTTTAGCGTTAACATCTATTAATGAACGCATTCAAAATCATCGTGAATTATATGATTTACTATATAATGCCATAGCGGAGCAGCCGGCTCTTACATTAAAAGAAGGACGCGTTATAAAAGACGGATATAATGAAGAACTGGATGAACTGCGCTCGTTGACTACCGACAGTCAAAAATGGCTATCCAAGATGGAAGAGGACATCAAGGCTGCAACGGGCCTTTCCAAAATCAAGACCGGTTATAATAAGGTATTTGGTTATTATTTTGAAGTATCTCATAATAAATCCGAACAGGTGCCGGATTATTTTATTCGTAAGCAAACACTATCTAATGCGGAACGGTATATTACACCGGAACTTAAGGAATTTGAAATTAAAATCCTCAGCGCAAAGGAAAAAATGATCGCTCTTGAACACCGGTTATATCAGGACTTGCGAGAACAGATTAAGGCTGTTATTAAAGACATACAACAGACCGCACGAGCTTTGGCGGATTTAGATGTGCTCTGTTCTTTAGCATTGGTGGGATACGAAGAAAATTATATTTGTCCCACGTTAGCAATGAATGGGCAAATCAATATTCGCGATGGACGGCATCCGGTAATCGAGAAATTTCTGAAGCGTGAGGTTTTTGTACCGAATGATGTGGTATTAAATCATGATGATGAGGAATTTCTGTTGATTACGGGTCCTAATATGGCAGGTAAATCCACTTATATGAGGCAAGTCGCTATCTTGATGATCATGGCGCAAATCGGTTCGTTTATCCCCGCTCGGGAGGCATGTATTTCACCTGTAGACAGAATCTTTACACGCGTAGGTGCCAGCGATGATATTTCTACGGGGCAAAGTACTTTCATGGTGGAAATGAAAGAGGTTGCCTATATTTTAGAAAATGCCACCTCTAATAGCCTTATAATCCTTGATGAAATAGGCCGTGGTACGAGTACCTTTGACGGACTAAGTATTGCTCAAGCCGTCGTTGAACATATATGCAAGCACATACATGGTAAGACACTGTTTGCAACGCATTATCATGAGCTCATCACCTTAGAGGAAACCTACAGTAAATTGAAAAATTATACGGTTGCGGTTAAGGAAAAGGGAAAAGATGTGGCCTTTTTGCGTCGCATTATCAGAGGTGGTGCCGATCGCAGTTACGGTATCCATGTGGCCCGATTGGCTGGATTACCGAATTCCGTGTTGAAACGGGCTGAAGTTATTCTCGCGTCTCTAGAGGATCAGAGCAATGATGCCGATGATTTGAATCAACGCGTGATTATACCGCAAGCCTCCAATGTCGTAAAACAGGTAAGTGAACCGGCGACGGGGAATCTATTTACTCATTCCGTGGTAGACAGCTTGCTTGATTTAGATGTGATGAGCATGACTCCGATTGAAGCGTTGAATACACTGTATCAACTACAAGAAGAGGCTCGCAAAGGAGGCGGTAAATAATGCCGACCATTCATGTACTGGATGAAAAGACAATTAATAAAATAGCCGCCGGTGAAGTCGTTGAACGTCCTGCTTCAGTCATAAAAGAACTTATCGAGAATTCCATCGATGCATCGGCGACGAATATAGAGATTGAAATCGGAGATGGCGGTGTTTCTTATATGCGTATTACCGATAACGGTATCGGTATGACCGAAGAGGATGCGCGATTAGCTATCTTGCGTCATGCGACGTCTAAGATTCAGCAGGTGGAGGATCTCTTCGATATCGCTTCTTTAGGGTTTAGAGGTGAGGCATTAGCCAGCATCGCGTCGGTTTCTCATTTTTCGTTGATTACGCGTAAATCAGAGGATGAATTGGGCACGCGTATTACAGTGGACGGCGGAACTTTCACGGACTGCATTCCCTATGGTGCGGCACCGGGAACGACTATTGAAATCAAGGATTTGTTTTATAATACGCCGGCACGACGTAAATTTCTCAAAACAGAGCGCACCGAATCATCTAAAATTCAGGATATTGTCGGTAAATTAGCTCTCAGCAATTCTCATATATCATTTAAACTTACCATCGATGATCGGGTGGCCATTATAACGCCCGGCAACGGTAATATAATTGATACCGTGGCGGCTCTTTACGGTTATAAAACGAAGGATGATGTATTTTCTGTTGCCTATGAAAGTGATTCAATTTATATTGACGGTGTTGTTAGTAAGCCCACGTTATTAAAGAGTACACGATTATGGCAGACCATTATCGTCAATAACCGTGTCATTTCCGACAAGACCATTATGAAGGCTATCGATAATGCATACCATGCGCTGTTGCCGAAAAACGGCCATCCCCTAGTCGTGCTTCATATTACGGTACCGGCTGATATGGTGGATATTAATGTGCATCCTCGTAAAAGTGAAGTAAAATTTTCTGATGAAAAATTAATCTTCAAGGCTGTTTATCATGGTATTCTTAATGCATTGAATAATCCTCTGCATGAACGGTATGAACGAGAATCTTCTTCCTATATGCCGGGGACCATTGATACAAATGGTGAAAGTACTGCCGACACTCATGGTAAAAGTATTTATGATTCGTATCAATCGGGAATGATGGTGAGAGATGATATGCAGTCTGCCGAACATATCGCTACAGCCGTAGAGTATGATAAGGTTTTTGGCGGTCGTCGCAATAAAGGTTATGAGGTAATGCGCGATGAAACCTCACAGTTTGTAGATTCTTTAAAGAGTCACGGTTTTACGCCGCCACCCCCAAAGTCTACATATGAACAGGAAACCTTTACGGATGATACGTTTAATTCCGTTCCGGCCGCTTATACCAGTTATACGGCGGAGGATGTAGAGAAATTCAAATCCTTGAAACAGGATATGATAGAAACGAATCAAGCGGAGCGGATTATTCGGAACTCCGGATTTTTACCTATGGGACAAGTCGCTTCCTGCTATATTCTGGCTAAAAAGGGTGATGATCTTTATATTATCGATCAACATGCCGCACACGAGCGTGTCCGTTATGATAAATTATGTAAATCATCGGAAGCGATTCCTATGCAATCTATTCTTGTCCCTCAGTTACAGGAGGCTACAGAGGATGATATGACGCTCGTAGAAGAGGAGCGGGACGTATTACTCGATTTAGGTTTTGATGTGGAACTGGGAGGACCCGCACAGATTAAATTGGTAGGCTCCCCCGTTGATTTGGTGGAATCGAAAGCATTTGAGATTTTACAATATGTATTCTCGTATTTGCATGATCATCAAAAACCTACTAAGGCACAACTACGACATGAAATGCTAGCCTATGCTTCATGTAGAGGTGCAATCAAATCGGGACATAATCTGAATATGTATCAGATGGCGACATTGATTGAGGATTTATTTAATACGGAAAAACCTTATGTATGTCCTCACGGACGTCCTACGATTATCAAGTTTACACCCGATGAGTTAGGAAAATTATTTTTACGGTCTTAATATGAATATCATTACCACATCACAAAAATCAAATGGTTTCATTCAGGAGGAAGCTAAGCATTTGGCTTCCTCTATTCCTATGACTTATGTAAAGCGAAATAAATCGTCGATGGCACAGCTTTTTGAAGCGTATCACTCTGATTTTATCGCTGTTTTATCAGGAGACGGTCTGACCATATATTTTTCGCCTTCTCAACACCATACATTTCATCTGTCCATGGCTCAGTTACGTATTTTACGCATACAGAGAGGTGAGGGAGACCATCTGATTAATGCTGTGCAATCTATTTTGACAGCGGTACATCCCGTATCTATGCTTTCAACGTTCAGTTTACTAGACTGTACGGCGGGGCTCGGCAGTGACAGCGTTGTCTTAAGTTACGGATTTCCGGATGCTCATATTATGTGTTTAGAAGCATCATTACCCATATGGTTATCAACATCCTATGGACTGAGCCACTATGAGCATAGGCAGGTGGAGGTAACGGCGGCGCTACGTCGAATTTTGATGCATCATGCATCTTTTGAGGAGTATTTACCTGCGTTAAAGGATGATGCTGCAGATATTCTTTATTTTGATCCCATGTTTGAAGTGCCTATTGAGGATAGTCCACAATTTAAGCCGTTGCGGGGGCATACAGTGGAAAGCGCGATTACGGAGTCCATCATAGATGAAGCTATGCGTATCGCTAAATACGGTTTTATTATTAAGGAGCGGCCTTTCAGTTCTATCTTTCAACTACATCCACCGGATCAATGGATTGGGGGAAAATATAGTCGTATCGGTTATGGCGTATATATAAAGGAGACAGTGTGAATCCATTAATTACCATCGTGGGGCCTACAGCGGTAGGAAAAACAGATCTCACGCTAGAGTTGGCGCATGAATTGCACGGAGAAGTCATTTCCGGAGATGCCTATCAAGTATATAAGCAGTTGAATATCGGTACGGCAAAACCGTCAGCCCAGGAGTTACTACGCATAAGACATCATTTAATCGATATTCTCGAACCCGATGACTCTTATTCGGTATCAATCTTTCAGAGTCAGGCGCGATATATTATTGATGAGTTATCCTTTCGTAAGATTTTACCGATTCTGTCAGGTGGAACAGGCTTATATGTGCAGTCATTATTAGAGAATTATAATTTTAATGATGTAAAGCCAGATGAATCGTTACGAGCTTCATTAGATAAACTTTATGAGCGGGATGGTATTGAAGGTTTACGTAAGTACGCTCGACAATTGGGTAAGGCTAATCACATTGATATTTTGTATACGGATAAGCATCGTTTATATCGATCCATAGAAATATTACATCATGGTGATGTGGAGTCTTTACTCAACCAGACTAAAGACGGACTGTCTTATAAGGGCCCCGTTATAGGACTCATGCGCAATCGTGATGAATTATATGAACGCATTAACTTACGCGTCGATATGATGTTTGACGCTGGTCTTGTGGATGAAGTGCAGCGGTTGGTGGAAAGCGGTGTAAATCCCGCATGTCAAGCTTTCAAAGGTATCGGCTATAAAGAGGTCGTCGAATATTTAAAGGGGTCCATTACGATTGATACTTGTCGGGAGTTAATTAAAAAAAATACGCGTCATTTTGCAAAACGACAAATTACATGGTATAAGCGGATGCCTTATATCCAATGGATTTATATAGATGATACGACGTCAAAGGATTATATTTTTAATACAGCTATGGAATTGATTCATAGAGAAGGATTAGTATGACATTAGAAGAAATACGCACCAAAGCCCTTGAAATGGCTGAACCGGAGTTTAAAAAATTTGAACCTATCGCATTGGCGAATACAAAAAAAATATTGGAAGCCTTTAAAGAATGTCAAGTATCTGATTATCATTTTAACGGGACTACAGGTTACGGCTATAACGATGTGGGCCGAGAAAAACTAGATGAGGTGTTTGCCTATGTATTTAAAGGTGAAAAAGCTATTGTACGGCCTCACTTTGTATCCGGTACCCATGCATTGGCCACAACGTTGATGGCGCTAATGGGAAATGGATCGAATGGTACGGAATTCATTTATGCTGTAGGGGCTCCTTATGATACGATGCAGTCGGTTATAGGCTCTACCCGAGAAGTGAGAGGTTCCCTGATTGAAAAAGGCTTTACCTATACTGAAGTTCCTTTGAAGGACAATACTTATGATGTTAAAGCTATCGCAAATGCGGTTAACGACAATACGCGTGTTGTCGTCATTCAACGATCTCGCGGTTACAGTACGCGTGAACCTTTATCCGTGGCGGATATTAAGATTATTGTAGATGCTGTAAAAGAAAAAAATCCGAAGACAATTTGCTTTGTCGATAATTGTTATGGAGAATTCACAGAATTAAAAGAACCGTTAGAGGTTGGCGCCGATATCATGGCGGGGTCACTCATTAAAAATGCCGGCGGCGGTTTGGCTCCGACGGGCGGTTATATCGTAGGCCGTGCGGATTTAGTAGAGGATGCGGCATATCAATTGACGGCACCGGGTCTTGGCGACCATATGGGCTCTTATACACCGGGATATCGATTGTTCTTCCAGGGATTATTTATGGCTCCTCATGTGGTCCTGCAAGCTCTAAAGGGTGCCGTATATACCGCTGCTGTGGGGGAACTGCTCGGTTACGACGTATTTCCTAAGGTGAATTCGAATCGTTATGATTTGATTCAGGCTATCAACTTGAATAACGGGAAGGAAATGGAACAGTTTTGTCGCGGTATGCAGGCGTATTCTCCTGTAGATGCTCATGTGCATCCCATTCCGGGCGATATGCCGGGCTATGAAGACAAAATCATCATGGCCGGCGGTACATTTGTACAAGGATCTTCCATAGAGTTGAGTGCAGACGGTCCCGTTCGTCCTCCATATACAATTTTTATGCAAGGCGGACTAGTATTTGAACACTCCATGCTCGGTATTTTAGGCGCCGCAGAAGAATTGTTAAAATATAGATAATCCAAAGAATCTCTTTCTCTATACGGGAAGGGATTCTTTTATTTCAAATCTTTTCAATATACCTGTTTCTGGGCTATAATATAAGTTACTATGATTTTATAGTGATACTACTCGGACTTTTACACCGAACTAGTGTTTTTACACGTCAGGCTTTCACCCTGATTGTTTTATGATCAACAGATCATTAAAAGGAGAAAGTATGGAAAAAGTTATTGCTGTAGCTATGAGCGGTGGCGTGGACAGCTCCTTGACGGCTGCCATGCTACTGAAACAAGGCTATAAAGTATTTGGTATCACCCTTTGGCTGTGGGTGAGCGGCACCCCTTATGATTCGGTGCCTCTAGCTGTTACGGACGCCAAGAAAATGTGTGATTTTCTAGGTATCGAGCATCATGTAATCGATGCGAGAGATGTATTCTACGACAATGTGGTTGATTATTTTGTAAAAGAATACTCTTACGGACGCACGCCGAATCCCTGTGTGTTTTGCAATAAAAATATCAAGTTTGATTTAATGCTCAATCGTGCTATTGAACTGGGTGCGACACACATGGTGACAGGCCATTATGCACAGATTAATTATAATGAATCGACCGGTTTATATGAATTACATAAGGGCATAGATCCTACAAAGGACCAGAGTTATGTATTGTATAATATGAACCAGCGCATTCTGAGTCATCTCATGTTTCCTTTAGGGGGGCAATGTAAGACAGAAACCCGTAAGATGGCCGAAGAATTCGATTTACCGGTTGCAAAGAAACCGGATAGTGTTGATATTTGTTTTTTGCCTCACGGAAATTATCAAAAACTCGTGGTAGAGGAGATGAAAGAAAAACCGAAAATCGGCAATATCGTTACTGAAGATGGAGAGGTATTAGGTAAGCATACAGGTTTATTTAACTACACCATCGGGCAGCGTAAGGGGCTCGGCATCGCTTATAAACATCCTCTATACGTTATCGGTTTTAATGGTGAACGAAATGAAGTTATCGTAGGCCCTAATGAGCGACTCTTTACTAATCGTATGATCTGTAAATTTTATAATTTCCTGGATGATACGATTCATAAGGAATTAAAGGCGGAAGGAAAGATTCGTTACGCCGCTAATCCATCACCTTGTAAGGCACGAATCCTCGATGATGATACGATGGAGGTCGTCTTTGAAGAACCGCAACGGGCTATCACGCCGGGACAGTCTGTAGTCTTTTATAACGGCACTCAATTATTGGGAGGTGCTGTTATCGATCAGGTATGTTAGAAAGGAGTATACAAATCTCGGGATTTGTATAATAGATTATGTCAACGAAACACATTCGTAACTTTTGTATTATCGCCCATATTGACCATGGTAAGTCCACCATCGCCGATAGATTAATTGAATATACGGGCACATTACAAAAACGTGAAATGGAGGCACAAGTATTAGACTCCATGGATCTGGAACGGGAACGCGGTATTACAATTAAGGCTCAATCCGTACGTATATTGTATAAAGCGCACGATGGCGAGGAATATATTCTCAATCTGATCGATACGCCGGGTCATGTGGATTTCAGTTATGAAGTATCACGTTCTCTTGCTGCTTGTGAAGGGGCATTGCTGGTTGTGGATGCCGCACAGGGCGTAGAGGCTCAAACGTTGGCAAATGTATATCTTGCGTTAGAGCATGATTTGGAAATCATCCCTGTTATCAATAAGATCGATCTGCCATCGGCTGACCCTGATCGTGTAAAACAGGAGATTGAAGATATAATCGGTCTGGATGCATCTGAAGCTGTGCTTTGCTCCGCAAAATCCGGTATTGGTATTCCCGATATTTTAGAGGCCATCGTCAATAAGGTACCGGCTCCACCGGATAAATCGAATGAACCGACACGGGCATTGATCTTTGACAGCCGTTTTGATTCGTATAAGGGCGCTATTGCGTATGTACGGGTTAAAGAGGGGGCTATTAAGGCAAAAGATACAATTCGTATGATGCATGATAAGAAGGACTTTGATGTAACTGAGCTTGGTATTTTTACGCCGAATCTCGTGCCTGTACAAGAATTACCATGCGGCTCTGTAGGATGTATTGCGGCGAGCATTAAAAATGTTGCGGACTGTCATGTAGGCGATACAGTTACATTGGCGGACAATCCGGCACCGGAACCGTTGCCGGGATATCGCAAGGCCGTATCCATGGTATATTGCGGCTTATATCCGACGGATTCCAAGGATTATGAAAACCTTCGTGATGCATTGGAAAAATTACAGCTCAATGATGCCGCTTTGGAATATGAAGCTGAGACGTCGTTGGCGCTCGGCTTCGGATTCCGTTGTGGTTTCCTCGGGTTGTTGCATATGGATGTTATTCAGGAACGTCTGGAGCGTGAATATAATTTATCCCTTATTACTACGGCGCCGTCTGTAAATTACAAGGTATATAAGACCAACGGAGAAATGATTGAAGTTGATAATCCTGCGAAACTGCCGCCGCCAACTGAAATCGATTATATTGAAGAACCATATGTTAAGGCTACAACAATTGTTCCTAAGGATTTCGTCGGCACTATTATGGAATTGTCCCAAGATAAACGCGGTGAGTATCAATCGATGGAGTATCTTGATGAGACACGCGTGTCCGTCGTTTATCATCTGCCGTTGAGTGAAATCATTTATGATTATTTCGATAAATTAAAATCCGCTACGAAGGGATATGCTTCTCTTGACTATGAGTTAATCGGTTACAAGCAGTCGCCGATGGTTAAGATGGATATTTTATTAAATGGTGATCCTGTTGATGCGTTGTCCATTATTGTACATAAGGACAGAGCGGCTACACGGGGGCGTGCATTGGCGGAGAAATTGAAGGAACTCATTCCTCGTCAAATGTTTGAAATTCCGATTCAAGCTGCAGTAGGCACGAAAATTGTGGCTCGCGAGACGGTAAAAGCATGGCGAAAAGACGTGCTCGCGAAATGTTACGGTGGCGATATTTCGCGTAAGCGTAAATTATTGGAAAAACAAAAAGCCGGTAAAAAAAGGATGAAATCCGTCGGCTCCGTTGAGATTCCGCAAGAAGCATTCATGGCTATACTCAAGGTTGAGGATTAATATGATACAAACAGATTCAAAAACTATGAATCTGTCTACAATAGGGGATATGGGGCTGTATGTCCATATCCCTTTTTGTAAACAGAAGTGTATTTATTGTGATTTCCCAGCATATCAAAATTTACAGGATTATTATGAGACCTATATATATGCTCTCGTGCAGGAAATTGACTTGTGGGCTAATGAGCATCCTGAATCGAAACTTCGCTCTATTGATACCATTTATTTTGGTGGAGGAACGCCGACGGAATTATCCATAGATCAGTTAAAAATAATCTTAGATAAAATACGTCATACTTTTACCATTACAGATTCTTGTCATATGACCATAGAGTCGAACCCTGGAGAAGTTGATTTAACATATCTAATTAAGCTGGTCAGTCTCGGTTTTAACCGTATCAGCTTCGGTATTCAAACCTTTGATGATAAGGCTCTTTTACGGTTGTATCGCAGCCATACGGCGAAAAAGGCCATACAGGCCGTACAAGATGCGAAGACAGCCGGTTTTGAGGATATTAATATTGATCTTATTTATGGATTGCCGAATCAAACGGTGGCCGATATTCAGCGAAACTTAGAACTCGTTCGGGATTTACCGATTAATCATATTTCTACCTATGGACTGCAAGTTGAGGCGGGAACGTATTTATATCATCTTGTAAAAAAGAAATTGATTTCCTTACCCGATGAAAGTATTGATGAATCCATGTATGATACCATGATGACAGGTCTATGTGAACTCGGATTTGAACGCTATGAAATTTCTAATTTTGCTAAAGGCGGATCGTACAGTCGCCATAATTTAAAATATTGGCATTATATAGATTACTTAGGTTTTGGAGCCGGTGCACATTCCTTTTATGATGGCGTGCGACGAAGTAACAACCGCAATGTCATGCCGTATATTCAATCGGTCGATCGATATGAAATGCCGACTGTCGAAACGGAGAACATATCTATTGAACGGGCACAGGAAGATTTTTGTTTCCTTGCACTTCGAACAAAATGGGGCCTTGATGAGAAGCTGTTTAAGGATCGATTTGGTATCTCTGTGCGTAATTTATTTGGCCCGAGCATAGATGAATTAGTTGCTAAAGGATTGATGAACTTTCATCATGGCGCCTATCATGTAACACCTGAAGGTGCAAAGCACGGAAACTATGTTTTTGGTCAATTTATTCGTGAATAATGTATTTTCTCACAGATTCTCAAAATCCGATATGTTAGGATTAATAGGATGATGATGAATAAGCATGCTGGATTTGAGGAGGAACGATGAAGACATCGGTTATATTACACGGTTTACATAATGAATTTTCATTGGAACAAATGAAAGCATGTATAGAACTAGCTGAAAAATATGGCGGTTTGTTTCGTCATGTTGTGACAGGTTTGCAGATTACAGGGATTGAAAAAGAGGATAAAGAACAACTTATTTCCGAATTGCCGGAAGGGGTTACTACGGTCATTCATCGCGGTGTAAATTCGCTTATCGCTTGTGTCGGAAAGGGACATTGTAAAAATGGCCAAATGGAGACTCAAGAGCTGGCGGATTATGTGGAACGTAAACATTATGGGCGTAAGACATCTCATAAGTGTAAAATCGGTATCAGCGGATGTGGGCGTAACTGTCCGGATGCCATGGTGAAGGATATAGCCTTTATCGGTACATCTCATGGTTTTATGCTTGCCGTTGGTGGTACAACGGGGATTAAACCGGAGGCCGGAAAAATACTGGCTCGAAATTTATCTGTGGAACAGGCTAAAAAAGCGGTTGATATCTTGGTCGACTGGTATGCGGAAAATGGTGAACCTCGGGAACGTATGGGAAAACTATTAGTAAGACTGGGGAATCCGCTTGAAGGGTTAAAGCTATAATTAATAAACTAAAGAGTATATAAAAACACTTATCTATTTTACAGGTCTAATAATTTATTTTTCAATTAGATTTATTTTTATCTGTTTGAGAAATGAATAGAGGATTGTCAAACGTGAGATAGGATAAGTGTTTTCTTATTTATAGTCTTTGATTTTTTGACTAATTAATTTCAAAAATTGAATTGTCTTTTTGACTAAATAGATATTATTTGAGTTTTTAGGGATTTTTTTGCTTGACAATTTATGTAAGTGTGATAATATTATACATGCGATTAGCACTCAAAGTTTATGAGTGCTAACAAGAGGTGTTATTATGGATGAAAGAAAACAGCGCATCTTGAAAGCCATAATTGAAGATTACGTTAAATCCGCAGAACCGGTAGGGTCAAGAACGATTGCAAAGAATTATAATCTCGGTATCAGCCCTGCGACGGTGCGCAATGAAATGTCCGATTTGGAGGAATTAGGCTATTTGGAGCAACCTCATACATCGGCGGGACGTATTCCTTCAGCGAAGGGCTATCGTTTATATGTCGATTCTATGATGAATCGACAACCTGTTCCATTACAGGATGCTGAAAAAATAGAAATGATTTGGAAACACTCCAACGGGTCAACGAGTGAATTATTTTTCAATATGGCTAAACTGCTTTCACAAGTGAGCCATAGCATGAGTTTATTCCTTGCACCGGCGCATGACAGGGCCTTAGTGAAATATATTCATGTATTGCCTCTAGGCGCTCATCAGGCTATCATGGTTGTGATTACCGAGACGGGGGCGTTAGATAACGAGTTGATGTACTTTGGTGAAAGCGTATCACCGGATGTATTACAAGATTTAGCATTACAATTCAGTAATGCCTTACAGAATGTAAGCATCGGTTATATTACGGCCGAAGCGTTGGGTACGATTTTGATTCATATGGAAGGACCTAAGGAGGTTTTATTGGTTTTCTCGGAAACCTTATTACGAGCGATTAATAAACGCAAGTTGTTTTACTCCGTAGGCGCTACGGAGTTGTTAAATCAACCGGAGTTTAAATCTGTTGAAAAGGTACAACCCTTACTTTCATTAGTGGAAGAACAGAATGAATTAGGACAGTTATTGAAAGATGATTCGCCGACACCGATAAAGGTAAAAATAGGCGTGGAAAACCAGACGGAGGCACTCCACACGATGAGTGTGGTGCAGGCTGATTTCAGGAATCAAGAGCAGCCGATAGGAACACTGGCTATTCTCGGCCCGACGCGGATGGAATATGGGCGTATCATCGGTATGCTGTCACATATGAAACATGTAATGGAAACCATGATAAAAGAACAAAAATAGAAAGGGTATGTAATGGCTGAAGAACAAGACATTAAACAAGAGGCGACTGATGAGACGGTGGAAAATCCTCCCGTTGAAGATTCAGTCGTTGAAGAATCCGATGAGGCGGTAACAGATGCCGCTCAAGTGCTGGAAGAGTTGAAAGCTGACTTTGATAATCGCTATAAACGGTTACAGGCGGATTTTGAAAACTTTAAGCGGCGCACGAATCAGGAAAAGGAACAACTTGCAGGATTCGTTAAAGGAGATGTGCTTACCGATTTGCTTCCTGTTTTGGATAATTTTGAACGCGCTGTTCAATCTCCTGCAGAAGGTGATGCAAAGGTATTCCTCGATGGATTCATTATGATTCATCAGAATCTGATGGCTATGCTCTCTAAACATGGTTTAGCTGTTATCGAAGCCGTGGGAAAACCGTTTGATCCGAATTTTCACCAGGCGATTATGCGTGTACCGTCAGATGAATATGAATCTGATACGGTCTGTGAAGTATTGCAAACTGGCTATACTGTTGATGGACGTTGTATTCGTCCGGCGATGGTAAAGGTTGTTGAGTAGATTATATAGTATTAGGAGGTCATATATTATGGCAAAGGTAATTGGTATTGATTTAGGGACTACAAACTCATGTGTTGCTGTTATGGAAGGTGGCGAACCTACGGTTATTACTAACCAGGAAGGTGCTCGTACAACCCCTTCCGTCGTTGGTTTTGCTAAAAACGGTGAACGTCTTGTAGGTCAGTTGGCAAAGCGCCAGGCCGTATCTAATCCAGAAAACACGATTATTTCCATCAAACGTCATATGGGTAGTGACTATAAAGTTAAAGTGGAGGGTAAAGAGTATACACCGCAAGAAATTTCTGCGATGATTCTTCAAAAAATTAAATCCGATGCGGAAGCATATTTGGGCGAACCCGTAAAACAGGCTGTTATTACGGTACCTGCTTATTTTACAGATGCTCAACGTCAAGCTACAAAAGACGCTGGTGCTATTGCAGGTCTTGAAGTCCTTCGTATCATCAATGAACCTACGGCTGCTGCACTTGCATACGGCGTAGATAAGGATGAAGACGGTAAGGTTCTCGTATTTGACCTTGGTGGCGGTACATTCGACGTATCCATTCTTGAATTAGGCGACGGCGTATTTGAAGTATTGGCTACATCCGGTAATAACCATCTTGGTGGTGATGACTTTGACGAACGCATCATGAAATACCTCATTGAAGAGTTCAAAAAAGAAACCGGTATCGATTTATCCACCGATAAATTAGCCGATCAACGTCTAAAAGAAGCGGCAGAAAAAGCTAAAATCGAATTGTCCGGTGTAGCAAGTACGAATATTAACTTGCCATTCATCACTGCTGATGCTACAGGTCCTAAACATTTGGATGTAACATTGAGCCGTGCAAAATTCGAAGAATTGACAGCTGATTTGGTACAGGCAACGATTGAACCTACACGTAAAGCGATGCAAGATGCCGGCCTTTCTGCATCCGATATCGATAAAGTATTGCTTGTCGGTGGTTCCAGCCGTATCCCTGCGGTGCAGGAAGCTATAAAAAAAGTTTTGGGTAAAGAACCGACTAAAAACGTTAACCCTGACGAATGTGTTGCCATCGGTGCAGCTATTCAAGGCGGTGTATTGGTAGGTGAAGTTAAAGATGTATTGTTGCTCGATGTAACTCCATTGTCCCTCGGTATTGAAACAATGGGCGGTGTATTTACACGCATTATCGATCGAAATACTACAATTCCTACATCTAAATCTCAAGTATTCTCCACGGCGGCAGATAATCAACCGTCTGTAGATATCCATGTATTACAAGGTGAACGTGAATTTGCGGCGGACAATAAGACATTGGGTCGTTTCAACTTGGATGGCATTCCGGCGGCTCCTCGCGGAGTTCCTCAAATCGAAGTGACATTTGATATCGATGCTAACGGTATCGTACACGTAAAAGCTAAGGATTTGGGTACTCAAAAGGAACAAAAAATCACAATCACATCTTCTAGCGGTTTACAACAAGAGGAAATCGACCGCATGGTAAAAGAAGCGGAAGCTCATGCAGCGGAAGATAAGGCTAAAAAAGAAGAATTAGATGTTAAAAATAATGCGGATTCTTTAGTTTACCAAGCGGAAAAAGCATTAAAAGACCTTGAAGGTAAGGGCGATGCTGCTTTGATGAAAGAAGTGGAAGAAGCAAAAGATAAATTGAAGAAATCTATTGAAGCCAGCAACATTGATGACATCAAAAAAGACAGTGAAGCTTTAACTGCTCCATTACACAAGTTAGCTGAACAAATGTATGCAGCTGCTCAACAGGCACAACAAGCTGCGGGCGGTGCTGAACAGCAAGGTAGCGCAAAAGCTGATGATAATGTTGTAGATGCGGATTATACAGTAGTGGATGACGAAAAGAAATAAGAAGGGTTGGTAATGAATGGCACGGGATTATTATGACATTCTGGGGGTCAGTAAAAATGCTACTCAGGATGAAATTAAAAAAGCCTTCCGTAAAAAGGCTCGCCAATACCATCCGGATGTAAATAAAGATAATCCAAAGGAAGCGGAAGCGAAGTTTAAAGAAGCAAACGAAGCTTACGAAGTATTGTCTGACGAAACAAAAAAAGCACAGTATGACCAGTTCGGCCACGATGCCTTCAAACAAGGAGGCGGTGCGGGGGCCGGAGGTTTCCAAGGCGGCTTTGGCGGTTTCGGCGGTCAAGCCGGCGGTTTCGGTGATATTTTCGGCGATATCTTTGGCGGTATGTTTGGGGGCGGACGCCAACAACAGGGACCTCAAAAAGGCAATGACTTGCGCGAAGATATAGATATCTCCTTTGAAGATGCGGCTTTTGGTAAGTCTATGGACATTGAAGTACATCGTCATGAAGAATGTGATCACTGTCATGGTACCGGTGGTGAACCGGGATCTCGTGTCGATACGTGTCCAAACTGTCAGGGGTCCGGTCAAGAAACGGTTATTCAGAATACTCCATTTGGGCGTATGCAATCTGTTCGTACATGTTCACGCTGTCACGGTAGCGGTAAGATCATTGAGAAACCATGTTCTAAATGTCGCGGTTCCGGTGAGATGTTGGCGAAACGAAAAATTTCCATTAAAATACCTGCCGGTGTGGATAGCGGATCCAGATTGCGCGTCGCCAATGAAGGGGAACCTGGTATCTTAGGCGGCCCTAAGGGTGATCTTTATGTGTATATCTTCGTTCGTCCTCATAAGGAATTTGAACGAAATGGAAATGACGTGATCAGTCGTGTGAATATCAGCTTTGCTCAAGCTGCATTAGGTGCCTCTATACAAGTGAACACCTTAGATGGTAAAGTAGAGTTAAAGATTCCGGAAGGTACTCAAACGGGAACGGCGTTCCGCGTAAAGGGCAAAGGTATTCCTTATTTGCGCAACCCTAAACAACGGGGGAATCAACATATCGTGGTAAATGTCCAAACGCCTAAGAAATTGACCGATACACAGCGTGAGTTATTATTGCGATTTGCTAATGAAAGCAATGAGGACGTCAATAATTTACAGGTAAGTAAAAGTCTCTTTGATAAGATAAAGGACTGTTTAACGAAATGAACAGCTCATGTGAAAGAATGGTTCATTTCTTCACATTCCCTATAAAGGAGCATATATGCAATGGATAGAAATATCCATTGTCTGTGAAAGAGTAGCCACCGATGAGGTGACTACTCTTTTTTACGATTATACAGACAATGGAATTATAGAAGAGGATATAGAGGATAATCCAGATTTACTTAAATACACCCTATATGCCGATGCATCATCAGATGTCAGGATGATAGAGGCGGATTTAAAGAGTCGTCTTATAGAGGCTGATATCGAAGTTTCATCAATTGTGTCACATATGCTTGATGAATCGACATGGCTGAATTCGTGGCAGCAGTATATTGAGCCTACTGAAATACTTCCCGGTTTGGTTATCAAGCCTGCTTGGCAGGATTATGATAATACTGATAATAAAACAATTATAGAAATCGATTCGGACATATCCTTCGGTACAGGGGCTCACGAAACGACGAGAAGCTGTGCGGAGTTGCTGGAGAAATATAGCAGATCTATTAATCTTGATGATGTGACCTGTCTCGATATAGGAACCGGTACAGGCATACTCCTATTGGTAGCATCTTATTTAGGAATTACACATCTTGTAGGGATTGATATCGAAGAGTATGCGGCTCAGCAGGCTCGTCTCAACTGTGATACTAATCATGTAAAGGCGGATATTATTTGTGGTAATCTGGACAGTGACTTTGATGGATCGGCACAGATTATTCTTGCTAATTTGACGGTAGATCCGTTAAAAATATTGCTGCCTCAGATAGGGTCTAAACTGGATGATAAGGGCGTTTTAATTATCAGCGGAATTATCGATGATCGTTATGAGGAAATTATGCCTTACATCATGAATAACTGGAACATTATTGAGGAGCGAGTGTCAGGCCCCTGGCATACATTCGCATTAGAGAAACGATGAAAAAAATATTTATTTCTACGCCATTAAGTGAATATATTGAATTACCTCAAGATATGACTCATCATGTGCTTCATGTATTTCGTCATCGTCTTGAAAGACCTATTATCGTCACCGGTAGTGACGGGCGATGTGGTAGTTACAGAATTATGGAAAAAATAGATGGGAAAGCGAAGGCTGAACTTATCGAGTACGTAGATTCACAGGAGGCCATGTACCGCGTTGTGTTGGTCCAATCTTTTTTAAAGGGTGAAAAGCTGGAGTGGGTATTACAGAAAGCAACCGAACTAAATGTAGATACTGTCTATTTAGTAAGCACATCTAATTGCGTTGCTAAATACGATGATAAAAAATTGACCTCCAAAGTATCGCGATGGGAGAAAATTATGCTGGAGGCGGCCCAACAATGCGGACGGAATCAGTTACCGTCTCTTGTTGTAGGAGAAACGCTTTCACAAGTATTAAAGATTGAAAAAGAAGCAGTAAAACTGGTGGCCTATGAAAATGAAAACGGTCTGACTATAAAGGATGCATTACAAAATGTATCATCCGACTCGTCAATCTCGGATATTCTCATCTGTATAGGCCCGGAGGGGGGCTATCAAGAGAAGGAAATCAATGCTATTATAGAATGTGGTGGCCAATCGGTATCGTTGGGACATACTATTTTGCGAGCTGAAACGGCTGCCATAGGCGCGTTAGCGATGATTCAATATGAATTGGAATTATAAAATTAGAACAGATATAGATTTAGAATTGAGAGGTGCAATGAAAACCGTTGCTTTTACAACCTTGGGGTGTCGTGTTAACCAGTACGATACGGATGCCATGAAAGGTTTATTTTTACAGAATGATTATCGGGCGGTCGACTTCGATACAAAGGCGGATATTTATGTCATTAATACATGTTCCGTTACGAATATGGGGGAGAAAAAATCCCGACAGTTAATTCGCAAGGCAAAGCGTCAAAATAAGGATGCTTATGTTATCGTGACAGGATGTTATGCACAGCTTGATCCCGATGCCATTGCGGCCATTGATGGGGTTAATCTCGTTATCGGCACGAATAATCGTTCTAAAATCGTAGAACTTGTTGAACAATTGGAATCTACGGAACGTCAAATCAATGCTGTCCGTGATATTATGAAGGAATCAAATTTTGAAGAAATGCCGCTGTATGGTAATGAATCCGACAAATCACGAGCGTTCATGAAAATTCAGGAAGGCTGTAATAATTATTGTGCATTCTGTATCATTCCCTATACGAGAGGTCAGTTAAAATCCCGTAAAATCGATGATATTGTACGGGAAGCGAATCGATTGGTGGAACACGGATTTCATGAGATTGTTCTGACCGGTATTCATTTGGGAAATTACGGTGTTGAATTACCGGGGCGTCCTACATTAGCTGATGTAGTGAAAGCATTGCTTGAAATTCCAAACTTATATCGTATCCGCTTCGGTTCCATCGAATCCGTTGAAGTATCTGATGAGTTGGTGGAATTAATGGCGACAGACAGACGGGTATGTCCGCATCTACATTTGCCGTTACAGGCCGGATCCGATCATGTATTAAATCTTATGAAACGACATTATAGGTTGCAAGAATATAAGAATTTGATAGCAAGTCTACGAGCTCGCATTCAAGATTTGTCAATTACGACGGATATCATCGCCGGGTTCCCTCAGGAAACGGATGAGGATTTTGAAGAAACCTTACAAACCGTCCGAGAAATCGGTTTTACTCATATTCATGCTTTCCCGTATTCTATTCGTGAAGGCACACCGGCGGCAACCATGCCGAATCAGGTGCCCGAGGCTGTAAAAAAGACTCGCGTAGCGCTTTTAAATAGTCTTAGCCAATCCGGTTATGAAGCATATGCCAAGTCCCGCATCGGTAAGCCCGGCGAAATCCTGATTGAGAAAGAAGAGAATGGTTACTATACGGGTTTAACAAGTGAATATGTAAATGGTAAAATTAAATCTGATGGATTACATAAAATTGGTGATCTCATCGGTGGGATTGTTACAGGATTAGAGGATAATTATTTGATTATTGAATAAGGAGTTTAATTATGAGCGACTGCATTTTCTGTAAAATTATCAATGGTGAAATTCCTTCTAAAAAAGTTTTAGAGAATGATAAGTTCTATGCATTTCATGATATTCAACCTGTCAAAAAAGTACATGTACTGATTGTGCCTAAAAATCACGTTTCTAACATTGCTCATCTTAATGAAAAGAATGAAGATTACGTTGAAGGATTACTACCTTTTGTTCGTGATGTTGCAAAAGGACTCGGTATTTCTAAAGATGGTTATCGTTTGATTTTCAATACTGGTGGAAAAGCCGGTCAAACCGTATTTCATATGCATGCTCATCTCTTGGGCGGTGAAGAGATGGGATGGCCTGAAGCCTGATTATCCAGATGTCAGACTACTTTACAAGGCCTATTAAAAATCCTATAAAATATACCGGAAAATATTGACAGATACTGGTACACTGCATATAATATGTATATGTGCGTATATAAATTATCAGCACTTCCCTGAGATTATTTTTGGAGGGAGGGATATAGATGTCTGAAATCAAAGTTGGTAAAAACGAAACGCTTGAAAGTGCTCTTCGCCGATTCAAACGCTCCTGCCAAAAAGCAGGTGTTTTGTCTGAAGTTAGAAAGCGCGAACACTACGAAAAACCGAGCGTAAAAAGAAAGAAAAAATCTGAAGCAGCAAGAAAACGCAAATTCAGAGCATAAGATGATTACCCTAATTCTGCCTTTTCATGGCTTCATGAAATTCGGAATTAGGGTTTCTTTATATTATTTGGCTAACTAAAGGTCAGTATGTACGATAGAGCATTCTATTATTTTAAAAGGAGGCTATGATGAGCTTAAAGGATCAATTAAAAGAAGATATGAAAGCCGCAATGAAGGCTCGTGAAGAAGGAAAGACAGCATTATCTGTTATCCGCATGGTAAATAGCGCTATTAAAAATACGGAGATCAATGATAAGGTAGAACTTGATGATGCCGGTGTTCTCGGCATTTTGGCGAAGGAAATGAAAACTCGTCAAGATTCCTTAACAGAATTTGAAAAAGCAGGTCGTGAAGACTTAATTAGTCATGTAAAAGAAGAAATGGCTGTATTGCAAAAATACTTACCAGAGCAATTGAAAGAAGATGAAATCCGTACAATTGTACAAGAAGCCATTGCTGCATGTGGTGATAATGTAAATATGGGCAATGTTATGAAACATGTAATGCCAAAAACAAAAGGGCGTGCAGATGGTAAGGTTGTCAATAATATTGTTAAAGAATTACTTGGATAATATATAGTGATATCAACGGCTATTCTATATACAGTTATTGATTAGAGTTGATAGTAATGAGTGTGTTAGATGTAACTTTAAGAAAATAATGAAATTCTATAGAAAGTTATTGACATATATTTTCAACATATGATAATATGAATTCAATAAAATAATTGGTCAACGAGGACTCCACTTTAGATATATAGATTTATATATTTATTTGTTGGAGTCTTTTTCTTTTAGGAGGAACAAATATGTCGACAACTAATGAATTATTATATTACATTCCAGCGGGTCAATATGGGAAAGAAGGCGTTCTTGCATTATTAGAACAACATCCTGAAATCAAGTTCGTATCTCTTGTAGGTATTGACTTAGCAGGTAATGATACTGATGAAAAGATTCCTATGTCAGCATTCTTCGATGACTACGAATCTTTCTTTGAAGGTCGTGCTGTTCAAACAGATGGTTCCTCTGTAGTACTTACAAATATTGCTACATTAAATAATGCTCGTGTAGATATGTGGGGCGATCCAAGTGTGAACTGGTTTGTTGATTACAACTACGAAAATATTGATCCTGTCACAGGCTTACCAACTGGTACACTTCGTATTCCTGCATTCTTGATGCATAACTATCGCTATGTAGATTCTCGTTCTATTTTAAAACGCAGCTGCGACTATGTGCGTGCTGAATTATTGGCTTTGATTAAAGAACATGGCTTACCTAGTATGCCGCATGTGAAAGCTGATGAAGTTGTAGATATCATTTTCACATCTGCAACAGAACTAGAATTCTGGGTAAAAACTCCATCTAGAACAGTTACAAAAAAAGAATTATCCGTATCCCAAAAATTACAAGAACAATACTGGCAACGTACTCATGGTACAGTTCGTACTGCATTAGAACAAGCTGTTGAACGTCTTGATCGATATGGTATGGTTGCTGAAATGGGTCATAAAGAAGTAGGTGGCGTTAAAGCTAAACTTGATGAAGATGGTCATGAAGCAGTTGTATTAGAACAATTAGAAATCGACTGGAAATTCTCAAATAATCCATTACAAACAGCAGATAATGAACTACAAGCTCGTATCATTGTTCGTGAAGTATTCCGTGAAAATGGCCTTGATGTAACATTTAATGCAAAACCAATAATTGGTGTAGCTGGTTCTGGTGAACATACTCATTTTGGTGTTATGGCTAAATTAAAATCTGGTAAAGTTGTTAACTTATTTAGCCCAGAAGATATGCGTAAAGAATCTGCTAGCTCTTTAGGAATTGGTGCAATTATGGGGCTTTTAAAACACTATGAAGCCATTAATCCATTCATTAGCTCTACAACAGATTCTTTAAATCGTTTAAAACCTGGGTTTGAAGCGCCAGTATGTATTGTTACATCTTTAGGTACTGATCCATCTGAACCTAGCCGTAACCGTACAATCCTTTGCGGTTTAATTCGAGATATCGATAATCCTATGGCAACACGTTATGAATTGCGTTCTCCAAATCCTTACACTAATACATATACTGCTTTAGCATTAATCTTTATTTCTGCATTTGATGGTATGAAATATGCTATTACATCTGGTAAAACACAAGCTCAATTGGAAACAGAGCTTTCCAAAGAAGTAGGTGAAACATCTGATTATCTTGCTACAAATCGTGCATACCGTACTGAAAAAGATGTATTTGATGATTTTACACAAGAAGAACGTAATCAAATGTTTGGTGTTGCTCCAGCTACTGTATGGGAAAATATAAAGGGTTATCAAAATAATCCTGAATTAGTAGAAACATTGGCTCAAGGCAATGCATTTGCTAAAGATTTAATGGATTCCTTTATTGCCTCAATTCTTAAACGTTGGAAACTAGTCTTGGCTAATCGTTTAATTCCAAATAATTTAGATACAGTTCGTAGTATGGTTGCAATTCATACTGACAGCCGAAATAGTGTAGATGATAAACGCTTTGCAGAAGTTAATGATTTACGTTTCTACCTTGCTAAAGATAGTGACGATCGTAAATCCTTATTCACTCGTTTAATTGATGCACTTAATGATGGTGAATATGATCTAGCATCTCAATTACAAATTGAAATGAATGATAAAATGGAAGAATTAGAAGCTAAGTACGCTAACTACAGCAAAAATATCTTCTAATTAATTAAATTACCCATAAAAATGGCCTCTACCGTAGTAGAGGCCATTTTCTATTTAGAGATATAGAAGATAATTAATTCTATGGTTATTCATTATGTCCAATAAACTTTTCTACTAGTACTAAACTACATACAAGTACAAAAATTGCGACAGACCAAATCAAATTATCAAATGATGATTCATGATTGATAATTAGAAGTCTTACAATTGCAGTTATGCCAATGTATAAAAAGAAGTTAAGCGGAAAGTGGAAGTTATTTTTAAAGTATTTGACGATGAGTGCAATAAACTCAAAGTATAGAAAGAAGGTAATTAGTTCTTCAATTAATAAAGAGTATGTACTATAACCTTGAATATTTGCCCACGTAACATAGACAAGACTAATCAATGTATTAATAAGTGCAATACAAAGTGCAATACCAACGCCTACAAGGGTTATATTTTTTATCGTTAATAATAGTTTAGAAATACGAATCCACATATAATAATCACCTACAATACAAATACTAACCACATAAAAAAGACCGTACACCGTACGGTCTTTTTATGATTACACAATCGTATAATCAAATGAATATCTACGGACTAGATATCAGCTTTAATTGCTTCTAATGCAGCATCGAAGTTAACTGCTTGAGTTACTTCAGGTACATATTCAACATAAGTTACTTTGTTATCTTTGTTGATTACTACAACACCACGAGTTAAAAGACGAAGCTCTTCAATCAAGAAACCATAGTTTTCACCGAAGGAAGCATCTTTGTGGTCAGACAAAGTAACAACTTTATCAACACCGGCAGCACCACACCAACGTTTTTGAGCGAATGGTAAGTCCATAGAAATTGTCAATACGACTACATCTTCGGAAAGTGCTGTTGCATCTTGGTTGAACCAACGTGTCTGAGCATCACAAACACCTGTATCAAGGGAAGGAACAACGGAGATAACTTTTACTTTACCTTCGAAGTCTTTTAAAGTTTTAGGTTGCAAGTCATTGCTCAATACAGTGAAGTCTGGAGCTTGTTGACCTACTTTAATTTCTGGGCCAACTAATGTGATAGGGCCACCTGCAAATGTAACTACACCAGTACGTTTTTCCATGTTGTATTCCTCCTAAGAGTTTCAATGTTAAGTAAATTAAGGATACGTCTTGTATCTATGCATAGTATATCATTTACACATCTATAAGTAAATCAAAAAATTCGATATACTTTCAGAAAAGATATTGTATTGATAATATAATGAAAAAAATAGTAGTATTTATATAGCAAACATACTATGATACATATAGACTATGTTAAATATAATTGAGAGGAATTATGAAATCTGTAGATTTTTTTAAAGATTTTTTCCGCCGTGAAGGTTGGATTTATGCAATAGGCATCATACTGTTGATGGCAATTGATGTGGCTTTTTTATTGGTCCCTCAATTTATCGGAAATGCTATCGATACATTGAGTCATAACAAGGAGGGCCTTGTTCGTTATATTTTGTATTTTGTGGCACTATTAATTATTATAACTATTTTGAAAGTTATCTCCCGTCGCACTTTACTAGGATCCATTCGGAGGATGGAGTATCAGTTTCGTCAGAAGCTTTGTAAGAAGGCGCTGCAGATCGAGACGACTTATTACGAAATGAACGGACCCGGCAAGGTGATGGCGCTGATGACCAATGATGTGACATCGTTGCGCGTTGCTCTAGGGTTGGGCGTGATGATCGTTGTGGATATCGTATTTTATTCCATTGTGGGCTCCGTAGTATTAATCAAAAAAATCGACATTCTCTTGGCGGCTCAAATCATGACGCCTGTATTATTTACCCTGATTGCAATCTTTCTGTTAGGACGTAAGTTGAGGGTTAAACAGAGAAGTGCACAAACGACGTATAGTGATATGACTGAATTTGGACAGGAACTGTTTCAGGGCATGGATGTGATGCGAGCTTTCAACCGTGAATCGGTCATTGAAAAGTTGTTTGATAATATCAATCGGCTAAATTATAACAAGAATATGGATGTCGCTTTATATGATTCTGTTTTGACACCGCTCACACGGATTGCACCGTTTATCTGTATCAGTATCAGCATCTTTGTATGTGGGCGTCTCGCTGTGGAGGGGCGTATGAGCATCGGTGAGTTTGTTACCATTAATTCTTTTATCATGCTCATTATAGGCCCTTTAATCAGTGTCGGTTCACTCATATCCATCATACAAAAGGGGTTGGCATCGTTAGACCGCATCATGGATTTTATGAAATTACCGCCGGAAAATATCAAGGATACCGATTCCATATTAACGTTAGAGGATATTCATGTCAGATTTTTAAATTTTACCTATGATAACGCAAAGGCTCAGGCATTATCGCAGGTGACGACAACGATACCGAGGGGCTCTTTTATAGGCATTGTAGGAAAACCGGGCTCCGGTAAAAGTACACTATTCAAATTGTTGATCGGCTTGCAGAAAAGTCCTCAAAAATCAATTTATTTCGGCAATCGTGATATTACAGATATTCCTTTAGCCGTATTGCGTAATTCCGTTGCCTATGTGCCTACACAATCCTATCTATTGAGTTCTACAATCGCAGACAATATCACCTTCGGCCAAAGTTCCATTCATCACATATCTTTGGAGGAAGCCGCTAAAAAAGCGGATTTGTATAGAGATTTAGGTGATTATCTGCACGATGATCTACATGTCTTAGGGGAAGAAGGGCGCGATCTGTCCGGCGGACAACAACAGCGCATCAATTTGGCGCGCGGATTTTATAAAAATGCTCCTTACTTGTTATTAGATGACTGCTTTTCCGCATTAGATGCGATTACGGTTCATACGATTCTCGATACACTGCGTTCCTCCCATGAACAAACCATACTTTGTATTTCTCAACGCCTGGAGGTAATAGAAAAGGCTGACAGCATTCTCGTCTTTGATGAAGGACGTATCGTAGAATCCGGAAATCATCAAGAACTATTAAATAATAAGGGCTTGTATTATACATTATATATGGCACAGAGAGGGGCAGCACATGAAGAAGCGTAATGTCCGGAATGATTGGGCTTTATTTAAACATTTAAGTGCTTATATACGTCCATATATGGGGATATTGATGATAGCCGCATTTGCTTTGTTAGGAAATCTTATCTTATTATTGTTGCGGCCTTACTTGTCCAAGCAGGTCATCGATCTTGGTTTTGCTACAAATGATATACATGTAATTCAATATTATGCTGTCCTGTATGCCATAACGATTTTGGGCAGTATTATATGTATATTTGTAGAAAACTATTTCTTAAAATCATTCGGTCAAAAGATTATTTACCATATACGGGGGATTATCTTCCGGAAAATACTCAATAAATCACATAAAGATTTTTATAAACTACCTATAGGTAACTGGGTGACGCGTATTACTAATGATGTAGAATCATTACGAACTCTATATACAGAAGTTATTCTAAGTCTTTTAAGCAGTTCTCTCATGATTATCGGTATTTTAGGCTTTATGTATCTCATCAATATTCCTTTAGCCATTATCATGACAATACTTGTGCCTATTATGGGAGGTATAATATGGATGTACCAGAAGTTCTCCCGCAAGGCGTTCCGCCAGGTGCGTACTTCTGTGGCCGCATCCAATGCGAGTATTAAAGAACTGTTAAATTATATTGTTATCGTAAAAACCTATCGTGGTGAACGCAATATAGAGGATCGTTATGACGAGGTAAACAAAAGATTTTTAGCGGCCGGTATTTTCGAGGTTACCACGTTTTCTATCTTCAGGCCTCTTGTGGATGGTCTGTTTTTCGTTGCCCTTATCGTTATATTTACGACGACAAATTTGGTCGACTCCGTTGCTGATGCAGGTACAGTTTTCGCGTTCATCCAATATATGGATCGCTTCTTTCAGCCTATGAAAGAAATCGCCGATAAATACAATTCACTGCAGAGCGCTTTGGCCGGTGCGGAACGGTTAGTTCCTTTGCTGGAGGAAGAAGATAGACAGTTGATTACATCTGTTCCCGATGAATTTAAAGTGATTCGCAGCATTCGATTTGACCATGTTTGGTTTTCTTATCTCGATAATGATGAATATGTCTTGGAAGACTTTACATTATCCGTTAATGCCGGTGAATTTATAGGTATTGTCGGTCCGTCGGGCAGCGGCAAGACCACATTACTTTCACTATTGATGGGCATTCATAAACCAACCAGGGGTGCAATTTATATAAATGATATCAATATTGCGGATTATGACAGTTCCTTACTACGAAATATTATGGGTTATGTTTTTCAACAGGCCTATTTATTTAAAGGAACTATAGAGGATAATCTGAAGTTATTCGATACCTCTATTCCCGATGAGGATATGGTGGAAGCGGCCCGTCAGGTGAATTTGGACGGCATGATTCAACAGTTGCCGGACGGTTATAAAACATCTGTAGGCTATTTGGGTTCTCTATTGTCGGACGGACAGAAACAATTACTTGCTTTCGGCCGTACATTATTGAGCAAAAAATCGATATTATTATTGGATGAAGCAACCGCAAATATCGACAGTCATACGGAAAAAGCGATCCAAGCCAGCATCGAGCGTATACGGGGCAGTAAAACCATTCTCAGCGTGGCTCATAGATTATCCACGGTTGAGGATGCAAATATAATCGTATATTTGGAATATGGTAAAATGAAGGAAATCGGTTCTTTTGATGAACTTATAAAGAATAAGGGCGCATTTTATAATTTATGGCGACAACAACGTGACGGGAGATAGTATGGAGTATATTCAATCAAAAGACAATAAGACGATTAAGCGCATGGTTGCCTTAAGTAATCGAAAATATCGTCAGAAATATGATGAATATGTCCTAGAAGGTATTCGATCGATTCGTGATGTGGCGAAAATGGGTGCTATTAAAGTTATCGTTATACGAGAATCGAAAATGAAGGAACACACTATTCAGGAGTTATTAAGTGTATCAGATATACAATCTGTACCGACATATATCGTTCAGGACCCTTTGTTCGACAAGTTGGAAAACTCCGTTCATGGTCAAGGTGTGATGGCTATAGCAAATAAACCTAAATATTTTATTGATGATTTGCGCATAACGGACGGTTTATATGTAGCGTTGGACGGGGTACAGGATCCGGGTAACTTGGGGACCATTATACGTACGGCCGTAGCGGCAGGCGTGAAAGGAATATTCTCGTTGAAAGGAACCGTGGATCCGTTTAATAATAAGACCGTGCGCAGCACAATGAGTGCACTACATAAGATTCCTTTATATGAGGATGTATCATTATCGGAATTTTATGATGTAATCAGAGAACAGAGAATAACAACTTATGTAACAGCCTTGGAGAATTCAGTACCATATCAAGATATCCGGTATGCTTCGCGCAGTTTATTAATATTCGGTAATGAAGGTAATGGTGTATCAAAGGAGATATTAGATTTCTCTGATTACCGTATTTCTATTCCTATGTACGGAGATATAGAATCTCTCAACGTATCGATAGCTGCGGCACTTTGCATGTATAAGGTGCAGGAACAGCTTATCAAATAAGATTTTAAAAGTCCTCTGCTAGTATACAAGCAGAGGACTTTTGTATTGATTTTTGATACCTGTATTTGGTACAATAACATATATCCTTTGTGGGAGAACAAAGTTCTCCCTTTTTTAAATGAAAAGGAAGATGATTATGTCCAAACTTATTGTAAATGCTGATGATTTTGGCCTTCATAGTTCTGTAAACAGAGGGATTATTGACGGTCATCGTACAGGTATTATTACGAGTACCTCCTTATTAGCAGGAGGCGAAGCTTTTACAGAAGCCATAAGCATGGCTAAAGAAAACCCAAAGTTGGGCATCGGTATTCATATCGCCTTGGTTGGAGGTCTCAAACCGGTATGTGATCCATCTGAGGTACCGTCACTATTGACGGAACAGGGAAGATTTCCCAATACCTATGTGGAGTTTATAAAAAGACTTTATACGGGTAAAATTAATTTTGATGAATTGCGTAAGGAAATACAGAGTCAAGTATCCATAATTATGAATGCCGGCCTTAATATAACGCATATTGACGGGCATCAACATATGCACATTCTTCCTAGCATGTTACCACTTGTGGTGGAACAGGCGAAACAGTATGGTATAAAGGCGATTCGCATTCCTCAGGAGATGAGCGGATTTATCAATTATTCGTACAATCCGGTTCGCTTTCTCGGCAAAGTGGGGCTTTCATCGGTAGCGGATAATGCACGTTCCTTTATCAGAAGTAATAATATTATAAGCACCCAATTTTTCTGGGGCATGATAAATGGCGGTCATATCAATCAAAAGACCTTAATGGGAATTTTGAAAGAGGTAAGTCACCGTAGCGGTACCCATGAGTTGATGATACATCCGGGCAATGATGATAGAGTCCTCAGCAGCCGTTATGACTGGGGATATCACTGGGAGGATGAATTGAAAGCAGTTTGTTCGCATCATACGCGTTTATATATTAATCAGCATAAGATTGAGTTGATTAATTACGGAGATTTGGCATGAGTAAGATGATGAAGAGAGGCATTCTGATGCTTCTCTTACTCATCAGCGTATCTGCAGGGATCATATATTACACCATCGATCTGGAAGCAATTAAAACGATAAGGAGCTTTAACGCAGTTTCGTTGTTGTTAGCACTTCTGGCTTTAACATTGGGAATGTACTTTGATGGATTACGGTTGCAGAGGCTCGTAAAAATAGGTGGTTATAAGCTGTCGATTCAAGCTGTACTTCGCGTTATATTCAGTAATTATTTTATGGCAATGTTGACGCCGGGGGCCAGCGGAGGGGCCGTAGCTCAGGTTTTGGTCCTTAAAAGTTATGGTGTACCGTTGGGAAAGGGAACACCTATCGTATTGATACGTACGGTATTCTCAATTATGTTTCTCGTAGTCATGTTACCGTTCGTTTTTCTTCACGACGCCATTGAAATACCATATATTTCACGAAATATGTTGCTTGTATTTGCTGTTGTGGCGGTAATAGCGACCTTATTAGGAACCTATATATTACAAACTAAATATATGCGACAATTTGTATATCGTTTAGCTAAGTATTTTAAGGAAGATAAAACTAAAGACTGGTTATCGAAACTTGAAACTTTAAATCAGGGACTGGGGTTATTATATAAGAAACCGGGACAGTCTATTGTCGTCTTTTTTGAATCCGGCTTGAGCCTGCTTTGTTTATATTGTATTGCACCGGCCTTAATGTATGCTTTTACATCGGATATTCATATCATCGATGTGTTGGATCGAATGATTCTATTAAATCTCATTTTATATTTTGCACCGACACCTGGGGGAACAGGAATCGCAGAAGGATTGTTCGTAGTGCTATTCGGTTCATTCGTGCCGGCCGGAACAGTTGGTATTGTGGCTGTTGCATGGCGCGTTGTAGCGGAGTATTTACCGTTTTTTATTGGAATGTATGCGGTGTTAACATTATATGGGCGACAATTTGTGGCTCAGGAAACATCACATGAACAGTAAGGGAGTGTATTGTATGTCTAAACCAAAAAAAGATAAGTTTTATCTTGTGCAAGAAGATATTTTACCGGAAGCGATCAAAAAAACCATTAAGGTAAAGGAAATCCTAAAATTAGGTGAGGTTAAAACGATTAACGAAGCCGTTGAAAGAATGGATTTGAGTCGTTCTGCATATTATAAATACAAGGATTATGTATTCCCGTTTTTTGAAATCGCTCAAGGTAAGATTGTAAGCATAACCGTATCTATGTCGAACGAATCGGGTATGTTATCCAGTGTATTGAAAGCAATCGCCGATCGAAACGGCAGTATTTTAACGATCAATCAAGATATTCCGCTACAGGGGATTGCCAACAGCAGTATCTCTTTTGAGACAAAGAATTTACAAGGTTCCCTCGAGGATTTACTGCATGAAATCCGCTCTATGAAGGGCATTATTAAGGTAGAGATTTTAGGACAGGCTTAGTCCGCATTTTGAGGATAGAATTATTATGACCACTGTTAAAATCGCTTTATTAGGCTTCGGTACGGTCGCGCAAGGGACATTTAATTTATTGCAGACTAATGCAGCAATCATTAAAGATCGTACCAGTGTTGATATTGATATCGCAAAAATTTTTGTGCGCAATCCTGATAAATACAGCAATATTACTTTGCCTGTAGCAACTAAATATGTGACCGATATAAAAGATATCATAGAAGATGATTCGATTCAAATCGTTGTGGAGTTAATGGGGGGCACAACCTTTGCCAAGGATTGTGTAGAGGAGGCTCTTAAAGCGAAGAAAAACGTCGTTACGGCTAATAAGGATTTATTAGCTGAATCGGGTCCATATTTATTGGAACTGGCAAGTAAAAATGGGGTGGATTTGCGCTTTGAAGCCTCTGTATTAGGCGGTATTCCTATTATTCGCACATTATATGAATCTTTGGGTGGCAATCATATTACGGAACTCATCGGTATTATGAACGGCACGACAAATTTTATTTTATCTAAGATGACCGATGAAGGTTTGAGCTATCAAGATGTACTAAAAGAAGCTCAAGAATTGGGTTATGCTGAGGCGGATCCGACGGCTGACGTGGAGGGGCTCGATGCGGCTCGTAAATTGGCAATTTTGGCATCCATCAGCTTTAATCGCCGTATTTTTTTTGACGATGTATCCGTTGAAGGGATTACAAAAATCGATACGGAAGACATTGCATTCGGCAAAGAATTCGGCTATAACATCAAATTACTAGGCATTGCGAAGGAATCTAATAAAGGGTTATCACTTAATGTTTATCCCGCATTTGTACCGGTTACTCATCCGTTGGCCTCCGTGCGCGGTTCTTATAATGCGATTTATGTGAAAGGCAACGGAATCGATGACGCCATGTTCTATGGTCGCGGCGCGGGCAGCTTGCCAACGGGCAGTTCCGTAGTAAGCGATATTATGGAGATTGCGAAAAATATTTCCAACGGATCTACCGGTCAATTGAAATCATTCTATTATGATCAAAAGAATATTTACGCACCCGGTAAAATTCAATCCAGTTACTATATACGACTAGCTGTAGATAATAAAACGGGTGTCTTAGCTAAAATTTCCGCTAAACTAGCGGAACAAAAGATTTCCGTCCTATCTATTGTGCAGCGCAATATGGATCCTGAAATGGCAGTGCTTGCTATCGTTACGTCTAAATGCCCTCGTTCGTACATTTTAAATCTTATAGACTCTTTTAACAGCTTGCGTTCTGTTCAATCAGTCAATAGTGTTATTCGTATTATGGAAGATTAATGGATATGGAAACCATACGCGTTCAAGTTCCGGCTACCAGTGCTAATTGCGGTCCCGGTTTCGATTGCCTGGGATTGGCTTTAAATTTATATAATATCTTTACTTTTAGACCCCTTGAGGATGCCACGGAGTACACGTATACATTTGAAGGGTTTGGTGCCGACATCCTCCGCATGGAGGATCCTAAGAAAAATCTCATCGGATTTGCCATGGACCAGGTCTTTGCAACGGTTCAGGAACCGATACGTTACGGTCATATTACTTCAGAAACATTAATTCCTCCTTCGCGTGGTTTAGGTAGTAGCAGCACCGCTATTGTGGGCGGTTTGTTATTGGCGAATACCCTCGTTAAAAATCCGTTGACTAAAGAAGAACTTCTGGTAATCGCCAATCGCATGGAAGGTCATCCTGATAATGTGGCACCGGCGATTTACGGAAACTTATGTTGTGCAACCGGCTTAAAAACAAAAGTATTAAATACGGTAATTCCCGTTCCGGAGGAACTGCACTTTGCCGTAATTGTACCGGAGGTATTGGTTTCTACGGAATATGCCAGGTCCGTATTGCCTAATCATATTCCTTTTAAAGAGGCGGTTCAAAACGTGAGCCATGCATCACTGTTTGTAACGAGTCTTATTACACATCAGTTAGATAATCTGTCTATAGCTTTGGAAGATAATTTGCATGTACCATATCGAAAAGCCTTAATTCCTCATTGCGATGATGTATTTATGGCCGCTAAAACGGAAGGAGCCTATGGTGCAACCATTAGCGGATCCGGCTCTACATTGATTGCTTATACCGATAAATGTCATGTTGAAAACGTCGCAAAAGCTATGGGAGAGGTATTCACATCTCATGGCGTTGAAAATAAAATATATTGTCTGGAAGCTGATACAAAAGGAGCAAGAATTATATAGTTTATGGTATAATATATAGTGTTGTAGCATAGCCACAACACTATAATCGGAGGAAACTATGAACAATATAAAAACAACTCTTTTATTAGCGCTGTTAACAGCTATTTTAATGGCTGCAGGCGATATGATCGGCGGAAGAAACGGCATGCTATTGATGTTCGTCATATCAATGGGGATGAATTTCATGTCTTATTGGTATAGTGACAAAATCGTTCTTGCCCAATATCATGCACAGCCTGTAACAGCGGAATCAAATCCAAAATTGTACGGTATGGTCGAGAGATTGGCAAAAAACGGCCAATTGCCTATGCCGAAGGTTTACATCATTCCCAGCGAGGTACCGAATGCGTTTGCTACCGGCAGAAATCCGAACAATGCGGCGGTTGCTGTTACGCAAGGTATTCAACAGCTATTGACGGATGATGAACTTGAAGGCGTACTCGGTCATGAATTAACACATGTTAAGAATCGCGATACCTTAATCAGTACCATTGCCGCTATGTTGGCGGGTGCTATTTCAATGATAGCGCAGGTGTTGCAGTTTTCTGCTTTCATGGGGCGCGGAGACAGTCGAGACGGACAGGGGAGTAATCCTTTAGCTCTCATCGGCATGATTATACTGGCACCTCTTGCTGCGGGACTCATTCAAATGAGTATCTCTCGAACTCGTGAATTTGCGGCCGATGAAGGCGGCGGTGATATGTGTCGCAATCCGATGGCACTGGCATCGGCTCTGGCTAAAATCGATTACTACTCTAAACATGGTGCACTACCTAATGCAAGCAATGCGACGGCACATATGTTTATCATCAATCCTATGGTCGGTATTGGTGAAAGTTTCAGTAATCTTTTCAGTACACATCCACGTACGGAGGAACGTATTGAAAAATTAAAAAAACAAGCACAAAACTCTAAATACATTCAGCATTAACAGGAGGTAAGCCATGCAAGAAACATTAGTTTTAATCAAACCGGATGGTGTAAAACGCCAATTAAGCGGTGAAATTCTAAGCCGTTATGAACATAAAGGCCTTGTGATTAAGGCTTTAAAATTGCTACATGTGCCTCGTGAACTGGCGGAAGAGCATTATGCGGAGCATAAAGATAAACCGTTCTTTGGTGAATTAGTCAACTTTATTACATCCGGACCTGTTCTTGCATTTGTTTTAGCAGGCGAAAATGCAGTTGTATCTGTCCGTGCTTTAAACGGGGCTACTAATCCTGTAGATGCGGCCCCTGGTAGTATTCGTGGTGACTATGCTTTAACAATGGATTCCAATGTGGTTCATGCGTCAGATTCTCCTGAATCGGC
This sequence comes from Veillonella denticariosi JCM 15641, assembly GCF_002959855.1. Classification (GTDB taxonomy): domain Bacteria; phylum Bacillota; class Negativicutes; order Veillonellales; family Veillonellaceae; genus Veillonella; species Veillonella denticariosi. The sequence goes on from NZ_PPDB01000007.1 coordinate 302,858, forward strand.
AGCGCGTGAAGTACATCTTTGGTTTCCGGAATATAAATAATTTTAAGGTTCATATCATGTAACTCATTTACATTCGTATCATGTTCTATTTATAAGGAGGTATTTATATGGCTAGTAGTGTATATACTAAAACGGGTGATACCGGTACGACAGGTTTATATACGGGCGAAAGAGTACCGAAATCATCATTACGAGTGGAAGCTTATGGTATAATTGATGAATTACAGGCCTTTATAGGTCTTGCCAGAGCGTATGCGGAGAATGCACGAGTTCAAGTAGAATTATATGATTTGGAACGTACATTATGGACGCTGATGGCGGATATCGCGAGTCTCAATAAGGCTCCGGATGTAACGGACCAACAGGTAAGGCATCTTGAAAAAGTGATCGATAAATTTGATGAGAAATTAGAACCTTTATCTAATTTTGTCGTTCCCGGGGATAAACGATCCTCTGCATATTTGCATGTTGCGAGAACGATAGCACGTCGTGCAGAACGCGCTTTATGGCGTGTATTAGATAGCGGCGAAAGCGTTCATGAGTCGAATTTGCGATACTTGAATCGCTTATCGGATCTTTGTTTTATCCTGTGCCGCGTAGAGGAAGAAATCGGAGCTGAATAAATAAAAAAAGCTATGTTTATACATAGCTTTTTGCTCGTTATAGACCTTATTGAGAAGACCTTATTGAGATATAGTTTGATTTAATACATCTTGAGGGCTTGGGTAATAGAAGAAGATATGAGGAATTTCATATCTGAATTTTTCTCGTAATAAATCGGACAATGTCGCTTCAAAGCAGATGATCTTGTCTGCTCCAAAGTCGAAATCCTCCACGAGGACCAACAGTTGTGGTTCTACTTGAGGTGCATTATCTGGTAATGCCTCCGGTGGTAGAGGTACATTTACCACCACGCGTACGGTACCGATGTATTTACCTTGACCGTCGTCGATAGCTACTCGGTAGGTATTATCCCATAAGGTGGCCATCATTTTTAATTTCATATTCATAATTTCCATAGTATCGCTCCTTTGTTATACTTATAATGATACTGAAATTATAAATTCTTGTATAGGTGCATTATGAAATCCAGAATTATCCTGTGTTCCGGTGGAGCACGCAGCGGAAAAAGTGAATTTGCGGAATCTTTAGCGCTTTCATTCGAAGGGCAAAAGGCCTATGTAGCGACAGGGCAAGCCTTTGATGATGAGATGTCGGATCGAATCAAAAAACATCAGGAGAGACGAGGGGCGTTATGGAGAAACTATGAAGTACCGCTTCATCTTGCATCATCATGGGATGATATTTCCTCATCTGCCGATGTGGTGCTCATTGATTGTCTGACCATGTTTACCACGAATCATATGTTAAAACACGGATCAATCACGGGGCAAGAAGATGTAAATGAGTTAGAAGCATCTATACTTTCAGAATTACATACATTATTGAAGTCGATTCAATCAACGGAAGGTAAAACCGTTATATTTGTTACGAATGAAATCGGATTGGGTATTGTACCGGATAATAAATTGGCTCGGTATTTCAGAGATATTGCGGGGCGTGTTAATCGCGCGGTAGCCGATGCGTCAGACCAGTTATATTTGACGATTAGCGGTGTAACCATTGAATTAAAATCTCAGGAGGTTCATATAAATGGCTAAGAAAATCATGTTTCAAGGAACCAGTTCCAACGTAGGTAAAAGTATTCTGTGTACCGCTTTATGTCGAATTTTTTACCGCAAAGGATATAAAACAGTTCCTTTTAAGGCTCAAAATATGGCCCTCAATTCATATGTTACGAAATGGGGCGATGAAATTGGTCGTGCTCAGGTGGCACAGGCGGAGGCTGCCGGCATTGATCCGATTGTTCAGATGAATCCTGTTTTATTAAAACCTACAGGTAATCAGTCGTCGCAAGTCGTTCTCATGGGAAAACCCGTAGGTGTATATAGCGCTAAGGAATATCACACAAAGTATTCATTAACTGCACTGGACAAGGTTAAGGAATCCATTGATTTTTTGGATTCCAATTTTGATATGATGGTCATCGAAGGGGCCGGAAGTCCTGCGGAAGTTAATCTCAAGGCTAACGACATCGTCAATATGCGCATTGCAAAGATGACTAATGCACCTGTTTATCTCATTGCCGATATCGATCGCGGTGGTGCTATCGCATCAATTGTAGGTACATTAGAATTACTGGAGCCTGAAGAGAGGGATTTAATTAAAGGCATTGTAATTAATAAGTTCCGGGGAGATATTAAGTTATTGGAACCTGCGTTGACATTTATCGAGGAAAAAACCGATAAAAAGGTAGTCGGTGTTATTCCAGCTATTGAAAATCTTGATATCGATGAAGAAGATTCCGTAGCATTAGAGAATAAACGTAACAGCGGCGGCAAGGATATTCAAGTTGTAGTTATGCAGACTCCGAAGATTTCCAATTTTACGGATTTTGATGCGCTCAATTATGAACCGGATGTTTCAGTTCGCTTTGTAGGACCGGGAGACGTAATAGGTAAACCGGATCTCATCATATTGCCGGGGTCTAAAAACACCTTGGCGGACCTTACATATCTGCGGGATTCCGGCTTTGCTGAAGAGATTAAGAAGCTGGCGGCTGCCGGCACACCTGTTATCGGTGTATGCGGAGGAAATCAAATGCTCGGTAAGACGATTTTTGACCCGCATCACATGGAAGGTGATATCGATGAAGTGGAGGGTCTTGGACTCGTTGAATCGACAACGACCATGAAGGATCAAAAAACAACCCATCAGGTTCAATTTAACGCATCGAACTTACAGTTTCTTAACGGCACCTATACGGGATCAGATTTAGTAGGCTATGAGATTCATATGGGGGATACGACCCCGCTGGAAGATTCCGTTACAAGATGTTTTTCTATCACAAGTCGCAGTGAAACGCCCGTACAAATAGTGGACGGTTTCATTGATGGAAATCACCAGGTGATGGGTACGTATATTCACGGCATATTCGATAATGACGAATTCAGACGTTTTATCATCAATCAATTGCGTGAACGTAAAGGTTTAAAACCGTTGGATGTCGTATTCCATTATTTTGAACATAAGGATGCGGCATATAATCGCCTGGCCGATATCGTGGAAGAACATCTGGATATGGATTATATCATGTCTAATTTGAATTAAAATAGAGGATTTAAATGGAACAGTTAACAGTATGGCAATGGTTTACAAAATATAGCTTCGTTTGTATTCCCGTGTTAGCATTTTTATTGGATATTTTTATAGGGGATCCTAAAAGTAAATATCATCCGGTAGCGATCATCGGACGCATTATCTCCTTTTTTGAGGCTGTTCTTTACAAGGAAACCGATAATGATACAAAAAAATTATGGTACGGAGGTATTGCGGTAGGTCTTATTTTATTGACCGTATATATTCTCGCTTCGCTTATACTTTGGATTGGCGGCGTGATTCATGAATGGGTTTATTACGCCATCGAAGTGCTTTTACTCTATATCTCTATTTCTCCTCGTTCTTTAGCAGGGGCGGGCTTTGAAATCGGACAGCTTTTAAAACATGGTAATATTGAAGGTGCCCGTCAACGGCTATCTTGGATCGTAGGTCGTGATACAGCCGATCTTGATGAAGGTGAAATTACACGCGCTACGGTAGAAACAATTGCTGAAAATACCGTTGACGGTATCGTTGCACCGCTATTTTTCTTTATTCTGGGTGGATCCATGGGGGCTATTCTTTATAGAACCGCAAATACGATGGATTCCATGATGGGATACAAGAATCAGAAATATTTATTTTTCGGTCGTGTGGCGGCCCGCTTGGATGATATCTTAAATTGGATTCCGGCTCGTATTACATTTATTCTCTTAGTCGTATCCGCATTTTTTCTACGATTTGATGCAAAGTCGGCTTTTAAGATAGGGGTTCGCGATGCTAATAAGCATCCAAGTCCAAATGGCGGCTATGCCGAAGCACCGGTAGCAGGAGCCTTACACATTCGTTTAGGCGGATATAACCAATATTTCAACAAAATGACCTTTCGTGAATATATGGGCGATCCTATTGAAGCTATGAATCGCAATCATATTACGAGATCTATTTATATGATGTACTTTACGACATTGCTGATGGTTATTATCAGTACAGTTATAACCTATGGGATGATGGAACAATGACACCTTTCTTTATTGCATTGCAATTTTTGACACGTATAAAATTAGTGAACCAGACAGATTGGTCAGTAGAGGCTTTCGGTAAATCCGTGGCCGCTTTTCCTTATGTAGGCTTGATTATCGGATTATTTTTGGCTATATTATACGGTATTTTATCCTTATTTATACCTCGCATGCCGTTAATGCTGATCATCGTAGTAGCTGAGTTTCTGTTGACAGGCGGACTTCATGCGGATGGCTTGATGGACACCAGCGATGGACTGTTTTCCGGACGTGAGAGGGAGCGGAAGCTTGAAATCATGAAGGACAGTCATGTCGGTTCATTCGGGGTCGTCGCCTTTATTTTTGTTACGCTTTTAAAATGGCAATTATTGGCTGCTATTCCATCCGCCGAATTTATTCCGATGGCACTTATCATGATGCCTCTCATGAGTCGATGGACCATGGTATTCAGTATTCGAGCGTATCCTTATGCGCGTAAAGAAGGCATGGGCGCCGCCTTTGCAAATTATGCCCCCAAGCATGTCATGCTATATAATACGATTTCTACATTCTGTATGCCGCTTATATTGCTTTTCATCGGCAGTATCTTGTATACCGTACTATATGGAGTCTATGCGGTGATTTCCGTGCCTGATGTAGAATATATAGCTGGATTAGGTATATTGGTATATGCTACATTAGGTATTTTCCAAATCAATGTGATAAGCATGATTGTCGCTTATATTATCAATATAGCTTTAAACGGATATATCGTAAAACAGTTGGGAGGTACTACCGGCGATACATACGGTTTTGTTACAGAAGTGACAGAGGTATTGCTTTTATTTGTATATATCATCATTTTATCTATTTTATCCGCTACGGTTGCATCCAATCCAGCCGTATTTTAGAACGTAAATCATAAAGTATTTACCTCTGACCTTATATTAATGCATTTGATGAAAGGAGTTCATGGTGACCTATTATGTGAGAGCCCCCGGTACATGTGGAGAATTTCTCCAAGGGTCCATTGATGGACAGTCATTTTTAGTGACTTGTCCCATAAATCGATACTCCTATGCATTAAGCGATGTGAAACATCCTTTTTATAATTACTTTTGTTCCCTCCAACCAAAATCTGCTCGTGCCAGACAACTTGTTTTAGACCGGAACCGACAGGACAAAACAGATACATCCGTATATGTGAGATCGGACATTTTGCAAGGAAAGGGGATGGCATCCAGTTCCGCAGATATCGCCGTGACGGCCATGGCGACAGCCCTTGCAATACATCGTGAGTTATCATTTAAAGAGCTGGAGCGTATCTGCTTAACCGTTGAACCTACAGATGCTTCATTTTATCCAGGAGTTACGCAGTTTGATTATTTTGAAGGAACTATTTCCGAACATTTAGGTATGTGTCCGCCCTTAAAAATCCTCGTCTTTGATGAAGGAGGAAGTATCGATACGATTGCTTTCAACCGACAGGATGATTTAACGGATAAAATCAAGGAGAAAGAACCGATTATAAAAGAATCACTGGATCTTTTTAAGCGAGGATTAAAGACTCATGATATCAATCTTATCGGGCAAGCCGCTACATTGAGTGCCTTCGGTAATCAACGCATCCTATATAAACCTGATTTATACAACTTTCACGATATCGGTGTACATTATCATAGTGTCGGTACTATTATCGCTCATAGCGGTACTATCATGGGTTTATTATTTCCCGTTGATTATGGTGGTATTGATGATTGTAAGCATGAAATCATGCGAACTTTACCACATCTAACGTATGTAGATACTGTAGAAACAACTAACGAGGGATTGACCTATATCAAGCGATGAAAATAAAGTTTATAACAGAAAGAGAATATTATGTCAGATATACATGGGGGCAATATTTTTAAGTTTGCCCATGAACAACGTATTGAACCGTATGAGGTTATTGATTTTAGCGCCAATATTAATCCATTGGGCCCTAATCAGAAGGGACTTGATGCGCTACATAATCGATTGCGGTATATTAATCATTATCCGGATGCCACAAATGATGATGTATTAAATGCGATTGCCGATACATATGGTGTAGATAAAAACCAAATTGTTGTGGGGAACGGAGCAGCTGAACTGCTTTATGCGATTTGTCGTCTGCCGAATTATACGGGGGCATTTGTTCCGGCACCGGGATTTTCTGAATATAAAGAGGCTTTAAAAGCCAGTCATATTCCGGTTCGTGATATATTCTATCGACCTCGTATCGATGATAATGGAGTACCGTATTTCGAGATACCTTACTTAGCATTAGAAACATTTGCGGCAGAACTAAGGGGGCAGGACGGTAGAGTTATCGTTTTCCTGGGAAATCCAAATAATCCGGACGGAACATTACTTGATATCAATCATATACGTATCCTTGCCGGTATGTTAGCCGCTGCAAACAGCCTGCTCGTCATCGATGAGTCATTTATAGATTTTGTTGGAAATGATATGCTTCGTGATAATGAGCAGTCCATGCGACAGCTCATTGATGAATTTGATAACATTATTATAGTTCATTCCTTTACTAAGTTTTATGCCGTGCCGGGTCTGAGAATCGGTGCTGTATTTGCAAATCCGAATATCATTAAGCAGCTACAATCTTTTATTCCTGCCTGGTCTGTCAATACTTTGGCACAGGCCTATCTGGAGGCTGCCCTCAATGATTCAGATTACGTAAAACGAACAAAATCCGATGTACAGGATGAACAGAAGTTTATGTATCAAAGTTTGTCGGCTATAGAAGGCATTACAGTATATCCGCCATCAGCGAACTTCATGTTGTTACATATTGAGAAAGACGGTATTACAGCGGATTTGATTAATGAAGTTTTGAAGAAGCATAACATGATTGTACGGAATTGCGATAATTATGAAGGCCTTGGTAATCAATGGATTCGTCTGGCTATCAAGGACCATGAATCAAATGTGACTGTATCAGGTATAATAGAAGAAATATTTAAAGCATAGGAAAATATATGAAAACGTTATACATCGTTCGTCACGGTGAAACTGACTGGAACAAGATGGGAAAATATCAGGGTATTACTGATGTGCCCTTAAATGAAAACGGGTTAGCACAGGCTAAGGCTTGTGGTGAGGCTCTCAGTCATGTACATTTTGACAGAATCTTATCAAGTGATTTATCTCGTGCATTGGTGACGGCCGAATCTATTCGACGAAATCGGTCGATACCGATTTCGACTGATAAACGATTACGGGAATTAAATTTCGGTGATTGGGAGGCTTTATTGTTTTCAGAAATTGAAGAACGTTGGCCCGGTTTAATCGATGAAATGTATTTAAAACCTCATATTGTCAGAGTTCCAAATGGTGAAAGCTTTAAGGAATTACAGGAGCGCGCGTGGGCAGGACTCGAAGAGTTTATCTCCGCTAATGACGAGGAAGAAACATTACTCATTACTTGCCATGGCGGCACCATTCGGACGTTGTTGTGCAAATTGCTGGATATCTCCATTAGTCATTGCTGGAATTTCAGTCAAGGTAATACGGCGATTAATCGTGTCTTTTACAATGGTATGGGTGAATTCGATCATAATATACTGAACCTATTGAATGATACGGCTCACGTAGATACGCTGCAGGGATATCAGTAATGAGACTTGATAAACTATTGGCCAATAAAGCCTACGGCAGTCGTAAGGAAGTACATCAAATTATCAAAGATAAACGTGTATCTGTTAACGGAATAGTAGTAACTAGAAAAGATATGCATATTGATCTGGATTCGGATAATATCACTGTTGACGGCCAAAGGGTCAATCGTACACAGGCATACTATGTTAAGTTTCATAAGCCGAAAGGGTATGTGACAGCTGTGGAAGACCCGATGCATCCTGTCGTGATGGATTTACTGCCGCCCGAATTTCGGAAGATGGGCGTCATTCCCGTAGGTCGTCTTGATAAGGACACGGAAGGCCTTCTGTTATTGACTAATGACGGTGTATGGGGGCATTCTATCATAAACGGTCATAAACATATACCAAAAGTATACTATGTTGAGTATGACGGTACATTATCAGCTGACGGATTACAGCGCATCCGTCAGGGAATCGTATTAGGTGACGGAACGGTCTGTAAACCGGCTGTATTAGAAATTCTTTCGCCAACCGCTTTGCACATGACAATCGAAGAGGGAAAGTATCACCAGGTGAAACGCATGATCGGTGCTGCGGGAGGAACGGTAACTTATTTGAAGCGCCTTTCCGTCGGATCTGTTGATTTAAACGGTATCGAAACGGTCGGATCAATGCTAGAATTAACCCCATCAGAGGTGGACGCATTTAAAAAGTAGCATGAAATCCTATTCAATATAGGTAATTTATGGTAATATTAGATGTACTTTATAGACTAGGAGCATGATTATGAACGGATTAAATCGGCTACAGCAGTATATCAAAGAGCAAGAGTTAACAGGCGTTATTTTAGTGAGTCCTACAAACCTTCACTACTTTGCTGGGTTTACAGGGTCCACAGGCTTTGCGGTTATCACCGCGGAGAAAGCGTTTATGATTACCGATTTCAGATATACCGAACAGGCTCAAATGCAATGTGAGGGATATGAGGTAATTCAATATGAAACGACTGTTATGGATTCTCTTGTAGATATTTGTAATGATAATCATATTCATGAAGGACTCTTCGGTATAGAAGGTAAATATATGCCTGTCGATACATATGAAACATTATGTGATACATTAGATGAACGGTTTAATTTTACGTCTACTAATTTTGCCAAGCTTCGGGCCGTAAAGCGAGAAGATGAGCTCGATTTATTACGGAAGGCCGCCAGGATCGGAGATGACGCATTTTCCGCATTGTTACCGCAATTAAAGGTCGGTATGACGGAAAACGAAGCGCGAATCATCTTAGAAACGGAAATGTTAAAGCGCGGTTCGGAAGAACCCTCCTTTGCGACCATTGTCGCTTCAGGCAAACGCTCCAGTATGCCTCACGGGGTAGCCAGTGATAAGGTGATTGAAATCGGAGATTTTGTAACCTTTGATTTTGGTGCCGTATATAAGGGGTATCATTCCGATATGACTCGAACCATAGTTATGGGGGCGGCGTCAGACGAGCAAAAAAAATTATACAGTATCGTATTGGAAGCACAAAAAAGAGGTGTTGCCGCAGTTAGAGCCGGTATTACAGGCAAAGAACTGGATTCGGTTTGTCGTGACTATATACGTGATAAAGGTTATACCAGGGAGTTTAACCATGGGACCGGTCACGGTGTAGGTCTTGATATTCATGAGGAACCGGTAGCCAATCCGAAATCCGATACGGTATTTGAAGAAAATATGATCATTACGGTAGAACCGGGGATTTACATATCAGGCTCTATCGGATTGAGAATAGAGGATAGTGTCATCGTCAAATCTGACGGCTATGAGGTGTTGACACACAGTCCAAAAGAGTTAGTTGAAATAGGTATTTAAAAGGAGAAGAGTTAGATGATTTCCAGTAATGATTTTCGTCCAGGTGTAACCGTTGAAATCGACGGTAATGTATGGCAGATAGTTGACTTTCAACACGTAAAACCAGGTAAAGGTGCGGCGTTCGTACGTACAAAAATGAAAAATTTGCAAACTGGTTCCGTAGTAGAACGTACATTCAATGCCGGTGAAAAGGTGCCTAAAGCACATGTTGACCGCCGTCGTATGCAATACTTGTACGAATCCGACGGTGCTTACACATTCATGGATAACGAAACCTATGATCAAGTTGAATTGAATGTTGAACAATTAGGTGATGCTAAAAATTTCCTTCTCGAAAATATGGAAGTATCTATCATGTTCTTCCAAGGTATCGTAATCGGTCTTGATTTGCCTGTAGCCGTTGAACTTCGCGTTGTTGAAACAGATCCTGGCATCCGTGGCGATACTGCAACGGGCGGTAACAAACCGGCTGTACTCGAAACAGGCTATACTGTAAAAGTACCTCTCTTCATTGAAGTGGACGATGTACTTCGTATTGATACCCGTACAGGTCAATACATCGAACGCGCCTAATACGTTTTGATATGTATTGGGGACAGATCTTTTCATGGAATTTTATTCCCCATATATCGTAACATTTACACTATGAGCACTTGTCGTCTATGTAATTATATATAGGGGATAAGTGCTTTTTTATGAAAGAGGCCAGTATGACTAAAAAAAATACTGAACTAGAATCGGGAAAAATTAAGATCAGTGATGATGTGTATGCCACCATTGTTACCATTACCGCTTTGGACACTAAAGGTGTTCATCATATGAGCTCCACCTTTAACGATGGAGTAAATACGCTACTTCGTCGCAAAACCGATCATGAAGGGGTTAAGATATCCTTTAATGATGAAGGCGCGATTGCGGTTACATTATATGTGTGCATCCAATACGGGTATCGAATTCCTGATGTAGCTTTGCGATTACAGGAACGTATTAAAACAGCATTGGTATCCTATACTGAAATTGAAGTACAGACTATTGATATTGTTGTACAGGATATCGTTTTTGACGATCTTGTACCCACACCTCGGACATAGGAGGTATCTATGACTTCAGATAATAAACTAAATTATGGACTCGATGTGGATACTATTAACATTGCCGATTCGGTTATTATTGATGTGGCGACTAAAACGCTGGGAACTATCCCCGGTATTCACTCGTTAAGCCCTCGTTTTTATGATGAACTGGTAGAAGGTATTACACATGCCTTTGGTCAACGTAATCTACCGGGAATTAACGTAAAACATCGCAAAGGCTTTTTAGAGGTCAATATATATATTAAAGCTCTATATGGATATAATCTCATCGATTTGTCCAAACAGTTACAAATAGAAATACAACAGATCTTAAAAAATATGCTCGATCTTGATCATGTAAAGGTGGATGTACATATTGAAGGGATTGTGAAAGAAAAGGAGCCGACCTCACATGAGAACTAAAAAAAATCGACGAGAAGCCCGTCAATATGCTTTTCAATTATTATTTGCCAATGAATTTCATAGTGACCAAGTCGATGTACAATTTCCGGAAGGGGATGTACCGAAAGACATGGATACGGAATATGCCAAGTCAATAGTACAGGGCGTATTGGCAAATCAAAATACTCTGGATCAACAATTACAACCATTTTGCAAGAGCCGGAAGGTTGAACATCTGGATAAAGTGGATCGCACAATCTTACGATTGGCCCTTTGGGAAATGACAAATGACAGAGAATCATTGGAACCTTCCATTACTATCAATGAAGCGATTCAATTGGCAAAAGTTTTCGGGTCCGATGCATCCTATAAGTTGGTAAACGCCATATTGGATGCATATAATAAGAGCAAATAATGAAGCGTTATTATTTAGGTATCGATACGAGTTGTTATACGACCAGTTGCGCTATTGTCGACAACAACTTCAATATTGTGGAAGAAGCGCGAAAGCTTCTCGATGTAAAAGCAGGCGAACGAGGGCTGCAACAATCAAATATGGTATTTCAACATACGAGAGCATTACCTGATTTAATCAAACAACTTCCTAAGGTATCGATCGAAGGTATCGGTGTCAGCGGATTTCCTCGCCGTGAAGAAAGTTCCTACATGCCTGCATTTATGGTGGGATTTGGACAAGGGCAGACATTAAGCTATTTGATGGATGTGCCGCTTCATATCTTTTCTCATCAGGAAAATCATATCCTGGCGGCTTTACGGAATATGAAGACCATACCGACAGAACCGTTTCTGGCATTACATTTATCGGGCGGTACAACGGAACTCGTTCATTGCCGGTATGAAGGAAATGGTATGTTTACATCTCATATCATCGGCGGCTCTAATGATTTGCAAGGCGGTCAATTTGTGGATCGTATCGGTGTTGCGATGGGACTGTCATTTCCGGCCGGGCGCGAACTTGAATTACTCGCATTGCAAACTGAATTCTATAAATCATTGCCGTCCTCTGTAAAAGACGGATGGATCAGTTTTGCTGGTCCTTGTAGCGCCGCTATGAGGCGCGTTGAACCCGATATGGATAAGTCTGATTTGGCGCGTGCCGTCTTTTCCTGTATCGCCAACTCCCTGGAAAAATTGTTTACCTATCATTTAGAGAAACATCAGGTAAGAACACTCGTTGCGGTGGGGGGAGTCATGAGTAATTCCATTTTACGAAAACGGATCGAACAATATTGTAAACGTCAACATATACAATTACATGTAGCAGAGCCTCGGTTTTCCGTTGATAATGCGACAGGTAATGCGTTTGGGGCGGCTTATTTACAAGAGGTTATCAGATAATCGTGAATGTGTTAACTATTACGCAATTAAACAACTTAATAAAACGGACCTTGGATCGCGAATATCTGCTAAAAAACGTCTATGTAAGCGGCACTATTATCAATGCAAAGAGGCATAGCAGCGGTCATATGTACTTCGCCTTAAAGGATGAGGAGTCCGCTATCGATGTAACCATGTGGTCCAGTACAGTCATGCAAAAAGGGCTTGCCTCATCTATTCAAAACGGCTTGTTGGTAACTGTGAAAGCATCCGTAAACTTTTATAATAAAATGGGTCGTTTAAATCTGATTGCATCAGATATGCAGATAGGGGAAAAGAGTCCGTTACAGCTTGAATTTGATGCATTAAAAAAGGAATTAACCGCATTAGGATATTTTGATGACAGTCATAAACAGCCTCTGCCGTATATGGCAAAGTGTATCGGCATTGTCACATCTCAATCGGGTGCCGTATTGCATGATATATTACACGTAAGTAAAAATCGTAATCCGCTGGTACAATTTAAATTGTATTCTGTACCGGTTCAAGGACCGGCAGCAGGACCTGTTATTGCCAAAGGGATTGCCGCTGCCGATGCAGATCCGGATGTAAACGTAATTATTGTCGGGCGTGGCGGCGGATCTATGGAAGATCTATGGTGCTTCAATGATCGTGCTGTGGTGGAGGCGATTTATAAAGCCCATACGCCTATCATTTCGGCCGTGGGACATGAAACGGACTATACATTATGTGATTACGCAGCAGATGTACGTGGGGCCACGCCAAGCCATGCGGCGGAATTATCGGTTTTACCTCTTACGACATTACAGGAACAGTTACTGGAGAAAGAAGAATTCCTGCATCAGTTCATACAATATACGTTACAACAAAAAAGAACGGATTTAACCGTACTATTTAATCGTAAACTGGGGATTCCGGCCCTTCAATTTCTACATAAACAAAAAACACTGTTGCAACAACTTTCACAATCGATGAATACATCGGCAGTTGAAGTCTGTCGTACAGAACGTCATAATTTAGCATTACTGGCTCAGCAAATGGAATCACTTAATCCATTACACATGATGCTGAAGGGCTATGCTAAAGTTGAACATAGAGGACAATCGGTTATATCCGTATCACAGGTCCATCCTAAAGATGATATCCGTATTATATTATCAGACGGTAATGTATCTGCAACAATTAAGGAGGTGCATATAGATGAGCGCATCACTGAAAAGTTATGAGAAAAAATATAAAACATTAGAAGATATCGTTAAAAATTTAGACGAAGGAGACATGACAATTTCTGAATTATTGACGCAATATAAAAAAGGACTCACATTGGTAAAAGAATGTGCGGCCATGTTGGATTCCGTAGAGACTGAGGTACAACAGATTATCGAAGAGGTACGCATCAGTGAATAAGGAGATTCATATGTTCAAAACATACTTGGAATCGAGTAAAAACAATATTGAACAATGGCTCGGAGAAATATTGAAGAGTCCTAATACGGAATATGCACCGCTCTATGAATCCATGGAATATAGTCTTATGCAAGGCGGTAAACGTATTCGCCCTATACTGACCCAGGCGGTTCTTGAAATGTTTGATAAGATCCCTGCGGATTATAAGGAATTTCTCTGCGCTATGGAATGCATTCACACGTATTCCTTAGTTCATGATGATCTACCTGCTATGGATAATGATGACTATCGTCGCGGTAATTTGACTAACCACAAAGTATACGGGGAAGGAATGGCAATTCTTGCCGGGGACGGCCTCTTAACCTATGCATTTCAATTAATGGGTTCCAATAGAACCGCCAGCGCAGAGCAGAGAATTAAAGCTATTAGCTGTGTCGCTAAGGCGGCAGGTCCGGAAGGTATGGTAGGGGGCCAGGCTTTTGACTTGTTGAGCGAAAATCGGCATATTTCGCTGGAGGAATTGAAGGTTTTACATAGAGGCAAAACAGGAGCACTGTTTAATTCCGCTGTTGAACTGGGGCTTATTTTAGCAGATGCGGATGCAAATACATATCGGGCTTTTATGGAGTATGCGAATTGTTTAGGATTGCTATTCCAAATCACCGATGATATCCTAGATGTAACGGGAACGATAGAGGAACTCGGTAAAACGCCCGGAAGCGATATTCGACAGCACAAGTCGACCTATGTAGCATTACTGGGTCTCGAAGAGGCGATACGGCAGGCTCATATGGTCGGCAATCAGGCACATGATGCATTGAAGAGCGTCGCTTATGATACAGCCATCCTTGAGTCGTTAATTGATTATCTGTTAGAACGAACAAATTAGAGAGGTTTATACCTGATTATAGGTACATGGAATGATTGATATATTGCTACAAACAGCACATAATTATATAGCCCAGGCCGCATTTTGGGGCTGGTTTTCCGCACAGGCCATCAAGTTTATATGGCAGCTTGTACGCTTCCGTCGATTACGATTCGAACGACTAGTAGGATCGGGAGGGTTTCCAAGTTCTCATACATCCTTTGTCATTGCTACCACGACGGCAATATTTTTAAAAAATGGAGGCGTATCGGATTTATTTGTCCTTTCTCTGGTGTTCTCCATTGTCGTCATGTATGATGCATCCGGTGTACGGTTAGAGGCGGGTCGTCAAGCACAGATCTTAAATCAGATTGTGGACTACTTTTTAAAACGTAATATACCTGTTGTTATAACCCGAAAGGAAGCCTTAAAGGAATTACTGGGACATACGCCTGTTGAAGTATTCGGCGGATTAATTCTCGGTATTCTCGTAGCATATATTCAATTTTATTATGTGTATAATGGTGTCATATGAGTACTAAAGAGCGATTAGATGTGCTTCTCGTCAACCGGGGACTTTTTGAAAGCAGAGAAAAAGCGAAGGCCTCTATTATGGCAGGCCTTATATTTATGGATACTACGCGTATCGATAAGGCGGGAACAAAGATTCCTGTAGATGCCGATATTCACGTTAAAGCAAATACCTTGCCGTATGTAAGTCGTGGGGGGCTTAAATTGGAGAAGGCTATCAAAATGTATCCCATCAATCTGCAAGATGCGGTCATGGTTGATATCGGGGCCAGCACGGGCGGATTTACGGATTGTGCATTACAAAACGGGGCTACAAAGGTTTTCGCCATCGATGTGGGATATAATCAATTAGCTTGGAAATTACGCCAGGACCCTCGCGTTATCAATATGGAAAAGCAAAATATTCGCACCGTTACACCTGAGCAATTAGGCGAACAGGTTGATTTCATATCCATCGATGTAGCTTTCATTTCTCTTGATAAAGTTTTGCCGGTTGCAACCACGTTATTAAAGCCTGAAGGCTCTCTGGTCGCCTTGATCAAGCCCCAGTTTGAAGCCGGGAAGGAAAATGTAGGTAAAGGCGGTATCGTTCGGGATGAAGCTGTTCATAAGGATGTATTGCGGAGAATATTACATGTCGCTTTTGATTGCGGTCTTTATCTCTATGGCTTAACGTATTCCCCCATCAAGGGAATGGAAGGTAATATTGAGTTCTTAGGATATTTTAAGAAAAATAAAGAAGGAGCTTTGCCGATAGATGACGAATTGATTAATTGTGTCGTAAGTGAAGCTCATTCATTATAGGAGATATACTATGCGTATCGGATTTTTCCCCAACATGGGAAAAAGCAATATTATGGCGGTCTTAAAAATGGCAGCTCATATTTGCAGAGAAGAACAGATTGAAGTTTTTTTGCCGGATGACTTGGAGTCCGATGCACCTGCTCGAGTGTTACAAATTCCAAAAACACATATCTTACCGCGTCCTGATATATTCAAACAGATTGATATTGCATTCAGCTTTGGTGGAGATGGCACTATTATTCATTTGGCGCGTCAAATTTACCCTTATAAAGTCCCCGTATGCGGTATTAACCTAGGCGAATTGGGATTCTTGAATCAGATTGAGGTCCATCAGTTACAAAGTCATATTAAACGTATAGCTCAAGGCGATTATAACATTGAAAAACGGGGCCACTTATATGCATATATAGATCGCAGTAATGGCGATGAAGAAGAATTAGTCCCTATCATTAATGAAATCGTTATAACCCGCGCGGAACCGGCTAAGATGGCCCGTATCAATATGTCCGTTAATAATCAGCATACGCAAATGTATCCTGCTGACGGATTGATCATCGCATCAGCTACGGGGTCTACCGGTTATAACCTTTCAGCAGGCGGTCCGATTATGAAGCCGGATAACCGATCAATTATCGTCACACCTGTGGCACCTCATTTGATTCAGGGCATATCCATGGTTCTTGAAGAAGATGATACCATTCAAATCACGATGCCGGAACGGGAGCCGCAACTTCATATCTGTATTGACGGTACCTTTGATTATACTTTTACAAATCAGGAGGTATTGCATATCAGTTCTAATCCCGTGTATTGTCTGTTCGTTCGCTTTAAAGATCAATGTTTTTTCGGCACCTTATTTAAGAAACTGGCATCCCGCAGGGATGAGCTTTTATAATATACATTCTCAAGGGAGATGTTTTTATGATAAATATTAATAATGCCGTTCAATTTCAACATCTCATATGGGATCGCGTTATGACGAATGCCAAAGTCGTAGTCGATGCGACTTGCGGAAACGGTCATGATTTATTATATCTGGCGGAGCGTGCACAAAAAGGATGTCACTTGTACGGCATTGATATTCAAATGCAGGCCATTAACACCAGTAAAGAATTACTACGGTCTAATGGAATTGCCCAGGATGTGAGTCTCACATTTATTCATAGATCTCACGACAAAGCATTATCAGAAGATATTAAGGATAATGATATTGATCTGATGATTTTTAATTTAGGATATTTACCAGGAAGTAATCATCAAATTATAACTGAACCTCATCATACCATTAATGCTATTCAAGAGGGGCTGGGAAAATTAGACAACTCCGGAGTTATTACGGTTGTTGCTTATCCGGGAACGGAAGAGGGGTTAGCAGAAAAAGAATACTTGCAATCGTATTTAAAAAACTTGAATCAGAAGTTGTATAATGTATGTCATTGGCAGCCTATGAATCAGGTAAACCAGCCCCCTGAATTATTTATTTTACAGAAGCGATAGAGTATTTGTTATTATTAATAACTTTAATGCATATATGACTAATAAAAGACCCGTTCTCGGGTCTTTTATTTATACATTGGTATATAGTAATTCTTAAATTATTAATTTCCTATAAATAGATGAATACTATAGGCTATGCATTTGTAGCTAATCAGTATATTGAATGTTAACAATATTTTAAATATTAGTATAATATGCATAAGACGTATACTATATGCGATATATACCATATATTAATTATGAATATATGGTATAATAATAAATAGAAAGATACTATTCTCTTTTATGTGCAGGTTTAAAAAAGGGAGTTCAACATGAAACGTTATCGCTATAACAAAATTAAAGAAATCGTACAGTCTAAGGCGATTGAGACCCAGGAAGAATTGGCGGCAGCCTTATTAGAAGAGGGGATTGAGGTAACACAGGCTACCGTTTCCAGAGATATTAAGGAACTGATGTTAATCAAAATTCCTACAGGTGATGGGCATTATCGATATGCATTATCTCCGGAGGAAAACGTAGTTCTTTCTCGCAGCCGCATCAATCGACTATTCCAAGATTCTCTAATCAAAGTGGATCATAGCTTGAACCAAGTCGTGCTACATACGATTCCGGGTTCAGCTCAATCTGTTGCATTTTCCATCGATCATGCAAAATGGAATGAAATCATCGGTACCTTAGCCGGGGATGATACAATTTTGTTAATTGCAAAAACGGAAGCGGAAGTTCCTGCAATTTTAGCTAGAATTCAAGATTTAATGAAGGACTAAATATATGTTGACGCAAATGAGCATTCGTAACTTTGCGTTGATTGAGCAAATGAATATTTCATTTAACGATGGTATTACTATCTTTACCGGCGAAACTGGGGCAGGGAAGTCCATTCTTATGGATGCCTTCAGTATCCTTTTAGGAGAACGCGCAAGCAGCGAGTTCATTCGTCACGGTAAAGATAGTTTTGTTATAGATGGAACTTTCGATATCGCCAATCACAAAAGTATACAAGAATTATTGGAATCCAAAAATATTATTGTCGAAGACGATGAGTTGATACTATCTCGATCATTTAACAAGAACGGTAAATCTACGATTCTCGCAAATGATCAGCCGATACCGCTTAAAGCACTTAAGGAAATTGGACAGTGCTTGGCTGATATTCATGGTCAATATAGTAATCAACGCCTATTGCAGGCCGATACACATCACGAATACCTTGATACATATAATACGGAAGGCCAGAGGGCTTATAAAAATTATGTGGAGGCTTATAAGTTTTATAAAGAAGCAAAGCGAGAGGTGGATCATTTACAGGAGAATATGGCGGAACGAGCTCGGGAACTTGATATGTTGCGATATCAAATCGACGAAATTGAGGAAGCAGGGCTTACAGTAGGCGAAGATACAGCTATTTCTGAAGAACTTAAACGGCTCGACAGCTTTGAGCATATTGATAAGGTCCTCGCTTCCTGTTATGATGCATTTTATAACGGTCGGCAACCACTACTTGATACGGTTAATTCAATCAAGATAGAGGTCAATGACCTCCTTAAATACGATGAATCTTTAAAAGATGTATCCGAAATGGTCAATTCGGCTTACTTTCAACTGGAAGAGGCGGCTCAATCACTTGATCGTTATAGAGATAATATCAGCTATGATGAGGAACGTTACAAATTCTGCCAGGATCGTGATACTACAATCTATGGATTGAAGAAAAAATACGGTGAAAGCATT
Source organism: Veillonella denticariosi JCM 15641 (assembly GCF_002959855.1). Lineage (GTDB taxonomy): Bacteria > Bacillota > Negativicutes > Veillonellales > Veillonellaceae > Veillonella > Veillonella denticariosi. Next base: position 322,194 of record NZ_PPDB01000007.1, read on the forward strand.
GAGGATATCCTGGCTTATGAGGACAGGGCGCAGGCACGACTTGAGGAATTAGAACATTTGGTATTCGCTCAGGATGAATTGGAGGAGCGATTACATCAGACTGAAAGTAAGGCAAAAACAGCTCTTATTGAATTAGAAACAATTCGGTCAAAAAATGCAAAGCTCATCACTGCTGCATTGCAGAAAGAATTAGTCGACCTCGGTATGCTTAAAGGAAATATAGAATTTCAAATCGTTCAAGCCGATGAATTGACGGCTTTGGGTGCCGAATCCATCGAATTGCTGTTTACAGCGAATAAAGGGGAGCAGTTATTACCGCTTCATAAGGTAGCTTCCGGTGGCGAGTTGGCGCGTATAGCCTTAGCTTTCAAATCGGTATTTCGCACCGATACCTACAAAACGATGGTATTCGATGAAATCGATGTTGGCATCAGCGGTGATATTGCCCTAAAGGTAGCTGAAAAAATCTTGGCTTTATCAAAAATGAATCAGGTGTTTTGTATTACACACTTACCGCAGACGGCAAGTATCGCGAAACAACACTATCATTTATCCAAGATAGAACAGGATGAACGAACCGTATCAACATTAGCGGTTTTAAACAGTAAAGAACGGGTTATACAGATAGCATCAATGATGTCAGGTCGCAGTATGTCCGAGACGGCATTAGCGGCGGCACAGGAACTAATTGACCATTTTCATTGACTAAAAGCGTATAATTTCTTATACTAGTTATATTAACTAAATAAATTGGTAGAGGAGCGAGTATAAAGAGTAATCATGAGGAGCCGGCATGCATTGAATCGTGATAAAAGGGATGCTTGCCGAAGTTCGATGATTGCCAAAACATCGTTCTGGTTGTCTATTTAATAAGTGGATGACTGTCATCAATATATTATTGGTGGAGTGCTATCATTGATCTTTTAGTATGAGTTATATTATTTGTATAAACTATGAGGCCAGTGGATACTTCCACTGGCTTTTTTGGAGGGGGATATATGATTCGAGTAATGGTAAACGGTGCCGGCGGAAAAATGGGCCGTGAAGTGGTCAAAGCGGTACATAATGATTCCGAATTAACTTTGGTAGGCGGTATCGATCCTACAAAATCAGGTCAGGATATAGGTACAGTAGCTGGTATTGAACAACTAGGCATTACCATGAAGGCTTCTGTGGATGAGGTTTTAGGTGATACAAAACCTGATGTTATCGTCGATTTCACAAGTCCTGCAGTTATTTACGAAAATGCAAAAAAAATGCTCTCTGCCGGTATTCATGTTGTAATCGGAACAACCGGTTTAACGGCGGAACAGCGGAATGAGCTAGATACAATCGGCCGTAAACATAATGCAAATTGTCTAGTGGCACCTAATTTCTCACTCGGTGCCGTTATGATGATGAAGGTATCCGCTGAGTTAGCACCTTATTTTCCGAATGTGGAAATCATTGAATTGCATCACAATCACAAATATGATGCTCCGTCAGGAACTGCAATTCTGACAGCGAAATTAATTAATGATGCAAAAATGGCGGCACAGGTTACAGCTGATGAGGATTTGACCCGTGAAAGCTTACCCGGTGCACGCGGTGCCAAAGTGAATGATGTAACCATACACAGTGTACGCCTACCCGGTTATGTGGCACATCAACAAGTCTTATTCGGCGGGTACGATGAAACATTGACCGTACGACATGACAGCTTGAGCCGTTTATCCTTTATGCCGGGTGTTGTATTGGCTTGTAAAAAGATAGCATCTATACCGGGCTTAACATACGGATTGGAGCATTATTTATAATATATAATCAAGGAGATATATTCATGAAAAAACCAAATCTTGCAATTCTTGGTGCAACCGGTGCTGTAGGGGCCGAATTTATTACACTAATCGAAGAGCGAAACTTTCCTTATGAAAATCTTAAATTATTGGCTTCCGCACGTTCCGCCGGTACTGAATTAACGGTAAACGGTAAAACGTACATAGTTGAGGAGGCAAAGCCTGAATCTTTTGAAAATATCGATATTGCACTGTTTGCAGGTGGTTCAATTTCTAAAACATTAGCACCGGAGGCGGCTAAACGAGGTGCTATCGTCATCGATAACTCAAGTGCATTCCGAATGGATCCTGAAGTACCGCTCGTAGTGCCGGAAGTTAATCCGGAGGATATTTTAAAACATAAGGGCATCATCGCTAACCCGAACTGCTCCACTATTATCATGAGCTTGGGACTGAAACCGCTACATGATATTTCCCCAATTAAACGTATCATTGTAAGTACATACCAGGCTGTTTCCGGGGCCGGCAAGGAAGGTATTGAAGAGCTTGAAAATCAAGTTAAACAATATACGGCAGGCGAGGAAATGACCGCTAATTTGTTGCCGACAGGGTCGGCACCGAAACATTACCCTATAGCTTTCAATTTATTACCACAAATAGATGTTTTCCTCGATAATGATTACACTAAAGAAGAAATGAAGATGGTCAATGAGACTCATAAAATTCTTCATGACGATTCGATTCAGGTGGTTCCGACTACGGTACGTGTACCTGTATACCGTTCGCACTCTGAATCCGTATTAGTGGAAACTGCAGAACCTGTATCTGTTTCAGCTTTCAAAGCGGCATGTGAAAAATTCCCGGGTCTACAGGTAAAAGATAATCCGGCGGAGCAAATTTATCCTATGCCACTATATACATCTAATCAAAACGACTGTGAAATCGGTCGTATCCGTAAAGACTTATATAACGATAAGGCAATGAATTTTTGGATTGTAGGGGACCAAATACGTAAAGGCGCTGCATTAAACGCTTTACAAATTGCCGAATACTTGGTGGAAAAACAAGCATTCTAATTATCGATCAGGGGGAGGACAGATATGAAAATCTTCGGACGTGTATTAACAGCTATGGTTACGTCATTCAATGAGGATGGATCTGTAAATATTCAAAACTGCATTTCAATGGCAAATTATTTATTAGAGAATGGCTCGGATGGTTTAGTCGTATGCGGTACAACAGGTGAAAATCCAACCATATCCAGAGAGGATAAATTGAAACTCTTCTCGGCAATCGCCAAAGAATGCGGTCACAAAGGATCAATTATCGCTAACGTGGGATCAAATGATACGGCAGGATCTGTAGACTTTGTAAAAGAAGTGTCAACGATTCCTGGAATTGATGGTTTACTCGTAGTGGTTCCATACTATAATAAGCCGAATCAGCAGGGACAATATTTACATTTTAAAGCTATCGCAGAGGCAACTACATTACCGATTATGGTGTATAATGTGCCAGGTCGAGTAGGTACCGGTATTTTTCCAAATACTTTGGCCCGGTTACATAAAGAATATCCGCATATTTGTGCAATTAAAGAAGCAAGCGGTAATTTAATGATCGCTTCTGAAATCAAACGATTATTACCGGATCCGTCCTTTATGCTCTATAGCGGAGATGATGGTTTGGCATTACCGATTTTATCCGTTGGCGGATGTGGTGTCGTATCTGTTGTTGCCCATGTAGCCGGCACGGATATCAATGCGATGATTCAGGCTTTTGAAGCAGGGCATAATCACGAAGCGATACGCATTCATCAGACTTTGGCTGAAATTACAAAAGCCATGTTTATTACAACAAATCCGATTCCTGTAAAATACGCAGTTCGTAAACTTGGTTTGCCTGCAGGTGCATTCAATTTGCCTATGTGTGAACCATCAGAAGAAGAAGCAGCTTATATAGATAAGGCATTAGCTGAGTATAAAAAGCAATAAATATTTCTTCATCCGTTTACACACAGAACATAAATTTATAGCCGCCATTACAGATGTAGTGACGGCTATTTTTATGTATATATCTATGGTCCTATAAAGGACCTAATCAACTTTTAAATTTATATAATTACAAATTCTCGCATTAATTTTAAATTATGATATAATCTGACGTGGAGATAGTATTTTTAACTATACTCTAGTCTACTGTTAATTTCATGATAAACAGAATGATTGTGAAAATCAGAACCGACCTGATGGCGGATACATTTATTACACAAGGAGTTTAACATGATACTAACAATGCTGAAAGGCAAAATTCACAGAGCTACGGTAACACAAGCCGAACTTGATTATGTAGGGAGCATTACAATTGATGTGAATCTATTGAATGCATCCGGAATACGAGAATATGAGCAAGTTCAAATCGTAGATATTAATAATGGTGCACGATTTACCACGTATACTATAGCGGGTAAACCCGGCAGCGGGGTAATCTGTCTCAACGGAGCGGCCGCACGGAATGTACAGGTAAATGATAAAATCATTATTATGTGTTATGCACAAATCGATGAGCATGACATTGAGAGTCATAAACCTCTCGTTGTATTTGTAGATGAAAAAAATAAGATAAGTCATATAAGAAACTATGAAAAACATGGTTTATTAGTTGATCAAAATAACGGTAATTAATTATAGCTGTAATTGATTGAAAATACAGTAGACTGTATAGGACTATCTTCGATTCTATAAATTGACGGAGGAGACTTTCATGAACGTTATAAACACAGTACATGATGTACGAACACTTGTAAATAAGTGGAGAAAAGAAGGCTATACAATCGGTTTTGTACCGACGATGGGTTATCTGCATGAAGGACATGCCGCACTGATGCGTCGAGCCCGTGCGGAAAACGACAAGGTCGTTGTATCAATCTTTGTAAATCCTGCTCAGTTCGGAGAAAATGAAGATTTAGATGCGTATCCGCGAAATCTTGATGGTGATAAAAGCTTATGTGACTCTATAGGTATAGACGCTATTTTTGCACCGGATGCAACCGAAATGTATCACGATCCAAAGGCATTTGTGGACATTATTGATCTATCTAAAACCCTATGCGGTGTTACGCGACCGATTCACTTTAAAGGCGTTTGCACTGTTGTGAGTAAACTATTTAATATAGTGCAACCCAATAATGCTTATTTTGGACAAAAAGATGCGCAACAACTGGCTATTATCCGTAAAATGGTAGAAGACTTAAATTTTCCGGTTACGATTATAGGGGTTCCTATCGTAAGAGAGGAGGACGGATTAGCCAAATCATCGCGCAATACATACTTATCTCCATCAGAACGAAAAGCGGCTACCATATTATATAAATCCATACAGGTAGGTCAAAATACAATAGTACCCGGCAGTTCAGCTGATTCCATTATCAATGCTATGACAGACGTAATCAATACAGAACCTTTAGCTCACATTGATTATGTCTCGATTGTTGATGCCGTTACAATGCAGCCTGTTGATACAATAGATCGACCTGTATTAATCGCCTTAGCGGTATACATAGGTCATACACGCCTTATTGATAACTTTTCCTATGAATTACATCAATGAGGTGCTGTGTGAATATCATGGTATCCATTAATCGTTTTGTATCAAAATATATAATCTTATTGATCTTAGTCTTTTCATGTATCGCATATATGATACCTGATTATTTTATATGGGCCATATCCTACACACCACTTTTACTGGGAATAGCTATGTTTGGCATGGGTCTTACCATCAGTCTGAAAGATATAGGAGGTATCATTAAGCATCCAAAATATATTTGTATAGGTGTTATTGCACAATATACGATTATGCCCTTAAGTGCATTACTGTTATGTCATATATTTGTCCTACCAGCGGATATCGCGTTAGGAATTATTCTGGTTGGCTGTTGTCCGGGCGGAACCGCCAGTAATGTCATAACCTATCTTGCCCGTGGTGATGTAGCTTTATCTGTTGGAATGACCATAGCCTCAACTATATTGGCACCGCTTGTAACGCCATTACTCATTCTATATCTTGGTGGAACATGGATCCATGTAGAGTTATTGCCCATGATGATTACGACGGTAAAAGTTGTCTTACTGCCTATCATGCTAGGGGGCGTCGTACAATGGATAAGTAAATCACATATACAGGAAATCAGATCGATCAGTCCTATACTATCCATTGTTGCTATTGTTCTGTTAATAGCTGCAATCATCGCTATTAATAGGGACAAAATATTGATTTCCGGTTTGCTGACTTTAACGGTAGTAGGAATCCATAATATAATGGGACTCATTTTGGGGCTAAGTGTAGGTAAAATTTTTCAACTGGAACACGACAAAACTACGGCGCTCGCCATAGAAGTGGGGATGCAGAACAGTGGGCTGGCCGTTACATTAGCAGCTACCAATTTTGCAATGAATCCGTTAGCGACTTTAGCCGGTGCCATATTTAGCGTATGGCATAATGTATCAGGAGCAATTTTTGCCAGTCTGCGTAGATAATATATATTATAGCCAAAAATACCAGAAGATAATTTAAAAAATATATGTAAACAAAAATGTTGGAATGATAACTCTTACTCGAGACATTCCAACATTTTTATTTATATAGAGTATTATATTGTAAAAACATTTTATTCTTAAAACATATTGTTTAAGGGTATTGATTTAAAATATCGTTTAAAGATATTCATCAGATGTATTCTTAATATTAAATACGATCTCGTACTAGACCGATAACTAAACCCTCAATATGGCAGTCATCAACGATGATAGGGTCAAAATCATCATTTTCCGGCTGTAAGCGAATATGTCCGTTTTCTTTATAGAAACGTTTAACCGTCGCTTCATCATCGATACGGGCAACGACAACATCGCCATTATTCGCTGTATTTTGATGGCGTACGATAAGCATATCCCCTTCAAACATGCCGATATTCATCATAGATTCCCCTTGAACGCGGAGCATAAAGCAATCGGAATCACCTGTTAATTGTACAGGTAAAGTCAATGTAGTTTCTAAATTTTCGACAGCCGTAATAGGCATACCGGCCTGTACAGTCCCGATAAGAGGCACCTGCTTGAGTCCGGCACCGAGAAATTCAAAATTATCGGAACTGGAAGTTTCATTACCACTGACGGAAATATTGGGTTTTATATCCTCTAATACGGTAATAGCCCGATTTTTATTAGGATCACGCTTAATGTAACCGAATTTCTCTAACGCATTGAGATGAGACTGTACCGTAGAGGTGGAGCTGAGGCCTACATGTGTACAAATTTCACGAACTGTAGGGCAACGGTATTCATTATGTAAAGAATCCTTAATAAAATCCAGTATACGTCGCTGTTTTGTGTTTATATCTGTCGCAGGGCGTCTCACGGCTACCTCCAATGTTTTAATATCTTAAATACAGTAAAATAGGTCATTTGACAATACAGTAAAATAGGTCATTTGACAATACAGTAAAATAGGTCATTTGACAATACAGTAAAATAGGTCATTTAACATGTTATAAAATTAGAAATTACATCATTAATATCGTCTTATAGGTCTATTATAGATAAAATTATAATTTTTTGCAAACATTTGTTCTGAAAAGTCTTGACCGAACATTCGTTCGCGTGCTATTATTATCATGTAAGCAAACAAATGTTCTTAAATTTATGTTCGATATAAATGTGAGGTATGAGATGAAACAGATTATGATAATGGTAGGAATGTGCTTAACAGTATTATTTGGATATCATATGACAAACCCTGCAGTGCAGATTAATCCGCATGCTGTACGTGAGGTAAAAGTACAAGCGGGGGATACCATGTGGGATATTGCAGCGCGTACAGCTCATACGGATATGGATGTACGCGAAATAGTATATGCAATGAAGGAATTAAATAAAATTGATGATTCCGGTACACTCGTTCCCGGTACGGTATTAAAGGTACCGACTAATCTTCAAGGTAGTCCAGTTAGAGCTTTGGACTATGTGGCTCAAAACTAAATATATATGGAATCATATGTTCCACACAAAAAGCAGCCAGTTACAAAACTGGTTGCTTTTTGTTATATTATTATGTTTGATTGAAACCATTATTTAAATCGTTTCTCAAAAATTGTGGCAATCGGATTATCTACAAATTTATTTGCCTCGTTAATATATCTACGTACCATATTAACGCTGTGATGACGTGTTTGACGCATGATATTACGTTCTTCTACGCCATAAGCTGCGGCCGTCGTCGCAAATCCGTGACGCAAGCTATGAGCACCATACATGGCCGGATCAAGACCGATAAGAGATACATATTTTTTTACAATCTCCGCAATCATCTTATCGGAAATAGCATTTTTACGAATATTCATATTCTTTGTAAAGCCTCTAAACACCGGCCCTTCTGTAATCCCAGCCGCTCGAAGCCATTGCTGTAAGGCGCGTACTGCATCTAGAGGTGAACCGGGAATAGATGGAATTGCTACCACCGCGCCTTGACCTTCCTGATCCGCCTTTGAGGACTCTACAAAAATCTCCAGTCCTTGAGGGGAAAACTGTAAATTTTCTATTGTTAAAGCCGCTATTTCACTGCGTCTAAAAGCCCCCATAAAACCGATAAGTAAGATAGCTTTATCTCGCAATAATTGCAACTCAGGCATATCGAGTTTACTCATACAATCTAAAATATCTTCAATATCTTCCAGTAATACCGGTGTTTTACCCTGTTGAAATGTACCTTTTAGTCGACGAATACCGCGAAGTGCCTGCTTAACAATGGGAGCCATGCAGGGATTTTCTCCAACGCCCGAAGCATTATAATTTTCTGAAATGGCACTGATTCTACGTGATATGGTATTTGCCTTTGCATAATCCGCTAAATCATTGATATAATTTACAATTGTTTCCGGTGTAGCCGGGAAATAAGATACCTTTTGATACGTGCACCAGTCTACAAAATCGTCCCAATCCGATTCATAGGCGTCTACCGTGTTCTCCGCCTTGGATAATAAAATACTTTGCTTTGCTTTCATAGAAAGTTTATTACTGTTCATAAGGGCATCATTATGACGTAAATAAAAATGTTTTTGTTGTTCCTTGGATCCTGACATTAGTTCACCTTTACCTTACATGTATACTCTATATTGTATCATAGAATAGCGTTTCATATGCTATAATATAAGGAATACAAATACTAATCAGGGAGAGTCATATAGGATTTATGAACAGGAAATATCTTTTATTATGTGCCATCATACTGACTATTAATACCAGTGGTTGTACATATATACCGACACAACATGTATCATACGGCGTGTATTATAACGATATGGATTTATCCAATACGCCGAAGGATGAATTGCAAAATCGTATTACTGAATTATTTAATGCTACACCTCATACGGTAACTATCGATATTTCCAAGGCCACGAAACAGGCATCATATAATGATCTCGGTATTAATGTCGATACGGAAACATTGGTGAAAGCGATTTCAACATATGGCTACGAAGATGATTTATGGACACTCATCAATCATCGGTTCCATGCGTTATATTACGGACAGCACTTTGAAACACAATACAGGCTGGATGAGGTGAAGAGCAGAACCTATTTATCGGAGTTAGCAAAGACTATCGATACACCCGGTCATGACGCATATCTATCAGTAGAAGGCGGTCAGGTTGTCATGCATCCCGGGAAAGAAGGCAAACGCATCGATATTGATGCTACGCTTCAGCAAATTAAAGACAATATAGCTGCTGGAAATACCATAACGCATATAGATATGGTTTATACTACGAAAAATACAATAAAAGTAACCGATCAGGACATTAAGCCTTTAACTGCGATTTTAGCATCCTATACGACGAATTATGATGCCAATAATACGAGCCGTACTCATAATATTCAGTTAGCCTCCGATAAAATCAACGGCACTTTATTAAAACCGGGGGAAGTATTCTCCTTCAATAAAATTGTAGGGGAGCGTACAGCAGAAGCCGGATATGATGATGCACCGGTTATGATTAACGGTAAACTCGTACCCGGAGTCGGTGGCGGCATTTGCCAGGTGAGCTCTACCATATTTAATACCGCTTTATTATCCGGTATGACAATAGTTGAACGTACGCCGCATTTTGAGCCTGTCGGATATATTCCGGCCGGTCGTGACGCTACCGTTGCATGGGGTTATTTGGACTTTCAGTTTAAAAATCCATATCAGCAATCCGTATATATCATAAGTGTGATGGGGCGAGGAACATTGACGATATATATCATCGGTACACCTCAGGACAAGCCAAAAGATGTATCTATATATGTAGGTGATCAAAAGGAAATTCCTAATAAAACGATTACCAAGGTAGATCCATCAATCAAAGAAAATCAGACACAGGAAGGTCATGTCGGTCTATCGATGAATACATATCGACAAATTACCTATGGAAACGGCGTAAGTCAAACCGATGTGTACGAGTCCGTATATGATCCGGTAGATACGATTATTACGACAAGATCGGCTCAATCCGTAAAAAAACATTAATTAAAGATTTCATTAATTATAGTCTGAACTATTGACCATACGTTATAAATAGTTTAGGCTATTGTTTGTACTCGTAAATGAGATAGTAAATATAATTAGTTGTAAAAGAACCGAATAATGAGAAAGAATTTGAATGCATATTATTCTCACTCTTTCTCATTTAACTGTGATATGAGAGGATACTATGGACACAATATTACAATTTGATCACACCCTGATTTTCTATGTACATGACCACCTTGTATATAGCTTTTTAACGCCTATCATGGCATTCTTGTCAAAAATAACCGGCAGCGGTATTTTATGGATTATAATCGCTTTATTATTGATGATTCAGAAAAAATATCGCGTATTAGGCATTGCAATCATCATTGCATTAGGATTTGTATTTATTATCGGTGATCAAGGCTTAAAACCGCATATAGCAAGATTAAGACCTTTTGTAGATTTTCCGGAAGTTACGGTACCATCGATTTCAGCATTGCCATTAGCTAACACGTATTCATTCCCGTCCGGACATACTTTTGGTTCATTTGCATCAGCTATGACCATTTACCTGGGGCTAGGTCAAATCGCGCCTCAGAAGCGATATTTAGGAATTATAGCATTAATTGGATCATTAATCGTAGGATTTTCAAGAGTTTATCTGTTTGCACATTATCCGACAGATGTATTAACCAGTTTAGTATTAGGCATCATTGTAGGATGTATAGCTTGGAAGCTCGCACGAATCGGTTGGGACTGGTGGACTAACCGTCACAAAGATGTAGAATACGAACCATATACATTTAAACGTAAATAAGCTATAAAACGCATAATAAAAGAAATTGGGCCATTAGAGCCCAATTCTTTTATATAATTACTTCCGATAATATATCGTTATCGGAAGTAATTATATAAAAGAGAAAGAAAACTTACCAATATTTCTATAAGCCAGTTTTAATGAAGTTTACGGTATTTATATTACACCTAAAATATTTCATATCTATCAATGAATTATTTGTTTTATATAATTCATATTAATAACAATTGGTATATGTTGATTAAGTTGATATTGAATTTAATTGAAATCAATTGTAAAATAGTCATATAAATTATCTAAATTACTCATATTAACTCTTACGGAGGTTTTTATATGTGCTGGTGCGAAGTTGTAACAAAAGCTAAACTAGGTAGTCTTAAACGTCTCGGTCAAGGTATGGAGGCTTCCCTGCATTTTATGGCGGAAACGGTTTTACTGCTCAGCTGTTTACGCGTCGTTATCCGTTGGGTCTTTGGAATCTAACCTGTAATTTAACCTAACCTTATAATATTCAGATATATTTATACTATGAAATAATTTACTTAAAATAAAGCACCTGAATTAATCGTATCAAATACTGATATGATCAATCCAAGTGCTTTTTATTTTAGTGCCTTATTTACTGTTTTATTTGATAACGAATGAGAATGCATGATAACATACTCAGTTTATATTAAACTATCATTAATATCTCATAAAGAAATACTACCTAAAAGAATTTTAATTTGTTTTATATGCTTCGGTACAATCAATAAAATCCATGATAATTTGGCATATCTTACCATCTTTATCAAATGCCCAATATACAGGATATAAACCATCTCCAAATCCGGATTGAATCATAGGAACCGATAATTCCGTATTAGGAATCGTGAAATTAATCCAATCCCCCTTTGATCGTTGGTATCTTGGATAAGCCAACGCGTTCAGCTGAAAAAGAGTACTATAATAATCATCATATATATTTTTTTCAGGATTCTGTTGATGCCAATCCTTATAGAAAATATCATAAGCCTGTATTGTCGCTTCATCAACAATAGTTGCTAAGCCCGCTTCAACGGGAAATCCTACATAGCTCTCCTTATTCAGTTCGTCGAGATTCTCAGACCCTTTTAGAGCCAATTCATAGTAAACAGGTTCATTAGCGGTAAAAATGACACGAGTAGCGACATAGCGAAATGTATTCTGCTCAAATTCAGCTACCTTTGTTTCCAATAAATAGGTTCCGGGTTCAACGGTTCGAACATATGTATCAGGCATATGAGGCAACATAATAAGCGGATCACAACATGTAAGTTGGCCTGTTGGAAAATTTACCGTCCCCATAGGTAATGTAAATAAAGGTTTTCCCATCAGTTCATCCCGATTAAATAAGTCTTGATAATCAACGGTAGGTTTCCATACGCCTTCCGAGCCTAATCGATTAAAGGTATCTATCCATTTTTGAGGAATCTCTTTGATATTCATGTGTATCCTTTCTAAACAGGTAAATAATTTTTCTATTATGCATATTACATTATATAATTTATCAATTCTTTTCAGCCTCTTGTTTATCTTTTACATATTGACGTTCAAGAGCTTCATAAGCGGCAGTTTTATCGATAATCTGCTTAACTATCGTATCAAGATGAGAGCTTTCACTATAGTCAGCCGGCGCATAATACCGTATACGATGATGACGCATCATTTTATAGACTTTATCCTTATTCTGCTCGTCCGGATCATACACACCGATGGAATGGCCGCCGTTGGCATTAACAAGGCTCATACAAGGAATATCCGTATCACTGTCACCGATATAAATCATATTGCGGAACGGTACACGCTGTTCCTCGGGTTTAAGATAGTCATTAACACGAGGATCGTTGATATCGAGCACACCTTTTTGAATGCGGAATAAAAACTGAGTTTTATTCGTATAATTAATGGCTTGTGCTGGCCATGTAGCAACGCCCTTATCATCGAACAGGAACGCACTGGCATAGATTTTTGTGAAAGCCCCCTCTTTTGCCATTTCCGTACCTTCAATCATTTCCTTCAGTCCAGATGAAATGATGTAATGTTCAATATGTACACCCTTTTCCGCTCCGTATTGTCGAATTCGTTCAAACCAGGTTCGTACGCCGTCATATAATTTAACTTTAGCGCCATAAGCTGATAACAACTCCTTTGTAAGAAATTGTTTACCATATGATTTAGTAGCCATCATATACATATAGGCTAAGTTATTATCCATATCGTGCTGCTTGGCAAGTCCATTCGATTCTTTCCAGAATGCATCCACATCGATATCCAGAGATTGAATATATCCCTGAGCCTGCATATCGTCAGGCGTCAATGTCTTATCAAAGTCATAACATATGGCTAATACAGGGTTAGAATTATTTTCTTGTTGTTCTTCAGTTCTCTCTCGGGTAATCATACGCACCTACTCTACTAAAATAAAGAATCTTGTCTATATGGTTCATCGATAATCCAACTCGTTTCATCACTCATTCGAATTGTATCACCTGTTAAAACATGTCCCAACAGTAAACTTGAATCAGGATCATGTCGCAGTCTATTTCGGCGTACCGCTTCTTGATTTGTGTTGGCATAACAGTATTTACAAAAATGACTGCAACTGTCATAAGCACCGATATCCCCGTGTAAGTAACAACTGCACTCGGGCCGAGCCGGTGTACGTTTAGGCGCCTTCAACTTAACATGCCACGCCCGCTCATAACAGTCGAGTGTCAAACATCCCGAGGTATTTGCTCCTGCATTGGAAAATATATGCCCTTCCCCGCAGGTCTTAAGCTCCATATGATGAGCCTTTGCAATTGATACGAATTCAGCGATGATCTTCATCTGTATATCTATATCCGGACGGTACCCATCAGGAAAATTCTGAGCTACCTTATCGAATGTATCTATAAAACTGACCACAACCGTATCAGTGTACCCTTCAAGCGCCTTTGCCATTTTTTGAAAGCTTTCACAGTGATAATCAAAGGTATAGGCATGGGTTAACATAATCGGATCATATCTCCACACCATAGATTGGGGATTTAAATGCATACTTATTTGCTTAAATCCTTCAAGAACCGTTTCGTAAGGCGGCACAAAAGGTTCAATATCGGTTCCGTACGGTGTTATAGTCATATGCCAATATTGACGATAAGGCTCGATTACATCCATATAAGGTATGAAAGGAACCGGATTTTTTGTACAAAAGGCTATGCCGTCCACTATATCGGGACTAATCCTATAACGCGTTATTAATTCGGAATGATACGGATTGCGTACATCTACATACCCTTCACGTATACGATTTGCAAACCAGAGGCCGTAAAAGGCGGGAATATCCGTGCGCTGTCCCGTTTGTAAAATCATGTACTCTCCTCTTATCACAAGCTCTCAGCAAATTTACAAATTAATTTATGATTCTTACATAACAATCGATACCATAAAGCCGTTTGATTCCTATCGATACAAAATATAACAGTATTATAGCATAAAGATTAGATGTCTTTCATGAATGATTCTTAATAATTATTTATAGATTTATGTGATATTTCTTGTATAGTTCATGTTCAATCTATGATACTATATAAGAAATACATAAAAAGGAAAGACTATGAACGATATATTTAATCATCATACTTCTACGGAGGAGGACAAAACATTTATTACATCATACTGGAGTGAGCGCGCTCATGATTTCAGCGCCTTACGTGCTAAGGAACTTAACAGTACAAAGTTAAATCTATGGCGTAATGAACTGATGAGTCATCTTGATAATTTAGGCTCAAATCTACATATATTGGATATCGGATGCGGGGCCGGATTTTTCAGTATCATTCTGTCAGAACAAGGACATGAAGTTCACGGTATCGATATTACACCTAATATGATTCATGAAGCCAATTCATTAAGTAAATCATTGGACTGCAACGCCACATTTTCCGTTATGGATGCTGAACATTTAACCTTTGATAATGAGGCCTTTGATGTTGTAGTGGCACGCAATGTAACATGGAATTTACCGAATCCGGATCAAGCCTATAAAGAATGGCTTCGCGTATTAAAACCAGGAGGACTGTTGCTCAATTATGACGCGGAGCACGCAAGGAATCATCATCACTTGCCCGCAACTGTTCACAATGCACATGAACATATCAGACCTGAATTACTCGATAAATGCCATACTATATACCATATGTTGGAGATTTCATCTTTTACACGCCCACAATGGGATACAGAACTGCTCAGTAAATTAGGGGTTACATCTGTCACCGTTGATCCGACAGTAGGGCCACGCATATATAATGAAGAAGACGAATTTTACATTCCCGTACCCATGTTCTTGGTAAAAGCAATTAAATAAAGTCAACCTCTATATAATACAAAACCCACTCTACAATGCATCATGAGTGGGTTTTCTTCTTACTGTTAGTTATCCTTAATGTATAGAATCATCAAAAGTATAGTTCACGATAAATTTTGTTTTAGAATTGACTGCTTCTAATTACTAAAATAAGCTTGAGCCTTATTAATTTCCGCTCTTAGTTTTTCTTCATCAATGGTAAGCAGTTCCTTATCTTTCATAAGAACTTTACCACCTACAATTGCGGTATTGGCATCAGAGCTGTTAGCGGAGTATACAAGTGCGGCTAAATCATTGTAGCGAGGCAGCCAATGCATGCCGGATACATCATATAATACAATATCAGCACGATAACCTGCTTTCAAAAGTCCTAAATCATTATATCCTAATGCCTTTGCACCTTCTACAGTCCCCATAGCCCATGCAGCTTGAGCGGGAATAGCTTTAGGGTCGTATAGACGAGCTTTATGAAGGGTTGCCGCTAAACGGACTTCTTCAAGCATATCAGCATTATTGTTAGAAGCGGAGCCATCTGTTCCAAGGCCTACGGTAATACCTTTAGCAATCATTTCAGGAACAGGTGCGATGCCGCTTGCCAATTTCAAATTGGATTGAGGATTATGGGCAACCGCTACATTATTTTCGGCCATAATGTTGATATCTTCATCGGTCACATGTACGCAATGCGCCGCCAATGTCGTATTCCAGAAGAGTCCTAAATCATGCATATGAGCAATCGGTGTTTTACCCGTAGCTTTCATCACATTCTCCACTTCCCCCTTTGTTTCGGATAGGTGCATGTGAATGCCGCAATTAAGCTCATGTGATAAAGCGATAACCTTTTCCATGTATGAATCAGGGCATGTATATGGTGCATGAGGCCCCAGTAAGACCTTGATACGATTATTATCAAACCCATTCCAAGTGCGATATAAATCCGCATTCTCCGCCAATGCCTGGTCTGCTGTCGGTGAAACACCGGCAAGTCCGCGAGACAGAACAGAACGTATCCCTGTTTCCTTCACCACCTCCGCAGTCGTATTCATAAAAAAATACATATCGCTGAAAGTAGTCGTACCGGATCGTAACATTTCCGCTATGCCCAACTGTGTGCCGCAACGCACATAATCATCGTTTAATTTGGCCTCTGTCGGCCAGATCGCATTTTCCAGCCAGTCCATCAATTCTAAATCATCCGCGTAATTTCTAAACAGCCCCATCGCAATATGCGTATGAGTATTTACAAGGCCAGGTGCGGCCAACTGACCTTTCCCATCCAGAGTTTCTTTCGCATTTGCTTTCACGTATGAGACTTCATCATCAGTTAGAATTGATGTTATATAGCCATTTTCAATTTCAATAGCATGATTTTTAAGAACCCCCTCATCGGTGAGGACGTCCACATGGGTAATCAATAAATCGGACATAATATCTCCTTTAAGTTAGCATTGCAACATAAGCCTTTTCTAAGCACTTACAGATTTCGCTCTGGCAGAACTTATATCAGTTTACTTTTGTCAAATAATCGATTTGTTCCTGCGTTAACGTGTCCAAATCATATCCCATGGAATGTAATTTGATTTTTGCAACTTCTCTATCCAGTTCATGAGGCAATACGTATACTTTTGGTTTCATATTGGCACCGTTATGCAAGATATGTTCCGCTGCCAATGCCTGCATAGCGAAAGATAAATCCATGATTTCAGCAGGATGACCATCACCGGCCGCAAGATTTACGAGTCGACCTTCAGCTAATACATATAGTTTGCGACCGTCAGACATCGTATATCCTTCAATATTTTGGCGTACACGTTCATGACTTACAGCAATCTCTGTGAGATCCTTTACATTCACTTCGCAATCAAAGTGACCTGCGTTACACATGATAGCCTGATCTTTCATTACTTCATAATGTTCTTTTACGATAACATCTTTACAGCCTGTTACGGTACAGAAAATATCCCCCACCTTGGCAGCCTCAATCATAGGCAATACTGTAAAGCCGTCGAATACAGCTTCAATCGCTTTGATTGGATCCACTTCGGTTACGTATACATGGGCCCCCAGGCCCTTGGCGCGCATGGCGACCCCCTTACCGCACCATCCATATCCGGCAACAACGACATTTTTACCCGTTACGGTAAGATTCGTCGTACGCATGATGCCGTCCCATACGGATTGTCCCGTACCATAGCGATTATCAAAAAGATATTTACAATACGAATCATTTACGGCAATCATAGGGAACGTCAACTGTTTTGCGTGTTCCAATGCATATAGACGATGTACACCCGTAGTCGTCTCCTCACTGCCGCCTATGAGACGTTCCTTTGCATCCTGGCGCGAAGTATGTAATAAATTTACAAGGTCTCCGCCGTCATCGATAATAATATGAGGTTTGTGATCAAGTGCCTTATGGAGAAAATTGAAATATTCTTCATCCGTACAATCATACCAGGCGTATACGGTGATTCCCATGTCTACAAGCCCTGCCGCCACATCATCCTGAGTGGATAACGGATTAGACCCTGTTACGATGACATCGGCACCGCCGCGTTTTAATACGGTTGCAAGATATGCGGTTTTAGCCTCTAAATGAACACTTACCACGATGGTTTGTCCTTTGAAAGTCTGCTCTTTTTCAAAACGATCGCCCAATGTATTCAATGTAGGCATAAAATTGGAAACCCATTCAATCTTCTTACGTCCTTCTGGAGCAAAATTAATATCTTTAATCAACGACTGCATGATATCTACCTCTATAAAGTTTCTTATATAAATCTATGAAAAAATAAATACAATTATCTGTTCTGTACGATGTGACACAATTTACCGATAGATTCCTCAAAATCAGGTGTAAGAACGCCTTCTTCCGTGATGATGGCCGTAACCAATTCATGGGGGGTCACATCAAAAGCTGGATTAAGTACATTTATGCCCTCCGGTGCAGTTTGTATGCCGTGAAACGATGTAACTTCATAAGCATCACGCATTTCTATCGGTATGTCACTACCATTTTTTAAAGTAAAATCAAATGTACTGTACGGAGCAGCCACATAAAACGGAATATTGTGGAATTTTGCGAGAACGGCCAAACCATAGGTGCCGATTTTATTGGCTACATCACCTTTTGTGGTAATACGGTCTGCACCGACAATTACAGCATCAATTAATCCTTGTTGCATCGCATAAGCCGCCATATTATCCGTTTCCAGTGTAACGGGAATATCGTCCTCATGTAATTCAAAGGCCGTGAGACGTGCCCCTTGGAGTAGCGGACGCGTTTCATCTGCATAAACGCGTTCTAATTGACCTGTTTCATATAATTTACGAACAACACCCAATGCCGTACCGAGTCCGCCCGTAGCTAGTGCCCCCGCATTGCAATGCGTCAGAATACGCAAATTGCACTGACCTTCAAATAAAGAAGCCCCGGCCTCGGCCATACGTCTGTTAAGACCTACATCTTCTTTGTGAATCGATTCGGCTTCGGCCGTAATAATTTTTATAATGTGCTCCATGTCAGATGAAGTTTTAGTCTCAGCTTTCACCAGGTTTACAATGCGCTCTACGGCCCATGCCAAATTAATGGCTGTAGGACGTGTTTCCTTAAGCCTTTCACTAAAATCATAAAAAGTAACTAACTGCTCGTTAAACGGAGCATTAAGTCTTGCCGACTCCATAGCTGCCAAAATAAGACCATAGCCGGCAGCAACGCCTATGGCGGGAGCCCCGCGAACACGAAGCATTTTAATCGCCTCTGCCACCTGACGCCAATCGGTGCAGTTAATATATGAAATCTCCGTAGGTAATTTCGTCTGATCCAATAAAATTAAAGTAGACTCTTGCCACTCAATATTATTCATAGATCCTCCTTTGTGCGGTTCAGAACCTTATTATAATTTAAAGCCGCCGTATTCGTGCATACGATTATGTGCATCATAGCGGGCATTCACATCGATAAGATCAATGGCCCCCAGAATAAGAGATTTCAGTTGTGATGCCATATTCGCCATCATTTCAACCACCTCTCCATGCGTTAGGACATCATCGGAAATTCCTGCGGCATAATTTGTAATCATAGAAATAGTGGAATATGCCATTTCCGCCTCATTTGCAAGATTTACTTCAGGCACATTTGTCATACCTACCGTATCGCCACCAAGCATATGGAACATCTTAATTTCGGCCGGTGTTTCAAATCGTGGACCCTCTGTGCATACATAGGTCCCGCCGTTATGAATAGATAAACCTTGTTCTGTACCAACCTTTTTCAGAATATCCCGCAATTCCGGACAATATGGATTGGTTACATCTAAATGAGCCACCGGACGATTACCGCCTTCATAAAATGTGGTGATGCGGTTTTTGGTAAAATCTAAGAATTGATCTGTTAATACAAAATGACCGGGCTTAAAGTTTTCGTTTAATGAACCTACAGCGGTCGTAGAAATGATAAAGGTGACACCTAATTTTTTTAACCCCCAAATATTAGCACGATAATTTATCTTGTGCGGAGGGATCGTATGATCTTTACCATGTCGGGCCACAAAGATAACGGTCTTTCCGTGGTATGTACCTTGTACATAATCAATTTCACCATATGGTGTCATTAAAGATTCTTCATGAATATTTTCAAAGATAGATGGATCGTATACACCGGTACCGCCGATTACACCAATTGCACTCATAGTAACCTCCTGTAATTAATACATGTTCGTCTTTATTGTCTCACAGAATAGAAAAAGAGGCTATAGCAAAAGCTTATAGCCTCTATAATTTATAATTATCTTTACAAGCCTTATTGTATGGGACCTTTCGGGCTGAACATCTCTTTCAATTCCTCGCGGCTGAAATGATATTTTTCATTACAGTAATGACATACAAGTTCTGTCGTTTCGTCTTCTAAAAGAGCCTTTTTATCTTCTTCACGCAATGTCATAAGGACGCCGGCAAAACGGTCTCGACCGCAACGACATTGAAAATGAATCGGTTCATTATATACTTCATTAACAGTCAGTCCATCGAGCACTCGTTCTACAAGGCCTGTACCATCCGGATGAGCTTTTAAATATTCAGTTACAGGACCTAATTCGTTGATGTTTTTTTCTACTTGCGCCAATGCCGCATCCGTTGCATCGGGTAAAGCCTGTACGATAAATCCGCCGGCTACGATTGTGTGATAATCAGGGTCAACCAATACACCGAGGCTGATAGTTGACGGCACCTGTTCGGAGGCATACAAGTAATAAGCTAAATCCTCCGCTACCTCACCACTTTGGATAGGACTGGCGGATGTATAATCCTGTGCAAGCTGTGTGAAACGAGTCACCTGCACCTCGCCTTTATGACCGACCGCGGCACCTACATCAAGCTTTCCTTCATATTTAAGCGGTATATCCACATGTGGTTCATCCACATAGCCGCGCACCGTATTATCTGAAAAAGCATCCACATGGACAACGCCAAGCGGTCCATCACCTTTAATGCGAAGGCTTACATTTTCATGATTCTTGAAATCTCCGGCTAATAGAATGGCCCCTGTCATGGCGCGACCTAACGCAGCCGTTGCAACCGGCCATAAATCATGGCGTATACGTGCTGTTTCAACCGTATCCGTTGTAACGGCCAATGACATACGGACCCCTTCACGAGTGGTAAAACGTTTTATATAATCCATTCCAGTATTTCCTACACATTCTATTAGATTTGATCGATAAGGTTAACCATTTCGATGGCGCCCATAGCGCAATCATATCCTTTATTCCCCGCCTTAGTACCGGCACGTTCGATAGCTTGTTCAATATTTTCTGTCGTAACGACACCGAACATTACAGGAATACCTGTTTCCAAGGAAACATGAGCAATGCCCTTTGCCACTTCATTACATACATAATCATAATGGGTTGTAGCTCCACGGATAACGGCACCTACACAGATTACGGCATCATAACGTCCGGACAAAGCAGCCTTTTTAGCGATCAACGGGATTTCATAAGCACCGGGAACCCAAATTACGGTGATATCTTCCTGTTTTACATCATGACGTAATAAGCAGTCCTCTGCACCACCGATCAACTTTGTCGTAATAAATTCGTTAAAACGAGAGCCGATAATAGCAAATTTCTTACCGGTACCTAATAAATTACCTTCCTGAACCATCATGTTATAACCTCCTGTATTTCTTTTCAAAAGAAATTTTATTATATGAATAGTAAAGAAGCAGATATGAGTTAATTCTCTAACATATGACCCATTTTCTCTTCCTTTGTCTTTAAATAGCCTGCATTAAATTTATTCGCCGCAATGATGAGCGGTACTCGACTATTTACATCGATTCCCCAATGCTCCAGGCCATGGCGTTTTTCCGGATTATTCGTCAACAGACGAATACTCTTGATGCCCAAGAAACGGATAATTTGAGCCGCCAATGAATATTCACGCATATCTGCAGGAAAACCTAATTGCTCATTAGCCTCCACCGTATCAAGACCTTGCTCCTGTAATGCATAAGCCTTAATCTTATTGGTTAATCCGATACCACGACCTTCCTGTCGCATATAGACAACTACGCCTTTGCCTTCTTTCTCAATGGCACGTAATGCGTGATCCAATTGCTCGCCACAGTCACAGCGTTTTGAACCGAATACGTCACCTGTCAGACACTCGGAGTGAATACGTACGAGTACGTTATCACAGTTCTGTACATCGCCCTTAACGATTGCTAAATGTTCTTTGTGGTCCAATTCATTCTTAAATACGAAGATATTGAAATCACCGAATTTTGTGGGCAACTTAGAGCAGGCTCCCAATTCTATCATATCTTCATGTTGTTTACGATATTCGATAAGTTCCGCAACAGATGCGATTTTCAGATTATGTTCCTTTGCAAAGGACAGTAAATCCGGCAAGCGAGCCATATCACCGTCATCCTTTGTTATTTCACAGATGACAGCCGCCTCCTGTAGCCCGGCCAGGCGACAAAGATCAATAGATGCCTCAGTATGGCCTTGACGAACTAAAACGCCCCCCTCTCTGTAGACAAGCGGAAATACATGTCCAGGTCGACGAAAATCTTCCGGTTTAGCATTCGGGTCTAACAGTTTTTGAATTGTATACGCCCGTTCCGCCGGAGATACGCCCGTTGTGGTATCTGCATGATCCACGGTCACCGTGAAAGCCGTCTCGTGATTATCCGTATTTTTAGATACCATTGCAGGAATGCCCAATTTTTCAAGTGCTTCGCGACGCATCGGTGTACACACGATACCGCGTGCATATTTTATCATGAAGTTGATATTTTCCTGATTGGCAAATTCAGCGGCGATAATGAGGTCGCCTTCGTTTTCGCGGCTTTCATCATCGACGATGAT
The DNA here is from genome assembly GCF_002959855.1 of Veillonella denticariosi JCM 15641. Taxonomy (GTDB): domain Bacteria; phylum Bacillota; class Negativicutes; order Veillonellales; family Veillonellaceae; genus Veillonella; species Veillonella denticariosi. The sequence continues at coordinate 345,081 of NZ_PPDB01000007.1, forward strand.
AACAGGTTTACCGACCTTTAGGTCCTGTAAAACCTCCTCAATAGAATGTAATTGTTCACTCATGGGAACACTCTCCTTATTACTTATATAAATCCATTCTCTACAAGGAGGGAATGCATTGATTTTTCTTCTTTATTTTCAGTGGATTCAACACCGACATTCATAAAATGACGTATATAACGTCCCGCAATATCAGTTTCCAGGTTCACCTCTGTACCGATATGCGCAGTACCTAGTACAGTTTCACTCAATGTATGAGGAATAATTGATACGGAAAAACTACTATCTGTACGTCTCATTATGGTAAGGCTGATGCCATTTATGGTAATGGAACCTTTATAAATGACATAATCCATAACGGATGTTGGTGCATCAATCGTAAAAATTACGGCATTATCCGTTTGTTCACGGTTGATAATACGTCCTGTCCCGTCCACATGACCGGCCACAATATGTCCACCGAACCTTCCGTTTGCCGGCATGGCACGTTCCAGATTGACCGGTTGATGAACTTTCAGATTTGTAAACGTCGTCATTTTAATCGATTCGGGCATAACATCAGCCGTGAACACGTCATTCCCGATTGTCGTAGCCGTCAGGCACACCCCGTTGACCGCTACGGAATCGCCTATTTTTAAATCATCAAAGATCTTTTTACCACGAATTGTTATAGCCAAGGATTTAGGGCCTTTCTTAATATTTTCAACACGGCCGATTTCTTCAATGATTCCCGTGAACATAAGCGCCCCTCCTTCCCTGACGATATGCTTCGATGCGAATATTATTATCAATCACCGTCGCTTTCGTGAAAGTTAATCGAGGTGAAGCGTCTAAACTTTCAAAACCTCTGCCGCCTACAGCCGGTGTCGCATCGATACCACCGATAAGCGTATCACCGATATAGGTAACAATCTTATCAAAATTCATCGTTTCTACAAAGGAACTGATGATTGCGGATCCCCCTTCAACTAAAAGGGATGTATATCCTAAATCGCCCAGTTTTGTAAGAACATCATCGATAGATAATTTTTTTATATCGATGAGAATGTCCGTTTTATGACTCTTACGTGTAGATGTGGTCTCTATAACCGTAATAATCGCCCCGGCATTTTCAAGGGCCTTAATACGTTCCTTAGGACAACCGTCGGATACGAAAATATGCACCGCTCGCTCCTTCACATCAAAAACACGACTTGTAACAGGCGTTCTACCCAAGCTGTCCAGAACGATAACATCCGGTTGATGAACCGGAATAGGACTATTGAGAATACCATTATCCAACAAGGAATTACCTAACTCTTTGTCACTGAGACGACAGTTCAGTTGCGGATCATCGGCCAACACCGTACCGATGCCGATAAGCATCGCATCATGTGTGGCCCGCAATACGTGACCGTCACGCCGTGATGATTCATTTGTAATCCATTGAGATTGACCGGTGAAAGTGGCAATTTTACCATCCAATGACATGGCGCTCTTTAAGGTGACAAAAGGCTTCCCCGTTTGAATATAGGTAAAAAAATGCTCGTTCAATCCGCTACATTCGTGTAAACAAACTGGAGATACTATCTCGATACCTGCCTCTTTCAACATGGCAATCCCCTTACCCGATACGAGCGGATTCGGATCAGTGCTGCCGATAACAACCCGCCGTATACCAGATTCAATAATGCGTAGTGCACATGGAGGGGTCTTGCCGTAATGAGAACAAGGCTCCAAGGTTACATATAAAGTCCCCCCCTCTGCCCTGTCTCCGGCTTGATCCAAAGCATGAACCTCCGCATGGGCGGTACCCGCTTTATGGTGATACCCTTCACCTACTATTTCATTATCTTTAACGATTACGGCCCCTACCAGCGGATTGGGTGCCGTATGGCCTGCGGCCAGTTTTGCCAGTGCAATGGCGCGTTTCATATATACTACGTCATCCATCACATATCACCTCAATAAAAAAAGGACTATAATATAGTCCTTCGGGTCATCATAAATAGCACATACCTATTATGTGCTCCGTCTTTTCTCATCCAGACTCTACTGTCGGTATCGGAATTACACCGATTCGTACCCATAAGGCTCGCGGACTATACCGCCGGTAAGGAATTTCACCTATCCCCAAAGACTCATCTATTTTGTTTATGAATTAATAGTAACACTTTTATAAGCCTTATGCAAGGATAAGACAATTGTAACATTTCTCACATAATTAGTGTTTGAACAGGTTTAGTATAGATTATATGGTTTAATAAATCATGATTTTGATATTTATTATTAAATATAGGTGATAGTATGGCAAAAAAACGTATTTCGGATGTTCTAATAGAAGTTCTTGCCGATGCGGGTATAGAACGAATTTATGGTATTACAGGAGACAGTCTGAACTCTGTAAACGATAGTTTACGTCGCAACGGTAAGATTGCTTTTGAACATGTACGCCATGAGGAAACTGCGGCCTTTGCCGCCGGTGCTGAAGCGGGATTAACGGGCAAGCTCACGGTATGTGCGGGGAGCTCAGGTCCCGGAAATTTACATTTAATCAACGGTCTATTTGATTGTCATCGCAACCGTGTGCCCGTATTGGCGATTGCCTCTCACATCCCTCAGTCTGAAGTCGGTTTGAGTTACTTTCAGGAAACACATCCGGAAAATCTGTTTAAAGAGTGCTCTTGCTTCTGTGAACTGGTATCCAGTCCTAAACAGATGCCGGAAATCTTATTCCGAGCTATGAATGCGGCCGTAGGCAATCAGGATGTTGCAGTTATCGTCCTTCCTGGCGATATTGCAGTTATGGAAATGGAAGTTGATGAATTACCGGTATGGCACCATCCTAAATTACCTCATATCATCCCGCAACGAAGTGATATAGAAGAAATGACAGCTCATCTTGAATCCGGTAAGCGTATTACCTTATTCTGCGGTGCAGGCTGTGAAGGGGCTCATGACGAAGTTGTGGAACTGGCTAAACGTTTACAGGCCCCTGTTGTACACGCTTTCAGAGGCAAAGAATGGGTGGAATGGGATAATCCGTATGATGTGGGTATGACGGGTTTATTAGGATATACATCAGGATATCGTGCTATTGAACAATGTGATACTCTTGTTATGCTCGGTACAGATTTTCCGTATCGTCCGTTCTATCCTGAAAACGCTAAGGTTATTCAAATCGATAGAGATCCTGGCGCCTTAGGACGTCGTGTTCCTTTAACACAGGGAATTATAGGCAATGTGAAGGATACTTTGAAAGAGTTGTTACCACTGATTTCTCAACGTGACGACACGGAATTTATCGATACAATCCGCAAGGCCTATAAAAAATTCCGCTCCGATCTTGACAGCTATGCTGTGGCAGAACCGGATGGTGTAGCTATTCACCCTCAGTATTTCGTTAATCGTCTCAATACATTAGCTGCTGAGGATGCAATTTTTACCTTTGATGTGGGAACTCCTGTCATTTGGACGGCACGCCATCTCAAAACCAATGGAAAACGCCGCATTCTAGGTTCCTTTAATCATGGATCCATGGCTAATGCTATGATGCATGCCATAGGGGCGCAAAATGCTTGTCCTAATTGCCAGGTCATCTCCCTCTCCGGCGATGGCGGTTTTACGATGATGATGGGTGAAATGCTTACACTTAAACAGTTAAATCTTCCTGTAAAAGTATTTGTATTCAACAATGAGGAACTGAGCTTTATCGCCATGGAAATGAAAGCCTCAGGATATCTTGATTACGCAACGGATTTCGTAAATCCGGACTTCGGAAACCTCGCTGAAGCAGCCGGCATAAAAGGCATCAGCATTGAAAATTCCAGTGAGGTAGACGAAAAAATAAAGGAAGCACTTAACCATAACGGACCTGTTATCATCAATGTGCGCGTCGATAAACAGGAACTTGCTATGCCTCCTAAAATTGCATACCAGCAAGCTAAAGGATTCAGTAAATATCTGATTAATGCAATCCTTGACGGACGTGGTACGGAACTCAAGGAAATGGCCAAAACAAACTGGATGAAATATAAGTCCTTATATTAATAATTGGCGTTACAATTTAATCCTGCAAATCTTTCAAAAAGGGTGTCATCATTTGGTGACACCCTTTTTGTTGACTGATTTAACAATTGTATACGCTGATAAAGTCCCATATCTATTATTGTTTATTAACGATAATAATCATCCTCATAATCATCTTTATATCTTATTTCGTCAATCTGCGAGGGAGTCAACATATTCTCCAAATTCATTAAAATACACACCTGGGATATCCGATACGTCCAAATTAAGATCAAAAGACTTTAGTAATTTGCTAACCATTCTTTATATCTCCTATCTGACCAAAGATTTGATATCTTATAAAGTGCTTAATAAGTTCATATTACGCCCCGAAGAGCGACATTTGTTCATCTTCAGGTAATTCACCACAACATTTGAGGTCTTTCATAAGATCAATGATAGTATTGGATACTTTACAACGGCGCTGCAAATCCTTCAAGGAAGTAAACGGTTTTTGCTCCCGTTCCTCTACTATGGCATCCGCAACCTTTTCGCCCAATGAATCAATAGCTAAAAACGGCGGTAATAATGCACCGTCCTTAATACTGAATCGTCGTGCCTCCGAATGCTGTATATCAACATTACTGAATCGATAGCCACGCTGGTACATTTCCATTGATACTTCTAAAGCGGACATGAGATCTTTTTCTCTCGGGCCGGCTGCTTTATCCAGAGCTTTTATCCGATTAAATTCCGCTAACTGAGTCTTAAGATCCCCTGTCATAATTCGTAAATCAAAGGCCTTCGCCCGAATAGAAAAGTACGCCGCATAAAATGCGAGCGGATGATATACCTTAAACCATGCGATACGGAACGCCATCATTACATAGGCCACCGCATGGGCTCTAGGGAATAAATAAGAAATCTTTTTACAGGATTCAATAAACCATTCCGGAATATTATTATCTCGCATTTCCGCTTCAAATTCCGTCGTGGCTTCACCTTGTTTATTCCGCTTTTCAATACCCTTACCTTTACGGACATTTTCCATAACAAAAAAGCTATGTTTCCTGTCCATACCGCGATGAATCAGAAAGTTCATGACGTCATCACGGGTAGAAATGGCTTCATTCAATTTACAGGTTCCATTTTTAATGAGATCCTGTGCATTATCAAGCCATACATTAGTACCGTGAGAGAATCCAGAAATACGCACCAAGTCCGAAAATGTTTGCGGTCTTGAATCCTCAAGCATACCGCGTACGAATTTAGTACCGCATTCCGGTACAGCAAGGCTCGCCACCTGATCCCCCTGTAATTGTTCAGGTGTTAATCCGATCCCCTCCGTAGACGAGAATAGACTCAATGTCTTCGGATCATCAAACGGTATCGTTTTCGCATCTATACCTGTTAAATCCTCTAACATACGAATAATAGTCGGATCATCATGGCCGAGAATATCAAGCTTCGTCATACGCCCTTCGATAGAGTGATAATCGAAATGTGTTGTAATAACACCGCTATCCTTTTTATTCGCCGGATATTGAATCGGCGTAAAATGATGCACATCCATATCACGAGGACATACCATGATGCCCCCCGGATGTTGTCCCGTCGTATTCTTTACATTTGTGAAGCCTTTGGCAAGGTTCTCGAAAAAACCGTTACGAGCCTGTATTCCACGCACTTCGGCATATTTTTTTACATACCCGAAAGCCGTTTTATCCGCAATAGTACCAATGGTTCCCGCTTTAAATACATTATCACGTCCGAAGAGTTCCTCCGTATATTTATGGGCCTTCGCCTGATAATCACCGGAAAAGTTAAGGTCGATATCAGGCACCTTGTCCCCTTCAAAACCGAGGAAAATGGCAAACGGAATATCGTGACCGTTGGTTTCTAGATCGTGACCGCATTCAGGACATTGTTTGCGAGGCAAATCAAATCCGCCCGCATATTCACCATTCTCAAAGAATTGTGACCACTTGCAATGCGGACATACATAATGAGGAGGCAACGGATTAACCTCCGTGATTTCTGACATGGTAGCCGCAAAGGATGAGCCTACGGATCCACGGGAACCAACAAGATATCCGTCATCAAGTGATTTTTTAACCAACTTGTGAGCAATATAGTACAATACACCGTATCCATTGGTAATGATACAGTCCAGTTCATAATCCAGACGCTCCTGTACGACACGTGGCAACGGATCTCCGTAAATCGCCTTCGCATTGCGATAACACATTTCTGTGAAAGCCTCATCGGCACCTTCGATTTTCGGTGAATATGTTCCGTCAGGAACCGGCTTAATCTCTTCGATACTGTCATTGATAGCTCGTGTATTTGTCACGACTACTTCATAGGCTTTTTCCGGAGTCAAATAAGGGAAAGATGCCAACATTTCATCAGTTGTACGCAAATGAAGGTCCGGTTGCTCATCAGCATCAGGATAGCCGCATGCAGTAAGCATAATTTCGCGATAAATTTTTTCTTCCGGATGCAGGTAATGTACGTCACAAGTAGCGCATACAGGCTTATTCAATGCTTCACCAAGCTCTATGACAGTCTTATTCATGTCGATAAGAGCCTGTTCATCAGGCATCAAGCCTTTACGAACCAGGAAGGTATTATTCGTATGCGGTTGAATCTCCAAATAATCATAGAAAGAAGCGACTTCTAGCAATTCCTCTTTCGTCGCCCCCCGAACGATGGACTGCATCAGTTCACCGGCTTCACAAGCGGATCCAATAATGATTCCCTCTCTATGTTCTTCGATGACGGAACGAGGAATACGGGGACGAACCTTGTAATGTTCCAGATGAGAAATAGAAATCATCTTGTAGAGATTGCGAATACCTACCATATTTTTCGCCAACAGAATAATATGGTATCGTTTATCCTTAACCTTCGGTTTCTTCTTATCTAGTACAGGCTCTTCATCACGTTCTACGGTAGCATCATCGATGAGATATCCTTCCACACCGTAAATTACCTTAACGCCCAATTCCTTACCGAGGGCTTGCGCTTCGGGGAATGCCTGCACTACACCGTGATCAGTAATAGCCACGGCCGGGTGTCCCCATTTTTTCACGGTTTTAAAGAGATCTTTAACGGAAACAAGGGCGTCTTTATCGCTCATCTTAGTATGTAAATGTAATTCAACTCGAGAATCCGGACGATCTTCCGAACGTTCAACGGTACGATCCACTTCTTTAATACTGCGAATTGATAAAACGAAATCTTTGTCAAACCTATCTTCATAGGCGACATTCCCCTGTACCATAACGGTTTTAAGACCTTTGAGCCGCTTTAACAATTTATCGCCATCCTCAGGGGAATCTGTAAATTTGATAAATTTCATGCTATTCGTTTTATCGCAGATACTGCCTGAAACAATGGATTTTCCGGTCCGTGTATCCCGTTTTTCAAGTCCTACAAATACGCCTTCAAAAATAACACCGTTTTCATTGGACTGAACGGACATAATTGAAACCGGATCTCCGTCAAAGCGTGGACCTACTATCATACCTTCCTCAGGAGGTATCTCCTTCGGTGCACGACGAGGATATTTTCCGTCTCCGTTACCGGCCTTTACCGCTCCTTTTAAATTTCCTCCTTCAGGTGACAGTGATTTCATGCCGGATTTCTTTTGACCACTGCTGATAGATGCAACCGTATTACATTGCGTTGATGCCGCTGCAGTTTGTGCTGGCATCACAATGGGACTATTATCAAAATAACCTAATTCTACAGCTTCGACGAAAGGAGCAAAATCATCCTCCTCATCATATCCATCGTAACAGTCTCGATGACTTTCCGCTTCCGAGTCCTGTATGCCTGCAAAGGATTGCCCGTATTTAGGACGCAATGCAGCTTCCTTCTCTTCCCGACGAGCTTCCGCCTCCTCAATCCATTCACCGGCACCACAGCCGCCACCGTAATAATACGTGTCCAGTCCTTCTCCCGTTTCAGTGTCGACCTTCCAGGCAAAGCAGCAAGCCGTATCTGTATTTGTAGGAATAGCATCAAAGGAAATATTTTTTTCCTCATACCATCGAGTCAATCGCTCACGAAGACTTAACAATGTTGTAAAAGCTGAATCTGCAGCCTGAATGGTGACTTGTTGACTATGGCAGTTCACATAAAATGAAGATTTCTTATTCTGTTTTGGTACAACACGATAACGTACTTTCATCTTTATCCTTTATACCCACAATAGGTTATACATAAATCTCTAAATCGCCATATATCGCCCTTACTGCTGCGACTGTCGAGTATAATTTCATACAGGCCCTTCAATAGAGCACGTAATGCTTTAATCGATATACGTGAACTCGCTTCATAGGCCAGCTTAATCGGATACGGCTTAAAGGACGAATTATTATCCTTACATAAATTTTCGATAGCTTTTACGGACATACCGGCCTGACGACATTCGCTGACGAACAGCTGCAGACGTAATTGACCTTCAATATAGCTCATGGCGCGGTCCAGTTCCTTATAACTGAACATAAACGGAAACAGTTCCAATAAGGTATTGATGTCGCGTTTCAATAACGCTTCCTTAAAGGCGAAAATATTTTTTGCTCCGTAGTCACTGCTGTTTTCCTCAAGAAACTCTTTCGTAATGACCTTTTCACCCGTAATTTGTAAAAAATATCTGTCAAACTCGGTTCGCATAAAAGAAACCGGAACATCCTTCCACAGGTCTATAAGATGAGACACATATTCCTGTGCATCAGGGAGTAGTTTAAATCCATGAGATGTGCAATATTGACGTATCCACATCACAAGGTCGGCCCCTTCAAGACGTTTACATTGATGATTGGGAATTTTATCCAAAAGCTCTTTATTCTGCTTAATTCGTTTATCGATCATATCATGATAGATAAGCACTATCGGATTATCACCTTTATAATTTGTGAACAGTTCATATAAAGGGGTCCATGCATCGCTGTTTTTACCGCTTTTACGAATAATAGGCAGGTTTACAAGGCAAAATACCTTCTGATCTCCAAACAATGAATCTTCACAAAGTTGTTCACTGATTTTCTGTGACCCCGCCTCATCATCGAGGACCACTACGGGAAGGTCCGGATATGTAGCGAGGAATTTTCGTTTTTCTTCTTCTATCAACTGCGGTTCATCACCGTAGATAAGATAAATTTGTGCCATATATCCCCCTTTCACAGATGTACATCACCTATAAATTTATATCCTAATATATGAATATGTTCATCAGACGGATCCACATCACGCATAGCGCCACGAGCGCTGCCGAACAATATTTCACTGCGTGGAGCCTGCGCAAACAGCTCATCGATGACATGCGACCGACTCGTTATAAAAACCGTATGAATCTCATCATTTAATTGTAGATTTTTTTCCGCTCTTTGTCCATTATATACCATAATTTGTGCCATATGATTTTGATATAGCACAGTAGATTTTCCGTTACTGTGAAAGTAGATAGCCTCCACGTCATGAGGCTTTACACCATAGGCACGAACCGCATTATAAATATAATATTCATTGGGGGCCACCTTAATATGATCCGGAGCATCAATATATAGATATGCCTTTTCATGATTTGGCGTTATGCATAGCAAAACATTACACTGCTTCATCGGTATGTAGTGAACAATACTGTCTTTATGATATTGTGTCAATATAATGGAAAGCATATATGTAAAAATCATTAAGCCAGAACAAAGGAAAACTAATTTTCCGGACCGATTCGTTTCCGGTTCTAATAAACAGGTAAAAACATAAAGAAAAACATAATATAAATAAACGCAACAAGGCTCCATCATACCGGTCCAGACCAGGCCGATATGACTATGACTCAGCAAATGATTTATATATAAGGAACCGCGCAATAAAAAGTCTATCATGCACCACAACCATGGTATCGTCACAATATAACTGAGTAATACGGTGCAGACTATACACATGATAGCTATATCTAATAACGGTGCGACTATACATGCCGCTATAATACCTACGAGACTTATATAATGAAAGTAATATAACTGTAGCGGCAATATTAATAGTTGCGCCGACAGGTATAGAACCACGGGTGCTTTCAACCACGAAGGCAACCATTGAATGCGCTCATATAACGTGGTTCCCCATAACAGTAAACCGTAAGTGGCCCCAAAGGATAGTTGAAAGCTCACATCCAGTACGGATAAGGGGTCATACATAATGCAGCATATGGCACAGATACACAAAGCCTGTTTTGCCTGATAAAAACGACCTTTTATATATGCAATACACAGTAGTAAACACATCAATGTGGCACGTACCACAGGGGCGCTACCGCCGACAATAGCACAATAAAAAATCGCCATACACACACCGACTATAAGACAGGTTCGTTTTTTCAGTCGTAAGAGACGTCCTATTCCGTAAACTAGTGCAAGAAGCAAGGCTATATGTGAACCTGATATAGATAGAATATGAATGAGTCCCGTATAGGCAAAGCTTTTCATCGTTTCTTGGCCCAATTCATTATAATGGCCACCGAGAAATAACGCCTGAGCCAGAACCTTAGCGGTTCCTGTCATCTGTTGACCGATTTGCGTGTCCACAGACTGTCGAACGGTGCCGCAACTATGCAAACACCATCGATATACCTTGGCGATTACACTCTCTGTGTATCGAAATGTCTGAATATCCTGAATCGATGCTATGCGATACATAGCATCGTACATACGCCCCGTCTGAAAATTACTGATATATCGACCACGCCAGTTAATGCGTCCCTCCTCCTCCACCATGAACAGAGATTTCGGTTCGCCTGTGACGACGGCTCTATCACCTAAGCATGGCTTTATTTCAGAATCTATTACCTTTGTATATACGGTTATAACACCCTTTCCCATTGTATATACATCCTCAGCGGTTTCTTTAAAGGGGTGAACCTTTTTTATCTCAAGATCATATTTATAATACGAAGTATCATGGAGCACTGTTTCCTCCGGCGCAGACGTAACTATCCCCAAGTATTCTCCATCCTGATGTAAATAATAGGCTTCATATGAATTGTAATCCAGAATAACTCTGGATATATGCCAATACGATATAAAGCTGCTGCCAACCATAATCATGATAGCTAAAATAAAATGTCTAACGGAACATCCTTTCCATACTGCTTTCACCACTGTTATACACATGTATCCAGCGCAAACGGCCACTATGTAATACATATTATGCAATATAACATAATGCTGTCCGTAACCTGATACTATGCCGCATATCATAGCGCATAAAATGAGATGAGCCCATACGCTGTGGGTAATTGTATATCCTGAGGATATGTGACGATTCTTATCGTCAAATCGTAATCTTGTCATGAATTTTCTTAAACAGTCCATCCCCAATTCCCTTCACCTCCTTGATGCCTTCAATGGACGTGAAAGGTCCCTTTTGATTACGATACTCCTCTATGCGTTTTGCCGTGGCAGGGCCGATTCCCGGCAATGTATCAAGATCTTTGATTGTGGCCGTATTGATATTGATTTTTTTACCTCTCAGCAACATTTCAGGATTACCGTGAAAGTTAAATATCACATGTACATGATCCCCTCCACTGACACTCTCAGCCATATTCAGCGAATCCACATCGGCGTACGGCAGCAATCCGCCTGCAAGGGCAATCAGATTACCTACCGTAGCATTCTCTTCTATTTCATAAAGTCCAGGCGTAGCAACGGCTCCGCTCACATAGGCAACAGGCTTATGGTTATTGTCTGACGTTATCGTTGCTATCTCCTGATTAACTTCATCGCCACCTGGCAATTCAGTGCCCCCATCTGTTATAATAGGCCATAGGAAATAAATTCCTACTAAAATACACAGGATTAATATAGGTATCATAAATCGTTTCAACCGTTCTTTCATAATGCACCTCCTATGTAAGGATTTCCTTATGAAAGAAAAAAATCCTACCGGTGACACTATTGGTCACCTCAGCAGGATTTTCACGATTAATATCGAATATAAGGAGAATTATATGAATCAAGATACATTACGAAAATACGCTCGTACACTATTGCAGTCCGGCGTAAATTTGCAAGAGAATCAAACCCTCGTCGTTTCAGTAGATGTGGAAAATAAAGATTTTGCTGTCATCGTCACGGAAGAAGCGTACCGGCTAGGAGCTAAAGAGGTTGTAGTAAATTGGCGCTCTTCCCCGATTACACGACAACGCTTATTGCATGCGAAAGCGACTGTATTGGAGAATCCGGCTAACTGGATTCCTGTATTCTATGAACAATACATAGACGATAAAGCAGCCTTTTTATCATTAATCAGTGCAAACCCTAATGCACTTACAGGCATTCCTACCGAACGAATTTCACTGCAATCTCGAAATCTTAACAAGGTATTATCCTTCTATCATACGGCGATTATGAATTCTACTGTCACCTGGTGCGTTGCCTCCGTACCTACGGTACTATGGGCCGATTTATTAGGCTATAAGGGTACCGATGAAGAGAAAATCGACCAGTTATGGCAGACCTTATTAAAACTATGCCGTATCGAAGGCATAGAGCCTAAAGATACATATAAACATCATATGGCTAAATTACGCCATCGCCGTGAAGCATTAAACAAACTGGATTTGAAAGCATTGCGCTATACTTGTGAAAACGGAACCGATTTATTGCTTGAACTGCCGGAAGGTCATATTTGGCAAGGCGGTGAAGAACAATCCAAAGACGGTACTGTTTTCAATGCCAATATACCGACAGAGGAAGTATTCTCGGCACCGCAATACAATGGCGTCAATGGCGTTGTATACAGTACAAAACCGCTCATCTATCAGGGCAATACGATTTCCGATTTTTCCTTTACTTTCAAAGAAGGCAAAATCGTGGATTATACGGCAAATGAAGGTCTCGATGTACTGAAAGAATTAGTGGAAACGGACGAAGGTTCACTATATTTGGGTGAAGTCGCCTTAGTTGATCACTACAGCCCTATTAGCCAGTCCAACCAGATTTTCTATGAGACTCTATTCGATGAAAATGCATCCTGTCATCTAGCGATCGGTGCGGCCTATCCGACATGCCTAAAGAATAGCGACGGCTTATCCGAAGAAGAATTAAAAGAGCGCGGTTTAAACCATTCATTAACACATGTGGACTTTATGATCGGTCATGAAAAAATGAACATCAAAGGCTATACACGTGATGGTCAAGAGGTTGATATTATGGTAGATGGTCACCTGCAATTTTAATATAATAAACCCTATCTATTGAATGATATGAACCTTTTCAAATGGATAATCCATTAAAAGGAACTCATCATAAAAATATCAACAGATAGAGTTATTTATTGTATATCGATGAATAATCACTTATATCGTGTCTTACAAAGTAATATTTAAAGTCCGTCCTGTAGCCTGATATTCAATGATATCCACACCGGCTGTTTTCAGCATACGTTTAGAGGCTTTAACCTCTTTTGTATCCTTGTAGAGATCATCTCTATATATTACAGCCTTGATACCACTTTGAATAATTGCTTTGGCGCATTCATTGCAGGGGAATAAAGTAACATAAATTTTAGAGCCTTCTAGCGAGCCTCCGCGATAGTTTAAAATCGCATTCAGTTCACTATGAACGGTGTAAAAATATTTATTATCGTCCGCTGTCTCCCGTTCCCATGTAAAATCATCATCACTACAGTTTAAAGGCATTCCGTTATAGCCGATGGACAAAATCTTATTATCATTGCTTACAATACAGGCGCCTACCTGTGTATTCGGATCCTTTGAGCGTTGTGCCGCTAAAATGGCAACCCCCATGAAGTATTCATCCCAAGTAATATAATCACTGCGTTTTGCCATACTTACCTCACTTAAATAAGCCCCCTTCTACCTATGTAGTTGGGGGCTTACATTTTCGAACAAATAGTATATCGTTATTTATTTTACAACGATATTTACAAGCTTACCGGGTACGTAAATAACCTTTACGATATTTTTACCTTCTGTAAATTCCTGAACACGGCTGGACTCTTTAGCCATAGCCTCTAATTCTTCCTTCGTTATATTTACAGAAACAGTTAATTTATCACGTACCTTGCCATTAACCTGTAACACGACCTCCACTTCGTCTACAACGAGAGCGGATTCCTCATATACAGGCCAGCTTTCTGTATGAATGGATGTAGTTTCACCCAATTCATGCCATAATTCCTCGGTCATATGAGGAACAAACGGTGCCAAGAGAAGTAATAAGGAGTGAGTCAATTCATTCGCCAATGCGCTATTTATGGACTCTGCCTTATCCTTGTGTGCGTACATCGCATTGACAAGTTCCATGATAGCGGAAATGGCCGTATTAAAGTTAAAGTTATTATCAAGATCTTCCGTAACCTTTTTAATAACGCGGTGCAATTCACGACGCAATGCCACCTCATCTTTTGTAAGTTCACCTGTATTATGTTTCTGGGCTTCCGTATGATACGCGTCTACGATGCGCCACACACGGCCTAAGAAACGATACGAACCTTCAACACCTTGGTCGGACCAATCGAGATCACGATCTACAGGCGCTGCAAAGAGAATAAACAGACGCGCGGTATCGGCGCCATAGGTGTTGATGATTTCCTCAGGAGATACCACATTACCTTTGGACTTAGACATCTTGCTGCCTTCCTTAAGCACCATACCTTGTGTCAATAGTCCGCGGAACGGTTCATTTGATTCGATAAGACCTAAATCGTGAATAACCTTCACAAAGAATCGGGAATACAATAAATGAAGAATAGCATGTTCGATACCGCCGATATACTGGTCAACATTCATCCAGTAGTTAGCAATTTTCTTATCAAAAGGCGCCTTATCGTTCTTCGCATCCGTATATCTCAAGAAATACCAGGAAGAATCGATAAATGTATCCATCGTATCGGTCTCACGACGTGCGGGACCTCCACATTTCGGACAGGTTGTATTCAGGAAGCTTTCAGACGTCGCCAACGGAGATACGGCGCCTGATTCGAATGTAACATCCTCAGGCAAAAGTACAGGCAAATCTTCTTCGGGAACGAGCTGTTCACCACATGTTTCACAATATACGACAGGAATCGGCACGCCCCAATAGCGTTGACGGGAAATTAACCAGTCGCGAAGGCGGAAATTGACTTTACCTTCACCGATGCCTCGTTCATGGAGGGCTGCGGTAATATTTTTACGAGCCTCTTCGGAGGTTTGACCGTTAAATTCTCCGGAATTTACCAAGATACCATCTTCATGATACCATTCCTGCCATTTTTCAAGGCTGTACTCTTCACCGTCACGGGCAACGACCTGTTTAATCGGCAAATCATATTTATGAGCGAACTCCCAGTCACGTTCATCATGTGCAGGAGAGCCCATGACAGCGCCGGTACCATAATCTACCAGTACATAGTTTGCAATCCAAACCGGCACCTGTTCGCCGGACATTGGATTTACGGCATAGGAACCGGTAAACATACCTTCTTTCGGAGCCTCTGTAGAGGTACGATCGATATCGCTCATGTTGCGCATCCGCGTAATGAACGCCTCCAGTTCCGCCTTGTTCGGAGCCGTGTCAATCAGGCGTTCCACATAAGGATGTTCAGGAGCCAATACGACATAGCTGACGCCGTAAATCGTATCTACCCGTGTAGTATATACGGATATACGTTCATTAATGGACGGCATATCAAAAGAAAACTCAGTACCTTCTGACCGACCGATCCAATTTTTCTGCATCAACTTAACGCGCTGAGGCCAGTGGTCCAGCGTATCCAAATCGGCCAATAAACGATCGGCATATTCGGTGATTCGCAAGAACCATTGAGATAAATCCTTTTTCTCCACCGGATTATCACAGCGCCAGCATGCACCGTCTATAATCTGTTCGTTCGCTAGCACCGTATGACATGTTTCACACCAGTTTACTTTTGCTTCTTTTTTATAGGCCAAGCCTTTTTTATAGAATTGTGTAAAGAACCATTGTGTCCATTTATAATAGTCTTCTTTACATGTCGCTACTTCACGGTCCCAATCATACGACAATCCGAGGGCTTTTTGTTGTAATTTCATATTCTCGATGTTATCAAGAGTCCATGTTTTCGGTGCAATACCATGCTTGATAGCCGCATTTTCTGCAGGCATACCAAAGGAATCCCATCCCATCGGATGTAATACATTAAACCCCTTCATTTTTTTGAAACGGGCTACAACGTCACCGATAGAATAGTTACGCACATGCCCCATATGCAAATTTCCCGATGGATATGGGAACATCTCGAGTACATAGTACTTTTCCTTGGATTCATCATATTCTGTCTTAAAAGTATGGTTTTCCTCCCAATACTTCTGCCACTTTTTTTCAATATCTTGGGCTACATATTTTTCGTTCATGTAGGGCCTCCTAAACAATGGCAACCTTAACAATTTGCCGATTTCTAATTAATATTTTTATTTTACTACTTACTATGAAAGCAGTCAAACTCTAGCGTTTTACGACTTTTATCGATTCCTGTTCCAAGCGTTTCTTTTCCGCTTTAGCCTTAGCAGCTTCTTCCTTTGCTTTACGCTTTGCCTCTTTCTTAGCAGCTTTTTCCTTCGCCTTTTTTTCTAAACGTTGTTTGTAAGCATCTACCTTCGATAATGATTTCTCCTCTGTTTTTACCGATTCATTAACTATAGCATCAGCAGATTTAGGTACACCTTTTCCCAGATCTCTTTGCTGAATCATGGCAATGGTTGATTCATCTTCAAAACCTTTACGCCATGCCGCAAAACCGCCCAAGTTCATGTCTTTGATAAGATCCAACTTAAATCCTAATGAGGTATTATCTTCAAACCAGATACGATCATGACTGCCGCCTCTAGGAATCGATAAATAATACAGTTTTAACTGGTCATCCCATTGCATTTGATCTTTATATGTGGAAAAATATTGCGCTGTATTTCGCATAGGTAAGGTTTCAGCCTTAGCATATCCGTTTGTATCTCGCCATAGGCGCATATAAAATGGAATGCCGAGTACAAGCTTGTTTGCCGGTACTTCATGAATCATTTTTTCCACATTTTTCCGCACCCATGGATAACTTGATACAGGTCCGGCAAAGGTACTTTTTGCCCACGTTTCATCATATGCCATAAGAACCACATAATCTACCGTATCGGCATAAGCCTTGCGATCATAGACCAAAGACCATTCAGGGCTGTTAGAATAACCGGTTACATCAATGGATGATTTAATATTATACTGATGTAGATACCCCGACAAATACGCTACGAATTTGGTCAATCTCTCCCGGTCGACATAATTGATATTTTCAAAATCAAAATTATATCCGTCAAAACCATATATATAAGCATATTGTACGAGGTTATGGGCATATTTTTTCCATAATGCTTCATTTGCCAAAATACCGCTCGTAAAGCCCGGATCAAATCGATTCGTAATCAATGGCCAGACGTGATAGCCATTCTTTTTATAAGCTTTCACATAGTCGACACTTACATTAGGGCTAGATTCGATACCTGTACTATGTAGTTTAAACCAGCTCGGTGAAATGATATTATCCCCACTGGTATTAAGTTTTGTTCTATACGGCGCCCCTTCCGTAGGCCACGGATCGAAAGCCCAAGCTAACGGTGTTTGTAATGTATACGATTCCTTAACATCTGTCGTATCAGCACCGGGACTCAAAGTAATACCGTCCTGATTTTTCGTATAGCTGACCCCCAACATCGCTGCACCGGATTCGATATCCACATAATTAGATCCGTTAACCTTTGTTACCGGTAATTTAACGGGTTCCCCCACATTAAAAGGATTGATGAAGATCGTATTACCTCTTAGTTCCAATTGTGGTACATAAACTGTATAGGATGTTTTATATTGATTCGTCTCATAACGACGTGTAGTAGTATTCAAATACTGATCCAGCGGTACCAAAACCTCCGCTTGTACTGCAGTAGTAGCTAATGCGGACAATACCAATGCTGTTAATGATTGAATAATTTTAGATTTACGGAACATTGAATCTCCTAACTCTAGTCTCTTTCAAAGAGCATAATAACAATTCTTATATTATACCATATTTATTTAGATTCACAGACATATGTTGTCATCAGCACATATGTACACTATAATTTAAATTGTATATTTAAAAAATATAATAACGATAAAGGTATAAGGAGATTTATATGCATCAATATCTATTTTTTATTGGAGATTTCCCGATCAGAGCCTATGGAGCCATGTTAGCATTAGCCATCTTATGCGGAGCCTCTGTAGCCTATGTTTTACTAAAAAAAGACGGCCGCGGCTGGCATGAACACATCGTGGATTTTTCAATTACCGTCGCCGTTGCGGGACTCATCGGGGCACGTCTCTGGGATGTGTTTTTCTTCGATTGGGATTATTACGGAAATCACCTATTGGAAATCCCCTTCGTTTGGCAAGGCGGCATGGCTATTCAAGGCGGTGTTGTTCTCGGTACGATTGCCGGTTACTGGTATTTACGAAAGAATAAAATCGATTTCTGGGCTTTCGCGGATATTTTTGCACCGGCCCTCATCTTAGCACAGTCCGTGGGACGCATGGCTAACCTGTTAAACGGCGATGCCTTCGGTCATCCTACAGGAGGAAATTTCGGTATTATTTATCCTGAAAGCACCCTTGCTTATCGCACATACGGTAACCAACCATTATGGCCTGCAGAAGTATGGGAAGGACAAATCGATATTCTCATCTTTGTAGCGCTGCTGTTATTCAGCTCGTTTAAACATGCTAAAGGACAAGTATTCATACTGTATGCCATCCTGTATTCAAGTGCACGTTTCTGCCTGGAATTCTTACGCGGTGATTATGTAGATTTAACGCTCGGTCTTAAATCGGCACAAATGACGAGTGTCATCGTTATCGTCATCGGTATTATTCTCTTCATCTATCTGGGATATTTGGAGAAAAAACAATTATTGGCTACCGAAACAGCTACAGTACAAAACACGAAGAAACATAAAAGAAAATAATGACAATAAGCCCCTCCGACGGTAACGTAATATTACCATCGGAGGGGCTTTGTTTTTCTGTTATCTACAAAATATACTGTGATAAATCCTGATCTTCAACTAACGTATTTAATCGATCCTCAACCATAGCGGCCGTAATGGTTACCTCTACAGGTTCAGGTGCCGGTGCATTGTAGGAAACATCTTGTAACAGGTTTTCCAAAATAGTATGCAATCTGCGAGCACCTATATCCTCCGTTTCATTATTGACACGATATGCCAACTCGGCAATCTTATCGATAGATTCATCGGTAAAATGAATCGTTACATTATCAGCCTGTAATAACATATAGTATTGTTTTAACAACGCTTGTTGAGGTGTTGTCAAAATAGCCTTAAAGTCTTCCTTGCTGAGGCTGTTCAATTCTACGCGAATAGGAAAACGACCTTGCAGCTCAGGAATTAAGTCGGACGGCTTCGACACATGGAATGCGCCGGCCGCAATAAACAAAATATGCTCCGTATTGACAGGGCCAAATTTTGTGGATACCATGGATCCTTCTACAATAGGTAAAATATCGCGCTGTACACCTTCACGGGATACGACGCCGCGTACATTTTCATTTCCTGCTGCGATTTTATCGAATTCATCGATAAAAATAATGCCTTCCCGTTCCGCCAATTTAATGGCTTCTTCGTGGACCTCATCCATATCAAGCATATCTTCCGCAATTTCCTCTGCAAAGATTGTTCGTGCATTTTTCACCGTAGTGGTCCGTTTTTTCGTACGTTTCGGCATCATGGCATTCAACATATCCTGAATGTTATTCGCCATATCCTCCTGACTCGTTCCGGCCCCGATACCGGCCACATTTTTCTGTTGATCCCGAACCTCTATTGTGATTTCCTTATCATCTAACAATCCGCCGGAGATTTGCTTTAATAAGGTTTCCCGTTCGTCCGCCTTACTTTCAGTCTTTATATCAGCTTTAGACTCAGACTTCTCCTCATTATTATTAAACAGCATTTCCAACGGATTAGTAAATTTCTTTACCCCTCCGGATGAGGGCAATAAAATATCTACCAAACGTTGATTAGCAAGCCTGGTCGCCTTTACATGATTCTTTGCCTTTTTATCTTCTTTCACCATACGAATGGAGTTTAATAAAAGGTCTCTAACCATGGATTCAACATCTCGACCTACATAGCCGACTTCTGTATATTTTGTGGCCTCTACCTTTACAAAGGGAGCATGCATGATTTTAGCCAAACGACGAGCTAATTCCGTTTTACCGACACCGGTAGGTCCGATTAGAAGAATATTTTTCGGTACGTATTCATCGCGGACCTCTTCCGGCAACTGTTTTGCGCGCCACCTATTTCGAAGGGCGATAGCCACCATTTTTTTTGCCTCTTTTTGTCCGATAATATATTTATCCAACTCGGCAACGATTTGTTTTGGGGTATAATTGTCTTTCATATTATGCCTCCAATTCTTCTACAATGACATTATGATTTGTATATACACAGAGATCCGCTGCAATATGTAGGGATTTTTCCGCAATATCCCGAGCTGACAGTTCCGTATTCTCCGCCAATGCACGAGCCGCCGCTAATGCGTAATTTCCGCCTGAGCCGATAGCACAAATACCATCATCAGGCTCAATAACCTCACCATTACCGGAAAGAAGTAAAATTGTTTCTCCGTCAGACACGAGTAATAAAGCCTCCAGATTGCGCATCATCTTATCACTGCGCCAATCTTTAGCAAGTTCTACGGCACTGCGCAATAAGTTCCCGTTATAACTGTTTAATTTTGCTTCGAACTTATCAAACAAACTAAAAGCATCCGCAACGGAACCGGCAAAGCCCGTAACGATTTTACCGTTGTAGATACGACGTACCTTTTTAGCCGTATTCTTCATCACAACGGCTTGTCCAAACGTTACTTGACCATCACCGGCGATGGCAACCGTATTACCGCGCTTTACAGCGCATATTGTAGTGGAATGAAATTCAGACATTCTAAACCTCCCCAATAGCATGATAAGGCTCGAAGAATCATATTCACAAGCCTTATCATATAGTATTAAATTTGTTCCCGTTCTTTCAATAGTGATAATTCATCAAGAGCACGGCCTGTAATAAGAGCATTCTTCTCTTTTTTCTTGCGAATTTTCTCCGGCCATGATTCCATTATACCAAAATTTATATTCATCGGCTGAAAATTTGAACCTTCATAATTTGAAATATATTGGCTCAGTGCTCCGCAGGCCGTAGTCCTCGGAAATTCTATAAACGGACGTTCCGAAATATATCGTTCAACCTGAATCCCTACCATTAACCCGCTGGCAGCAGATTCCAAGTAGCCTTCAACACCCGTCATTTGCCCTGCAAAGAACAACCTCTGTTCTTTTTTCAATTGAAAAGCATGGTTCAATAACTCGGGCGAATTGATATATGTGTTGCGATGCATCACACCATACCGAACGAACTCCGCATTTTCAAGTCCCGGAATCATGCCGAATACACGTTTCTGCTCACCCCATTTCAAATGAGTCTGAAAACCGACCAAATTGAACATGGTGCCTTCCTTATTCTCCTTACGCAATTGTACAACCGCATACGATTCCGCATTTGTTCTCTTATCTATAAGACCTACAGGCTTTAATGGACCGTAACGCAATGTATCTTCGCCGCGGCTCGCCATGATTTCTACAGGCATACATCCTTCAAAATATATTTCCTTTTCAAAGTCTTTCGTCTGTACCGCATCAGCTGTGATCAATTCATGCCAGAACGCTTTGTATTCTTCTTCTGTCATAGGACAGTTAAGATAATCCGCATCACCTTTATCATATCGGGAGGCCGCAAAAACCTTATCGTAATTTAAGGATTCAGCCGTCACGATCGGTGCCGCCGCATCATAGAAATAGAATCCCGTTTCACCGGTAAGTGTTTTTATCTTATCACCCAATGCTTCAGATGTAAGTGGACCCGATGCAAAGATTACAGTCCCCTCTGACGGAATATCTGTAACTTCCTCATGATGGACCGTAATATTCGGGTGAGCTTTTATCTTTCGAGTCACCATTTCACTGAATAAATGACGATCCACCGCCAAAGCCCCTCCCGCGGGAACAGCCGTAGCATCGGCGCATTCCATAATGAGAGACCCTAAGCGACGCATCTCCTCCTTTAAAAGACCTACGGCGTTCTCGATATTACCAGCCCGTAGCGAATTACTGCATACGAGTTCGGCGAATTGATCTGTCTGATGAGCAGGCGAACTTTTATGTGGACGCATTTCATATAGCTCCACATGAACGCCGCGATTAGCTAACTGCCAGGCCGCCTCGGAGCCGGCGAGTCCGGCACCGATGACGATGACATGTTTTGTATTCAATAGTTATTCCTCTATAGCGCTACCCGCAACGGAGCTATTTATTTAGACTCCTCAGCAACGGGTTCACTCTTTTTCTTTCTAGTTTTCTTAGGCGGACGTGTAGGACATGACTCATTAGAACAGAATTTTTTTGTCGTTCCGTTCTTATACGTTTTTTCAACAATAATCGATCCGCATGTATCACAAAAGTCATGTGTCGGTTTATCCCACAGTGTAAAATCGCATTGTGGATATCGATTACAGCCGTAGAACAAACGACCCCTGCGAGACTTGCGTTCTACGATTTCCCCTTCCTTACACTTAGGACAGGTTACACCGGTTCCTACGGTGATAGGTTTTGTATTCTTACACTCAGGGAAATTGGAACATGCTAAAAATTTACCGTAACGTCCGAATTTATAAACCATAGGACTACCGCAGACTTCACATGTTTCATCACTCTCCATAGATGCGATTTCAACACGCTCCACATCATTGGCTTCCTCTAATTCTTTTGCAAAAACCTTATAAAAATCTGTTAATACCTTCAAATATGTATCTTTACCGGTTGCGATGGCATCAAGTTCTTCTTCCAAATCACGGGTAAAACCGGTATTGATGATTTTTTCAAAATAGGCAATTAAAAAGTCTACCACGACAAAACCCAGCTCTGTCGGAACAAACTGTTTGTTTGTATTTTCCACATAGTTGCGGCTCACAATCGTATCCAGAATCGGAGCATAGGTACTAGGACGTCCGATGCCGAGCTCTTCCAAAGTTTTGATGAGGCTCGCTTCCGAGTATCGTGGAGGTGGCTGTGTAAAATGCTGCTCAGGCAATACTTCAACGGTATGAACCACATCATTCTTCTTAAGTGCCGGCAATTGTGGAGATTCATCTTTTTTAGAGTCTTCATAAACGACACTGAACCCGGGGAACAATACACGGGTCCCCGTCGCTTTAAATGTATATTCATCATGAACTGAAAGCTCAACCGTTGTGGACTCATTCTGTTGCGGTGCCATTTGGCTTGCCATGAATCGATTCCAGATTAATGTATACAACTTGAGTTCATCACGACTTAAGAACGGTTCCACCATTTTAGGTGTCAACTCAAGAGAGGTCGGACGAATCGCCTCATGCGCATCCTGAGCGGAACCTTTTGAGCCGTATACATTAGGACGGGATGGATAATATTCATCACCATATGTACGAATAATAAAGTCCTTCGCCGCTACCTGCACTTCCTTGGAAATGCGCGTAGAATCCGTACGCATATAAGTGATCAGACCTACATGACCGTATGAGCCGATTTCCAAACCTTCATAAAGATGTTGTGCAATCATCATGGTCCTCTTAGCACCAAAATTCAACTTACGCACACCATCCTGTTGTAATGTGGATGTCGTAAACGGAGGTGCCGCTTTACGAGATCGCTTACGTTTCTCGATATTCGTCACCACCGCATCAGCATCGCCGATAGCATCAACCACGGATTGTGCTTGACCTTCAGCGGTGATATCGATTTTCTCACCTTTAATATGTGTTAACTCAGCTTTAAAGGACTCTTTCTTCGACGTCTCAAAATTGCCTTCAATACTCCAGTACTCTTGTGGAACAAAGGCTTGAATCTCACGTTCCCGCTCGCAAATAAGACGTACCGCTACGGACTGTACACGACCGGCACTGAGACCTTTACATACCTTTTTCCATAAAAGTGGACTTAATTTATACCCCACAATACGGTCCAATACACGTCTCGCCTGCTGAGCATCCACCATATTCATGTCGATGGTGCGCGGCGCATTAAGCGCATCCGCTACAGCGGATTTAGTAATTTCATTAAATGTGATACGACACGTAGATGTAGGATCAACATTTAAAATGTACGCTAAGTGCCAGGAAATGGCTTCACCTTCGCGGTCCGGGTCAGTCGCCAGTAAGACGGCACTGCTGTCATCAGCATAAGATATGAGTTCATCAATGACCTTTTTGCGGCTCACCAAATTGCTGTAACGAGGTGTAAAACCGTGTTCGATATCGATACCCATCTGCGATTTAGGCAAATCCCGTAAATGGCCCATACTGGCTTTTACCACATAATTAGGCCCTAAAAACTTTTCAATGGTTTTAGACTTAGCAGGTGATTCCACGATAACCAGAACTTTACCGTCAGGATTATATACACGTGGTTCGCGCTGTTCAGGGGGCATCGACGTTTGTAATACGGACTTATCCCGTACAATCCCCACAGGTGTCAACGTTTTCTTACCGATTTTTCCTGTTATGGTAGTACCTGTGCTTTTAGATTTCTCTTTCTTCTTTTTCTCTGTACTTGCGCCAGCTGTTTTAGGCTCGCCAATAACGATTGATCGTTTAATGGACAAGTATATCACTCCTAGTAATATTAATATAGCCTCTCGGCGGATTATGCTCGATGGCACCTTCCAGTTCCAAGTCGAGCAATATAGGTTGTATTTGCTGTAATGGCATATGAGTTTCATGCAGTATATCACTGACGGTGATACATCTGTCAAACGGTATTACATCCAATACCTTACTCCTATCCAAATTACAGCTTAACACACCGCCCCCTTGTGTATCAACACTTTTACCATTATTTATAGATGTACCCGTATCTTGTGCTTGTGAAAGTTGACCCGTTACACTATCTCTCATTATCAGGCCGTATTCCTTTACGATATCCTCCACACCCGTCAATACATGAGCCCCTTGCCGTATAAGCCATTTATTCCCATCCGCCACATGATCCAATAAATTACAGGGGACGACAAATACATCCCGCCCTTCACTGTTGGCCATGTCAGCAGTGATTAAGGAGCCGCTGCTCGCACGCGCCTCGACAACGATAACGCCTTTACATAGACCGCTGATAATACGGTTACGGGCCGGAAAATGCTTGGCTGAAGGAGGCGTTCCCGGTGGATATTCGGACAGGAGCAGGCCCCCCTCTTGTAACATGCGATCAAATAATTTCGCATTATCACGGGGATAAGCGATATCAAGACCACATCCCATGACGATAATACCGTATCCATGTGCCGATAACGTGCCTTCATGGCTATGACAGTCGATACCTCTTGCCCCTCCGCTGACAATAACCGTTACATATTTAGATAATTCTTTACCGAGCATACGCGCCACATTTCGACCATATATGGAACATTTACGGGCACCCACAATACCGATTTTAGGAATACGGTCATCCAGTAGTGCCCGATTCCCTCTCATAAATACGATGGCCGGCGGATTGTAAATATGTCGAAGAATCTCCGGAAAATCCGCATCTAAATACGTAAGATACGACATATGATATTCCTGAATTTTATCATATATACTCTGCAATCGTTCATCATTGGCATTAGCGGATACGCAGTTTATATACCGTGTTGTCATTGATGTAAATGACTGCAGATTATTCGGATTTTTAACCGCTTCCCACGCATCATAAGGGCTTCCGAATTTTTTGATCAG
The DNA here is from genome assembly GCF_002959855.1 of Veillonella denticariosi JCM 15641. Classification (GTDB taxonomy): domain Bacteria; phylum Bacillota; class Negativicutes; order Veillonellales; family Veillonellaceae; genus Veillonella; species Veillonella denticariosi. Next base: position 370,964 of record NZ_PPDB01000007.1, read on the forward strand.
TTCACGAATGTGTGCAGGGCCTATATAATATAAGCTTTGAAGCCCTGCTATATAAAAATTATCCTCATAAATTTTAGTCATAATCGCTCCTACTGTTCACTGCGAAACATCATCGCCTCAGATATGTGCTTTTCTTCCACCTCAGGATTCCCCTCTAAATCAGCAATAGTTCTCGACACTCTTAGAATCCTGTCAAAGGCACGACTGCTCATGTGAAAGCGTTCAAAAACAGTGCCGAGTACATGCCATGCGGAATCCGTCACATTACATAATTCTCGTATTGCTCTATGCGGTAATTGTCCGTTAGAGTTAAAAGGAAGTCCCTCATATCGTTTACCTTGTAATGCTACGGCCTCAACAACTTGATGACGCATGCTTTCACTATCCATGGAGGAATACGTCGTATCCAGCATATGTTCTAATGTAGGCCGCTCCACAGGAATATGTAGATCGATGCGATCCATGATCGGTCCCGACAGACGCCGCTGATAATTATGAATGTCCGTTTGAGAACATAAACATTCCTTATACGGATCATTGTAATATCCGCAAGGACATGGATTAGCCGCAAAAATACAGATACAGTCGGCCGGATAGATATAATTTCCTTGCGACCGGTTAATCGTTATCGTCCTCGACTCCAGCGGTTGTCGAAGCGCCTCTATGACCTGCCGTTGAAATTCAGGGGCCTCATCCATAAAAAGAACACCGCCATGAGCCAAGGTGATCTCACCGGGCTTCCCTGAGATACCGCCGCCCACCATACTCGCTACGGTTGCCGTATGATGCGGATGCCTGAACGGTCTCGTTTTTACGAGCCCTTCATCACCAAGTAATCCCAATACATCCTGTATCCTACTCACTTCAACTATTTCAGACCATGACATGGGCGGCAGTATGGTGGGTAAACGCTCAGCCATCATCGTCTTCCCCGCACCGGGCGGTCCCACCATAATACAATGATGATGTCCTGCGGCACTGAGCATCATAGCGCGCTTACCTAAATCCTGTCCGCGCACATCTCCAAAATCAACAGCGTATTCTCCCATTACGGGCACATAGGATTCATCTGTATTTATAACGGGATTACAAATATCGTCCGACTGTGATTGACCGCCTTTGGCATGACTTTCAATTAAGGAAATAATGCCCTGCAGTGTAGTCTCACTATGAACCGTCAGATTAGGTATAGCCGCTAATGTATGCCCGTTAACAGGATTGGTATAGACCGTTCGGCAATTATTCTCCATTGCGCACAGAGCCATGGCAAGGGTTCCGTACGTTGTAAGAATCGTTCCGTCCAAAGCGAGTTCACCCATGCATATACACCGCTCGAACAGCGATTGTAAATTTTTCTTCCGTCCTTTAATCTGACCGGAGGCCAGGATGATACCTATGGCAATCGCTAGATCAAGGCCTGCACTGCTTTTTCGTATATTAGCAGGCGCTAAATTGACCACGATACGCCGCATGGGAAATTCATAACCGCTGTTTTTTATAGCTGCCCGCACACGTTCGCGTGCTTCCTTTACGGACTGATTCGGCAATCCGACGATATCCAATACGGGCAGTCCCTGTGAAATATCGACCTCAACCGTTATGACGCATCCTTCGATACCGTGCAGCGTTGCTCCATATAGTTTTGCATACATAACCGTACCTCTCTTAAAAACATTGCGGTAAATAATGAATGAAACTTTGAAAGTCTTCATGCAGATACACTTCGATGACATCAAAAGAAATCTCTTTCCAGCGCCGTTTCTTTTGATATAAATCGTATAAGTACAGCATGGCAGCTCGTTTTATATGCTTCTGCTTTTTCTTTGATACCGCCTCACGCGCCAAGCCGAACTGCACGCCACGACGCGCCTTTATTTCGATAAAATGATAGACTAAATCCTTTTTAGCAATAATATCGATTTCTCCCAATTTTGTACGGTAGTTCGTTTCCACAATGGACAGTCCCATCTTTTCTACATAAGAAACAGCTACGCGCTCTCCCCATTCACCGAGGGCTTTTGAATCGAGTTCATTGAATGACTTACCGGTACTCATCGTTTGCATATAACCTCCTCAATCATTAACAACAATCACAGTGACGTATTAAAAATTCATCATAATGGATCAAATGTGCCATTATCAGCCGTTGTATATTTATATGTGTAGCGTAGAATGATTGGCTCATAAAGTAAATAGAAAAGAGGTTCCCAATAGTCACACAGGTGACCATCAGGAACCTCTTTACGGATTTTAACTATATACAATTTGAATTTATAAATCTATTCTTTTACCCAGCCTACAATTGATTTTATAGGCTCAAAACTTTTCCGATGAAGCGGTGTCACCCCTTGCTGTTCCACGGCTTCTTTGTGCAGTTCAGTATAATAACCCTTGTGAATACCGAAACCATACCCCGGGTATTCCTCGTCTAAACGCTTCATATACCGATCGCGTGTAACCTTTGCAATAATCGATGCGGCCGCAATATTGGCGCTCTTGCTGTCCCCTTTGATAATAGACTCTACGGGAACAGTTAAGTCAGGCAACTTCATGGCATCGACCACTACGGCCTCGGCCGGTACCGATAATGTACGAACAGCTTCATACATGGCCTGCCGGGTCGCTTCGTAAATATTGAGTTCATCAATCTTTTCCGGACCATAAGAAACACAGCTTATCGCCACAGCTTCTTTCGTGATGATATCATATAAAGCCTCTCGTTTCTCTTCGGTTAACTTTTTCGAATCATTAAGGCCGGGAATAAGTGTCATCGGCGGCAATATGACCGCCGCTACCGTCACAGGTCCCGCTATGGGCCCACGTCCGACCTCATCCACACCGGCAACATGATATAAATCCTGATCATAGAATATGCCTTCATAATCATACATTCCCATAAGACGTTGCTGTTCTTTCAGCTCTTTTTCCTGACGCTTAATATAAGCCGCGGCCAACTTCTGCACGAAACTGCGTGAATCCGCTTGAGCTAGCGGTAAAATATCCAAGGCTTTATCTGTTTCAAAAAGTGCCTTAATATCCTGTACCTTTAAATCCGATAATTCTATCTTATCCATTACGGGACCCCTCATTATCATCAGCATAATACGGTTCTTCATCGACCTTATCTAGGGTAATCACACCGAGTTTTCCGTTACGATAATCCTGTAGTATGATTCGACGCGCCTTGTCAAAGTCGACAATGCCGCCGCTTACAAGACATCCGCGACGACGACCGATACTTTCAATAATCGTAGCAACATCCGTCATCTCAGTCTCTTTTAATTTATAGCGCTCAACTAAAATCTGAGGTTCATTAGTTAAAAGATGTGTAATAAGCTGCTTGATGACATGCTCTAAATCATATACATCATCAGATATGGCCCCTGTCATGGCCAGACGAGCCGCCGCGCGCTGATCCTCGAGTTTTGGCCATAATACACCGGGTGTATCTAAAAGTTCCAGATTTTTACCGATCTTAACCCATTGTTGCCCCCGAGTGTGCCCCGCCTTATTAGCCGTTCTTGTAGCGGCAGAACCGGCCAAAGAATTTATCAATGTTGACTTACCGACATTAGGAATACCCAAAATTATGGTTCGTACGGAACGACTTCGAATCCCCTTTGCCATCCAGCGGTCAATGATAGGTTTACTGAGACGTTCCACTATAGATAAGAGTTTCTTATTTCCCTTTCCTGACTTGGAATCAATAGAAAGCACGGTAATACCCTTATTCATAAAAAATTCGGTCCATTCCTTGGTAGCTTTCGGGTCGGCCAGATCGGCCTTATTCAATAGTACGATGTGCGGCTTCTGTCCGATTAATTCGATAATAACGGGATTGGCACTAGACCTTGGAATACGTGCATCAAGCAGCTCGATAACTACATCTACCTTTTTGATATACTCGGTAATCATTCGGGTGGCTTTCGCCATATGTCCGGGGAACCAATGTACAACAGGTGAATCTGCCATAGTATATCCTTTCTGTTTCTACGTATTAAATCAAATGCGATTATCAGAATCTTTCAATAATTACATATATGATTACTATATCTTAAAAATCATTCACATTAACTGTATGTTAACTGTATTATATATCAGCTGTATCTTAAATATATAGCATATTCGGTATTTCATCAAACGACATAACTGAATCATACGGATTTAGGCAAAAATAAAAGGCTGCCATCGGCAGCCTTTTAAGAACATTAGCGTTTTTCGCGAATACGAGCAGCTTTACCAGTAAGGTTACGTAAGTAGTACAATTTAGCACGACGAACAACACCACGACGCATAACTTCGATTTTAGCTAAACGTGGGCTGTGAAGCGGGAATGTACGTTCTACACCTACACCGGATGCAATACGACGAACTGTGAAAGTTTCACGTACGCCACCATTTTGACGTTTGATTACCAAGCCTTCAAAAACCTGGATACGTTCACGGCTACCTTCCACTACTTTTACGTGTACACGCACGGTGTCACCGGAGCGGAATGTAGGAATGTCTGTACGTAATTGTTCCTGTTCGAGTACGTTAATAATGTTCATTGTTTCCTCCTGTTTGCAGACATTCAATACCTACACCTTATAGGCAGCGGACTGTCTCAAATTAACAGAACAATAATACCATATAACAGGACCTTTAATCAAGTATTATCTATATAAAAAATTATACTATATCATTTAGATTTCATAATCGAGTCTATTTACAAAGTTTCTGTAATAGCCTGAACAATTCATCCTTTTCAACATCGCTCAATCCGGAAAATATATGTTTTAGGTAATCCTCATAGGATGACGACAATTCTTTACCCAGTTTTTCTCCCTCTGAAGTGAGACCTATAATAGATACCCGCTTATCCATGAAGTCGATATGTTTAGTTACATATCCTTGCTCGATAAGAATATCCAGTTGTTCCGAAACCGTGGCCGGCCTCATATCAAGGGCGTTAACAAGATCTTTTTGCGATGCGCCCTGACCTCTCATGTATAGCTCTATGAGAATCCGTTGGCGGGAATTTTCTTTACCACTTGGCACCTTTCGTAAGGCCTTATATAATTCAACCTCTGTAATCATAAGATTTCTCCTTACAACTTTGTATACTATTTGTATTCGCCGTCACATTATAAAATCCTGCATAGATTACAAATTTCATATGAATTATAACTTTTAATCTGTATATTGCAATCTGTAAAAGTACACAGTTAAAAAGGACGAGTCGCAACTCGTCCTTCCACCATTCTATTTCAATGCGCTAATATCACCGATAATAGCCATCACATTATAAGCTAACCGAAGTAATTGCAAACGATTATCCTTAATTGCTTCGTCTTTATCCATAACCATCACATCTTCAAAGAATGTATTGATTACAGGAACCAGCGTAGCCGGTACGGCAACAACGGCATCATAATCATGAGCATCCCATGCAGCAAGACTGGCTTCATACGCTTTAGAAGCCGCCTCAAACAACGCCTTTTCCGCATCTTCCTTGAGAAGTGACACATTAACGGATTCATATGTCACATCTTTCACTAAGTTATACATACGTGTATAGGCTTGAACAAGTTCAACATCTTCGTCGATACGATTTGCAAGCAATGCATTTACAAGGCCTTCCGCATCTGCCACGGATAACTCGTTGTTAGATAACAACAAATCAATAACATGATGCGGCACTTCGCGATCAAGGAAAATATTTTTCAAGCGGAGAGTAAAGAATTCCTCAATCTGACCAAGCAATTCATCCTGCTTATCGTCCGGTACGTTAAGCAATTTCATAGACGCTTTAAAGATAGGGCGCAAACTGATATTCCAGTCACTGCCCAGTAAAATATTCAAGATACCGATAGTTTGACGACGCAACGCATATGGGTCCTGAGAACCTGTAGGAATCAAGCCGCGGCTGAAGGTAGCAACGATATTATCCACTTTATCAATGATGGATAATACTTTGCCGGCTTCGGTTTGAGGTAATACATCACCTGCAAAGCGAGGTAAGTATTGCTCAAAAATCGCTTCCGCTACGTCTTCGGATTCACCATCAAGTAGCGCATATTCCTTACCCATAACACCCTGTAATTCGGTAAATTCTGTAACCATACCAGTAGTTAAGTCCGTTTTTGCAAGAATGGTGGCTCGTTCCAACACAACAGCTGCATCTTCGTGTAAACCGCACTCTTCACCGAAGATACGACCTAATTCTAACAAGCGTTCCGTTTTATCCGCTAAATTACCAAGACCTTCCTGGAATACGATTTTAGTCAAACCTTCCTGACGGTCGATAAGAGGTTTCTTGCGGTCTTCATTGAAGAAGAATTTAGCATCATCAAGACGGGCGCGCAATACACGTTCATTACCAGCTTGAACTACTTCGATAGAATGATCAGAGCCATTACGAACTGTTAAGAACATTGGCAATAATTTGCCGTCTTGGTCAACCAATGGGAAGTAGCGTTGATGGTCTTTCATAGGTGTAATGATAGCTGCATCTGGAAGTGCCAAGTAGGATTCTTCGAATCCACCACACAATGCTGTAGGCCATTCAACAAGATAGTTAATTTCTTCTAACAAATCATCATCCCAAACGATGGATGCATTTTTAGAAGCTGCAATGTCATGTAATTGTTTGGAAATCAATTCACGACGTGCGTCTTGATCAACCATAACGAAGTTTTCTTTTAATGTGTCTACATAGGATGCTGCATTTTTAATAGTGATTTCATCAGCACCTAAGAAGCGATGACCACGTGTTACATTACCAGATTTTACAGTAGCAAATTCTACAGGAATTACTTCTTCATCAAGTAATGCTACAAGCCAACGTACAGGACGTACAAATTTAGCATCTAAATTGCCCCAATGCATGGATTTAGGGAAGTTAAGACCTGTAATCAATTGAGGTAACATATCAGTTACGATATCCTTTGCAGGTACGCCTGCGGTTTTAGTTTCCGCATAGATATATCCGTTTTCTACGACGAGATCATCTACATCAAGACCTTTCCCACGAGCAAAGCCGATTGCCGCCTTTGTAGCATTACCGTCTGCATCATATGCGATAGAGGCGGAAGGACCTTTATGACGTTCACTGATTTCAGCAGATGTGTCAGCAAGACCTTTTACGATAAGAGCCAAACGACGTGGTGTACCGTATGTTGCGATGCTTTCAAAAGGAAGATGGGCATCATTTAATTTTGTTTCAGCCAATTGTTTCAATTGATCTAAGATATTTGGCATAAAGCCGGCAGGAATTTCTTCTGCACCGATTTCAAATAATAAATCCTTTGCCATCTTATTTATCTCCTTTCAAAAGTGGGAAACCTAATTCTTCGCGTTTAGCAAGGTATTGTTGTGCACAAATACGAGCTAATGCACGTACGCGGCCGATGAAAGCAGTACGTTCGCTGATGGAAATAGCACCACGGGAATCAAGCAAGTTGAATGTGTGGGAACATTTCAATACATAGTCGTAAGCTGGTAATACATAACCGGCTGCACAAACGCGTTTTGCTTCTGCTTCGTACATATCAAACAATTTGAAAAGCATATCTGTATCAGCTAATTCAAAGTTATATACGGATTGTTCAACTTCGTTAGCATGCCAAATGTCACCATATGTAACATTTTCATTCCATTTAAGGTCATATACATTTTCTACACCTTGAATGTACATAGCCAAACGTTCTAAACCATATGTAATTTCTACAGAAACCGGTTTACAGTCGATGGAACCGACCTGTTGGAAATATGTGAACTGAGTTACTTCCATACCATCGAGCCATACTTCCCAGCCAAGGCCCCAAGCACCTAATGTTGGAGATTCCCAGTTATCCTCTACGAAACGGATATCGTGATCTTCAGCATGAATACCAAGTGTTGCCAAGGATTGTAAGTACAATTCTTGGATGTTATCTGGAGATGGTTTCACGATAACTTGGAATTGATGATGTTGGAACAAACGGTTAGGGTTATCACCATAACGACCGTCTGCTGGACGACGGGACGGCTCTACATAACATACGGCCCAAGGTTCAGGACCGATAGCATGCAAAAATGTTGCAGGATTCATTGTACCTGCGCCCTTTTCAACATCATATGGATTTTGAACGATACAACCTTGCTCGCTCCAGAATTTTTGTAGGTTTAAAATAATCTCTTGAAATGTCATTGCTGCCTCCACTTTACACAACCGACATAAAATCAACCATTTCGTTACAAACAAAAAAGTCCCTGTAACGAAAAACGTTACAGGGACGAGTATACCCGCGGTTCCACCCTATTTGGCTTGCGCCCTCTTTTTTCTATGTTGGCCTTTACTAACAGATTTCTGCGTTCCTGCCAATGCTCTACAGCGCCTTCAACCAAATGTGAGCTTACACCGTCCTCACTCGCTAGAGAGGTCTACTACTCTGCTTCATCGCATGTATTATACATAATATTGTAGCAATACAGAGGGAAAAATGTCAATCTAATACTTTTATACACATAATCAACATCTCAATACTACATTATTCAAATTCTATCATTTAATCATCATTTTTTAGAATGTACGTTTCACATCAACGCCGACTAAATAAGCCGTTTTATCTTTCTTCTCAGTCATATTATGGAGTCTGGATACGCCAACTTTAGCACCAAGGGACCAATTTTGAGATAGTTTACGATTATGATCAAGCCATACATTGAGAGCCGTCGCATCAGTATTAACTTCACGATTTAACTGTAAATATTCCACATTAAGGGCTGTCAGGTTTGCCTTCTTATCCCAATGACCAAGTCGAGCATATAAACGATTACTGCTGTTGCCCATATAGTCGCCAATGATATGACCTTTATGAACATAGCCGTCACCATATGACCAATGAGAATACCACCAGTTACTTGTCTTGCCACCTTCTAAGCGAAGATTCCAATCGTGATTTTTACCAATTTTCGGAACGTATACCCCTGCGGTCCACGCAATACGGGATGGACTCGGTATGAATCCTAATCCTGTCGCCTGGTCCTCGCCATATACCATACCATATACTTCCATAGATGGTAATGTCCATTTTATATCATACCCGGCAATACTGTTCCACTTATCTTTGGAACGTACCGATTCATTTTTTCCCGTTAAGAAACGGCCGTAGTCAGATAAACTTAAATGACGCCCTTCACCACCCATGATGGACGTCAAACTGGCACCCAATACAAGTCGTTTAGTCGGAGACACCTCAATGCGGGCGCCGAAAAAGTCCGGATGTTTAACATCGTTTCTATCATCCGATAATTTTGCATATACGAATGTAGGTTTTACAGATCGCAAAAATCTAAATGTGCCACCTATTTTTACAGGGTTAATTGTCGTCACTTTCACACCGGTTAAAGCATTCATATTATTGGATAAATTAAGGGATGATTGATGCATCGGGCCCCACCAGAGTTCATCTTTACCGGCTTGAACCTCTACGGCCCCGATATGTGTTTTAACATAGCCGTTAATAAGTCGTGCACTGTTATTTCCGGCAAATAAATCGGTACGAGGCGTAACAGCATACGCCACATGATTACCGGCGGTACCGCGAATATTCATTTCGCCACTTACCGTAGTACCACGATTATACGTATATCCGTTATTATTTCCATTTAACGGTTGATATGTACTGGCGGTACGAGTCCAACCACCTTGATTTTGATTATAGGCCGGTGAATTGGTAGATGTTACCGATACTTTCACGGAGTCAACAATAATCTTGGAATCCTGTTTACCGGTTGCCACGGTCTGCATATCATCGGAATATTCAGATTCAAGATTATGAATCATGGATTGGATGAATTGAGGTGTATTACTGTCTACCTTACTATTAGCCTCTGCAATCCATTGGGCTACCTGTAAACGCGTATACGGTTTTGATGTCGGTAATGTATCAATATATCCTTGTGCATGCAAAGCATCAATCATATCATAAGTTGTTGAACTGAGATTAATATTTGGCGATACGATTTGTGTCGCATAAACAGAACCAAATGACATAGTCATAATAGCAGCGGTAATCAATAATTTATTTGCTTTCACGAAATAACTCTCCTCACTATACTTAATTACACATAACGAACACACACACTTTAATGTAAAAAATACTAAAATCTGATTAAAAAATTTCTATCAAATTCAAATCACTTTATTTTATCATAGTATTCAGAAAAATAACGCTGTTCAAGGGTTCACCAATCTCATGAGATGCATAGGCATATAAGAGTTTTTCCAGTTCGGTCCAAAGAGAACCGGAAAATTCCATCTGCAGCTCATCCCCCCATTGAAAGCTTAAGAGTATAGGTAATGCTTTTTTTACTGACGGAGATACACCCATCTGTGTTACAGTGTAAAGTTCCCGCCAGAAATTATCGGTATTTTGTCGATTCATAAAATAATGTGCTTTAGGAACAACACCGGCCAATGACAACAGTTGCCATCCCAGCATAATCGTTCCCAATCGGACATTACGCTGTCGAATGGACTTTGAATAATTTACCACCACATCGAATACGTTGCGATCCGCATCATACAACGCAAATAGTTCCTGAATGAGCTCACTGGCCACCGCCGCATAAGCGATATTTTCAAGATTAGTATCTAACGACTCCACCACATAGGATCCGTCAATCTGCGTTACATTCACGTATTCCCCATCGGGAACAACTGTAATGTACATGGCGCTGAAAGGTCGTAAATAAGAACTGTTACGCATGCTCTGCAGGCGCTTATGCGGTAACGATGCCCGTATGATACCTAAGCTCGGCGTGATGAAAGTAAAAACAGAATAAAGCTTATACTTTTTTCGACTGATAACGATAGCCGGTGTATTGAAAGCGCCGTTAAGATTCTTCATGTTCTTCTTCCACAGGTTCCTCTTCAGGGAGCGGCGTCACCTTGAGTCGTGAAATACGATATCCCTGCATCTGTGTTACCTCGAAGGTATATCCGTTAGCATCTACCGTATCCCCTACGATTGGCGTGCGCTCCAGTAAACCGAATACATATCCGCCAATAGTGTCTGAATCGGAATCTTCAATCTCAACATTCATTATTTCCTCAACTTCGTCAACGAGAACCTTTCCGTCAAATTCAAATGACCCGTCCGCATACGACATGGTTGCCGGCAAATGAGGTTCATGCTCGTCCTGAATATCTCCAACCAGTTCTTCAATGATATCTTCAAGGCCAACAAGGCCGACCATGCCGCCATATTCATCGACGACAACCGCTAAATAGATTCGGCGCGTACGCATATATTGCAGCAATGTGGATAACTTCATGACTTCGGGAACCGTTAAAATATCCCGCTTGATGTTCCTCAAATCCTTCTTCGCTTGGTTAGGACGCTCCATGAGGTCCTTAATGTGAACGAGGCCGATGATGTGATCCTTATCCTCTACACACAAAGGATATCTCGTATGAACGGTCGACCGAATCACCTTCATCGCTTCATCATAGCCGTCCTCGACGAAGACACAGTCCACATCTTGTCGCGGTACCATAACCTCTTTAGCCATACGGTCCACAAAGTTAAATACATTATCGATGAGCTCCGATTCAACCTGATCTAGTTGTCCCTCTTCATGGCTGCGGGAAATCATCATGCGGATTTCCTCTTCCGTGTACACCAGATCAAGTTCCGTAAGATATTTTGTTTTATAAAACTTAAGAATAACAGTGGAAATCTTACCGGCAATCCAGATGAAAGGATATACTAGACGACCGGCAGCCACAACGATGCGACTATATGTATTTACGTACTTTGTAGGGAAAGATAAACCTAACGCTTTCGGTACAATTTCACCGAAGATCAGCACGATAAGACTGATAAACAGCAATAACAAAATATCCAACAAGAAATGCATCCACTCGGTCTGCACATTTAGAAAGGACATCAATCTATCCACTACATTGTCAAATACGAAAGTCCCCGTTCCTGCCAGAGCAAGAATAAAAAAAAGAATTAAAAACTGGGTCGTATTCAAAAAGTATTCCGGATTTTGATATAACTTTAACAGAAATTCCCTGTCCCTTTCTGCGAGAATATCCATATCCTCGACATGTTCTTTCCTGAGCCGAGCAAATGAAAACTTGGCAACCACAAAAAAGTTAATTAAAAATATACATAATAGACCGAATCCTAACGGTATCAGGCCGTCTACACTATCCATGCAATATCCTTTCCATATCATCACATGATGATATCATCGAACTTATAAATACGATTTTACTTCGCTATATGATTTCGTATTTTAATTACAGAGCATTATATATAGAGTATATCACAATCGATTATTGTTTATTACTTCTTATACCCTAATTCGGATAACATACCGGATTTATTGCGCCAGTCCTTTTTAACCTTAACCCAGAGGTCGAGATATACCTTTGTAGCCAACAATTTTTCCACATCAGCCCGTGCCTCTGCACCGAGTTGTTTCAATAGAGCACCGCGTTTTCCGATAATAATCCCCTTTTGTGAGTCCCTTTCACAGTAAATGGTGGCACGTACATACGTTGTGCCATCGGAACGTGTTTTCATTTCATCTACGTCTACGGCAATGGCATGAGGAATTTCATCGCGTGTCGCGAGCAGAATTTTTTCACGCACAATATCGGAAATGATGAGCCGCTCCGGTTGGTCCGTAATCATATCTTCAGGAAAATATTGAGGGCCTTCCGGCAAGACTTCTTCCAGTACGTGCAAAACCTCGGATAAATTCTCCTTATCCTTTGCGGAAATAGGAATAACCCCTGCAAATGGATACGCATCCTGATAAGACACGATTACCTCTAACAGTTCTTCTTTTTTTAAGGTATCGATTTTATTTACCACCAAGAAGACAGGTACTTTTACGCGCTTTAACTGTTCTATAATGAAATTATCTCCGGGACCGCGTTTTTCGTTACCAGCCACCACGAAGAGGACCGCTTCCGTTTCCTTTAATGATTCGATGGCCGCATCCACCATAAATTCTCCCAGCTTATGCTTAGGCTTATGCACACCCGGGGTATCCATGAAGACGATTTGTTTCGCATCATCAGTATATACGCAGATGATACGATTACGCGTCGTTTGCGCCTTATCAGAAACGATGGCAATTTTATCGCCTATAAGGGCATTAATAAGGGTAGATTTTCCCACGTTAGGACGGCCTACAACGGCTACGAAGCCCGATTTAAAATGTTCATTCTTATTCATTGTATGGTGCATCCTCCCGCACATAACCGAGATTACCGAGAACGAATTCCTCCTCCGTTCTCATTTCCTTCTTATCCTCATCATTCATATGATCGTAACCTAAAATATGCAGACAACTATGAGTCGTTAAGTACGCCAGTTCCCTCTCAAAGCTGTGACCGTATTCGATAGCCTGTTCACGGGCACGCTCCAGACAGATAATCATATCCCCCAACAAATGATGCTCCTCTTCACTGCCTTCATAGTCATCCCCTTCATTAAGGGCGAAAGAGAGTACATCCGTCGGCCGGTCGATACCGCGGTACTGCTTATTAAGTTCGTGAATCTTCGCATTATTACAGAAGAGAATACTCATCTCATCCTCTTCAAGACCATAAACGCGACTCACTTCATCACATACCTTACGGATAATCGCCTCAATTCGTGAGTCTTGTTTTATATCTTCGTCATAGCTGATATGTATATACATACTTATTCTTTCACCATACCCTTATTAGCATCTTGAACCGGAATTACTTTAATTGCATCCCGAGTCGACTTCTGTTCATGATAGGCGTCGTATGCTTTCACAATACATCCCACCAAATCATGGCGCACCACATCCTGATCACTAAAATAAACCATATTTATCCCCGGCACATGGCGCAATACCTTTTCCGCCTCACCGAGGCCCGACACAACCCGTGGCGGTAAATCGATTTGTGTTTTATCACCGTTGACCACCATTTTAGAATTGTTCCCTAAACGGGTCAGAAACATTTTCATCTGTTCCGCCGTCGTATTCTGAGCCTCATCTAAAATGACGAAAGCATTTTCAAGCGTGCGTCCGCGCATATAAGCAAGAGGTGCCACTTCGATGGTGCCGCGCTCCATAAACCGTTGTACCTGTTCGATACCGAACATTTCATGCAATGCATCATATAAAGGTCGTAAGTACGGATCCACCTTATCTTGCAATTCACCGGGCAGAAAGCCGAGCCGTTCACCGGCTTCGACGGCAGGACGAGTCAATATGATTTTATCCACATTGCGGTTCTTTAAATAAAAGGCCGCCAACGCCACCGCCAGGAACGTCTTACCTGTACCTGCCGGACCGATGCCAAATGTAATGGTATTCTTACGGATACTGTCCACATAATATTTCTGACCTTCCGTCTTAGGCGTAATATTTTTACCGCGCATATTTACGGATAATGTATCCTCAAACATGGTATGTACCGCATCCGCTTTGTCATTAGCTACAAGCTTCGCCGCAATACGCACTTGAGATTCCGTAATCGTACTGCCCTCTCGATAGAGAAACACGAGTTCCTCCAAGGTGCGATACAAAGCGGCCACTTGATCTTCGTCGCCCTTGATGACCACCGTATCGCCGCGAGCCACCACATCCGCCGTAATGACATCTAGCATCATATGCAAATAACGATTATGTTGACCTAAAATCGACTGAGCTAGGTCATATGTAGGAAATGTAAAGATTTGTTCGCTCATACAACCTCCTAATCTATAAACTGGCGGACCGCCTTACCGTTCAGATAATCACATAGATCACCTTGACGGGCATCCAGTTCATCTATCTTATCATCTATTAAATCCTGTACACGCCACCATCCCATGGACCAATTGGTAAACAGGGTATTATCCTCCGGTGCACGTCCCACTAAACGCTGCAACACAATATCTGGATGCAGATGACGCACGAAATTAACCACGCGGTCAGCATATTCTTCGGCGCTGATCAATGTAAACCGCCCGTCCTGATACCATTTCGCCATCAGCGTATTCTTAACGATATACAAGGCATGTAATTTAACTTGATCGACTCCGAGGGCTGACAATATGCGAGCCCCTTCCACCGTATCCTGCATCGTATCCCACGGCAGATTAACAATCATATGAGCGGTCACATTAAATCCATACCGCTTAATCCGTAATACAGCATCGATAAATTGAGCTAGATCATGACCGCGGTTAATCTTTTCCAATGTATCATAATTAACGGTTTGCAACCCCAGCTCAATATAAATATCCTTGTGAAAGCGGTCTCTAATATCGGCGAGAATATCCAGATATTCATCAGCAATACAATCAGGTCTCGTGGCAATGGCAATGCCTACAGCCGCATCGATGCAGCCCTGCTCCATATAACTTTTGAAAGCGGCCAATCCCAAATAGGTATTACTGAAATTCTGGTAATAGGGAATAAATTTTTTCGCCTTGTACTTGGGACCGATATGCGCGATATTCTCCTCTAACTGCATCGCAACCGTCATAGTTGCGGGCAGATTTTCATACCCTGCACCGATTTCTCCGCAAAACGTGCATCCGCCTACACCGGCAGAACCGTCCCTGTTAGGACATGTGAGCGGTAAGGCAACAGGCAATTTATACACCTTTTCACCATATCGTTCCTTATAAAATTTTGATACCATACGGTATCGCTTCGGTCTTGTCGTATCGGTCATGACACTCCTGTTTATATACACTATTCATATATTTTACAATATACAATCGGATCACGATTTGAAATTATCGATATCGTTTTATTAAGACTCAACGTACGGTCGTATAAACGGCGGCACCTCTTTGTTAACATCGATGACAACCGTAAACGGTTTATCCTGTATATTCTTGATGCCCAGTACGTTTGCCGTCTCTTCAGACATAGGCATTTCCACGTATTGCTGACGGATCTTGCGCCACTCCTTAAACGTGTAATTTGGAATATATCGAGATGCCAGCTCTTCATTACGCCAGAATGCTTCCCCTTCTTGTAAAAGCTCCTTCGTCTGCTTAGGCAGCCCTACGGCCTCACTGCGAATCTTTCCGCGATAGCTCACCAATGTATCATATTGCAATAGTTCTGCAGCAATCATATCATTTCGGTCCAGGAAAAATCTATAAAGAAACTCTATCTGATCTATATCCTTCAGATTTACCTTATGGTGTCCGGCCGCAAGCCAGGCTTCAGTCATTTCCACAAAATATGTAAATGCATCAACAGGACCATTGATCAATTTAGCCCCAATATACGAGAACACAGTTCTAAAGCGTTCGCTATTATAGAATCGTTCAAATACGTCTTCAAAGTGCTTTAAAAAACGTACATCTTCATAGGACAATACATGCGTGCTCAACACCTCATAGGGTGCCAACGGATCACTCACATATTGATATTCATCCATGCGACGTACACCGGAACCTTTCAGTAATTTCAAAAAGCCGATTTGCAACGCATGAGGCTGCAAGCTGAACAGATCATTAAATGATTGTCCAAAGCGAGCTTTATCCTCATGCGGCAATCCTACGATAAGATCCATGTGCACATGTGTACGGCCCGCCTCGATAATCGGCCGAATAGCGGCCTGAATGTATGGCCAATCATTGTAACGGTTGATAGCATCCAAGGTTTTCTTATGCGTACTCTGCACGCCCACTTCAATTTGAATTCGTCCCGGCGGTGTTTCACACAGAATATTTGTCTCCCATTCCGTCATGAGCTCCGGTTCCATTTCCAGATGAAAGTTTGTATCCGTATCAGCATTTTTTATGAATTCCATCAGCGGCCTATGATGAGCCGGTGCGCAATTAAAGGTGCGGTCCACAAATTTCACCTGCTTGACATTATGATCGATGAACCATTGCAATTCTTTAAACGTTCTTTCCTGCGGAAAAAAACGCACCGTATTTTTATTGCCTGATAAACAGTATTGGCAGGAAAACGGACATCCGCGAGACGATTCATAATAAATTATCTTATGTTCCAGATCGACCATATCTTCCTCTACATAAGGAAACGGAATGGTGCTGAGATCTTTAACCTCCACAGTTGTCGTAGATCCCATAAGAGCACCGGATACATGACGACCGCGTACGCCGGCAATAGGTTCCTCTAGCCCATCACGATTATCGGATAGCGCCGTAATCAGATGATAAAATGCTTCCTCACCCTCCCCCTGCACAACATAATCTACAGCAGAACATCGCTCCAGAATTTCATCAGCCGTGAACGATACTTCGGGACCGCCGAGGATTATTTTAATATCCGGACGGACGGCTTTCACCATGTCCACCACATGTAATGTCATCTCGATATTCCAGATATAGCACGCAAAGCCGAGCACATTGATATTGCGTTCCGTTATATCGCTGAGAATATGTAAAACAAGCATATTAATAGTGTATTCCACTATATCGTATGCCTGTCCATGAGCCTTGCCATAGGCCTTAAGATAGCGTAAGGCCAAAGAAGAATGTATAAATTTTGAATTCAATGTCGATAAAACTACGTTCATATTTCCTCATCATCGAATGGCCTCGCCACCGTCTAGTCATAATATAAATATTATATCATTAAAAGAGACCAAAGATAAAGGAAATGATGGCACCTATCAGGATGATAGCACCTACGACGGTAAAAATAAGACTACCGAAAATCACGATGGCCGCCAAGCCCGCCGCAAGAATTATCAACATGATGATGCAGCTGAGCCAGTTTGAACCACCAAAGTGATATACTTTAACACGCGGACCGTATTGCTCATATCCTTCATAGTACGCTCGCTCCTGATCCGTAGCGGTCGGTGTAGATTCGACATGAACAGAATCCCCCGCTTCATCGATGGTAACACCATCAAAATCACGACGTTCATCATCCGACAAAACCCGTGTATTCGGTTCACTTTGCGTATATCCTGTAGAATCCGTATATTGCTCATCATCTCGATGTATATTTTTCTCTCGTTTATCTGTTCTATCAGTCATGATTATATCCTTTTTAGGTTACAAACATCAATAAATTTTATACAATGTATTATATCATAAAATACTGTTATACATATAAAAACATCCTCTACTACACAGTCTATTAATACATAACATGTGTATGTAGAGGATGTTATAACTGTTAAGCTATATGTCAAAAGCCTAGTTCAGATTAGTCCTTTAAGAATTTCTGAAGTAATTCATTAACCATACCAGGGTTGGCGCGACCTTTGGATTCCTTCATAACTTGACCTACCAGGAAGCCGATAGCTTTACCGTTACCGCCTTTAAAATCGGCAACGGGTTGCGGATTATTGGCAATAACTTGCTTAACGATCTCTTCAATCGCGCCGGTATCGGTAATTTGTACGAGACCTTCTTCTTTAACGATAGTGTCCGCATCCTTACCGGATTCCCACATGGATACGATAACCTTTTTCGCAATTTTACCGGAAATCGTGCCCTTCTCAATAAGAGCAATCATACCGGCAAGGTTTTCTGGACTTACCTTCGATTCAGCAAAGGTTAAACTGTTTTCATTAATCATCTTGGACAAATCGCCGAGCATCCAGTTGGATACCGTTTTAGGATCCGCACCGGCCTGCACAGTCGCATCAAGATAATCTGCCGTCTTACGGGATACCGTGAGGATAGTCGCATCTTCACGAGATAATCCGTATTCAGATATGAAGCGGTTAATCTTGGCAGCCTGCAACTCAGGTAGTGCCTTACGAGCCGCTTCAATCTCTTCATCAGTAATAACAATCGGTACCAAATCAGGTTCCGGAAAATAGCGGTAATCATTTTCCGCATCCTTCTTGCGCATTCCCAATGTAATGCCCTGAGCATCATCCCATGTACGCGTTTCCTGATCCACAGTACCGCCATCTTCAATCAGCTGAGCCTGACGTAACGCTTCATACTCGATAGCTTTTTGAATACCCGTTAAAGAGTTGACGTTCTTTGTTTCTGTGCGTGTGCCGAATTCAGTAGCACCGCGAAGTCGTACGGATACGTTACAGTCACAACGAAGAGAACCTTCCTCCATACGTCCGTCGGATACTTCCAGATATTGTAAAATGGAGCGCAGTTTTTCAACGTACGCCTTTGCCTCCGCACCGGAACGAATATCAGGTTCCGATACGATTTCCAACAACGGTACACCTGTACGGTTGTAGTCAACATTAGAGAAATTGGAATCGGAAATAGTATTGCCGCTATGAACGAGCTTGCCCGCATCTTCTTCCATATGGATACGCGTGATACCGATACGCTTTGTTTCACCGTCTACCTCGATATCCAAGTGACCATTTAGACAGATCGGCAAGTCATATTGAGATGTCTGGTAATTTTTAGGCAAATCAGGATAATAATAATTCTTGCGGTCAAATTTATTAAAGTGAAGGATATCGCAATTTAATGCCAAACCTACCTTAATAGCATATTCCACGACCTTTTTATTCAACACCGGCATGGCCCCAGGTAAGCCTAGACACACCGGACATATATGTGTATTTTGGTCACCGCCGAATTCAGTAGTGCAACCACAGAAGATTTTAGACTTAGTCTTAAGCTCCGTATGAACCTCCAAACCGATGACCGTTTCATATTTACTGCTCATAGAGAAACCTCCCCTGTCGGTGCTACTAATTGACAATCCGGACGGGCCTGTTCAAATGTGAAAGCCGCGCGAAGCAATGTTTCTTCACCCATAGCAGGACACAATAATTGTAGTCCAATCGGTAAATTATTGCTGCTCATGCCCGCAGGAATACTGATACCCGGGATACCCGCCAAGTTTGCCGGTACCGTACAGATATCCTCTAAGTACATAGCCAACGGATCATTTATCTTTTCACCGAATTTATATGCCGTATTTGGCGCCGTAGGTGTCAACAATAGATCTACTTTGGAGAAAACTTCATCCAGTTCATTTTTTATCAAGCGACGTACTTTCAAGGCTTTCAAATAGTAGGCATCATAGTAACCGGAACTCAATACATATGTACCAAGGAGGATACGACGCTGTACCTCCTGACCGAAGCCTTCGGTACGGGTTTTCGTGGACATGTCTACCAAATTATCCGCAGGTACGCGCATACCATAGCTTACGCCGTCATAGCGAGCCAGGTTGGAACTTGCCTCAGCCAAAGCGATGATATAATATGCGGACAACGCATATTTAGAATTAGGTAATGAAACCTCAACAATTTCAGCACCTAATTTCTTGTATGTACCAATAGCCTCATCCATAGCCTTACGAACATCGCTGTTAAGACCGTCCCCGAAAAACTCCTTAGGCACACCGATTTTAAGCTTAGACACATCATTTACAAGGGCCTTCGTATAGTCTACACGAGCCCCCGGAATCGATGTGGAATCCTTCGCGTCATGACCGGAAATAGCATTTAATACCAAGGCGGCATCCGTTACGTCCCGCGTAACAGGTCCGATCTGATCCAATGAGGACGCAAAGGCGATAAGCCCATAACGAGATACATTGCCGTAAGTCGGTTTCAACCCAACTACGCCACAGAAAGAAGCAGGTTGGCGAATTGAACCGCCCGTATCGGAACCGAGAGCCCAAATTGCACTGCCACTGGAAACGGCAGCCGCACTACCGCCCGAAGATCCGCCCGGAACACAATCATTATTCCAGGGATTAACCGTTTTAGCCAAAGCGGAATTTTCCGTAGATCCGCCCATAGCGAATTCATCCATATTCAATTTCCCGAGAATAACGGACTGATTCGCATCAAGACGTTCCACAACAGATGCATTATAAGGAGGTACAAAGTGCTCCAACATTTTAGATGCACACGTCGTCGTTTCTCCTTTTACACATATATTATCTTTCAATGCACCCGGAATCCCGGCCAATGGAGAAATTGCTTCCCCTTTAGCGATAGCTTCATCTACAGCCTTCGCCGTAGCGAGCGCACGTTCATGAGAATCGGAAAGATACGCATGTACAGTCGGTTCTACTTGTACTTTATGAGCGATAACAGCCTTCGTCAATTCAACGGCACTGATCTCTTTATTCACTAATTTTTTATGTAATTCATGAATGGTTGCCACTGCAAAACCTCCTATTCCTGTACGACACGAGGTACCTTAAAATACCCGTCCTCTGCTTCCGGCGCATTGGATAATGCTAAATCATGATCGAGAGACGGCTTTAATTCATCCTCTCTCAATACGTTCTGCAACGGTACGGCATGAGCCATCGGCTCTACACCATCAAGTTCCAGGGCATTTAGTTCCGCAACATAGGACAAGATGTCGGACAATTCTTTTTCTATATGTGCCATATGATCTTCTTTTACTTCTAATCGTGAAAGCAAGGCAATATTCTTAATTTCCTCTTGGCTGATTTTCATCGATACACATCCTTTCATATTGTATTATTATAATTCATATAGCTTACATTTTCAAAGGCATTAACCATTCCAAGACTTTATGAGCTCCAGAAATTCATCTTCATTCATGACGCGAATTCCCAATTCATTGGCCTTCGTTAATTTGCTGCCGCTGTCTTCTCCTGCCACGACAAGGGTTGTTTTCTTCGAAACGGATCCGGTCACCTTCGCTCCGTGTGCCTCAAGGATTTTACCGGCCTCACTGCGACCCATGGATTCCAATTTTCCCGTTAATACGACGATTTCTCCGTCCATTTCATTGCCTGCAGGCTCAGCCACATCAACGTTCATCTTTAAACCGGCAGCCCGTAACCCTTCAATAATCTCTATATGAGAAGGATCTTCGCGATATTCTACAATACTGTCCGCCATGGTAGGCCCGATTTCCTCTACAGAAACAAGTTCATCCTTCGTGATCGTAAGAAATCTGTCCATAGATTGGACCACATGAGCTATAGTAGCTGCCGCCTTTGCTCCGATGAGACGGATGCCTAAACCGTATAACACTCGATCAAGGCCTCGATTTTTAGAATCGGCGATAGCTTTCACCAGATTCTCCGCCGACTTCGTACCCATTCGTTCCAGCGTAACCAACTGATCCACAGTCAAATGATACAAATCAACTACATTGGTAATCAATTTTGCATTGATCAGATTTTCTATGATACTCGGCCCTAAGCCGTCTATATTCAAAGCGTCGCGTGATGCGAAATGAATAATTTGCTCCTTTTCAATGGCAGGACAGTGCTTATTTGTGCAGCGTACGGCCGCCTCCCCTTCACGTCGAACCGCAGGAAATGAGCATACGGGACATGTACTAGGAATCGTAAATTTAACCTCTGAACCGGTACGTTTTTCAGGTAACACACGGATAACCTCGGGAATGATTTCAGCAGCCTTGTGAATCATCACATGGTCTCCGATTCGGATATCTTTTTCATCGATAAAATCCTGATTATGCAAGGTGACACGACTCACATTCGTGCCGGATACGAATACGGACTCCAATTCACCGGTCGGCGTGAGAACACCGGTTCGCCCCACATTAATCGTTATATCCTTAAGGACCGTTTCCACCTCTTCAGGAGGGTATTTATAAGCTGTAGCCCATTTCGGATCTTTTGCAGTACTACCTAATATCTCCTGGTCATCAAAACTATTGACCTTTATAACCATACCATCCGTATCATATGGTAACTCGTGACGCTTTTCTCTCCAATATTCAATGGCTTCAATAACTTCATCGATTGTCTTACATACGCGATAATGAGGATTAACGGAGAACTTAAAGTTCTCCAAACTGTGTAACAATTCCTCTTGACTACGAATACCTGCACCTTCTTCAGAGCCGATTGCATAAGCGAAAAATGCAAGATTCCGACTGGCCGTAATCGCCGGATCCTGTTGACGCAGGGAACCTGCAGCGGCATTACGGGGATTTACAAAGGTTGGCAAGCCTTCCTCATCACGCTCCTCATTGATGCGTTTAAATTCACTATGAGGCATATACGCTTCACCGCGGATTTCTATGAAATCCGGTGCACTTTCAAGAAATAAGGGGATAGACTTGATGGTACGTACATTAGCCGTTACATCTTCACCGACACGGCCGTCACCACGAGTTACGGCACGTACAAACATACCGTGTTGATAATGTAAATTCACAGCGAGACCGTCAATTTTAAGCTCCACCACATAAGCGGACGGTTTATGCCCCAATTCTTTTTCTACACGCTGAGCGAATCCTCGTACTTCATCAGCATTAAAAACATTGGACAAGCTCAACATGGGACGACCGTGAACAACCTTCTCAAAAGAGCCCTCCACCTTCATGCCTACACGCTGAGTCGGAGACGACGGCACAATATATTCGGGATGTGCGGTTTCCAAATCAACGAGCTCACGATATTTTGTATCATATTCATAATCACTCATTACAGGCGAGTCCTTCACATAGTACAAATACTGCGCATGAGTCAACTCTTTCTGTAATTCTTCTATTCTATCTTTCGGATTCATACTCTATCCTTTTATGTTCAACTACATAAGCTTGCTTCAAGTTTAATGATATGTAGTTATTCTTATATTGAAAAAATCTATATAAAAAAGGTGTTATCCCTTTTTCACTGGTGCGAACTTCGCCATTACCACGCGTACCCCTTGCGTCGGAAATTCAATGGTCAATTTCATACCGGCCCCTTCTCCGGCAACACCGATAACCTTACCCTTCCCCCACTTACTGTGAATTGCGGTATCACCAATCTTCCAATCGGCAATGACTTCATTTCGAATAATCGGCTTTGTTACGGGACGACTGGTTACACTCATATGCTGTGGTACATGACGTTTAATGTCGTCAGGCACCTTTCGTTTAGCACGCAATGAATCAACTAATTCCTCAGGAATCTCATCGATAAAACGGGATGGTAAATAACTACTTGTACGACCAAATACGGTGCGCGTTGTGGCATTTGAGATGAATAGTTCCTTCTCCGCTCTCGTAATTCCCACATAAGCAAGGCGACGTTCCTCTTCAACTTCATCAGGATTCATCAACGTCCGGCTATGCGGAAACAGTCCTTCTTCTAAGCCACATAAGAATACGATAGGAAACTCCAAACCTTTAGCGGCATGCAATGTCATCAAGGTAACCTTAGACTCTTCCTGTTCAAAGGAATCCACATCATTTACAAGGGCGACCTGCTCCAAGAAATCTTCTACTGTACCTGTGGGATTTATATCCTGAAAGTCTTTTGCCACAGACAACAGTTCACCGATATTTTCAGCACGCGCCCGATCCTGCGGATCCGTACTTTCCTCTAATTGTGCAAGATACCCGGTCCTGTCCAAGATAGATTCTAAAATTTCTAAAACAGATTTATCATCCATTTCAGCGACCAACGTGAAAATTAGAATGCCGAATTCTTCCAGCTTTTCTTTTGTCTTGCCCTTGATAGAATCAACCAGGTGTAATTGGGTCAACGTCATAAATAGAGATGTCCCATTAGCACGAGCATATTCCTGTAACTTAGATACCGTAGTTGCACCGATACTTCGCTTTGGAACGTTAATAATCCGCAATAGGCTGAGATCATCGAAGGGATTATATAAAACCCGTAAATAGGCTAAAACATCCTTAATTTCTTTGCGGTCATAGAACTTTGTCCCCCCCACCATCGTATAAGGCAAGGCTCGTTTAATTAATGCTTCCTCAAGTACACGGGACTGAGCATTTGTACGATATAAAATCGCCATATCTCCATATGGCACACCATGAACATCATGCTTTTTGGTGATCGTATCGCCGATGAAAGCCGCCTCTTCATGCTCGGATTGAGCCGTAAAATGCTGAATTTTAGGCCCGTCCACCTTATCGGTCCACAAATTTTTCTCAGGTCGACCTTCATTATTATCGATAACCGCATTAGCCGCATCGAGAATAATCTTTGTAGATCGGTAGTTCTGTTCCAGTTTTATAGATGTACAATTCGGATAATCCTTTTCGAAATCCAGAATATTTTGAATATCCGCCCCGCGCCATGCATAGATACTCTGATCCGCATCGCCTACGACGGCGATATTTTTCCAGTACGAAGATAATAAATACGCCAACAAGTATTGAGCATGGTTCGTATCTTGATATTCGTCAATCATGACGTAACGAAAACGCTTGCTGTATTTATCGAGGACCGCCGCATTTGTCTGCAATAATTTAACAGCTACGAGCAATAAATCATCAAAATCCAATGCATTATTTTTGCGCAGTTCCCGTTCATAATACTCGTATACATCCGCTACCTTTTGTTGGTAAAAGTCACACGCCTGTTTACGGTAATCCGATGCGAACTGTAATTTATTCTTCGCATCTGAAATAGCAGCAATCATAGCCCCCACGGGATAGTATTTATCATCAAGGTTCAACGCCTTCAATGCGGCCTTGATAACAACCTGAGAGTCCGATGTATCATAAATCGTAAAATTACTGTTATAGCCTAAAAAATTATCTAATTCAAAGCGTAAAAACTTAGCACAGAAGCTGTGAAATGTACTGAGCCAGATACGATTGGCCACATCACCTACAAGACCTTCCACACGGCTTTTCATTTCCTTAGCCGCCTTATTGGTGAAAGTAATAGCCAGAATTTCGTAAGGATTGACACCTTGTGCCAATAGGTGAGCAATTCGCACCGTTAACACTTTTGTTTTACCAGATCCGGCACCTGCAAGAATCAATAAAGGGCCTTCCGTATGTTGTACCGCTTTTTGTTGTTCTTTATTCAAACCTGTTAATAACGAATTCATCAGAATACCCCCGAAAGCCCTTAATGATTAGATCTAAAATCAGATTCAATCTATTTTCATCTATATATAAAGACTTAACCTATAACATTACATCTAATCAATATAATTAGGATATTATAGTAAAGTGTTATATAATCCTAAGTCTAATCTTTAATGTTAAATATAATCTATTACATTACATAGAGAACAAGAACGTTGCATAGCAACGTTCCCATTTTACATATCTTATTTCATAGCCCCCAAAATCGGTGGTACAATTTGTTTTTTACGAGACATTGTATTCGGCAGGAATACGGAGTTATCTTTTATATCTTTCCCGAATGCATTTTTTACAACATCATTAACTTCACCGCTGAACAATAATGTGGTACTTTCATCAAGAATATTCGTAATCATAATATATGATGCATCATAATTATTAGCACTGCGAAGCGCTTCCAAGGCGGTAATTAATTCATTTTGTTTAGCCAGAATTTCGGTCGTATCCATAACGGAAATTTGCCCGATAGAAATAGTTTTACCCGCTTCGGAAAATTCCTTCATATCCGTACGAACGATATCATCATTCGTCAAATCGGAAATATCCGCACCTGCTTTCAACATATCCAAGCCGTATACAGCAAGTTCTACACCGGCAATATCAGCAAGCTTATGTGCCATTTCCTTATCTTTTTCCGTACATGTAGGTGAACGGAACAATACGGTATCAGAAATAATGGCAGATAACATTAGTCCGGCAATATTCTTGGGAATGTCCTGATTATTTTCTACATACAACTTACTCAAAATCGTATTAGTACACCCTACCGGCTCCATACGAATAAATACAGGTCCATCCGTTTCAAAGTCGCCAATGCGATGATGATCAATTACACCGCACATATTCATCGTTTTATAGCCATCGATAATTTGTTTAGATTCATTATGATCAGTTAAATATAAATTTCCACCTTCCGGACATGTTTCCTCCCAATTAGTAACAATTGTAGGATGAGCAAAGCCAAAATAATCAAGAACAAAAGCAGTTTCTTTATTCACTGGTCCGGCACATACAGGTGTGGCAGGTGTCCCCATTTGTGTCAAAAAATTAGCAAAGGAAATAGCGGAACAGATAGAATCCGTATCCGGACTTTTATGGCCTGCTACATATGTTTTTACGTCACTCATACTATACCTCTTTTATCAATAAATATATAACTTCATTGACTTAAGTCAATCCGATTTTTAACTTATTCATTATATCATAATTCACACAAAAAAACACGCCACTACTATGTAGTGGCGTGTTTTAAACCATCATAATATACAAAATATTAACGATATTTATTCATGGTCTTTCTTACGGTTAGTCAACAAGCCGGGTCCAAGTTTTTCAATGATGATGAACAACATCGGAATGATAAATATACCGAACAATGTTGCCGTCGTCATTCCTGCGACTACGGTAATCCCCATTGATGTACGAGCACCGGAACCGGCACCAGTAGATACGGCCAACGGTAATACACCGAGGATAAACGCAAAGGATGTCATCAAGATTGGACGCAAACGTATCTTCGCAGCTTCAATAGCTGCATCAACAACATCCATGCCCCGTTCATCGACACGAATCTTAGCATATTCAATAATCAGAATCGCATTTTTCGCCGCTAATCCCACCAAGGTAAGTAAACCGATCTGCATGTAAATATCGTTCGCCAGCTGATACCTGCCCGTAAAATTCAACAAGAACGGTATCAACGATGCACCGATCATACCAGACGGTACGGAGAACAATACGGCAAACGGTACCTTCCAAGATTCATACAAAGCGGCCAAGATCAAGAATACGAATACCAGGCCTAAGCCAAGAATCATAATAGTTTGAGATCCCGCTTTCAACTCTTCACGGGATTGTCCGGCCCAGTCATAAGTATAACCAGCCGGTAATGTTTTAGCAGCTGCGTCTTTCAAAGCATTAATAGCATCACCGGAGGAATAACCATTCGCTTGGGAACCGCCGATTTGTACGGCCATCGCATTATCGAAACGAGTGATACTGGATGGAGTACCGGTTTGTTCCTTCGTAATGTAATTTGATACCGGTACCATCGTTCCTTTACTATTACGAACGGCTAGCATATTAAGATTATCTGCATTCTGACGATATGCATCTTCAGCCTGTACAACAACCTTATAGTTTTTACCGTATGTGGTAAAGTCATTAACCTGAATACTGCCGTAGAAACCTTGTAATGTAGTAAAGATATCGGATATTGCCACTCCATCTTGAGCCGCTTTATCGCGATTTACATCAAATTGTAAGGTTGGGGTGGATGTATCGAATGTTGTATAAATTGATTGAATTGCAGGACTCTTACGCGCTTCCGCTAAGAAATCATTAGCACGTTCAGCCATAACCTGTGCACTATCACCGGACTTATTGATAATATACATACTGAAACCGCCGGTAGTACCAAGGCCCGGAATGGATGGCGGATTCATAGCGATAACAGTAGCCTCCGGTACTTTTTGAGCTGCAAAACCAAATGTTTGACCGATCATAGCATTAATAGATGTATCGGAGGTCGTGCGGTATTTCCAATCAGCCATAGAGGCAAAGATAATACCGGCGCTGGTTTTTTGCCCTCCTCCTAAGATGTCAAAACCGCCTACCGTAAATACTTCCTGGAACAATTGTTCCTCAGGTTTCTTTTCCGGATCATTTTTACGTTCTAAGAACGAAGCAATCTTTTCAAGAGTCGCCATCGTACGATCCATTGTTGCCCCAGGAGGCTCATTGACAGCAATCATATAATACCCGCTGTCCTCCGCCGGTACGAAAGCCGTCGGCAGGAAGTGGAAAATTAACGCTGTACCGCCCGCAAATATAAGCAACGTGATAATCGTTAAGCTCAATCTATGACTCAAGCGAGCTAATTGAAGGCCATACCAATTGCTGAATCTGTCGAGACCTTCATTAAATTTATTCAATTGACGATGCACCCAATTTTCATGATTATTCGGTACATGCGGTTTCAACATCGTTGCACATAGTGCCGGTGTCAATACAAGGGCAATAATGGCGGAGATAACAACGGATACGGCAATGGTCAAAGCGAACTGCTTATACAGGATCCCCGTCATACCGCCCATAAAGGCAACCGGTACGAATACGGCAACCAATACAAAAGCGATACCGATTACAGGGCCCTGTACATTTTCCATCGCTTTGATGGCAGCCTCTTTCGGAGGTAATCCATTGTATTTCAATTCATATTCGACGGCTTCCACCACGACGATAGCATCATCGACGACAAGACCGATAGCCAGCACCATCGCAAACAATGTCAATGTATTGATGGAGAAGTCCAATAAGACAAATGCGCCGAATGTGCCGAGCAATGATACCGGTACGGCAATCATAGGAATGATTGTGGAGCGCCAGGATTGTAAGAATACAAATACTACGACTAACACGAGGAGTAATGCTTCAAAGAAAGTATGCTCAACTTCATTAATAGATGCACTTACGAACTTCGTATTATCGACGACAACGTGATATTCCAGATCAGGCGGGAATGACTTGGATTGCTCTTCCAGCACTTTCTTTACGTTAGCAATTGTTTCAAGTGCATTCGCATCATTTTGCAAGGAAACAGCAAAACCCGCTACCTCTTTATGATTTGTTTTAGCGGAGAAATTATAGTCCTCTGCACCGACCTGAATACGGGAAATATCTTTTAAATGGAGTACTGTACCTTGAGAATTTGTTAATGAAATATTACCGAACTGTTCCGGTGTTACAAGACGCCCCTCAATCTTAATAGGATATTGGAATGCCTGCTGACCATTTGTCGGGTTTTGCCCCACAGTACCGGCCGCAGCCTGCAAGTTCTGAGCCTTAATAGCGGCTGTAACCTCTGAAATGGTAACACCCATTTTCTGCATCTTCGCCGGATCTAACCAGATACGCATGGCATAGTCAGAACCGAATTCCTGTACAGAACCTACGCCTTTAATGGATTTAATCTCATCCATCATATAGTTGGTTCCATAGTTTTTAAGGAATGTAGAATCATAGGTACCATTTGGCGAATTCAATGAGAAAACCATCGCCATATCACCGGACGATTTTGTAGTCGTTACACCTACCGCCTGTACTTCGGACGGCAATTGTGAAAGAGCCGCCTGTACACGGTTTTGAGTGTTAACGGTATCCATATCGGCATCGGTTCCCTGATTAAATTGAATCGTTAAGGAATAGCTGCCGTTACTGGAACTGTTGGACGTCATATAGTCCATATCTTGTACACCTACAATTTGTGTTTCAATAACACTAGCAACCGTATCATTTACGACCTGTGCCGTAGCACCGGTATAGGCAGTATTAACACGGACCGTAGGTGGAGAAATTTGTGGATATCGAGCTACCGGGAGGTTCATCATGGAAATGAGACCTACCAACGTAATAACAATAGCTATTACGATGGCAAAGATAGGCCGATTAATAAAGAATTTCGACACGATCTAGCCTCCTCTTATTTTGTTGACTTCAATTGGTCTTTTGTAAGCATATTAGGGGTTACTTTCACACCGTTCTTAACCTTTGTTAAGCCGTCGACGACAATGGTATCCCCTGCGGATAAACCGGATTTAACAATAGTATTACCATCTGTTGTTCCGCCGATTTCAACAGCTTTCTGTTCAACCACACCGTCTGCATTGACTACATAGATAAAGTTTTTATCCATGATTTGCAAAATCGCACGAGATGGAACCAAGATAGCATTCTTCAATTTTTCCCCCGGTGAAATTACGGTAGCGAACATATTCGGCAATAATAGATGATTAGGATTTGGGAATGACGCTTTCAACACAAGCTTACCTGTGGAGCTGTCAAGACTCTTTGCAGCCTGTACCACCGTACCTAATTCACCATACTCCTTACCATCAGCCAATTTTAATTTTAGATTTGTACCGCTTGTATCATCACCGGAACGATTTTTCATGAAATCGAGATACTCTTGTTCCGTCATGCTGAATTCAACAAAGATCGGATCGATAGAATCAATCGTTACCAATTTCGTGGAACCGGCCTGAACAAAGGTGCCTAAATCTATGTCATCCATGCGAAGTGTACCTGAATACGGTGCATATACTATAGTATCACCTAAATTATCCTGCGCAATCTTAACAGATGCTTCATAAGCGTCATAAGTAGCCTGAGCCTGTTCTGCCGTACTACGTTGTGTATCTACACGTTGTTGAGCGATGGCATCTTCTTTAGCCAAATTTTCATAGCGTTGCAAATCCACCTGAGCATTTTTCAACGTGGCATTGGCCTGTGCCGCCTGTGCCTCTGCATTAGCTAGGCTAGCTTCATACTCGCGGGAATCAATACGATATAACGGTTGCCCCGCTACAACCTGTTCCCCACCTTTAACATATTTTTCCACTACATAACCGGTTACACGGGCATGTACTTCTACAGAATTCTCTGCTACAACAGTACCGCTAAATGTTTGATCCACTTGTGTATCACTGGCGGTTATCTTGTATGCATTAACAGCCACGTCACCGGATTGCTGTTGGTTATTTCCACAGCCAGCAACCATAACAGCTGACACTACGAGAGCCGCCAACATACGGGAATAACGAAACTTCATTATCTATACTCCTTTTCAGAAACTAATCATTTTGGGCGCAATAAAATCACAAATATTACAATTTATTTTACTTTATTCTATTTATGAAGTCAACTTATAAGGACATTCTGAACACAGTAAAATACAGATAAAATCTAGATAAATATTCTTCCATTGTATGCAATAAAAATGGTAAAAATCATTGACATTAAATATTTAAATGTGAACACTTATAACTTTCAAGAATATAAAATTATAAATCACTAGTTTACTTTATTTGCTTTCATTTAATACCGTATAACCATTATCATTCACTAAAATTGCTTCATTATTGTTTATCGGCACTAATGATATCTTATCTTGATAAGTATCTAATGTTTTCTGAGCAGTTTCTTCAAATGGATACTCTCCTATATGCGGCAGAACATAATGATCAAATACATTTAACCCTGCATAATCATCTAATTCAGAGGCTATACTTTTATCATCCATTATGTGATTATATTCAATATTCTCAGACATAATGATTGCCCCTGCGGATTCACCGATATAGAATGCCCCTTCTTTGATTCTTTTAATAAGGACCTTTATAAGATTTTTCTTTTTTATTTCCTGCAATAAATAAAAGGTGTTCCCACCGGATATACATATACATTCCGCCTTTAAAATTTTATCCTTTAAATAGCCTTCATCAAATTTGGTAATATCAATAATTTCAACTTCATACCCTAGCAATCTCAGCATCTTAATACCTTCATCGATATATCCAGTATATGGTTCGACATTTCCGGCAGTAGGAATAAAAATTATTTTATTCGAAACCATTTTTGAAAGATACTTTTTTGTTATACTTTCTGTTCCCGCTAAATATGACATAAGTAAAATTTCCATAAACTATCACCCCTCAAATTTTTTACCACCTATTAATAATAAAATGGTTCTTACTATACAAAAAACCGCCTAAGAATCTACCTAGGCGGTTTTAAAACCACTTAATCGGCTGTTCTCCATCTATTATAGCCGAATAATCTTAAATTTATCTGTAAACATCTACTATTTCTCAAAAAATAAATGTAGGCTTCTTATTTGGTGGAGATGAGGGGAGTCGAACCCCTGTCCAGAAGTGTTGCCATATAGACTTCTCCGAGTACAGTCTATGATTTGAGTCTCAGATTGCTATCGCTCACAGACAAGCTACACAACCCCAGTTCATATTGTCTCGCCTAATTCATATGAGCAACTAAATTAGGCCAGCCTACTGTTTGACGTCCATTCACACTTGGTAGGCACAAGTATGAGGGACGTAGCTTATGCAGCTAATGCAAAATTTTCTTCTGCGTTTAAATGTTTTTCCACCGTTTTACGGCCTCATGGAACGCCGACTCGCTATCTATACCACACGCACTCCTGTCGAAACCTTTACATCCCCGTGCGTCGGTTAGATAATTATAAGCCTATTTATACGCACTGTCAATTTAAGCAATTAAATATTGCTCATAGCCTGTTTCAAATACCTGCACACATAATCGATCTGTTCTCTAGTATGCGCGGCAGTTACGGTTAGCCTGATTCTGCTTTCACCGACAGGAACCGTCGGCGGACGAATGGCAGTTCCGATAATACAGGATTCCCAAAGTGAATGAGATACCGCCAAGACATCTTCGTTGTTACCGATTATAATCGGAAATATCGGTGTCGTATCCGTTGCCTCTATGCCGAATATTCTTAATGCTCGAGCCATATAAGCCACATTATCCCGTAGTCGTTCATAAATATCAATATCGGTTTCAATCAAATTAAGAGCCGTCAATGCAGCACCTATATCAGCCGGTGATAATGCCGTTGAAAATATAAAACTGCGACTGAAATTGACAAGATAATCGACAATGACCTTTGACGCAGCCACATAGCCGCCTACGGAACCCAAGGCTTTACTCAATGTGCCTAACTGAATATCCACAAGTCCGTCCAAGCCAAAATGGGCTGATGTTCCGTGCCCCTCGCCGATAACACCTGTAGCATGAGCGTCATCGACCATGATCAGCGCATTATATTCTCGGCTCAATTCATATAGAGTATCCAACGGTGCTATATCACCATCCATACTGAATACGCCATCCGTAACAATTAACTTACGCGTATCCTTCGATACGTTGTTGAGTAGATATGTTAAATGCTCCGTATCACAATGTCGATACGTCTGTATAGCAGCTTTACTTAGACGACAACCGTCAATGATGCTGGCGTGATTTAGCGCATCACTGAAAATAATGCTGTTTTTGTCGCACAAGGCAGATATCGTTCCTACATTCGCCATATACCCCGTATTAAAAATCAAGGCACTCTCGGAATGTTTAAACTTTGCAATGGCTCGCTCCAGCTCTGTAAACAGAGGAAATGTGCCCGATACAAGACGAGCTCCGCCGGATCCGGTCCCATATTTCTGTACGGCCTCCATAGCCGCAGATTGTATGCGGCTGTCAAAGGTCAGGCCCAGATAATTATTCGAGGCCATCATCAGATACTCTCTATCATCATACACTACACTCACCGCATCTATAGGATGATACTCTTTAATAGTCCTGAAATTATGACTAATTTCTTTATCTTTTAATTGTTGTTGAAAGTATTCGTACATCTTTTCACCATTCAACTAATACCGGAGCAGACTCCAAATAAGCGATTAATTTTGATATATCTGTTCCCGATTTAACAAAAAAGATACGCCCTCCTATGGATGAACCCATTTCTTTCATATGAGGAAGACGATGATATACACCGTTACAGGCGACATAGCCTACCGTATAATCCGGGTCATCGGACCAGCACAATTCACCAACAATGCCTTCACAGGATTGTACCTTTGAGGCTAATACAAGAGCCTCGCGCATATGTTCATTCATATTGTACATACTTAGATCTGAGCAGGTGTCCATGTGACTGACACGCACGCCTCGCTGACCTTCATCAAGGCGTTCACCAGAAACGAAATCAATCAACATAGCGCCGCGCATAGATGTTGATAAGCCACATAATAAAGATACCCCTTTATCAACGGACGTAGAAGTAATTTCAGTTTTACTCAAAAGTTTCTTTGCCAGTAAACGCGCATCGGATACGTCGGAGGTTTCATGCTCCTCTACGTCCAACACGGGGATATGCCGTATGGAATCCGTCGGTACAAGATCGACAGTGATATTGATAAAATCAGCAACTCCTTTACTATGATGTAAAGCTCGATCAGCTAAGGACTGCACCATAGTCCCTACCTGATCCATCGTAACGATACGCTCTGCACCGGAAATATGATGTCCTCCCGATTCATGAGGGCCTCCTTGAGCAGCACGCATACGTATGCTATATAAGGGTTTCATCATAACACCTTCCCTTTTACGGAGTGATGTTGAGGTACCTGATTATGAATTTTCTGGAATACTTTCACAAATACGGGAGCCATAATAACGGTGAAAATCATACCCGGTACGGCCAATCCGATCATTGGCAACGCCGCTTTTCCGATATATAGAGATAGCGATAGTCTTGCTAAAGCCGATGCGATAGGGCCGGATATGATAATGCCGACCATATGATTATGACATACCCACAAAATCAACCCTACAATCAGTCTGAACTGCATAGCAATCATCACATTCAATATGGTTTGTGTCCCCAGTGCCAAACCTATTAAGCTCGATAAACAACCGCTGATAATGTACTTCTTAAATCCGAATACGGCGCAAATTGCCACCGCCAAAGGTGCAGACAGTTGAAATTCTATGCCCGGTATAACATTTGGAATTTTGATTGCCCCCAACACAGTGATCATAGCCGTTAAAATTGCGATTTCCGTAATGTACCTGATGTTCTGATTCATGATAATCTCCTCTACCCAGATAATGTTAACCACAAACTATTATTACAGTTTACATTATAATTAGAGAATCATAATTATACAAGAAAAAACTGCATCTCAAATTATGAAATGCAGTTAACAATAAGCTACAGAACAGCACATCGCTGTAAGATCAATATTTCTGTTGTTCCTTCAAACGTTTTTCTATATCGCGTTTCGCATCGCGTTCCGCCATATCCTGACGCTTATCGTAAAGTTTTTTGCCCGTTACGAGACCGACCGTAACCTTTACATAACCGCGACTGAAATGAAAGTTTAACGGCACCAATGAATATCCCTTTTCCTTCACCTGCGCATGCAATTTATTGATTTCCGATTTATGCATCAATAACTTCCGGGTCCGTTCCGGCTCATGATTAAAGCGGTTTCCCTGCTCATAAGGACTGATATGCACGCCGTAGAGTAACAGTTCTCCCTTATCAATGCGACAGAAACTATCCTTTAAATTCAATTTTCCCTGCCGAATGGATTTAATTTCCGTCCCCGTCAGAGCAATGCCGGCTTCATAGGTTTCATGAATGTTAAAATCATGACGCGCCTTACGATTATCAGCAATAAGCGACGGATTTGCTTGTTTTGCCATATGGCCTCCTATCGTTTACGTTTTCCCTTAGACTTTTTCGAACCGCTTCGTTTCGATGTTTTATGAGATTTCTTACGGCTTGATTTACCTTTACCAGATTTACTTTTAAAAGCATCATATTTCGAACGACCGGAACCGTCCTTACGAGAAGACTGCTTTCTACGCCCCTTCGTTTTGGATCCGCCCGACTTGCGAGTCCCACTACTTCTACGAGAATCACCGTAATCCGAGTCATTGTTCAGTTGTTCCTGAATCGCCGCCAAATTATCAACTTCTCCGAGAACAAAATCAATCTGTTTCTTCTCTACATCGGCTTTCACCAAAGTTACTGTTACGGTTTCCCCTAATCGATATATGCGTCCGGTCCGTTTGCCTACAAGGACGAAATGCTCTTCGTCAAAAAAGTAGTAATCATCCGTCATCATACTGATATGAACGAGACCGTCAATGCCGTTTTCGAGTTCCACGAACATACCGAAAGATGTGATACTCGAAATAATACCAGTAAATACCTCACCTACAAAAGGAACCATATACTGAGTCTTCTTCAAGTCCGTCGTTTCCCGTTCCGCTTCGGTCGCGACCTGTTCCTGAATCGATGAATGTTCCGCAGCACGTACTAAAAATTCCTCATCCACATCTCGTTTACTATATCCGTTAGGCCAGTGCATATCGGCTTTCAATAAACGATGCACCATTAAATCCGGATATCGACGGATCGGTGATGTAAAATGCGTATAACAGGTGGATGCCAGGCCGAAATGGCCCACATTTTCCACACTGTACTTAGCCTGCTGCATAGATCGCAACGCCATAATCTGAGCAACTTGTTCGATATCTTTTCCCTTTACCGTATCGAGAATTTTTTGAAAATCTCGCGGTGTAACACCATCAGCACCGAGAAAGAGGTTATCACCTAGATAGTTGAGAACCTTTTGAAAGAGTGATAATTTCTCCTCGTTAGGAATTTCATGAATACGATATACGGATGCCCGATGTGTATCCTTTAAATGGGTGGCTACCGTTTCGTTGGCGATGAGCATGCATTCCTCAATGAGGCGCTCAGCTAAGGTTCTGTCACGTTTAACAATGCGCAGTGGCGTACCTTCCGAATCAAGTAACACCTTGTACTCAGGAAAATCAAAATCCAGTGCACCACGTTGACGACGCATACGGTTAAGAATATTCGCAATCTCCGCTAAATCCCGTAACATTGGCATAAAATCCGACAAATCAGGAGGAATAATGTCTTCTGCCAAAGCCTTGTAGACCTCTTTATAGCTGCAACGTCGTCCTACGTTGATAATGGAATGTTTAATACGGTAGTTTACCACTTGACCTGCTTCGTCAATTTCCATCATACAGGTCATAGCATATCGATCTTCATGCGCATTTAAACTGCAGATACCGTTTGATAACACCTCCGGCAGCATAGGTACGACACGGTCTACCAAATATACGGAGGTGCCCCGTTTATAGGCTTCTTTATCGATGGCCTGACCGGATATTACATAATGACTGACATCCGCAATATGAACACCCAGTTCGTAATTACCGTTCGGCAGCTTGCGCCCGCTTACGGCATCATCCAGATCCTTTGCATCTTCACCATCTATGGTAACCATCTGTAAATCTCTGAGATCCCATCGCTTTGGATCATCATAAAT
This sequence comes from Veillonella denticariosi JCM 15641, assembly GCF_002959855.1. Classification (GTDB taxonomy): domain Bacteria; phylum Bacillota; class Negativicutes; order Veillonellales; family Veillonellaceae; genus Veillonella; species Veillonella denticariosi. The sequence continues at coordinate 408,465 of NZ_PPDB01000007.1, forward strand.
AATCGTATCGATGTCGATGCGCTGACTGGCCTTGATTACATCGTCAGGAAATGAGAACGGGATCTTATGATTCGCCATAATACAGTTGATATCAAGTCCCACATCTCCCTTATAACCGAGAATCTCCGTAATGACCCCTTCCGGTTTTTTGTCCTCTTCAGGCCACTTTATAATCTTCACCAATACCTTGGCACCACTGCGGGCATCCAAAGTATTTTCAAGTGCTACGAACACATCTGTACCGATTCTTTCATCATCAGGTACGACAAAGCCGAAATTCTGTTGCCGATCATAGGTACCGACTATAGTTTCATTGGCACGTTCGATAATATCTACAATGAGACCTTCCCGCTTGTGGTTGATATAGGTGGACGGAATAACGCGAACACGTACCTTATCATTATGCATGGCGGTACCTTTATATTTTTCCGGAATATAAATATCATCTTCCCCTTCAGGCATGATGACAAATCCGAAAGATTTACGATACCCCTTATATATTCCTTCATATTCATCATAGTGTTGTTCTTGGTACATATATACATCAGGGCGTATAGACTGCAAATTTCCTTCTTTTTTAAGGCTATGAGCAGCCCAAATAAACCGCTCCAAATCTTTGCCGCCCTTAATATGATTATCTACAGCGGCATCCTCGATATGATATGCATGTGGTTCTATGGATTTATAAAACTCTAATACTTTCTTCTTCAAGACTCCACATCCTTTAATATAAAAAATAAAAGCCTGCAATGCAGGCTTTCATCATTAGAATTGATTAATCATTGCTCCTAATACTAAGCTCAACACAGCAAAGATAATCCCCAATATAATCGTACATCTGGACAAGAAACCGTCTAAACCTCGTTCCTTACCGCCAAATGAGGAATCCGCGGCACCGGATACGGCCCCCCCCATACCGGAACTCTTACTGTTCTGTGCTATTACAACCACAATTAATAATACGGATACGATTATTTCTAGGACCATAAAAATATTTGTCACTGTTGTCTTCCTTCCTGTGAGACTCCGACGGAGTCCAATACACGATGCTCTAAATACTTCTCTAATTTACGTTTAACCCTTTGTAACGCATTGTCTATCGATTTAACGCTGCGCTCCGTGACCTTCGCCATTTCCTGGTAAGATCGTCCATCAAGATAACCTTCCAAAACCTCCCACTCAAGATCACTCAAAATATGACCGATATTGCGCTCAATATCATCCAGTTCCTCTTGGCTGATAATCAGTTCCTCCGGATTTGTAACCTTTGCGGAAGACAGCATTTCAATCAAAGTTCGCTCCGATTCCTCCGTATAAACAGGTTTGTTTAACGATATATAGGAGTTTAACGGTGCATGTTTCTGGCGCGTGGCGGACTTGATAGCCGTTATGATTTGCCTTGTAATACATAGTTCAGCAAAAGCCCTGAATGATGCTAATTTGTCGTGTTTAAAATCACGAGTAGCCTTATAAAGCCCGATCATTCCTTCTTGGATGATGTCCTCGCGATCGGCCCCTACGAGAAAATAGGAACGAGCTTTAGCACGAACAAAGTTCTTATATTTATTGACTATATAATCGATTGCAAACTCATTTTGCTCTTTCTGAGCAATGACCACAACTTGCTCATCGGTCATTTCTTTGAAATTGTAATCGGACTTGCGTGTATGAATCGTCTTCATAGTGTGCTCCTCCTTACAATCACGAGAGAAAACCCAATATAATTTATTATACTGAAAGCATCTATGATTTTCAACTATTTAGTTTGTCTCTGTCGCACGGCCTCATACATGAGAACAGCTGCCGCTACAGATGCATTCAGAGAATTCAGACGACCATACATCGGAATTGTAACGAGAAAATCGCACGCTTCCTTTACGATGCGACTGATGCCCTTTCCTTCATTCCCGATAACGAGAACCGTAGGAACCGTCATATCAGCTTCGTACAAGGTTCTGTCGCCCTCCATATGAGCACCCAGGACCCAAAAACCCCGCTTTTGTAGTTGCTTGACCGTCTGCGCCACATTACCGACTTGAACAAGTGGAATTTGTTCTATAGCACCGGCTGAGGTCTTGGCTACAGTAGCATTAATCGGTGCGTTATGTCGCTTCGGAATGAGTACCGCCGTAGCACCGACACATTCGGCCGTTCGAATGATAGCCCCCATATTATGAGGATCCTCCACACCATCCGTAAGAATCAGTAACGGTACTTCATGGTCGGTCTCTTGCAATACTTCACCTAACTCTTTGAATTGTACGGCGGACACGAACGCGATAACCCCCTGATGAGGTACATCAAGTTCATACTTATTCATCTGCTTAATCGGTGTAGGTCGCACCTCAATTCCGTGAGATTTTGCAAGGCCCACAATATCGGCAAGCCCTGTTTTAACCTTATCCTCACTGACCAGAATGCGTTGAATGGAGCGCCCGCTTTTAAGGGCTTCCTTGACCGCATTACGGCCTACGATGTAATTATCCATGATTCATACCTTGTAAAGTCGCGGAAAAAGCTTCACGCATCAACATTTGTAAACGTTCATCCTGTCGTGTTTCATACAGAAATCCCAGAACCGCCTCAAAGGCGGTACTGCTGCGATACTCCTGAACAGAACTGCTTTTAGGGACATTCACATGACTGTTTCTGGCCCGTCTCGCTACAGCCTGTTCATCTTCCGTGAAAGTAGTCTCCAACACCTGCAACACCTTTGCTTGAGACCTTGCACAGATAAACTCGGTCACAATGGTGTGCAATACCTGCACCTTAGAAATATTCATCTGCACCACGCGCTCCCGAACGTACATTGAGTATACAGCATCCCCAATATAGGCGAGCATCACCGCATCCGCGCCAAGGGCATCCTCAATTGTACGACTGCGTAAATGCATGGGTTCTTTATCTAACTGATGTAATTTTTTAACGGCTTCATTTCTTAAGAACTGAAATTGTTTAAACTTCACGTTTTTTCCACCGTGCCCCTTGAGGAGAATCTTCAATAACAATACCGATATCCGATAGACGATCTCTGATGCAGTCCGCCAATGCCCATTGTTTTTGATCTCGACAAGCCTGACGAACAGATAGGATAACTTGCATCAATTCTTCATATTCCGCAGCATTAGCACCGGTATTACCTTCCCATGCCTTTTCAAGAACACCGATAATTTCCGTCATGAATTTAAAGATACGTTTTACTTCGGCAATAGCCTCTTGACATACAACGCCGTTACGGCTTGAAACCTCCTGATAATAAATGTTGATTTCTTTTGCCAAGCCGAACATACTGGACGTAGCCAATGCCGTATTAAAATCATCGCTCATAGCGGCTTCAAATTCTTCTTCATACGTCTTCGCTCGAGCCAGTAAACGTTGCGCTTCATCACATTCGCCCGCTTCACAACCTTCCAAATACAATAGATTTTCAATAGCTGTACTTAAACGTTCCAAAGACTTATTAGCCTCTTCAAGACGTTCATCGGAGAAATCCAACGGACTTCTATAATGAGTACTCAACAAAAAGTACCGCAAAGCATCCGGACTATATTGCTCTAAAATATCTTTTACCAAGAAAAAGTTATTCAGAGATTTCGACATTTTTTCGGAGTTAATCGTGATAAACCCATTATGCAGCCAGTAACGTACTGCCGGATGTTGTCCGGAACAACCTTCGGACTGAGCGATTTCATTTTCATGATGAGGGAAGATCAAATCACTGCCGCCGCCATGGAAATCAAATTCCGTACCGAGATATTTCTGGCTCATGGCGGAACATTCGATATGCCAGCCCGGACGACCGTTGCCCCACGGACTTTCCCAGTACGGTTCACCCGGTTTAGCAGCTTTCCATAAAGCGAAATCCATCGGATTATGTTTACGCCCGTCCACCTCAATACGAGCACCGGCTTCCATATCATCTAATGTACGTCCGGATAATTCGCCATAATGATCGAATTTTTCAACGCTGTAATATACGTCGCCGTCAAGTTCATAGGCATACCCCTTTTCAATCAAGGTGCTGATCATGGCGATGATATCATCAATATGTGTAGACACGCGAGGGTAAATATCCGCACGCTGTACACCAAGCGCATCCATCACCTCAAAGTAACTGTCGATATAACGATTTGCAATAGTAACCCAAGATACGCCTTCCCCATTGGATGTATTAATAATTTTATCATCCACATCGGTGAAGTTTTGCACATATGTAACCTTATAGCCTACATGCTTCATATACCGGCGGATTACATCCCATGTTACGAACGGACGCGCATTACCGATATGAGGATGATTATATGGTGTTACACCACATACATACATCTTGGCTTCCCCCGGTGTTACAGGAGAGAACACCTCTTTTTGACGCGTCATAGTATTATAAACTGTAATTTCTCTCATCGTTGCCGATGCCTCCATCTTTTATAAAATAAAAAAGACCCCTCATCTCATACAGAGACGATGGTCCGCGGTTCCACTCTGTTAGGTACATTCATACCCACTCGACGCATAACGGCGCGTGACCGGACAAACCTACCTATAATCGGAATGTCAGCTCGTGAATGCATTTCATCTACCTATCCTTGGACCCTCCCACCATCGATCCTCGCTAAAAAGTTAGTTGTAGAGTACTTCTTTCAGTCTCAGCTATTAATATATAACCTATTTAAATATGTAATAATTGTACCAATTACACCATATAATGTCAATGATAATACGACAAATCCTCATCCGCGAAGATCATGTGCTTACCCTTTTAAACACAATAGAGTCATTCGAGAATGAGGATTAACATCGTTTTACATTATCTATCAAATTATGCTTTTTCCAACTTTTCCCGATCATCATGCTTACGGCATATACCGGCAAAAATAGATCCTGTAAAGTTATGAATAATAGAAAATACCGCACCGGCCACAGCCGCTTGAGGTGTAAAATGTTTCATAGCTAGAGACACAGATAATGCTGAATTCTGCATCGCCACTTCAATCTGCATAGCGCGTCGAGAAGAGACATCTATACTGAGGATTTTACACACCACATATGTCACTACATAACCGCTTAAATTCTGTACTAGACAAGCTACAAAAATAATGATGCCCGTTTCAGCGATACGTTGTTGATTGACAGCTGTAACCGCTGCTAGGATAAGCAATACAGCGATAGCGGCAATAGTAGGACAGACGGATTTAACCGGTTCAATCTTTACACCAATAAAATAGTTTAATACTATACCTAAGATAATCGGTACCAATACAATCTTTATGATTGAAATTAACATTGGCATAAATGCTATTTCAATCGATGATGTAACTCCTGCATATAATACTACGAATAATGGAGTTAACACCGGTGCTAATAAGGTTGATACTGTCGTAGCCGATACGGACAACGGCACATTACCGTTAGCCAAGAAGGTCATAACATTGGATGCGGTGCCGCCCGGGCAGGCACCTAATAAAATAAATCCGATAGCTATTTCCGGAGGAAAATTAAATGCTATACCAACCAAGAAGCCTGCTAGAGGCATCCATAAAAATTGAATGACAGAAACTAAAATAACCTTTAAAGGTTGTTTAAATACATCAATGAAAACTTGAGCTGTCAATGTCAATCCCATTGCAAACATGACAAATTGTAACATATATGCCACATACGGCGTCATCCATGCAAAGAAATTCGGTAGCAAATAGGCTATAACAGCCGTTAACAACACGATCCAGGACAGATAACTATTAAATAAGCGATTCACGGAATGAACAAATTGCATTATATACACTCACTTTCAAAAAAATCAAATAAAACACGCCGATAATTATAGCAAATATATAACGGTAACACAAGAAAGCCTCTTATAAACTATATGTTCATAAGAGGCTTCTTAATATCATATTATCTTAAGTATTATTTTGTAAGGTTCCCCGCAGAATCCAAACGATGTAAGCATCGTTCTTTACCGAGTAATGTTACGATATTATTCAAATCCGGACCATGCATTTGACCTGTTAAGGCAACGCGAATCGGCATGAATACAAACTTACCTTTTAAAGATGTTTCCTTCATAACCGCCTTGATAGTTGCCTTTACAGCATCCGGCGTAATTTCATCCAATGCGGACAAAGCATTACGGAATGCAGTCAATACAGTCGGAGCGGATTCCTCATTCAGAACGGCACGTAATTCTTCTTCGTGACCTTCTTCAAGGAACACCGTATCCACCATGAACATCCCCACATGATCCTTGATTTGTGCACCAAAGCTGATATGATCGCGGAATGTGGAGCATAACAATGTTAAATGATCTATATCCGCTTGATTTAAACTATCAGGAGCCAGTCCGACTTCCTTTAAATGCGGTAAGCAAAGATGGAACAGTTCTTCATCAGTTAAGTTCTTCATATAATGGAAATTGATGTGGTTCAACTTGTCGATATCGAATACGGCCGGATTTTTCGCAACCCGATCCATAGAGAAGGCTTCAATTAACTCATCAGGCGTGAAGAATTCATTTTCCCCTTCCGGAGCCCAGCCTAACAATGCCAAAAAGTTCACCAAAGCTTCCGGTAAATAGCCTAATTGTTTATATTGCTCTACCGATGTAGCGCCGTGACGTTTGGACATCTTCTTATAATCCTTGCCGAGAATAAGGGAAATGTGACCGAATGTGGGAATATCCCATCCTAAAGCTTCATAAATAGCCATCTGACGAGGCGTATTGGATAAATGTTCCTCCGCCCGGATAACATGGGTGATCCCCATCATGTGGTCATCCATAACTACGGCAAAATTATATACGGGAATACCGTCAGATTTAACGATAACAAAGTCACCCACCCCATTGGATTCGAAGGATACATGACCACGTACCATATCATCAAAGGCATAGGTCTTGTTCAACGGAACACGCAAACGGATCGTCGGTTTGCGGCCTTCCGCAATATATTTTGCCTTTGTTTCTTCATCTAAATGTTCACAATGACCGTTATATTTAGGTGTTTCTCCACGGGCCATCTGCTCTTGCCGTACTTCTTCAAGTTCTTCCTGTGTGCAGTAACATTCATAAGCTTTGCCTTCATCCAGTAGACGTTGTGTTACCGCTTTATATAGTTCTAATCGTTCTGTCTGACGATACGGACCGTTATCACCGCCCACATCGATTCCTTCATCCCAGTCCATGCCGAGCCATTTCAAAGAAGCCTTGATATTTTCTTCACTTTCACGAGTGGAACGGGTTAAATCCGTATCTTCGATGCGCAATACGAATGTCCCTTTTTCCTTACGTGCCAATAGCCAGTTAAACAATGCGGAACGGGCGCCACCGATATGAAACGGCCCCGTAGGACTTGGAGCAAAACGAACTTTCATGGAACTCATTATAAAACCTCTCCTTCATATACAGAAACGACAGCCTGAGCGGCAATGCCTTCACGGCGACCTATAGCCCCTAACATCTCATTGGTTGTCGCTTTAATACTAATGCGTTCTAATGGTATGTGCAGCACCGATTGCAGGTTTGTCTTCATATCATCGATATGAGGCTTTAATTTCGGTGTTTCAGAAATAACCATAATATCTATATTATAGGCTTCAAACCCCCGTTCTTTCAATAAGGAATTCACTTTGCCCAGTAAAAGTAAACTTGAAATCCCCTTATATTGATCATCTTCCGGCGGGAAATAATAACCGATATCTCGAAGTCCTGCAGCCCCCAGCATAGCATCCATCAACGCATGAATGAGCACATCCGCATCGGAATGTCCATCAGGTCCCACATCCGATTCGATGTGAACACCGCCTAATATACAGGGACGCCCTGCTTTTAACTGATGAATATCATAACCGAATCCAACGCGCATACACTTCTCCTCAATCCCCAAATACCGCTTTGCCACAGCTATATCATTAGGGGTCGTCACCTTTATATTACAGTAATCACCATCTACGATATGTACCGGCTTACCTAAATATTCTACAAGAGACACATCATCCGTTCCAAGGAATGCATCATCGCTCGCCTTCTGGTAGGCCTCCTGAAATAGTTCCTTCTGAAAGCCTTGCGGCGTCTGTATCTGATAAAGCTCGCTGCGTATCAATGTTTCTACGACCTCATGATTATTATCGATGCGCTTAATCGTATCCGTAGCAGGCACACCTACCGTGGCGGCCCCATATTTACGGGCGGCATCAACAACGGACTCAAACATATCTGTCGTCGCCAGAGGACGGGCTCCGTCATGCACAATAATGATAGAACTTTCATTAGAAACGACCTTAAGGCCACAGCCTACGGAATCCTGACGCTCCGAACCGCCCGTTACGATACGCGTAGGTACAGATATGTCAAGAGATTCTATATGATTCGCCATATACTTCTCTTCACCGTCAGCAACCACTAAAATAATTTCACCAAGACCTTTAATCCTTGCCACCTGTTGTAAGGTACGTTGAATAATGGAATAGTTTCCTAAAGGGATAAATATTTTATTCTCCTTATATACCATACGCCGACCTGCACCGGCGGCTAGAACGATACAGCTAATCTCCTTGTCCATGTTGTCCCCCGTCGACACGAGCAAAAATCATACGACCCGCACTCGTCTGTAAAATCGATGTAACCATGACCTCCACAGACTGACCTACGTACGGTCTGCCATCCTCAACGACAATCATCGTACCATCATCGAGATAGGCCACACCTTGATGAATCTCCTTACCCTCTTTCATAATCTGAACGCGAATCCATTCACCCGCAATAAGAGCCGGCTTTAGTACATTCGCCAATTCATTAAGATTCAAGACCGTAATACCTTGAACACGGGCCACCTTATTGAGGTTGAAATCGTTAGTCATCAATTTCCACTGCTTATCAAGGGCGAGACGCATCAATTTAGAATCCACCTCGGTTAAATCATCGTAATCGTCTTCGACAACCTCAATCGCTACATTGTTAGCATCCTGCATCTCCTTTAAAATATCAAGACCGCGACGACCTCGATTGCGCTTTGTAGCATCGGCGGAATCCGAAATAATTTGTAATTCATTCAATACAAAAAGAGGTACCACAAGAGGGCCTTCAATAAAGCCGGTTCCGCACAATTCCTTGATACGGCCATCAATAATTACGGATGTATCTAATAATTTTGGCGTACTTTCAGATTTATCATTCTTATGATTGGAAAACATTTTAAAGCGCCCCGGTTTCTTCGTCCCATCCTCGCGCCACTGCTGTACATAGTTCAGATAAATTTCAGGCCCCTTACGAGCCATAATTTTAAGTCCGCTATACCCGAAAATGGCACTCAAAATGATTGGAATATAAGGTCCGATTATAGGCACCTGATTAAATGCGACACCGATTAAATTTGCAATAATAAGACCGAATAATAAACCGATGGTGCCCGCAATTAATTCTTGGTTCGGAATGTGTGAAAGAACCCGTTCCAAACGTTTAGAAACAACTAAACCCTGCTTCAAAATAAATGATGAAACTAAATACCCAATAATTACACCTAGCACCGTACCGAAAATCAGAACTCCAAGCCGAGCAACGGTCAATGACATATCCCCAAAAGTCTCGAATTGTGATACCAAATACGGATCGATAATCGGTGCTAATGTGTCCATTCCGACGTAGGCGGCCGTGCCCACAAGAATGGCAATAACATAACGTAAAATGCGATAAATCATCAAATCACCTCCTAATTAAGAAAATACCAGCTGCATCGCTTCTGTGATAGATTTGACGCCGCGAATCTGAATGGATTTATCATTATCCTTGATCTGTTTATAATTACCGTCAGGAATAATAAACTTAGTAAAGCCTAATTTCTTCGCCTCATTGATGCGCTGTTCAATGCGCGGTATGCTTCTAACATTGCCGGTCAGACCTACTTCACCGAGTATAACCATATCTGTCGGTACAATGCGATTTTTTAAATTAGACACAATCGCCACAGCCATAGATAAGTCACAGGCCGGTTCATTTACCTTGAGACCTCCGATGACATTTACATATACATCTTTATTACCAAGTGTAAAACCGCAACGTTTTTCAAGGACCGCCAGCAATACGATGAGTCGATTTAAATCATAGCCGATAGCCGTCCTTCGCGGCATACCGAATGCGGTAGTCACCACTAAACTTTGCACCTCCACTAAAATCGGTCGAACCCCTTCAAGATAAATCATAACGGCACTGCCGCTTTCTTCATCGGAGCGCTCCGCCAGTAAAGAGGCAGATGGATTGGATAATTCCTGTAAACCTTCCTCCACCATCGCAAAGATTCCCGTTTCGGATGTGGAACCGAAACGATTTTTAATGGATCTCAAAATTCTGAATTGATACGATCGTTCGCCTTCAAAGTAAAGTACTACGTCAACCATATGCTCCAGCATTCGAGGTCCCGCAATATTTCCATCCTTTGTTACATGTCCGATGATAACCGTCGGAATGTTGCGTTCTTTACAGAACCTGAGTAAGCGTGACGTGCATTCGCGCACCTGACTGACACTGCCGGGTGCAGCATCAATATCCGCAGTATACATTGTCTGAATAGAATCGATAACAAGTAATGACGGCATCAATGAATCCGCTTGATCCAGAATATAATCCAAATCCGTATCCGCTATGACCTGTAATCGTTCACTGTTGATATGTAATCTCTCGGCACGTAATTTTAGCTGTAATTGCGATTCTTCACCCGATGCATACAGAACGGTTCCCACCGTATCGGCAATTTGTTGCGATACCTGTAAAAGTAAAGTCGATTTACCGATACCCGGATCTCCACCGAGCAGCATCAATGCACCCGGTACTATGCCGCCCCCTAAAACGCGGTCAATTTCAGAAAAGGTCGTCGATATGCGTACAATGGAGGATAGCTCGATATCCGGTAATGCCGTCGGTTTTACGGACTGCTGTCCGATACTGCGACCCGGCGTACGACTATGCTTCGTTTCTTTTACAATTTCCTCAACCAGAGTATTCCATTCACCGCATTGCGGACATCGTCCCATCCATTTTGACGATTCGGCCCCGCAATTTTGACAGAAAAATACAGATTTTGCTTTTGCCATAACCCCTCAAATACTTTCACGATAGATATAAAAAAGGTCATGAATGATAATCATTCATGACCTTTGTGCATAATTTTACTACAAGTGGTCAACTATTATCATCTAATAGTATACCATTTAAGCTCTATATTTTATATGAAAGCTTATAAATAACCGCATAATCTATTGAATTATATTACACAGTCACAAGAAGTTCGTCACCTTTCGCATCAGCCTTGATGGTCGTACCTTCCACAGCTTCACCTTTCAAGATAAGGTCGGATACAGGATCCTCAATCAAACGTTGAATAGCACGTTTCAAAGGACGGGCACCCATAGCGAAATCGGAACCTTCTTTCACGAGTAATTTCATCGCTTCCGGTGTAATATCCAAATGTAAATCGCGTTCTTCCAGACGTTTTATAACACTGCTCATCAAAATCGTAACAATGTGTTCCAAATCGGATTCTGTCAATGGATGGAATACAATCATTTCATCGATACGATTCAGGAATTCCGGTCTGAAATGACGTTTTACCGCATCTAGAACAGCCTTCTTAGCTTCCTCAAAGTCAATCGGTTTCTTTTCATTTACCACGGCATCCGTTTTCTTTGCCGCCAAGAATCCCAATTCCGGAGAATCCTTCTGTAACGCTTTAGCCCCCAAGTTACTTGTCATGATGATAACGGTATTTCTAAAGTCTACTGTACGACCTTGACTATCTGTAAGTCGACCGTCATCAAGAACCTGTAACAAGATATTGAAAAAGTCCGCATGAGCTTTTTCTACTTCATCGAGCAAGATGACACTATATGGTTTACGACGGACGGCATCAGTCAATTGACCGCCTTCTTCATATCCCACATATCCCGGAGGCGCACCGACTAAGCGCGATACGGTATGTTTTTCCATATATTCTGACATATCAAGTCGAATCATGGCTGATTCATCCCCGAATAACGACGCCGCCAAAGCCCTCGCCAATTCGGTTTTACCAACGCCCGTAGGACCTAAGAATAAGAAGGAACCGATAGGACGTTTCGAATCTTTGAGACCCGCTCTCGCACGACGTACAGCCTTAGCTACAGCTGTAACCGCATCGTTCTGACCCACAACGCGTTTATGAAGTTCATCCTCCAAATGAAGTAAGGTTTGCGACTCTTCTTCCGCAATTTTTGAAACGGGAATACCCGTCCATTGCGCTACTACAGCCGCAATATCTTCTTCTGTAACAACTAGTTTCTTGTCGCTCGTCTCTTTAGCTTCCGATTTCTTATCATCGATTTCCTTTGCAATGCGTTGTTCTTCATCGCGAAGCTTGGCAGCCTTTTCAAAATCCTGCGCCGTTACAGCCGCTTCTTTTTCCTTCTTTACATTGTTAAGCTGATCTTCCAAAGCCTTGACATCAGGAGCCGCGGAGAATACCTTCATACGCACCTTGGATGCCGCTTCATCAACCACATCAATGGCTTTATCCGGTAAGAAACGATCCGTAATATATCGACTCGATAATGTAACGGCTGCTTCCAAAGCTTCATCGGTAATCTTAGCCTTATGGAATGCTTCATAGCGATCCCGTAAACCCTTTAAGATTTCCAAAGCATCCTCTTCAGACGGTTCTCCCACCTGAACAGGTTGGAAACGACGTTCTAAAGCCGCATCCTTTTCAATATGTTTCTTATATTCATCGAGCGTTGTGGCACCGATAACCTGGAACTCACCTCGTGCCAAGGCCGGCTTTAAAATATTCGCCGCATCCATAGCGCCTTCACTTGCACCGGCACCGACCAAGGTATGAATTTCATCGATGAAGACAATCATGTCATCATGTTTTTGGACCTCATCGATAGCCTTTTTCAACCGTTCTTCAAATTCACCTCGGTATTTTGCGCCTGCGAGCATGGCACTGATACTAAGAGAAATGATCCGTTTATTACGCAAAATTTCAGGCACATTACCATTCACGATACGTTGTGCCAACCCTTCAGCAATCGCCGTTTTACCTACGCCCGGTTCACCGATAAGGACAGGGTTATTTTTGGTTCTGCGACTAAGAATTTGAATGACACGTTGAATTTCTTTATCACGTCCGATAACAGGATCGATTTTACCTTGTTTTGCCGACTCATTAAGATCTGTGGCAAAATCGGCTAAATCACCAAGTTGACCATTACTATTAGATCCATCTTGACCACCCGGTTCACCGTTTTGTGAAGAGCCGAGAATTTTGCGAATAGCATCAACCACATCATTGTTACGGATATTCATATCCCGCAGGATGGCGATACCTACACCGCCGCCATCGCTGAGTAAACCCAACAGAATATGTTCCGTCCCAACATAGTTATGATTCATGCGATTCGCCACTTCAATGGCAAGTTCCAACACATGTTTAACACGAGGTGTCATATATACGGAATTAGGCTCTTTATTTCCGCGTCCCACTTGTTCGACTACGTCTTCAAGTACATCCTCCGTCGTTACACCTAAATCGTTAAGCGCTTTTGCGGCAACACCGTTTTTCACCTTCGTAAGGCCTACGAGTATATGTTCTGTTCCCACATAATCGTGGCCTAATTCCAAGGCTGCTTCCTGAGCGAAGGAAAGAACCCGTTGTGCATCATCCGTAAAACGTTGCATCATAAATATCACCTCATCAATCATTTTTAATCTAACATTCTCTTTATAAATGTATCATCCCAAACTTAATGGAGATTTCTCATGCCTATTCGGCATACATCTATAGAAACGATAATGTTAACGATGAACATCGATGAACATCATCGATATACAAATTATTCTGTATATTATATTATTCTGTACGTCATTTATATTATTTCCATACATTTTATTATTGTGAAAGTTTCTGTCTAATCACCTTAGCCCGGTAACTATCACGTTCTAAATCACTTAATTCTTCACTGCCCGCATATTTACAGAGAAAATTGGGACGTGTAATCGCTACTAATTCATTAAACGTATCGTTCCCCCAATCAGGTAGAATGCCTAAATCGACACCTAATTGAATATCGCTGAGCTTGGTTAAAGCCTCCTTACCGCTGACCCGTCGCGCATATTGCAGAACGCCATATGAACGCCATAGCACATCCTCTAAGGATTCTTTATCATTATGTATCAGCGCTTGACGGGATTTACGTTCTTCCGCAATGATCCCCTCCACAATTTTTAAAAGCTGTTCAATAGTGGATTCTTCACTGATCCCCATCGTACGTTGATTAGAAATCTGGTAGATATTACCTAATGCATCGGAACCTTCACCATAAAGGCCTCGTACGGAGTACCCCAACTGAACGATACTTCGCACAAGACGCGTAATACGTCCGGACATGGTTAACGCCGGTAAATGCAGCATAACGGAAGCCCGTAAGCCGGTCCCCACGTTCGTAGGACACGCCGTCAAGTAACCGAAACGTTCATCAAACGCATAGGGATGTTTTGCCTCGATGGCTTTATCGATTTGTACAGCATGATCATAAGCCTGTTGTAAACTCAAGCCCGGAGCCATAGATTGAATCCGTAAGTGATCTTCCTCATTAACCATAATAACGATAGAAGCATCATCGGAAACTACTAAGCTACGATAGGGTAACTTTTCTTCTAAAGCGGGACTCATTAAATGCTTTTCAACCAGCACAGCTCGCTCATACTGACTCAACTGTTCAAGGCTGATATTGGAATATTGATGTCCATCGGCATCTTTCAAAGGCTGTAACAAACCGCGTGAAATGGCATTAACCTTTTCTAAAGATACTTGGTCGTTGCGATTTGTAAATAATAAGCCGTCAAAATTTCTCGCAAACCTAATCCGGCTGGATATAACGATATGATCCGACTCCTTAGAATCATGACGTAACCATTGACTTAACGGAGAGTCTAATATAGTATCTATCATAATGTCTTTCCTTATTCCTTATGTCCATCAATAATGTTTTCCAAATTTTTAATTTTATCCCGCAATACGGCTGCTTCTTCGAAGTTTTCCGCTTGCACTGCATTATCCAGTTGGGGACGCAATCGCTTAACTTCATGTTTAGCCTTGAATACATTTGTCCCCCGACTAGGCACGAATCCCTCATAATCGGAACTGCCCTGCAGACGTCGTAACAACGGTTCAATTTCATCACTAAACGTGTCATAACATTGCCCACAGCCGAATTTACCGACGTGATTGAATTCATCATATGTAATACCGCATTGAGGACAGCGCTTTGACTGATGTGATTTCAACAAATTGTCAGGATATACCATATTCTTAAAGAAATCATTCGTAAAGAAACTGTTATCCCACATATCATTCATAAACGAGCTATATGGAGATAATTTACCTTCCTGTTGTAACTCATTAGCACACGAACTGCATAAATGCTGTTCTGTTTTTTTATTATTTATGATATTTGTCATATGAACAGTAGCTTCATTTTTTTTACAATGATCGCATAACATAGATCATCACTCCTTCCGCAATGCGTCCACCATGGTGGCGTACAATTGACGAATTGCTTCATTTCTATTTTCAATATCCACATGCTCAATCAATGTGGCAAAGGAATTATGCATAATCTGCGCTTCTCGATTCGTAATCTTATTCGCCTGAAGTAATTGAAACAAAGACTGATCTACATCGCGTATATCGATCAAGCGTTCCACTGTATTAGGACCTTCATAGATACGATATGTCGTTACGGCCGGCAACGAATCCGATTGGTTCTGATTTAGTTTTGTGATGCGTATGTAACCGCCTAAACCGCGTCTCGATTCGACATCGAAGCCTCGTTCATTGGAAAATCGGGTACTCAACACATAACTGATCTGAGATGGTGCGCAATTCAGTTCATCGGCCAACTCATTTCGTTTTAAAATCAGCTTTTCTTGTTCCTGTCTCATTTTTTCCAATATAAATTTTTCTATTTTATCAGCTATCATACTCATTTATAACACCTCTTTGTCCTTTTGCTCTTTATGATAACTCTATTATATTTGACTATTTGACCTTTGTCAATAAAGGTCAGATATTTTTTGACCTTCTATATTAAATAGACTTATACAGAAATAATATGTATAATATATGAGATATATTTTGAAAGAAGGTGTACCATGGCAGAAGCATTAGGACAAGAACTATTAATTGATTTATATTCCTGTGATGAAGATGCAATCTCATCAGCAACCTCTGTACAG
Source organism: Veillonella denticariosi JCM 15641 (assembly GCF_002959855.1). Taxonomy (GTDB): domain Bacteria; phylum Bacillota; class Negativicutes; order Veillonellales; family Veillonellaceae; genus Veillonella; species Veillonella denticariosi. The sequence continues at coordinate 424,723 of NZ_PPDB01000007.1, forward strand.
GAAAGCGTAGCCAGCGCATTTGATCTGGCGGATATCGATGTGGATGAAATCAGTTGTCAGGTTATGGATGAAGAAATTGCCCTTCTTTCTGTGGCACCTAATTTTCATTTTACCTTGCATACCTATCCTGCATTGGGCTATGTAGCCGTAGATTTATATTCATTTGAACAATCTTTGCCACTCACGCTGATCATGAAGGCATTGCGTAAATCTTTCAGAGCGGAAAAGGTCAAGGCGACCAGTGTGCAACGCGGAGATTTCGGCAACGAACGAGATATGAAACCTCGTCGGAAAACCAAAATCACCACCCTGGGCCGAGTATCACGCACGCGTATTCAATTAAAGCAAACCGGCGGAAAGCTAAAAAAACAAAGCGCTAAGATGATAAAAACCATCGCCAAGAAAAGCGGATTACATAAATAAATATCGTTTCAATATACAAAAAGAGATTGCTACCCAAAAGGTAACAATCTCTTTTCTTTTTACTTATCTACGCACAAGCATCTCTTCCAGATCAAGTACTTGCGCGATTTCATCTACATCATCACAGAGATATTCCGCATCTGCTTCTTTCAGTTCCGTTTCCGTACCGTAACCGTAAGTGACACCGATAGAAATACAACCAAATTCATTAGCTGCTTCAATATCGTATTTTCTATCACCTACCATGAACACCAGTCGACGACCATTTGTATCTGTTAGCGGATTACCGCAAAGAGCAAGAGCCTTTTCGAGAATCTCTTTCTTATGCAATAAACCGGATTCGTAATCAGCACCGACAATCACATCAAAGTAAGGTGTTAATTCAAAATGATCTAATATCTCTTTTGCAAAATGTTCCGGTTTTGCCGTAGCCAGAACGATGGTATATTGTTCCGCCTGACATTTAGCAAGCAAATCTACAATATTGGGATACACCTTATTTTCAAACTTACCAATTGTACCATAGCGTTCACGAAACTTCTTATATGTTTCTTCAGCCTGCTCATAAGTTAGTCCACAATGTTCCTGAAAAGAATCTACCAACGGCGGTCCCAAAAACAGAAGTAATGTTTGCTCATCCGGGATCGGATAACCGAAATGGTTTAATGCAAATTTGACACTTGTTAGAATCCCTTCCTGAGAGTCCGTCAATGTCCCATCTAAATCAAACAATATCGTCTTCTTCATATTATTTCTTCAGAGCCTCTTTTAATGTATGCCATGCAAGAACAGCACATTTAACGCGTGCCGGCATATTAGAAATATTTTGCAATGCCATCGCATCTTCTAATTCTTCCAACTCATTTTCATCGGTCACTTCTTTTTTTATCATGCCCAAGAAAATTTCTACCAACCGTAATGCTTCCTCTACAGATTTACCTTTGATAATATCAATCATCATTGATGCGGAAGCCTGACTGATTGCACAACCGGAGCCCGTATAGGCCGCATCTTTAATGATGCCATCCTCTACATTGATCTGCAGTGTTAAATCATCACCGCAACTTGGGTTATGCCCATGCTCGGATGTTGTAAATTTAGATAATTCACGTTTATTACGCTTATCCTGATTATGTTCCAAAATAAGTTCCGTATAGAGTTGATCCATTTCCATTGATCGCTTCTCCTAATCTTTAAAGCCCATGACTGAACGAACAGTCTTCAATACGTCAAGGAAAGCATCCAAATCTTCCTTACGCGTATACAAGTACATACTTAGCCGTGTGGATGCGGACACGTTATAGAATGCGCCCAAAGGTTGTGCACAATGATGACCGGAACGTACGCAAATTCCCTTTGAATCCAGAATAGTTGCTACATCATGAGGATGCACATCATCTACGGTGAAAGCAATTACACCGTGTTTTTCTTTAGGATTTTGGGATCCGATTACATGAACATGAGGTAATTCCACAATCTTAGGTAAGATATAGGAAACCAATTCCTCTTCATAAGCCTCGATAGCATCCATACCGAAGGATTCAAGATAATCAATGGCGGCATGAAGTGACACCGCGCCGTCCGCATTCGGTGTGCCGGCTTCAAACTTATAAGGTAATTCATTAAATGTCGTAGTCTGCTCTTTTACATACTCAATCATGTCCCCGCCCAAAAGGAATGGAGGCATCGCTTCCAACAGATCACGCTTGCCGTATAATACACCAATGCCTTGAGAGGCACACATCTTATGTCCTGAAAATACAAAGAAATCGCAATCTAACGCTTGTACATCGATTTTCTTATGCGGTGTGGATTGTGCCCCGTCAAGGACGACAACAGCCCCGACCGAATGGGCTTTCTCCGTCAATTCTTTCACAGGAAACTCCATACCGAGCACATTACTTATATGCGCAAAAGCAACGATTTTAGTGGTTTCATCAATCTTATCGATTTCACCATCCTTTAAATGTCCGCTTTCATCAAGATACATATATTCCAATGTAGCCCCTGTCTGTTCGGCCACATATTGCCATGTAACGAGATTAGCATGATGCTCCGCAACGGTAATGATGATTTTATCACCTTTTTTTACATTATGAAGGCCGTAACTGTGGGCAATCAAGTTCATCGATTCCGTACTATTGCGGGTAAAAATGACCTCTTCCCGTTCACGGGCATTGATGAATTCCACCACTCGATCACGAGCATTCTCATAAGCTTCGGATGCTTCGATAGCCAAAATATGAGAACCGCGATGAGGGTTACCGTTATGCTGTGTCATGTGTTCAACAATACGGTCCACTACAACTTGTGGAATTTGTGCGGTCGCACCGCTATCTAAATAAATGACGCGGTGTCCATTATGCTCTTTATGTAATATAGGAAAATCTTTATATGCTTCTGCAATAGGTCTCATAAAACGCCTCTTTAAATTTTATTACGTACAGCCGCTAATGCCGCTTCTTCAATCGCTTCATCACCAATACGGTCTATAATCGGACGAATCATAGATTCTACGATGATATGCTTCGCTTCAGTTTCACTAAAACCGCGACTCATAAGATAGAACAATTTATTATGGTCGATTTGACCTGCACTCGCCGCATGATTACCAACTACATTATCTTCTTTACACAACAAGAGCGGCAAAGAAACCGATTTTACAGTCGGATCTAACAATAAGCATGTATCTTCTTCCGCACCTTCAGATGCAGTGGCTCCATTAAGGAAATCCAGTGTGCCGCGGAATGATTTTTTAGCATTACCGCTGAGGGCACCTAAATTATGAATATCGCTGAAAGATTTCTTGCCGCCATGGCTCATCACCATGGCAATATCGAATTTCTGCTCTTTATTACCAAGATAAGCAATATCGTGAACGATGTGAGATTCCTGTCCCACTAAATCATGATAGTAATTCAAGAAGTTTTCACTGCCGCCGATTTCGATATTGATATATTCCACATCGGCTCGGTCTTCTAATTTAGTATAGCGATGTTCGATATGTTGTACATGTTCAGGTAAAAGATTCACCTTTTTCACTACAACCTTAGCGGAGTCTTTTACATCATATTCACTCAAGTAGCTAATATTTGTCAACTCATGGCCGGAACCGGTTACATAAAATTGAACTTCTAATTCAGCGCCGTTTTCGACGATAAACTGAAAGCGATTCGCCACGCGTTGAGATGCATCGATACGAATACCCACAAGCTCTTTAGCATTTGCAGGAATATGAATAGCATACCCTTCCGCGTTATCGACTAGTTCCTGTACCGCTTCTCGATTAGCACCTTCATAAGAACCATTCATCAATGGTGTTCCTTTTGACAGTGGTGAAAGTATATTTTTATTCGCCTCTACAGCGATCGATTGTACAGCTTTGTCTTCTCCCGCCAAAGATCCTACAGTATGATTGACGCGCAACCATCTGAATGTCGGTCTAGGGAGTACATTAAATAGTAATTCGCTCATAATTCCTCCTTAACCGATAGAACCTTCTAATTCAAGGTTGATTAGATTGTTCATTTCAACTGCATATTCAAGCGGCAATTCTTTGGAAATCGGTTCAACGAAGCCTCGAACAAGCATTGCCCGAGCTTCTTCTTCACTGATACCGCGAGTCATGAGATAGAAAATCGCCTCATCGGAAATACGACCGATTTTAGCTTCATGACCTAAATCCACATTATCGTTTTCAACGATAATAGCCGGGATTGTATCCGATTGAGATTCAGCATCAAGCATTAACGATTCGCAGGAAACAGTAGCCTTTGCATGTTCCGCCTTTGGACCGATTTTCAAAAGGCCGCGGTAGATTGCAGCGCCACCGGATTTGGAAATGGATTTAGAGTTTACATTACTTGTCGTATATGGTGCATTATGAACCACTTTACATCCTGTATCGAGGAATTGTCCTTCACCGGCAAATGTTACACCCGTAAATTCCGCATGAGCACCTTCACCATTTAGAATACTCATCGGATACAAGCAGGATACCTTGGATCCGAAGGAACCGGAAACCCATTCAATTGTCCCGCCTTTGCCTACAACACAACGTTTCGTGTTGAGATTATACATATTTTTAGACCAGTTTTCAATTGTAGAATAACGCAATGTAGCATTATCCTTAACGAACAATTCAACTGCGCCCGCATGAAGATTGGATACATCATATTTAGGAGCGGAACAACCTTCTATAAAGTGAAGCTTTGCACCTTCCTCCACGATGATCATCGTATGCTCAAATTGACCTGCACCCGGCGCATTCAAACGGAAGTAGGACTGCAACGGAATATCTACCTGTACGCCGGCCGGAACGTATACGAAGGAACCGCCTGACCACACGGCGCCATGAAGGGCCGCCCATTTATGGTCCGTAGGAGGAATCAAGGTCATCCAGTATTTTTTTACGATTTCTTCATGTTCATGAAGAGCCGTTTCAATATCGGTATATATAACCCCCTGTTTAACAAGATCTTCTTGAATACTGTGGTATACAACCTCTGAGTCATACTGAGCACCTACACCTGCAAGAGATGTTTTTTCCGCTTCAGGAATACCTAAGCGGTCAAATGTGCTTTTAATTTCTTCCGGAACTTCATCCCAGTTTTCTTTCATATCAACTTTCGGCTTAACATAGGTATGAATATTTGCCATATCCAAGCCGGAAATATCGGGAATCCAGTTAGGAATTCCCATGCGATTATAAATCTCCAGGGACTTCAAACGGAATTCGAGCATCCATTCAGGTTCATTTTTATTGGCCCAAATTTCCCGGATGATATCTTCCGTCAAACCGGTATCCGAAATATAAGAATATTCAAAGTCATTCTTTATATCGTAGACACCGCGGTCCATATCCGCCACTTGGGTTTTCTTTCTTTGTTCCATAGTGCCTCCTATGCTAATGATTTGTATGCGTCATAACCTTTTTCTTCGATTTCACGCACGAGAGAAGCATCCCCGGTTTTAACGATTTTACCGTTGATTAAAACATGAACAAAATCAGGTTTCAATTTTTGTAAAATTTGGTTATGATGCGTGATAATCAATACAGCATTATCTTCATTGTGAAAGCGCTGTACCCCTTCAGATACGATACGAACCGCATCTACGTCAAGACCGGAATCGGTTTCATCAAGAATCGCCAATTTAGGATTCAAAATGGACATTTGAAGGATTTCATTCTTCTTGCGTTCACCGCCGGAAAACCCTTCATTTACATAACGTTGTGCATAAGATGTATCAAAAGATAATTCATCCATCTTGGTTTTCAGCTCTTTTTTGAACGCCAACGCCCGTACGTTCTCACCTGTAATTGTGGATTTAGCTGTACGGATAAAATTTTCTACAGTAATTCCCGGAACGGAAATAGGATTCTGAAAGGACATAAAGATACCTGCTTTGGCGCGATCATTTACGGCATCTTCCGTAATATCCTTACCGTCAAAAATGATAGAACCCTCGTCCACTGTATAGGTAGGATTCCCCATAATAGCATTGGCCAAGGTGGACTTGCCGGCACCATTTGTCCCCATTACGACATGAATTTCACCCTTATTAATTGTTAAATTGATACCCTTCAAGATCTGTTTCTCTTCGACAGATACCTTTAAGTCTTTTACCTGAAGTAATTCAGCCAAAATGTTCACTCCTTCTTATTATGTATATTGCCATTACAGGATATATACATCTATTTTATGTAAAACATATATAATGACACATATAAAAAGGCGGTACGCACTAACGTGGATACCGCCGTATTTCTCGCCAACTTAGCAAGTGTGTGCATAACAATCTACACTCATTATACATTCTTATCTAAATGATAGCAAGATATTCCTACTAAAATATACTGGAATTAAAAGAATATCAAGTATTACATATATTGATACGTTTTTATTAGTATTCGTTCTCATCCTATTCGATTCTCAATATTAAATTATAACTTGGAAAAATCTAATGTACGGAATAAATCATCATATGTTTCGGCACGACGGATTTGCGTAACAGAACCATCTTTATGCAGGAGTAATTCCGCTGAGCGCAATTTACCATTATAGTTAAAACCCATCGAATGTCCATGCGCCCCCGTATCATGAATTATGATACGATCACCTATATCGATTTTAGGCAATTTCCGTTGGATAGCAAATTTATCATTATTTTCACACAATGATCCTGTCACATCATATACATGATCCTTTGGTTCATTTTCCTTACCCATGACTGTAATGTGGTGATATGATCCGTATAATGCCGGACGCATAAGATCGGCCATACAGGAATCAAGCCCGATATAATGACGATATATATCCTTCTTATGAATTGCTGTAGATACAAGGTACCCGAATGGGCCTGTTACCATGCGCCCGCATTCATATGCCAAGGCGATATCATTGAGACCATTGCCTTTTATAATCCTGTCATATGCGTCATGAATACGTTGGCCTAACCGTTCAAAGTCAACAGGTGTGTCCTCCGGTTTATACGCAACGCCTACACCGCCGCCAAGATCGATAAACTCGACATCAATGCCAAGTTTGTCTTTGATGTCTACAGCAAGATTAAAGCAGATTTCCGCAGTACCTACAAGGCCGTCAATATCCAATTCATTGGACACAACCATCGTATGTAAGCCGAAATGTTTAACACCTTTCGCCTGTAATTGCTCATAGGCCTCAAATATTTGATCACGGGTCATACCGTATTTAGCTTCCTCGGGAAGACCGATAATTGTATTACCGCCTTCTTTCAAAGGACCCGGATTATAGCGTACACAAAATGTGTCGGGTAAAGACCCATGATTCTTTTCAAGATATTCTATATGTGTAATATCATCTAGATTGATAATAGCTCCTAACTCCAATGCTTTTTTATATTCCACATATGGCGTATCGTTGGATGTGAACATAATATCGTGACCCTTTATGCCCACCTTTTCACACAGCAATAACTCCGCCAACGAGGAACAATCCGCACCGACACCCAAATTTTGCAACAGTCGCATAATATATGGATTCGGGGTAGCTTTTACGGCAAAGTACTGTTTGAACCCCTTGTTCCAGGAAAATGCATGGATGAAAGATTTCATATTGTTAATAATGCCTTCCTCATCATAGATGTGGAAAGGTGTTGGATAGTCAGCGATAATGGCTTCCAACTGTTCAGCTGTAAACGGAACTGTTTTCGTATTCATAATAACCTCTCTATAAAATAAAAGGCTCATCAAAATGATGAGCCTTTATATCCCAATTATTATTTAAATAAAGCTTTATCTAAACTATAGCGACCTGCACCGGCAAAGAACAACATAATGGCTCCGAAACCAAGTTGAGACGGATAGTCCCAGCCAAAGAAACTGCCGTTCAGATTAATAATGGTAGCCGTTGCTAAAGTGCCTACAAGCAGAATAGCACCAATACGTGTAAATAATCCTACCGCAATAAGAATACCGCCAATTATTTCAGCAAGTGCAGCCGCAGTTCCCAGCATTTCATAGCCGCCGGATACACCTAAAGGAGCCAGCATGGCACCTACCTTGTATAATCCTTGAGAGCCGTTAAGCCATTTTAAATAGCCATGATAAAACATGGAAATCCCCAATGCTAATCGATAGATAAACAAGCCAAAGTTAATATAATTAGGTTTACTTTTGAATATAAAGTTTAACACAGTAACACCTCTTTCTCTATTATATAGATAAATTTCAATATACAAAGTATATATTAAAATAGTGCTACTTGTCAAACAAGACTCATATAAAATTCTATAGAATTATAACATACTAACCTTTCAAAATCAATTTTATCGATGTTAATTATTAACGCAAGAATTTACAATCAAAATTATTCGACTAATACATCGAAAATCAAAAATAACCCTAATGAATTTAAGAGTATAGAAATCTTAATTCATTAGGGTTATTGTAAAATTGACTAGAAAGTTTTAGCAGCTGATTACATCATACCGCCCATACCACCCATAGGAGGCATTGCAGGTGCTGCAGCATTTTCATCTACCTTATCAGCAACAATAGTTTCTGTAGTCAAAACTAATGATGCGATAGATGCAGCATTTTGAAGTGCTGAACGTGTCACCTTCGCAGGATCAACGATACCGGATTTTACCATATCTACATATTCTTCAGTCAATGCATTGAAACCGATACCTGCCTCTGTATTTTTAACCTTTTCAACGACCACGGAGCCTTCAAGGCCTGCATTGTATGCGATTTGGCGAACTGGTTCCTCTACAGCGCGTTTTACAAGGTTAATACCAGTCTGAACATCACCGGTCGCTTCCAATGTATTCAATGCAGGGATGATATCGATGAATGTGGTACCGCCACCGGCTACGATACCTTCTTCAACAGCGGCACGTGTGGCATTCAATGCATCTTCGATGCGGAGTTTTTTATCTTTCATTTCAACTTCTGTAGCAGCACCTACTTCGATAACAGCTACACCGCCGGACAATTTAGCAAGACGTTCCTGTAATTTTTCACGGTCAAATTCGGAAGTCGTTTCTTCCAATTGTGCACGGATTTGGCTAACACGTTGAGCGATTGCGTCCTTATCACCTACGCCATCGATAATCGTCGTTTCATCTTTACTGATGCGAACCTGACGAGCTGTACCAAGATCTTCAAGCTCTACGGAGTCAAGTTTACGCCCCATATCTTCAGTGATTACGGTACCACCTGTTAAGATAGCGATATCTTCAAGCATAGCTTTACGACGGTCGCCAAAGCCAGGAGCCTTAACAGCTACCGCTTTAAATGTACCACGCAATCTGTTTACTACCAATGTAGCCAATGCTTCACCTTCTACATCTTCAGCGATAATAAGAAGTTCTTTACCTACTTTTACCACTTTTTCAAGTGTTGGTAACATATCCGCAATAGCACCGATCTTACGATCCGTAATCAAGATATATGGATTATCCATAACAGCTTCCATACGGTCAGGATCGGTTACCATGTATGGAGAAATGTAACCACGGTCAAATTGCATACCTTCTACTACGTTTAAAGCCGTTTGTAAACCTTTGGATTCTTCAACAGTGATAACGCCGTCGTTACCGACTTTTTCCATTGCTTCCGCAATCAAACCGCCGATTTCTTCATCTGCAGCGGATACGCTTGCAACTTGAGCGATTTCCGCTTTTCCGGAAACTTTGATGGAGCGTTTTTTGATTTCATCCACCAATGTTTTTACAGCGGTTTCAATACCTTTTTTCAAAATCATCGGATTAGCACCGGCTGCTACATTACGCATACCTTCTTGAATCATGGCTTGAGCCAATACCGTGGCAGTCGTAGTACCGTCCCCTGCTACATCATTAGTTTTGGTAGCAACTTCTTTTACCAGTTGAGCCCCCATATTTTCAAATGGATCCGGTAACTCAATATCGCGGGCAATCGTTACACCGTCATTTGTAATTGTGGGAGAACCGAATTTTTTATCTAATACCACATTGCGGCCTTTAGGTCCCAATGTAACCTTTACAGCATCTGCCAATTGATCAACGCCGCGGCCTAAAGCGCGACGAGCTTCTTCGTTAAACAAGATTTCTTTTGCCATATGTATTACCTCCTACATAATTGGACTATCCAATGCAATAGAAATATATATCTGTGAAAGCGCTATATGAATACTCAAATATAACGCTTCTAATAAATATTTAACCTATTATTTTAACCTATTATAATATTGCTAGAATATCGCGTTCACTGATAATCAAGTGAGTAGCGCCGTCGATTTCTAACTCGCTACCGGCATATTTCGCGAACATAACATGGTCGCCAACCTTAACTTCCGGAGCTACACGTTGACCATTGTCACATAGTTTACCGGAACCTACAGCTACGACTTCACCTTCTTGAGGTTTTTCTTTTGCTGTATCGGGAAGAAAAATACCGCTCTTCGTTTTTTCCTCTTTTTCTACTAAACGAATAACAACACGATCAGCTAATGGTTTTAACATATGATGTCACTCCTTTTTTATCTCATTCACCTGTTAGCACTCAAAGACATCGAGTGCTAATTACAAGTATTATTATAACCTAACTTAAAATAATTGCAAGACTTTATTTTGATTTTTTGACTATTTAGGTTTTTCCTGATTTATTAACTTGTTCAATAATACATTGACAGGTTTTTACTATAGACATATGTTGCTTCATACTTAGGCTTCGTATACGTCCATAGGCTTCTTCCTCGGAAATTTTATATAGCTCCATAAGAATGCCCGTCCCTCTTTGAATAAGCTTGCGCTCTTCCAAGGATTGTTCCAATTGAACCATCTGCCTCCTTAAGCTTTCATCGGATTTAAAACGTCCTAACGCCATTTCCAAGGTAGGCATCAACTGATCCTCCCGCAACGGTTTGATTAAATAACCGTACACCCCCGATTCACGGGCTTTATCAATTAAATCCTGTTGGCTATAACTCGTGAGTAACACAACCGGTGCATAATGATGAAAACCGATTTGTCGGGCCGCCTCGATACCGTCCAACTCAGGCATTTTTACATCCATTAAAATAATGTCAGGATGATGATCTTTGCATAATTGAATCGCTTCTATTCCATTGGAGCCTTCCCCTACCACTTCATGGCCTTGAGACTCCAATATATCCCGTAAATCCATACGAATAAGGGATTCATCGTCTACAATAGCTATGCGCATTTATTTCTCCTTTTTCATATGAATCGTAACAGTCACACCTTTTTGTGAATTCGCTATGCGTAAAGATCCTTTTAATTCATGGGTGACCAGATTATTAATAATTGTCAATCCTAATCGCTTATTAGAAACTATATCGAAATCTTCCGGCAATCCACGACCGTCGTCACTGAAGGTCATGATGATGTCATCATCCGTTTCATCAACGGCTAAATGAATATTTCCGCTTTCACCGTCTAAACCATGTTCCAGACTATTGGTAATCAATTCATTAATAATGAGTGACACATAACTCGCCACATATGAGGAAATTAATATATCTGCTCCCTCATAAGTAAAGGTTACCATTTGATTATGACGGACCATACTGAGTCTTAGCAATCGACACAACTCATCATATATGGAACGTACACCGATATAATCCTCATCATAATGTGACACTATATCATGAACTAATGCCATGCTTTCAATGCGATTGATTCCTTCCTGCAAAGCTTGTTTTACTTCCGGTAAATTCGACCGGCGGGCCTCCATACGCAAAAGCCCGGCTACCGTCTGCAGATTATTTTTTACACGATGGTGAATTTCTTTAATGATAGAATTTTTTACGAGCAACTCCTGCTGCTGTTTACTTTCATGGGTGCAATCATGGAGAACTAAAAAACACCTCGTTTCATTACGACCCATGGTGATAGGAATCATATGCTGACGAATGACCATATCTTGATAGATTTCTTCACTGGTGTATACAGTCCTGTTCTCTAATACCTGCTGTATAGCGGAGATTTTTAAGGCCCCCCCGTAAATTGATGAACCGATGAGACGACGATTAAATCCCAATATATCGACCAGCTGTAAGGCGGCTTCATTGCCGTAAATAATTGTATTAGTATGATCAAATATGATAAGTCCGTCCAGATACGATATAGGTTCATAGAACTGTATCTGTTCATCTGTCGCAGTCAACATGAGCCGATGCATCGTATCCGATAATATATACTCCCGTTCAAATTGATCAGGTTGAACGGAGGTAGATAAGGTAAATGAAATACCTCCGATGATCCGCCCCCCATTATCAACAATGGGAAAAACATGTTCGCGGCTTGCTTCAGCGGTTCCACATTGAGGGCACCCCTTATCAAACATATTCCGCCATAAATAGGAACTCTTTGTCCGACGCGTCACAATCTCCGTATCATTACGCATGATACAGAGCATATTAATACCGTCCTTATGGATGTCCTCATAATAGGATTTTAAAAGTGGCGTAAAAATCTGTATCCTTTGACGGGTTACAGATTCGCCAAAGGATATAAGTGTGCTGATATGCTCAAGTAATGCTGTTTGTGATGGTCCCAATGGGGTTTCATTCAAAATATCCTGATCGATATCCACAATTAATCCTCTTTCCAAGACACATAACCTATTTCAACACTCGGTTTCGCATTTAATGTAAGATCGCTGAATTTCCCGGCCTTAGCCATATAATAGGCTCTACATCCAATCATAGCCGCATTATCCGTGGATAAAATCTTGTTAGGTTTATAATAAAGGAACCCTTCCTTGTGACACATGTTTTCTAATGCGCTCTGCAAACCTTTATTTGCGGATACTCCGCCGGCAATAGTGATGCGAGTTTCCCCCAATGTATGTGCCGCATCCTTCGTCTTTTCCACCAGTACATCAACGATGGCTTTTTGAAAGGATGCCGCCACATCCGCTTGGTTAACAGGCTCGTCTTTCTGCTGTTTGCTGTTGAGATAATTGAGGACCGCAGACTTTAAACCGCTAAAACTGAATTCAAAATTTCCGGGTTCGCTCAAAGCCTTCGGAAACTCAACAGCATTTTCATCGCCTGTAACGGCAAGAGCATCGATATGAGGTCCTCCGGGATAAGGAAAACCCATTACGCGAGCAATTTTATCAAACGCCTCGCCCGCTGCATCATCCCGGGTTTGTCCTAAAATATAAAATTCTTCATACCCTTTCACATGAACGAGCATCGTATGTCCACCGGATACAACGAGACTTAAAAACGGCGGTTCCAGATCAGGATTGGCAAGAAAATTAGCAAAAATATGCCCTTCCATATGATGTACCGGCACCAAGGGGATTCCTGTTGCAAAGGATAATCCCTTTGCCGCTGCAACACCGACCAGCAAAGCACCAACCAGTCCGGGACCATATGTCACACCGATATGATCAATGTCTTTCAAAGTAATCTTTGCATCTTTTAAGGCCTGATCAATGACGGGGATTACCTGTTCGATATGATGGCGGGAAGCAATTTCAGGTACAACGCCGCCAAATTTTCTATGTATTGGAATTTGACTGGATATAACATTCGATAAAACGGTGCGACCATCTTTGAGGACTGCCGCCGATGTTTCATCACAGCTGCTTTCCAATGCTAATGTATATATACTCATTATATTTCCTTTGTAACGAGAGACATGATATATGCATCTTCCTTAGGTTCCGAATAATAGTCTTTGCGTATACCCTTTACAGTAAATCCTAAATTTCTATACATAGCCAAGGCCGATAAGTTTGAAATTCGGACCTCCAGAAAGATTTCCTGCATCCCTCGCTTAACACATGCATCAATTAAACGTTCCATCAATTGAGTACCGTAGCCCTTGCACCGAGCTTCGGGGATAATGGCGATATTCGTAATCTGTCCTTCATCATAAATAAGCCAAACACCGCCATATCCGATAATTCGGTCATTTTCTATCAGCACCATATACAGCTTATTCGATGTTTTGTCCAACTCAGACGTAACAGACTCTAAGCTCCATGGAACAGAAAAAGATACCTGTTCAATTTCATAGATAGCCTGTGCATCTTCTATGGTAGCCATTCGAATATCCATCATTCTGCCCCTGCCGCTTCCGTCACGATAACAGAAGGATTTTGAGATAGCATATCCTGGTTATCCTTATGGCGTTCCTCCCATAAAACCTCAGCCTCGGAGCGACGGATATAATAAGGCACCATATCCATCGGATCCGATATAAGATTCTTACGCGCCAATTCTTTTCCGGCCAACAATAAGGAGCTCGCCTTAGGAATCCTTCTCATTATATCGGCAATCGTGCAGTTTGAATCACTTTCATCTAACAGTTTTTCGATACGCTTGATACCGTCCCCGATGAAAATAACCTTCTCCTTATAATCTCTAAAACGATTAATCAAATTTGCAGCTTCAACAACAAAAGGATCTTCGATGCGAAGTAAACGATTTGCCTCATAATGGTATAGGGCTGCATAGACATGTTTTTTTTGGGCGTCCACAACAGTACAGATTGTATAATCCGTATATGGAATATTATGAGCCAGACTATCCATAGTCATAACGCCATACAAGGGAATCTGCAAGGCATAGGCCATCGCCTTCGCTGTTCCCATACCGATTCGCAGCCCCGTAAAAGATCCGGGCCCGATACTAACCATTATTCCTTTCAACATATCTTTTGTCACCTGTGTCGATTGTAAAAGCATATCGATATGCGGCACCAACTGTTCGGAATGAGTCAATCCGGCTTGTACGGTTAGTTCCCCCACAAGGTGTTCTTCATCCATTAATGCAACACTGGAAACAAGAGAGCTCGTTTCAATTCCCAACCACATAATGGCCTCCTATCTCCACCAAATCATCCACTTCAAGATGATCGCTATCAAGTATAATCGAGCGACTCATATCATCGATGGTCTTTAAATTAATCCACAAAGTTTCATCCGGTAATTCATCACGAAACTTGTCCGCCCATTCTACAATAGAGATCTGCTCCTCTGTATATTCATAAAATCCGATGTTTTCAAGTTCACTTACATCGTCTAAACGATACACATCAAAATGATATAAGGGACCGGACTCTGCGGTATATGTATTCATAATTGCAAAGGTAGGACTTGTAATCTCTTCCGTTACACCGAATCCCTGAGCAATCCCTTGCGCCAAATGAGTCTTGCCTGTACCCAGATCGCCGACGAGTGCTACGCATAACGGATCTCTTTTTTTACTTAACCATTTCCCCAAGTTTTTACCAAAATCCTGTGTATCTTTTACCGAATGAGTTTCTAATCGAACCCGCGCTTTATGATTCATGAAAATGATTATATCCTTTCGCTTCAATAGTTTTAACCGTTTTATCCGGCGTTACCATCTGTACAACGGTCGGTCCCGACAACACTTCACCAATTAATGAAATACCGTCCATATCCTGTAATTGAGGAACTAAAGATTTCGGTGCAGTAAAGACAAGCTGAAAATCTTCCCCTCCATACAGTGCATAATCCACGGGATTAGTCTGTAGATGTTCAGCTAAGGCATATGTTTCCGCATGTAAGGGAATCGCCTTTTCCTCAATAACAATAGATACCGAGCTGGCCGATGCAATTTCATTAAGCTCACTGGCAAGACCATCACTGATATCATTCATACTGTGAACCCCAAGGTCTCGTAATCTCTGTCCCAAGAAAACCTGTGGTTCCGGCCGTTGATGCCCGATCTTGGTCATAGTATATCCATCTAGTGAATACATAAGTGCACTCAATCCGGTGGCGGCATATCCTAAATAATTGGTCACGCCCACCACATCGCTGATTTGAGCTCCGCTACGTAATACGGCACATCCTTGCGGTACTTCACCGATGATGGTTACTGTCCAAACCATAGGTCCTTCGATACGTACTGTATCGCCACCTAGTATATTAACGCCATACTTCTTACATTGATCTTTAATACCTCTATAGATTTCATCCAATATATCCGTATCTATATAATCCGGTGCAGCTACAGACAAAACCACTTGCTTAGGCGTTCCCCCCATTGCAGCAATATCACTTAAATTAGCTGACATGAGGCGATATCCCACATCATAGGGCATCATATAGTGAAAGCTGAAATGAATCCCTTCCACCATTGTATCCGTACTGATTAACTGATTCACATGCTCAGAAGTATTGTAAATGGCACAATCATCACCAATACCTTGAATTACCGTATCCGGATTATAAATGGTATCACTCTGAATATGACATATGAAATTAAATTCTCCTATCTGTTTTAATTGCATCCCATCACCTAATTTCCGATTATTGTACTCTTTGTATTGTAACATATAATAAAGTCAACAAAAATAGCAGGCAGTCGATATGTTATCGACTGCCTGCTATTTTGTGCTGATTCCTATTATTTTTTAATAAGATCATTCATTCGTTTTACCGGTTCGCTTGTATCAAAACCGCCTATCGTATCCACCTTTTTCCCGTCGGATACAAAGAGAACACCGTTAATATTATCAAATGACGTCAACGTATTAACAATCGCCGCCATTTGTAATTTAACTGTTAAATCTCCACCTTTGGCTGCAACAAAGGCTTTATTGACCTCAACAGAAGCAATACCGTTCTTGACCGTAACAGAATTGATTTCCACATCCTTGGAGAATACCGGATACTGTTGCGCTCGATCGGATTCCAGCATTGCAAGTAATGCTGCTTTTGGAGTTACCTTATTAGCTTCCGTATCAACAGTTTTCTGTTTGACACCGGAGCCATCTTCCGTAGGAACATAGAATACCATTTTTACCTTCTCATTCGATGTTTTTGTTGTTTCTGCATCCTTATTTATCTTTGACTCCTGTACAGGTTCACTTTTACCTGGAGTCGGTGATTGTTCCGGTCCACAGCCTGCAGCAAAAGCGAGAATGCCAATACAGAGGATCGATAAAACTTGCTTACGTAACTTCATCCATTAACCTCCAAAGTAGCTCGCAATACCATTGGCAATGCGTTTTGCAAAATCCTCTTGTGTTTGTGGCGATTGTAATGCCTTTTCTTCATTAGGATTTGAAATGAAACCGAGTTCAACAAGAATTGCAGGCATATTAGAATGTCTCAATACATATAAGTTGCCTTCTTGACTGCCGCGATCTCCGCCAAAACCAGGAGCATTAGCAATTTGAGATTGTACCTTTTGAGCCAATCGCAAGTCATTACCAGTCTTACTATAATAGTATGTTGCAATACCACCAACACTTGGATTATTAAACGAATTGATATGAACACTAACCAATGCATCGGAATTATTAGCATTCGCAACATTAACACGAGCACCCAATTCATCAACACCGCTCGCATTAGGACCATATACATCCACATCGGATGTACGAGTCATAACAACCTTGGCACCACGAGATTCCAAAGCGGCTTTCAAATATTTGGAAACCGGCAATGTGATATTCTTCTCTTGTACCCCATGAGGACCGATAGCACCCGGATCACTACCACCATGACCTGGATCGATAGTAATAGTTTTACCGGAAAGACCTCCCGATGTAGAGTACTTACCGGAACCACCAGGCAAATTCTTTGCCGGATGTGCGGAAGGTGACGGCTTCTTGCCATAATAAGCAGGCTTAGATGCGATCCCTTTCTTTTGTACATCTACAACGATGCGATACGGCTTCTTATTAACCGTATCTTTTTTCAAGGAAAAGACTTTTACATCACCCGTATCAAGGGCAGAAGGTGTTGTAATCGTTACGGTTACGTCTTTACCCACTTGAGAAAATTGAGCTGAATTAGCAATACTGGAATCCATCGTAATATTCCGTTTCGCTGTTTTCAACTTGGTGTTTTTCAAGGTGACCGTCGTCGTTTTCCCATCCTTGCTAATCGATGCGGACGCTTTTACAGGCGTGGATAAATCCATAACTATACGTACGTATGGTGCTGGTGCATCCGTTCTTGTCACCCATCGAGCATCCTCAAGATTAGCCGCCTTTGCCTGAGTCAATAACAGGGGTATAGCCATCAAGACTGCAAGGCAAATAAAAAATAGTTTACGCAATACATTCACTCCAATCTAACTGACATACATTGTGTCCAAACCATAGAGATGAGCCGACGAAAGCTTTGTCTATCAAAGTCTCATCGTTCCAATCTATCGATAAACTAATATTAGATTATAAATAGATTATTTCATACAAAGATGAAGACTAGTATATTGATTATACATAGAACCCTTATGTAAAACACATCATAAGAATTGTATTCTACAAATCAAAATCAATCCTACCTCTCTGTAGTAATTTGCCATTCATTCCCATCCGTACTGATGTGGATACGTCCCATCGTATCCGTACGGTAAATAGCAATATTGTTTTCCTGCAAGCGACGCAATGTCACATCGTGAGGATGACCATACTTATTATACATGCCATTTGAGATTAATGCACTCTCTGGCTTGATAGATTTCAAAAAATCTTTTGAACTGCTCGTGCGAGATCCGTGATGTCCTACCTTCAAAATACGTGCAAAAAGCTTGGAATTCAGTTCTTTTACCAATTTTTTCTCTTCTTGTATTTCTGCATCTCCCGTAAAGAGCATTGAAAATTTGCCGAAAATCAATTTTCCTACAATCGAATTATTATTAAGATCCGGCTCTCCTTTTTTATCGGTAAGCATTTCATTCCACGGTGCATAAACTACAAAGACCGCCCCATGTCCAAAATCCACCACATCACCATTTTTTAAAGTCGAGCGTTGAATCTTATTTTTTTCAATCCAGCGTTCATAGGTTTTATACATATTGTTATCTACGGCGATACCGTCATCATAAACATGCTCAATAGGCATTGCTTTCGTAATTGCCAAAAATCCGCCCATATGATCTGCATGAGGATGGGTAATAATTACATTTTTAAGCTTTGTAACCCCCATTGATTTCAGTTGAGCCACGATATTCTCACGATGTTCTATATCACCGGTATCAATCATACTGTACTCATCACCTATTTTGAGTAAAATGGCATCACCTTGACCGATATCGAGCATATATATATCAAGATGTCCCTCAGGTGTCGTCGTTTTCGTATCAATTGAATATTCCTTAGATGTTGTTACGGTATTGCTTGTCGCATTGGCGACATCTGTCGACTTACATCCGGCAATGGCAAAAACAGGAATACATAAAAGCAACAAAAAGGCCAATAAGCGTTGTATTTTATATGTCATTTCCGTTCTCCCAACAATTCACCAATAACTTGTCCGATATGGAGACTTACGTCACTCGGCGTATACCCCCAAGGCCTGTTATCAAATAAGAGATCGGCACTGCGGCTATGTACATAAACTCCTAATACAGCACTATCCTGCAATGAATAACCTTGACTGATAAAAGCGGAAATAACCCCTGTTAATACATCACCCATACCACCTGTTCCCATTCCGGAATTTCCAATAGTATTGATATATACAGTTCCATCCGGTAACGCCACCAAAGATGGTATACCTTTCAGCACAAGAACAACATTATGGGCCATTGCAAAAGCTCGAGCCACTATTACGTAATTACGTTCAATCCACTTGACAGGCATATTGATAAGGCGACTGAATTCACCCAGATGAGGCGTCATCACACATGATGGTATTGATTTTGACACGGAGTATAACTTATTAAGATCACCTGATACCACGGCCTCTTGATTTACAATACCTATATGCCCCATTGCGTATAATGCATCTGCATCAATCACCAAAGGATTATCACACATAGTAAGTACAGATTGGACGAGTGTTTTTACTTCACCGGTACGTCCCAAGCCCGGACCGATGGCAACAACATTACGTTGATGACATAAACCGCTTATATCAGCCGTTATAGAGGTAACCATAACTTCTGGAATAATGCGGCCTTGCACAATTTTCTGTATCTTTTCAGGTACAGCCAAGGTAGTCTTACCTGCACCGCTATGAACAGCCGCTTCACCGGCCAACATGGGGGCCCCGACCATATCCCCTGATCCGCCGATAATGAGCAAATTACCGTTTACACCTTTATGAGCCGTATCGGGCCGATACTCTATTAATAGCTCAGCTAATTCGTTATCAATGGTAAATGTTTGATATCTATCCACTATCATCTGTTGCCATGGAACCCCTAGAGGAGCAACGATACAAACTCCTCCGACATTTTTTCCCGGATAAAGCAACAGCCCCTGCTTCATTGCACCGAAGGTAACCGTATAATCACAAGCTAAAGTACCTTCAGAAATCTGACCCGTTGTCACATCCAAGCCGGCAGGCACATCAATAGCCCATACATCAAATCCATATTGAGTTCTCATGATATCAATATCATGCAAAATCTCTATTGTCGAACTTCGTAAAGCACCTTCCAGTCCGGTACCTACCAAGCCCTCCACAACAACGACGGCCTGACTCCAGTCATTAAAATCATCGTATACCTCCACGCTGCATCCGATGGTCTTACATCGCTTTAACTGACTCTGAAAGAGAGTACTTCCCTTATCAGGATTCCCACAAAGTACAACGCGTACAGGTACACCTTGCTCCATAAGATGACGTGCCGCAACCAGTCCATCCGTACCATTATTACCGCAACCGCAAAGGAATAACACAAAGCGCCCCTGCATGTTGTTTTCATCCAGCTGAAGCAAATCATAATTTCCCCACAAGGCATCTACGAGACCTCTGCCGGCATTTTCCATTAATAGCTCTAAAGGAATATCAAAAGTGGTAGGAACAACTTGATCAATATATTGTGCATCTTCTCGCGTCAATATGTGCATGCTAATCTCCTTCAAAAATAACCGTACTCATCGCATATGATTGGCAATGACTGATAGATACGAGAATATTCTTGTACCCTTTCTCATCATATATTTCCTTAAATACACCTTGTAAACGAATGAAAGGTGCCCCTAACTTATCATGGGCTATTTCTATATCTAACCAGGAACCTCTGCGCAATCCGGTTCCTAAGGCCTTCAGAAAAGCCTCTTTTGCCGTATATATGCCCGCATAAGATTCATATTTGCCTTTATTACGACTTTCACAATATGCTATTTCAGCCTCTGTAAATAGACGTTCAAGAAACCGGTCAGATTTATTAATCGCATCGGTAATACGTTTAATTTCAATAATATCATTACCTAGCCTCATATATGCCTCCTATATACACTAATAATTTTATTATACACGTATAATAGAAGAAAAAAAAATTCCGACCCCATTGGTACAACAGGATCGAAATTTATATGGTGTCAGATCATCTTATATTCATAATACCTATAATATATCTGACCCGTTCATTATAACAAAGTTAATTCTATGAGGCAATCATAAAATATAAAATAAATCCATAGCAATATGTAAATCTATATATTACTAATTATTATATAAACTAGATAATCGATTATCAACATATCCGAATATAGCAATAGATTATGCCCGTGTATCGAACGGTAATTTAGGAACTCCGTAAATCTGCACCTTTCCCTTATAATTTACGGCTACATACATGATCCCCTTCCGATAATCCATATCTTCAACCTCCATACCGCTGGTATATGGCATAATACTTTGAACATCACCGCCTTTATTTACAAAAACAAATGACGACAAAGTTGTAAAAATGGTACTGCCATTATGAGCATAAGCCCCATTATTATTTAGATTGCTATGTTGGGCATTGATTCTAGCAGAACGTAATCGTTTAAACCGTGCATCATAATAATTAATAGTTCGATATGTATTGGTTAAAGGTAAAATGGATACAAATTGATTCAATTCAGTATCATAAGCCAGATTAAAAACTTTATCACTCAGTTTGATCGGACTTTCCACCTCTAATGTATCCGCATTGATGGGCGTCACCATATAACCATTAACTATCGCATTGGTAGTATAGAGCTTATTCGTCTTCGGATTATAGGTCAATGTATTCATGTGTCCTAAATTATTTTTATCTTTATATTCATAACGATTAACGACGTTAAAATTGCTCGGATCCAATTCATAAATAATCTGTTTTGTACTCTCTTCGTTAATGCATGCTAACACGAACACATCTTTCTTCGAATTATAACAAAACCCCTGACATTGATTAACGCCTTCATTTAAAGGTACTGTTGCTAATAACTTTAACGACATAGGTGTTTGAACCTCTGATACACGACGCTCCACAGTCGGCATCATTATTAACGTATTAATATAATCTAAAATTGCCTGATCCATAAATACTCCTCATTAAATTCAAACTAAAGCATTTAACATAAAAACTAATAAGAACTAATAAATCCAATGAAATATATAAGAATTTAATATATAAAAATAGGCGGCAAGACATAAAGCCTTACCGCCTAAGTTTGGTGCCGGAGGTGGGACTTGAACCCACACGGTGTTACCCGCTTGATTTTGAGTCAAGTGCGTCTGCCATTCCGCCACTCCGGCATTTCGGAACATTTGTAATTATACCTAAACGCCCAAATGATGTCAATATATTTTTATTTTTTATATAAAATTTTTTGAACAGCTTCCATATCCGAATCGGATTGTTGTTTCCATGTCAAAGCTACAGCAGTGATATAACCCTTTCGAGCATACTCCACATCAGTCGGAACAGCCTCCGCACCATAATCCAGTTCACCGGCTAACCAGTAATAATCCTGACCTCTCGAATTAATACGAGCATCAATGATATTACTATAAGTTTGTAAGCCTTGACTCACTATTTTAAAATGATCCCAATCACATACACCTCTTAGTGGAAAGTTCACATTCAACAATCCCGGAAACTGACCGGACACATAGATTTTTTCTATCAAATCATGAATAAATGGATGCATCTCTTCCGCTCTTTCCGTGGAGTAACGCTCCACGGATAATGCCAATCCTGGAATACCGTAAAAACAACTCTCCATAGCCGCTGATACTGTTCCTGAATACAGCACATCGGAACCTAAATTGAAGCCATGATTAATGCCTGAAACAACTAAATCGGGTATATCATCCGTTAATAAATAACTCAAACCGAATTTCATACAATCCGACGGAGTCCCTGTTAGTGCATAGAGGCGAGGATTTTCATCCTCGCCATTATAAGCATCTAACTTTAAAGGATTTTCCGTAGTCAATGCATGTGATTTGGCACTTTGCTCCACAGCAGGTGCCACAACGGTAATGCGATAAAACTGTCCTAAATAATCAGCCAAATTACGTAAGCCACCGGCTAATATACCGTCATCATTACACATTAAAATATGCATATCTACTCCTGAAAAGTCTATTTTCTACTCTTTTTATTCATGTCGCCCATACGAGTCAATTTGACATCATATAAGCCTACCGCACGTGTATGCTGCGTATGAGACCACACCTTATTATGCCGTCTGAAAAAGCCCAAAATATTAACGGGAATCCACGAATATACAAATAAAGGATATAACAAATAATAGAGCCAGATCTTAGGCGGCACCTTAATTTTTAACAATACTACAAGCGGAAACAGGTATTGTCCCACACCGATAATGGTCCATACAGACATCGGTAAAATCTGATAAAGAATATTGGTATAAATAGGTATATACGCATTAATATAAGATAACACTAAATATATAGTAGTCATCAATAAGAAATACGGTTGACTCACCTGAAATATACCGTCCAAAATCATAAGATTTCCCGTTTTAATGCCTATAGCAAACAGCTTTGGTATATACCGCCCTGCACAATCAAACTGACCTTGTGCCCATCGTAAACGCTGCTTGCAAGATGCCATCATGGTCGTTACCTTTTCATCATATACGATAGCATCATGAGCCCAGCAGGTACGAACACCGTGAGTCAATAATTTCATGGAAAACTCCATATCTTCCGTCAAGCTGTTACAATCCCACCCGTATTCTCTGATAACAGACGTACGAATACACATGCCGGTTCCACCTAAAGCAGTAGATAAGCCAACCCGATATTTTGCCAAATGCCACATATGATTAACCATCCAGAAAGCGATGGAAAATGTACCTGCCACCCAGGAATCTGTAGGATTCTTAGAGTTAAGATATCCTTGAATAACGGACTCGCCCTTCTCTAAATGATCATTCATTTCTAACATAAATTGAGGATGTACTAAATTATCGGCATCAAAAACAAGAAATGCATCATAATGAGTATCCATTTTCTCAACGCGGTCAAACATCCATCCCATGGCATACCCTTTGCCGACCTCATCTCTGTTGACGCGCACATGCACATTGGCACCTGCCGCTTCCGCAACCTCTGCAGTCTTATCGGTACAGTTATCAGCTACAACAAAAATATCATATAGTTCATCAGGATAATTCAAGCCACGTAAATTTTTTACCAGCTCTCCCACTACAGTTTCCTCATTATGTGCACATACCACAATGGCAAAAGAATTCTTCGGCGTGTAATTTTTATGTACCCCTGACCGCCACATACCAATAACGGCTAGTACAAAATAATAAATCGTATAAATCACGATTATTACCTGCATAGGAATCAATAATAGATCCAGTAGGTAATTCATACTAATATCCTCCACACACCTATTTACGCACTATATTTATGGCCGAGTTACAAAGCCCAAACAACACATACCCGGCGAAAATCATAACAGCCCATGTATGCCAGTCATACACGAGACATGCTACTACAAAAACTAAGGTAACGGCAATTGCGATGTAGTTAATGCGCACCGCACTATGACCTTTAAAATCAGGATATTTTACTTCGCTAACCATGAGAATACCCACACAAATCATGGCTACCGCAAGCACAAGCTGAGGCACCGACACACCACACAATACATACGTTGCCGCCAAACAGCCGGCCGCAGGAATCGGTAACCCCTCAAAATATCCATGAACTTCATCAGTTTTAATGTTAAAACGAGCTAAGCGAAAGGCTCCCAAAACGGCAAATGCCAAAAGTGGTATATACGCTACCCATCCTAAACCGAATAATTCCTTCGTATATAACATATAGGCAGGAGCCACACCAAATCCGACTACATCGGATAAAGAATCCAATTCGCGTCCCATAGGACCTGCTACGCGCAATGCACGTGCTACACGACCATCAAGGCCATCTGCGGCCAAAGAAAGCAAAATACATATAGCTGCCGCAAATGAATTCCCTGTAGCAGAGAAAGTGATACTGATAACACCAAATGCTAAATTAGCAGCGGTAAATAAATTAGGAATAACAGACTTATTCATGACGCAACCTCCCTATAACGGTATCTCCGCCCGTAATATGTTGACCTTTTTCCACGAACAACTCTACATCCTTGTCCATATACAGCTCAGTACAAGAACCGAATTTTATCATTCCGTACAATTGTCCACGCTCAAGCATACTGTCAAGATCTGTCCAAGATACGATGCGTCGAGCTAAAAGCCCTGCAATTTGTGTTACCAATACAGCAGTACGATCATTTTCGATACAAATTGTATGTCGTTCATTTTCAAACCCTACATCTTCTTTAAAGGCAGGCAAAAAACTTCCCATCGTATAATGACGATATGTAATCTTTCCGCCGATAGGTGCTCGGTTTGCATGTACGTCAAATACGGATAAGAATATGGTAACTTTTTTACATTCCCGATGTAGATATATATCTTCATAAACATCTGAAATATCCATGATTTTACCATCCGCAGGGGATAGAATTAAATCCGGATCTTGAGGGATAACGCGTTTTGGATTTCTGAAGAAATTGATAAAAAATAAAGCCAAGATAAAAGGAATAATAGCGATAATATAATATCCAAAAAACGCCAATACCGCTGAAAGAACGAGCATAGCACCAATCAGCGGGAACCCTTCTTTTATAATTGGTCCTGTAGGCACAATTCAACACTCCTCTATTTATTTCTAATAACCGTCCACATAAACTTAGGAATAGCCAACATTCGGCCGATCCGTTTAGGTTCTAAATATAATCGATACAACCATTCAAGTCGATTTTGCTGCATCCAATGTGGAGCCCGAGGAATATTACCGGCCAGAACATCAAATGATCCTCCGATACCGATAGCTACCACACCATCGAGATGACTCAAATTTTCTGAAATCCATTGTTCCTGTTTTGGAACACCTAAAGCAACAAATACAAGCTTGGCTTTGGAATCACCAATGGCTTTTATGATTTTCTGTTCTTCTATGCTATCGAAAAATCCATCATGAATTCCGACAATATTCAAAGGACCGATTTCAGCAGATAAATTATCAATCGCTCGCTGAGCAACACCTGGTGCCGCCCCTAAGCAGTATACAGGAATTTGATGAGTCGCCGCAACCTTAAATAATTCCTTCGTTACATCCACACCGGTCACACGTTCCGGTACATGTTCACCGTTACGCTCTGCAGCCCATAAAATGCCAGCCCCATCCGGTACGACAAGACTAGCATTATTCAATATGGTATGCAATGTAGGATTTTCATTTGCCAACATAACCATTTCTGCATTAGCCGTTGCTACTAAATGTAGCCCCGGCTCTGCAGTTAGTTGTAAAATACGTTGAACCGCCTCATTCATTGTTAAACAATCAATAGGCACAGACAAAACAGAAATACGTTTACTCAATGTAATACTCCATTATAGACCACTATAATTTGGTGCTTCCACTGTAATACTTACATCATGCGGATGACTTTCTTTCAATCCCGCCGCCGTAATTTGAATGAATTGAGTATTCTCAATCATCTCTTGGATGTTATGGCATCCGCAGTATCCCATGCTCGCACGCAAACCACCAACCATTTGGAAAATTGTATCGGTCAACATACCTTTATAAGGTACGCGACCTTCTATTCCTTCAGGGACCAACTTCTTAGCCTCTGTCTGGAAATAACGATCTTTACTGCCCAGTTTCATGGCACCCAAGCTGCCCATACCACGATACACCTTATAGGATCGCCCTTGATAAATCACTGTTTCTCCGGGACTTTCATCAGTGCCGGCCAAAATATTCCCCATCATGACCACATTAGCGCCGGCTGCAATAGCCTTTGCGATATCGCCTGAGTACTTGATTCCTCCGTCAGCAATGATAGGAATACCATAACGGCGACCGACTTGTGCCGATTCATATACAGCTGTAATTTGAGGTACGCCTATACCGGCAATAACGCGCGTAGTACAAATGGAACCGGGCCCGATCCCAACCTTAACAGCATCAGCACCGGCTTCTATAAGAGCCTCTGTACCGGCCGCTGTCGCCACATTGCCGGCGATGACGGGAATATGAGGATATGCCTGTTTAATCTCCTTAAGTGTACGAAGCACGCCTGCAGAATGGCCATGAGCGGTATCGACGATAATTACGTCCGCCTTAGCAGACACTAATGCATCCAAACGGTCATACAGATCCTTGGATACACCTACGGCAGCACCGACCAACAAACGGCCGTTGCTATCCTTTGCTGCATTCGGATATTTTGTGGCTTTCTCAATATCTTTAATGGTAATTAAACCTTTTAAATTACCATCTCCATCTACAAGGGGCAGTTTTTCTATACGGTGTTCACTTAAAATAGATTTTGCCGACTCCAGGGATGTCCCTTCCGGTGCAGTTACAAGCCCTTCCCGCGTCATACAGTCACCGATTTTTCGAGTTAAATCAGTTTCAAATCTCATATCGCGATTTGTTATGATCCCTACTAGTTTACCATGTTCTGTTATAGGTACACCAGAAATTTTATATTTTGCCATAATTTCAGATGCATCTGAAAGCAAATTCTGCGGACTTAAATAGATAGGATCAACAATAACACCATGTTCAGAGCGTTTCACTTTATCTACTTCATGTGCCTGTTCCTCTATGGACATATTTTTATGAATAACACCGAGGCCTCCTTCACGAGCCATAGCAATAGCCATTCTCGATTCGGTAACCGTATCCATTCCGGAACTGATCATCGGGATATTTAATGTAATATCACGTGTTAAATGACTTTTCAATTCTACTTCATTTGGTAATACATCAGATGCAGCAGGCACTAACAATACATCATCGAAAGTTAAGCCGCGCATACCGAATTTATCGTTTCTCATATTTCCCTCCCGTATAATAAAACAAAACTACGACCCTCCCAGCCCTGAAGGGCTGGGCAGGACAGTCGTAGCTTTAGCGTTCAGACCGCAAAATGCCGCCTTCCATATAATCATCTTTTTTCATATCTACGAAGATTACCTTTACCGCATCTGCCGGAACCTTAACGATTTCCACGGCTGCCTTCGTAATAGCTTCACCTAACTGTTTTTTCTGTTCTTTTGTACGCCCTTCAACGAGCTCTACATGAATAAGTGGCATAGTTACCTCCATAGATGAAAGAAATAAATTGTTTGTTCTATTATACGGTATGAAGAACTGTTACACAAGGGGCAAAGCCAGATAAAATCTATATTATTGCCACTTATGAACTTATAACTTCTACCTCTTAATTATACAATATTCTTAAAAATTTTTCACCAAATCTTTTTTCTAACTCGGGTTTCATAACTGATTCAAGCCGTTCCATGCCAAAAGCCTCGGCATAATGTAATACATCCTGACGCGCTTTCACGAGAATGTCGATATCCTTAATAATATTGGCGACCCGCAGATCAGGTAATCCGGATTGAACCAGTCCGAACAGTTGTCCCGAGCCTCGCAACAACAAATCCTGTTCCGCCAATTCAAACCCGTCCTGTATCTGCTCCATCAGTTTAAGTCGCTCCCGGGTCAAATCATTTTTTGCATCGCTCACTAAAATACAGTACGATTGTGCTGTACCGCGCCCTACACGGCCCCGCAACTGATGTAATTGTGATAAACCGAATCTTTCGGCCCCTTCTATGCACATAATCGTCGCATTCGGTACATTCACACCTACCTCGATAACAGTCGTCGATACGAGCAATGAAATATCACCATTATAAAAGTCATTCATAATGGTCTCTTTTTCATCAGGCTTCATCCGCCCATGAATAAGCCCGACATTGAAAGTCTTATAAAAATAATTTTTAAGTTCGATATATAACTCTTCTGCCGCCTGTAAATCTAATTTCTCCGATTCCTCTACGAGAGGACATACTACATAAACTTGTCGGCCTTCTGCCATTTCCTTTCCAAAGAAGGTGCGCAATCGTTCCGTATACGAACCATCTACCACATAAGTTCTGACCGGTTTACGCCCCGGCGGCATTTCTTTGATTAAAGATACGGCTAAGTCTCCATATACGGACAGTGTCATTGTACGAGGTATAGGTGTAGCGGTCATAATCAATACATGAGGATATTCCCCCTTTTTTTGCAATCTGGCCCTCTGTTCGACACCAAATCGATGTTGTTCATCAATGACGATGAGACCTAGTTTAGAAAACTGTACGCCTTCCTGTATCAGTGCATGAGTTCCCACAACGATACTAATAGTACCGTCGGCCAGCCCCGCATATATACGCTCTTTCTCTTTTTTACCCGTGGACCCGGTCAACAGTTCAATAGAAATTTCCAAATTATCACACAGATTGCGAATACCTTCATAATGTTGAGCCGCCAGAATTTCTGTAGGCGCCATCAACGCCCCCTGGAATCCGTTTTCAACAGCTTTGATCAAACTCAGTGTAGCTACAACGGTCTTACCCGATCCTACATCGCCTTGTAACAGACGTTGCATAGGTCTTTCATCCTCCATATCCGAGGAAATATCCTGAAAAGCACGCTCTTGATCTCCGGTTAAGGAAAATGGCAGTTCTTCAATACAACGCTCTATTAAAACTCCGTTCGGTTCCATTTTAAAGCCTTTATGCCGTTGTTCCTTATTTCTCAACAACGCAAGACCTGCCTGCATAACAAACAGCTCTTCATAAGCCAATTGGTGACGGGCCAGTTCATACTGCTCCGAAGATTCCGGAAAGTGCATCGCTTTAAATGCATCATAACGATTCATATACTGATGGTTTGATAAAATTTCTTCAGGCAGAATTTCATCCATCGCCTCATGAGATTGAAACCAATTCCTTACAGCCGACCGTACTACAAATTGGGATACACCATCTGCAAGAGCGTAAATCGGCACGATACCACGGTCCGGTTCAGCAAACTCCCCCAAATTTTCTATTTGAGGAGTATTCATCTGCATGGCACCATATTGAAACTCGGCCTTTCCATAGACATAAAGGCGCTGTCCGATTTTATAAAAATTCTTTTTATATCCTTGGTTAAATAATACGATTTTTAACGATCCTGTCCCATCAGTAATGACAATATCCAAAATAGATAAACGGGACCTCGGTCTTTTTTCTTGAATACCGGATACTACACCAACAACACCACCGGTCATTCCCGTTTTTAAATCTCCAATCTTATAGATGGTTCGTCGATCTTCATAGGTACGAGGGAAATAGGTTAACAAGGACGTAATATTGTTAATACCCAATTTATGTAGTTGTTTCTCCCGACCCGGACCTACGCCTTTAATCGTAGTTAAACTTTCATCCATAAGAACTCCTCTAAACCTCCAAATGATTGCATGATATATCCATTTTTACATATCATTGTACAAAAGACCTGTCATATCATAAAATATGATATATAGTATACTTTATATTGTAGTATATTTCATAAAAAGAGCAATATGTACTATAAAACACTTGCTTTAACCTAACCTTTATGATAATATACTTTTGTTATGTTATAGATTAAGCTTGGAGGTGGAAACTATGGCAAACCTTTGCGAAGTATGTGGCAAATCCACATCTAGCGGCATGAACGTGAGTCATTCTCACATTCGCACAAGAAAGACTTGGAAACCGAACATTCAAAGAGTACGGGCGGTTGTAGACGGTGCTACAAAAAAAGTAAATGTATGCACACGCTGCCTTCGTTCTAATAAAATTACACGCGCGTAAAATAAAAAGTACATGTACTCTTCAAGGCTGCAAAGTCTAAAAAAGAAGTTAGTTCAAATGAACTAACTTCTTTTTTATTACAAAGTAATGTTAGGAATGTAATACTGCTTAAATAGCTTGATAGCATATTGATCTGTAAGACCCGCTACATAATCCACCACATCACGGGTCGAATAAAATCCTTCCCGATTAGTACATTCCTCCATGTCATGCGGATGTTCCATAAAATGGACAAATAGATTTTTAACCACATGAGAGGCTTTACTTCGATCCGGAATCAAAGCCGGAGCCAGATAAACATGCTTAAACATAAACTTACGTAATATATTCATCGTCATCTCCACGGTATCTGACATGGCGATAGCCGGTTTATCCAAAGATTCTCGAACCATATCCTCTACCATAGCGGTAATCATACTGGACGGAGTCATACCAAAATGCTCACGAACCTCTAACGGCAAATTCTCCGCCTGTAGCATTCCGGCCCGCTGCGCATCATCAAAATCATGACACAAATAGGCAATTCGGTCTACAATGCGAATAATTTGTCCTTCCAAGGTAACGGGAATCGTCGGTCCCGTATGTCCTAAAATACCGTTCCGAACAGCGGATGTAAGATTTAAACCTTGATGTTCTCCATGTTTTTCTAATACTTCCACCATTCGTAAGCTTTGTTCATTATGATTAAAATGCCCAACCATATCGCGTAAGGCATACTCCCCTACATGTCCAAACGGAGTATGACCCACATCATGTCCCATAGCAATAGCCTCGACTAAATCTTCATTAAGACGTAATGCACGGGCTACGGTACGGCCGATCTGCCCTACCTCCAATGTATGGGTCATACGCGTCCGGTAATGGTCCCCCGGCGCAATATACACCTGGGTTTTGTGTTTTAATCGTCTAAAACATTTACTGTGAATGATGCGATCTCGATCACGTTGAAATGCTGTGCGAAGCGGATCAGGAGCTTCATCCTCATCTCGAACGACATCGCGGCTCTTTGCCGCATAAGGAGACAAAAGCAGTTCTTCTCTCTCCTCTATTTGTTCCCGTATATTCATTTACCCTCCAGTCCACGGTTACGATCGATGAGTTGCATCACAAGGGAAGCCGTTTCCTCTATAGATTTATTGGATACGTCCAGCACTTGGCAATGTAGACGTCTCATAACAGCTTTTGCGTATTCCAGTTCCGCCTGAATACGCTCAATGGATGCATAATTTGCTTCATCTTCTAAGCCGATAGCGCGCAACCGTTCACTACGAATATTATTTAATTTGAAAGGATCTATAATCAGACCCACGATTTTCTTTGCCGGAATCTTAAATAACTCTTCAGGCAACGGCACTTCCGGTACCAACGGCAAGTTAGCCGCTTTAATTTTTTTATATGCTAAAAACATGGAAAGCGGAGTTTTACTTGTTCTGGATACCCCTATGATAACGATATCCGCCTTTTCAAAGCCCGACGGATTTTTACCGTCATCATATTTTACAGCAAATTCAATAGCCTCCACCTTTTTAAAGTATTCCTGGTCCAGTTTATGAACCATACCTGCCGTCATACGAGGCTTAGTCGTGGCTACCGTACCTACCGCCTCTAAAACGGGACCCATAATATCCACAGCCGGAATCTTGTATTGAGCCACCTTCTCATGTAAATATTTACGTAACGACTCGGATACAATAGTGTGACAAATTACATGGTTGCCTTCTTTTGCATCGGCTATAATTTCATCAATTTGATCCTTACTGTCAATATATGGAATTCTAACAATTTCAATCTGCTCTTTATCATACTGACTGGCTGTGGCACGTGCCACGGCTTCAGCGGTTTCCCCGAGGGAATCCGATATCGCATATATAATCTTTTCTACCATTCTCAAAACCTCAATGAATACTACATTCTAAAAATATTTTTGTCACAGTTGTTTTCGATACTCGGCCAACAACCTTTAATCGTTTCTTATGCCCCGAGTCCTCCCGAACTACAACAGGCAAAGAATCCACCTCATAATCTATCATCTTCTGCGCCGCTTCTACCAATGTATCTGTAGGCTCCACGGCGATTACTTTGCTCACAGGGGTCATAATCATAGATATAGGCATAGTATGTGAATCCATTTGTCCCATAGAGGCGCGTAATAAATCCTTTCGCGACACAATACCGACTAAATAGGAATCATCACAGACAAGAATTGTTCCTACATCCTCTGTAAATAATGTTACAATCGTATCATATAAATTCGTATTATCATTGACAACCACGGCTTGAGATAACACATCGGACACTCGAAATGACTTCAGACGTTCCGCCGTCTGTGTTTCCTTTGAAAGTCCTACATAATAATATCCCACATTAGGTCGCGCATCGAGAACCCCGAGCATAGTCAGTACAGCCAAATCTGACCGTAATGCGGATCTTGTGACCTCTAAGTGCTCAGCAATTGCACTACCCGTAACAGGACCTTCTTCACGAACAATCTGAGCAATTTGTTCTTGTCGTTTCGACAGTTTCACACCGTAACCCCCTTTCATCTCTGACTGTATTATATCCTATGTTTCCATTCAGAAAAAGAGGAGACCCGAAAGCCTCCTCATTTCCGCACATATTAACTATGAAATTACCATACTAATTCATCAGAATCCTGACGACCGCGACCGGTCATGGCATCTAACATGATGCGTTGTTCCAATTGAGCCACCATTTTTTTCGTACTAACCACTGCATCAGGGTTAACGGAAATAGAATCGATGCCACTCTTTACGAGGAATTCACAAAGTTCAGGATATACGCTTGGTGCCTGTCCGCAAATAGATACGGTTTTACCGTCCTTATGAGCCACTTCAATGAGATGATGAATCGCTCTACGCACCGCTAGATTCCGCTCATCATAAATATGTTGAACAGTTTCATTATCCCGATCACAACCGAGAACAAGCATCGTCAAGTCATTGGAGCCGATAGAATACCCATCAACATATTGATTAAATTGATCAGCCAAGATGATATTGGCAGGAATTTCAGCCATGAGCCAAATCTTAAAATCCTTACCGCGCACAAGACCTTCTTCTGCCATTAAGCCCGTTACAAGTTTTGCTTCTTCCACGGTACGACAGAACGGAATCATAACTTGCAAATTCTTAAATCCAAATTCATTACGTACTTTTTTAATAGCTTCCAATTCTAATTTAAAAGCTGGTAAATATTTTGGATCATAATAGCGAGATGCGCCACGCCAACCCAATAAGGCACTGGACTCATGAGGCTCGTATTTATCTCCGCCTTTAAGGTCCCGATATTCACTGGATTTAAAATCGCTTAAACGAACTACCACTTGTCTAGGCGCCAACGCCTGACATACTTTACGCATACCTTCCGCCAAAGTATTCACGGCTACGTCACTACGCCCCGTTTCAATGAGATGTAACGGATGTTCATGAATGAAGGTTGTCCATATAAACTCTTCACGCATAAGACCGATACCGTCACAAGGTAATACCCCATATTTTTCAGCTAAGTCAGGGTCACCTAAGTTCATATAAATCTTAGTCCCCGTTACAGGCACATATTCAGTAGCCACAGCAGCGGAAGCCTGCACTTCAGGTTTCTTGACGATATCCTCTACAATACCGTCATAAACGATACCATTTGTAGCATCAACCGTAATCATCTGACCGTCTTTAATAGATGTGGTCGCTTCATGACTGCGGCTCTTGGTACCTACAATACACGGAATACCGAGCTCACGGCTGACGATAGATGCATGACAGGTCATACCGCCCGCATCGGTAACGATAGCTTTCGCCTTTTTCATAGCCGGAACCCAGTCAGGGGCCGTCATAGCAGTTACAAGGATTTCCCCTTCTTTGAACTCATCGATATCCTCAGGATTGATGATAACATGAGCCTTACCTGCTGCATTACCAGGAGAAGCAGGTAGACCTTTTACAACGATATCACGATTAGCTGTTGCTGCTGACATATCTGTAGTCTGAGGCGCATCAGATTTCTGCTTACGGGACCAAACGGTTTCCGGACGTGCTTGCAGAATCCAAATTTTTCCGTTTCTTTCATCAACGCCCCATTCCATATCCATGTAGCAACCGTAATGTTTTTCGATTGCTTTCGCATATTCGGCAAGCTCCAATACCTGCTCATCAGAAATAACTTGAGCCTTTGCCTCATCGCTTGGAACAACCTCTTCAACGCAGTCGCCATCAGCCTTTCGAACAAGACGGACATGTTTATCATTGATCATGCGGTCCGTAATTTTCATTTTTGCTTTATCCACACGGAAATTATCGGGCGTTACAGTCCCCTGTACAACATATTCACCAAGGCCCCAAGAACCTTCAATAAGAATATTATTATCATCACCGGTTACAAGATCAACCGTAAACATAACGCCGGCGGCTTTAGAGAATACCATCATCTGAACAGCGGCACTCAACGCGACCGTCATATGGTCAAAACCTTGTTTTACACGGTAATATGTTGCGCGGTCCGTGAAAGTAGATGCGTAGCATTCTTTTACTTTCTCAATGATAACATCGGCACCGCGTACATTTAGATACGTATCTTGTTGACCGGCAAAACTCGCATCCGGTAAATCTTCAGCAGTTGCACTGGAACGAACCGCTACAAACGGATCTTTCTCCTTAACCTTTTTACCTAATTCTTCATACGCTTTACGAATTGCCTTTGCTAAATCCTTAGGCATTTTTTCTTCGCAAATCATACGGCGAATCTTAGCACACACTTCGCGCAATAATGCAGAGTTTTCTACATCATCCAAAGCATCCAGTTCAGCTCGAATTCTATCCTCCAAGCCTGTTTCTTTCATAAATTCACGATACCCATAAGCCGTTGTAGCAAAGCCGTAAGGTACAGGTACATTAGTGGAGGATGTCAATTCCCCTAAGGAAGAAGACTTACCACCGACTAAATTAACATCTTCACGTTGTAATTCATCAAACCAAAGTACGTATGCTGTTTCGCGATTCATGTGAGAACCTCCTAAATTAATTAGTGCAACACATTAAACCTTTTACACATAAATAGTATACCTTAATTTATAATCTGTCAATTTTTGTGGGCATTATTATGTAAATGAATATCCCTATATATATCTAAAAAGTTCTTCAGTACCCGCCCAGTCAGTCCCCATATGGTGTATTGTTTATAGGGATAGAAATAGACAGAGTAGTTTTGTCTAATTTTCCAATCGATATTGTAGCCCTCTAATAAATGGAACGGAAAATCGCGCAACGGTCTTGTAGCTATGTCAAGGTGTCCTACAGTTGGTTCCATATCTAACAGATACCGTAGTGGAACGGTAAACACCTCACTTACCTCATCGATATTCGGTTTGAATTGACCGGTATGCAGTCGTACTGCTACGGCATATAGTTTTACACCTATGGCGGACACTAAACAATCTAAATTACCAAGTAGTTCAATTTTATCTAACCCTATACCTAGTTCCTCAGAGCATTCACGCATGGCAGCATAAGCACCGCTTTTATCATTAGGTTCACAGTGACCACCGGGAAAGCTGATTTCACCCGGTTGACGTCGCAACGTATTGCTACGTACGGTAAACACCACATGATCCTCTCCATCAATTTCTAATAATGGTACAGCTACTGCCGCAGTTATAACATCAATATCGGTAAGAACAGTATGTTCCCGCTGCTCTAAAAAGTTAGTTAATTTTTTATCCATATTATATAATCCTCTTACAAGTCAATATGATCCGCTTACAAATAATATTTAGCTTTATGGTATATGAATTAAGGTTTTATGTTTCAAGTTCATTTTTATATTTACTTTCATTATACATTAGCTTGTAAAAGATAATCACTAACTTATAGATAGTAAAATATCAATATCATAGATAGAAAAAAACTGTGACGGGCTTTCTGCACCCCATCACAGTTTTATATGAAGTTAAAATTTAGTTAAATATATTAAGTTAAATTAGTTAAATTTAATTTTCACAAATTTGCGTTTACCTACTTGAAGAATCATGCCGTCTTCAAGAGTAATATTTTCTTCGCTATATTTTTCACCATTTACTTTGAAAGCACCCGCCTTAATAGAGCGACGAGCTTCACCATTGGATGCGGTCAAACCGGCATCTGTACAGAACTGCGGTACAAAGATTGGTGCTGCTGGCGCATCCATAGCATATTCGGGAATATCCGTAGGCATAGCGCGTTGTTGGAATACGCGTTTGAATTCCTCTTCCGCCTCTAAAGCCGCTTCTTCACCATGGTACAAACGAACGATTGTGCGTGCTAACTGCATCTTCGCATCACGAGGATGCAATTCACCGGATTCAAGTCGCGTTGTCATGTCTTCCTGATCTTCGATAGACATATCGGTAACAAGCATGAAATAACGCATCATCAATTCATCAGGAATGGACATTGCTTTGCCGTACATTTCTTTTGGCTCTTCATCGATACCGATGTAGTTTCCTAAAGATTTACTCATTTTTTGAACGCCATCAAGGCCTTCCAATAACGGCATCGTGATAACCACTTGCGGTTCTTGACCTTCTATTTCTTGTAGATGACGGCCCATTAACAAGTTGAACGTTTGGTCTGTACCGCCAAATTCAACATCTGCATGTAATGCGACGGAATCTTGACCTTGCATCAATGGATACATGAACTCATGAACCCCGATAGGACGACCTTCTTTAAAGCGCTTATTGAAATCATCACGCTCCATCATTCGCGCAACCGTATAAGAAGCAGCCAAGCGAAGTACATCGGCAAAATTCATCTGTTCCAACCATTCACTGTTATCGCGAACGATGGTTTTTTCAGGATCTAAGACCTTAAAAATCTGTGCTTTATATGTTTGTGCATTTTCCAGCACCTGCTCTTTCGTAAGTGGCGGACGAGTTACACTTTTACCGGACGGATCGCCGATACGGGCCGTGAAGCCGCCGATAACGATCACAACCTGATGACCGAACTCTTGGAATAAACGAAGTTTACGGAGCGGCACGGTATGGCCCAAATGAATATCCGGTGCAGTTGGATCTAAGCCCAACTTTACAACTAAAGGTTTATTCTCCTTGATAGATCTTTCTATTTTTTTTACGAGATCTTGTTCGTTAATTAAATCCGCTACGCCATGTTTAATTTGACGCACTTGTTCTTGAGCACTAATCATGACAATCCTCCTAGAAATACTATTTTATAAGTATACCATTAACTATAAACTTTCACAATTATATATAGTATTGGTTTGATGCAATTTATGATATAATATTTACAACTGCGTAATAGATTTTACGTTATATTTACTAAGGAAAAAAGAGGTGACTCTATGAGTAACAACTCAAATACGAGAGCTCGCCGCCGCACATCAGGCGGCAGCAGTTCTGAACAGAAGAAAACCAATAGAAAACGTTTCTTTTGGATTATCACTCTTCTCATAATACTCATCGTAGCGGGTGGTGGTTGTGGTTTTATCAGTGCCACACTATCAAATTTACCGGATGTCTCAAACGTAAGACCTTCTGCATCATCTCAAATTTATGATGTTCACGGTAATCTCATCACTACAGTCCATTCAGTGGAAAACAGATTACCGGTACCACTCAAAGATGTACCGAAAGATCTACAGGATGCTTTCATCGCTACAGAAGACTCTCGTTTCTATTCCCATCATGGCATTGACCCAATCGGGATTTTGCGTGCCGTATGGGTTAATATTATTCATAGCGGTGTTTCTGAAGGTGGTTCTACAATTACACAGCAACTTGCCAGAGGTATGTTCTTAACACAAGACAGAACACTGAAACGTAAAATCTCGGAAGCGCTCTTAGCGATAAAAATTGAACAGAACTATACAAAACAAGAAATTCTTGAAATGTATATGAATCAAATTTACTTCGGTCAAGGTGCTTATGGTGTACAGTCCGCATCGCATGTATACTTCGGCAAGGATGTACAGGATTTGACATTGGCTCAAGCCGCTCTCATTGCCGGTCTTCCTCAAAGCCCTAACTACTACTCTCCTTTCAATAACTTAGAGGAAAGTAAAAAACGTCAGGCGATCGTATTGGGGCAAATGGTTAAATACGGTTATATTACACAAGAACAAGCCGATGAAGCTCGCCAAGCCGATTTAGGACTGATTGCTAAGCAAGAACAGGCTCATGAAGATTCAAATGCGTCATACTTTATCAACTATGTTATCTCTCAGGTTTCTGAAAAATATGGTGATGATGCTATCTATAAAGATGGGCTTAAAATCTATACAACGTTAGATATGAATGCTCAGAATGCAGCTGTCGCAGCTATGCAAAACCTCCCTAGCTTTTACAATGATCAAAATGGTCTACAACAGCCGCAAGGTGCCATTGTGGCCATGAATCCGCATAACGGTTATATCGTAGCCATGGTCGGTGGTCGTGGTGATGATGCCTTTAACCGTGCGACACAGGCGGAACGTCAGCCGGGTTCTGCTATGAAACCGTTTGTATACCTGGCGGCGATTCAAAGCGGTAAAACCCCTGGCTCCATCGTCGATGACAGTCCGGTCGATTTCAACGGTTGGCGTCCACAGAACTATGAAAAAGAATTCAACGGCGAGATTACATATCGCTATGCACTACAACACTCAGTTAACGTAGCGACTATTAAAATTGCCGATGAAATAGGCATGTCTAAGATTCTCCGTTTAGCAAAAGATATGGGTATTACTACTCTCACTGATAATGATAACAACTTGTCCACAGCTATCGGCGGTCTAACACATGGTGTAACGCCTCTCGAAATGGCACAGGCATACGGTGTACTCGCCAATGGCGGTATCAAAGTACAACCTACTGCCATCGTTAAAATCGTAGACAGAAACGGTCAAATCGTAGAGGAAAATTCAATTCAGGAAAAACGCATTATCGAAGAAAAAGATGCGGCTATTTTAACCAATATGCTTGAATCCGTAATAAATGGCGGTACTGGTGGCAATGCAGCAATCGGACGACCTGTAGCCGGCAAGACAGGTACTACAGATGACTCCAAAGATGCCTGGTTCGTAGGTTATACGCCTGACTTAGTCGCTGCCGTATGGATGGGTGATGATTATGGTACGGAAACATTGCACGGTATCACAGGCGGTACTACACCGGCTATTATCTGGGCACAATTTATGAGCAATGCACTTGCCAATACACCTGTATCCGATTTTAGTGTCCCTGCCAGCGCACAGTCAGCGATTCAGGAAGGTTACCGAAATCCTGTAAAAGAAACACCTAAACAGGAAGAAGTGAGAGAAACTCGACAATCATCTGAACGGGTAAGGAAAGATGAAAAAGTGAAAGAAGAAGAAAAGCCGTCTAAAGAGGAGGCTTCAGACTCAAAATCTCACTCATCTAAGAACTCAAAAAAATCCAGTAAAAAAGATCGTTAGACTATAAAAGCAACTATAAGTCATAGATGTCACAGAGGGCGGAACAATGTGTTCCGCCCTTTCTCTCTTTCATGTAAAAATGGTAGCGGATTCAACGCATCCGCTACCATTTTCATTACAATATTAATATTATGTATTATTAGGCTGAAATTTATTTTCACAACTGTTATCAACAACCGATATAAAAATCTAAATAATAGTTATTTAAGTACTACATTAGTAGCACCTGCACCGCCTTCATCATAACCGGCCGTTTCAAAATGCGCCACATGAGGCAATGTACGTAAATATTGATGAACACCTTCGCGCAATGCACCTGTTCCCTTACCATGAATAATTCGTACCTGGTTGACACCGCCCAGTAACGCCTGGTCGATAAATCGACCCACAGATACGGTCGCTTCATCTACGGTCTGACCGAGAATATTGATTTCCGTACGCACCTCTTTTTGTCGTTGAACCGCTGAACCGCCCATACGCTTTCTCATCTTAGGAATAGCACCCCTTTGTTCACGTTCAAGCTTGTGTCCTTCTTCTCGTGTTGCAGATTGTAATTCATTAATCTTAACCGTCGCGGTAAGTCCATTAATATCTACATTGACACGATTGCCCTTAACGGATAATACCGTTCCTAATGAACGCAGTGTCGTCACATATACGGCCTGACCGACTTTAATAGTATCCGGTGTTAAGCTTTTGCGATTGTCATCCACCGGTGCATCCGGTACATATACATTTGAAATCCCCTTACGAGCCGCATTAATGGCAGACTGTCTCTTATCCTTATTCATTTCAGAGAATTGAGATTTCAACTGCTTGATAATGGCCTCCCCTTCGACGCGTAAACTGCGTTTCATAGACTCCGCATCGGCTTGTGCCTTGGCTAAAATCTGCTTTCGCTTCTCATTGAACTGTTTCTTTTCCTTTTCCAATTGCCCCCGCATACGACGAGTTTCATCAAGTTCCTTTTTAAGGGCTCGCTCCCGCTCCGATGCCTTACGCAATTGTTCATTCAAATCGGAAAGAACTTCCTCCATTTCATGACTGCCGAATTGCGATTTATACTCCGATGCACGAGCCACGATATCCTTAGGAAGTCCCAACCGCGCGGCAATGCTCAACGCATGACTGCTGCCGGCTACACCGATATGTAAACGATAGGTCGGCTTTAATGTACGTTCATCAAATTCCACATGTCCATTTTCGATGCCCTCAGTATGATAGGCATAATTCTTAAGCTCATTATAATGGGTGCTGACCATCATAAGAGCGCCCTTTTGACGGAAAAATTCCAAAATAGATACGGCCAGAGCACTACCTTCTTCGGGGTCCGTACCGGATCCGAGCTCATCGAGTAATACGAGATCATTAGGCCCGCAATGTTTAATGATCGAAATAACCTGCGTCATATGCGCGGAAAACGTACTGAGACTGGCCTCAATACTCTGCTCATCCCCGATATCCGCAAAGATATTATGGAATATCGGCAACATAGAACCGTGATCAGCGGGAATAAACAGTCCACATTGATTCATCAGGCTTAATAAGCCCAATGTCTTAAGTGATACCGTCTTACCTCCCGTATTGGACCCCGTAATCAAAAGGATTCGATATGATGTACCCAATTGAATATTTGTTGGTACTACCATATTGGCAGGAATCAATGGATGACGGGCGCGCATAAGATTTACCGTTCGATCCGTGCTCAAAACGGCGGGTACACCTTTATAGGCAATGGCAAGACTCGCCTTACCATATACAAATTCAATATGAGATACTCTTTCACAGGCATCCATCAAATCATTACTATGCTGTTTTACAAGGGCTGAAAGTTCACGATAAATACGTATTACTTCCTGTTCTTCACCAATCAAAGCCTCCTGTAATTCATTATTTAAATTTACCAAGCGCATCGGCTCGATATACAAGGTCTGACCCGTTGCGGAACGATCGTGAATGAGTCCGTCAAAATACTGGCGATATTCTTGCTTTACAGGAATCACATAGCGGTTATTGCGCTGTGTGATAATCGCCTCTTGAAAATACTTTTGATTGTCCTTGTCATGCAGGATAGCTTGTATATCATGCTTGATCTTATCGCGTGTTTTAACGATGGTATTACGGAGACTTGCCAGTTTAGGCGATGCCGTATCCAGCAATTCCCCTTTATCATCAAAAACACGTCTGAAACGCTGTTCTAACCGATCTGTATTCGGCATATCCTGCACCCAAAGAGATAACAATGGATACTCCATATACTTCGTTCTAAAGAACTTCGTCATCCGCTTATAAGCCCCTATAGTGGAATAAATATCCCACAAGGCTTCACGGGTGAGTACAAAATCCTTTCGGCTATTCTTACAGGATTCGCGGATATCACGCGTTCCCCCCAATGGCTGTTCCACCTCGGTTTGCAACGACCGTACGGCTTCAGCGGTTTCATCAAGATTCTCCTGAATCGCTTTTATATCGGTCATCGGTTCCATCTGTATAGCCAACTCTTTGGCAATACTGGAACTGCAATGTTGCTGCAATTGTTCTTTTATATGGTGAAAGTCTAATACATTTTCGTTAAACAATGTACTACCTCGTTTATAAAATACCTCTAAAATAATGCCCCCGAGTAATAGGCGTATCATTCTTGCCTATACTCTTATGAGGAGCCTGTTTCTTTCCATTTTGAATAGCCACAGCCACATAATCCGTTACGATGTTACGTAATCTATTGGAATCCATATGGCGACCATCAATACGCAATATACGTAACCCCTTGCGCATTAACTCCGGCACATAAGAACGCATATCCATCTCATGACTGTTCATGATATGCATACGACAATACGGATCTGTACGCAACGGAAAAACTTCCCCTTTTCGATCCCTTAACGCATACTCTTCAGTAATACATGGCATAGGACAATTTTCTTTTTTTCCGGTACCCACGAAACCGGCAATAGCGCAGTATTCGGAAATCATCATTTCCGTATACCCATGAACCATCACCTCCAGGGGCAATATGGTAGACCTTTGCAATTGTACTAACTGTGTCAAAGTTAATTCCAAAGATGGTGCAATACTGCTCATATTAAAGTCCTGCCATACTGTTAAAGCACAACGATTAAATATATTGAGACCCGTATCGGCTTCAATGGCTCCGGTATAGTTTAAATCTCGAAGCCACAGTAATGCCTGCGGCACATGAATGGAAATGCTATCAGGTTTAGCCTCTACCATAGCTTGTAAGGTTTTCATATAAGCATCTACTTCATCATCTTTTATCACCCGCGGTGTAGCAAATGCACAGATAACCTCATGCTCTTTACAAAGATTTGAAACCTGCTCATAAACACGTGGTTCATAAGGTTTTCGTTGTAAGCGATCACCTCCGAAAATGATTTTCTTGGCGCCCCCTTCGATAGCGGCTGACACACCTTCTACTTCATCTACACGAACACTGATGATAGACCCTTCATATTGAATACTATGTTTAGCCACCATAGATGACATATCTCGGGGCTCTACGGATAATTTAGCCCATGAATCCTCATGAGCCTTAATTAATAAAGATTCCAAAGCCTCTGCAGCATCACGGCGCAATGTATTTAATACGCTCGCCGGCCACATATATGGTCCCTCAGGAATCGACATAGAGCCTAATGTAAATAATGTATTACCCAAACGTCCCACCTGGTTAGTGACTTTTTCTAATGATGTGGGCTTATTATTGGCATAT
The DNA here is from genome assembly GCF_002959855.1 of Veillonella denticariosi JCM 15641. Taxonomy (GTDB): domain Bacteria; phylum Bacillota; class Negativicutes; order Veillonellales; family Veillonellaceae; genus Veillonella; species Veillonella denticariosi. Next base: position 468,746 of record NZ_PPDB01000007.1, read on the forward strand.
ACCGGTTCAAACTCATTAGATACGGTTACGCTGCGGCCATCATTCAAAACGAATGTGAGTTCTGTAAAAGCTCGCTCCGTTTCCGCATTGATCGTCAGATATCCATGAACTTCAAGTTTTGCCGTAAAATCCTGTAAACCACGCTGCTTTTGTGATTTAGGTGCAGATGCCAGATACACTTGTCCTGCTGCAAAGCCTTCATCAGGTTTACCCATAAAATGTTTATCATCAATTACCGACCAGTTTTGATCGATTTGATAATACGTAATGCTTCCCGATGCTTGCATCACCTTCAGTAATGAACCCTTTTCAATAGGCTCAGTCAGAATTAAATGAACTTGTCTCTTTTTTATAACCGCTTTGCCAATAGGTTTTCCCTGATTATTTGGAGCTACAACGGTCATCATCGATTTTCCTACATGATCTGTTAAATAATCTGTAGAAAATCCCCGATTAAAGCCTGCCGCCAATGCATCAGCATCGGATGATTCCATATGAGCCGTATCCAGAATATGTCGATATATACCGATAACCTGGCGTACATAGGACACCTTTTTCATGCGGCCTTCCACCTTAAACGATGTAACCCCTCCCGCAACCAATTCATTCATGTGCTCGCTATAATTTAAATCCTTGGGACTCAGTAAATAAGCTTCATGCTTCGGTAATAAACTCGTTCCCGACGAATTCAGCAACTCATAAGGTAGACGACAAGGCTGTGCACAGGCACCGCGATTACCGCTGCGTCCGCCGATGAAAGAACTCATCAAACATTGCCCGGAATAGCACACGCATAAGGCACCATGTACAAAAACTTCAATCTCCGCTGTGCAGTTTTTACAAATATGTTCGATTTCTGAAAGGCTCAATTCTCGCGCCAACACGACACGTGTAAAACCGAGATTTTCATAAAAACGAACAGCATCGAGTGTGGCCGCCGTCATCTGCGTACTGCCGTGAAGATGTAACTTAGGGGCCACCTGTTGTGCTAATTTAGCCACGGCCAAGTCTTGCACGATGATAGCATCGACACCGATACGCTCTAACTCCTTCAAATATTCAGCAAGGGCCGTAAGTTCAGAATCACCAATCAGGATATTTACCGTAACATAAACGGACACATCCAATATGTGCGCCATACGGATGGCCTCCGACAGCTCATCAATACCAAAATTCGCTGCATGAGCACGTGCATTAAATCCCTTACCGCCCAGATAAATTGCATCCGCCCCGGCCTCTAACGCAGCTATAAAATTTTCCATCGTACCGGCAGGAGCCAATAGTTCCATGGAGAGTCCTTTCTATCTCACTAAAGGTATAACTATAGTACTAAAAGGGTTTACCATACGGTAAACCCTTTCAATATACTGCTTGAGATTAACGTAATCTACAATTAATTTCTGCTAATGCATCAATAATAGCTTGAATATTACCATCAATATCGTCATCGTTCAGCGTACCGTCCATAGAGCGGAATTGCAAATTGTACGCAAGACTGCGGTAACCGTCCTCGATATGTTCCCCTTCATACACATCAAAGATAGATGCACTTTCTAAATATTCACCACCATGTTCTGTAATGATTGATAACACATCATCACTGGATACGGATACGGGTGCCACAATAGCGAGATCGCGACTGGTTCCCGGGAATTTACTGAAAGCTGTATAACGGAATGGCGGAATCGACAAAGATAATACTGCTTCCAAGTCGATTTCAAACATATATACCTTGCCAGGCAAATCAAAATTCTTGCTCACTTGGGGATGTAATTCACCATACTGAGCAATCATTTTGCCGTCTACAACGTATTGAGCGCTTACTCCAGGATGGAAATATGGTTCGGTACCGCGATTAACAGTATAGTCCTTGACACCAAGCTTAGCCAATAAACCGTCGATGATGCCTTTTACATCATAGAAATCTGTAGTGCGTTCTGCTTGGTTCCAACTAGCTTGGTTTACCTTGCCCATCAAGATACCGCAGGCCATAGGACGTTCGTGAGGAACTTCGGTTAACGGTAAAGTCTTAGGTTCATATACATTTGCAATTTCAAATAACCAGAGGTCCTTGTTCTGCTGCGCTATATTTCGTTGCGCCGCTTCGATAACAGCCGGCACCAATGTGGTACGCATATACGGAAATTCTTCAGAAATAGGATTCAAAATAGGAATCGCTGTATAACGACTATCACCTTCAGGCAACATCATATTGGCTAACCCGTCTTTATGCATGAAGCTAAAGGTAATGATTTGAGTCATGCCCATATCCGCCAATGTATGTGTCACCTTTTTAATGAGAGCTTTTTTAGGTGTCATACCGCCGGAGGATAGTACCGCAACAGGAATGGTCGGTTTAATATTGTCATAACCGTGAATACGAGCAATTTCCTCCGCAATATCAGGCATCACGGTCACATCTCCGCGCCATGTCGGAACAAGAGCGGACAATTGATGACCCTCTTCGGTAATCACAAACTCAAGAGCTGTCAAAATACGGACCATTTCATCTTTTGATATATCGGTTCCCAAGTAGTCATTAATTTGTTCTACTGTGAAAGTAACGGTACGTTGTTCTACAGGATTTTTATATACATCGATAACGCCTACATCAACTTTACAAGTAGGACAGATCTGCTGTAATAATTGAGCTGCTCTGTCGATAGCATAGGCAGTGTATTTATGATTTACACCACGTTCAAAACGACCGGATGCCTCGGAACGCATGCCGAGAGCTTTTGCCGTGCGGCGAATAGACGGGCCGTTAAAGACGGCGGCTTCCAATATGACCGTAGTAGTTTCATTCGTTACTTCACTATCAAAACCGCCCATGATGCCCGCAACGCCTACCGGACGTTCCGCATCGGCAATGATGAGCATGGAGTCATTCAATTCGCGCTCAGAACCGTCAAGTGTAACCAGAACTTCTCCATTTTGAGCACGTCTTGCCACTAATTGATGACCTTTTACATGGTCATAGTCATATGCATGCATAGGTTGACCAAGCTCCAACATAACGTAATTTGTCACGTCTACCACATTGTTAATAGGGCGAATACCGCTGTTACGCAAACGGTTTTGCATCCACAATGGAGAGGGTTCAATGGTCACATTTGTAATTATACGGGATGTAAAACGGGTACAAAGATCATCAGCTTCGATGGATACAGATGCTTTACCTTCGATGGATTCACCGTTTTCATTCACCATGATAACGGGAAACAACGCTTTTTGATTTGTCATCAGACCGAACTCGCGAGATAAGCCAACCATAGAGAAACAATCTGCACGATTTGCGGTAAGTTCAAATTCATATACTATATCATTCAGGCCCAATACGTCTTTTACATCAAGACCGATTTGTGTATTTTCCGGAAAAATATAAATGCCTTGCGCTTCTTCGGGCAACACTAAGTCGCTGGAGATACCGAATTCTGCAACAGAACAGAACATACCTTCAGATACGACACCACGTAATTTACCCTTTTTAATTTCCGTACCGTCCGCTAAGCGAGATTTATGATATGCTACAGGTACGATTTGACCTACCGCAACATTAGTAGCAGCCGTTACAATTTGCTTTGTAACAGGTTCGCCTTCTTCTGTTAGGCATTCTACTTGACATACTTGTAATTTATCCGCATCCGGATGTTTAGTAATCTCAATGATTTTACCGGTATAAATTTTCTTAATGCCCTTATCCATAACAATGACATCTTCTACAGGAATACCCGCTTGTGTCAATTCATCGGCCAATTCCTGGGCGGGACGAGTCATATCCACAGGCACGTATTCATTCATCCACTGTAAGCTTGCTTTCATGAGTTCCTCCTAAAATTGTTCCAAGAATCGTACATCATCTTCGAAGAATAGACGTAAATCGTTAATGCCGTATAAAAGCATAGCAATACGCTCTACGCCCATCCCAAAGGCAAAGCCTTTGACCTTTTCAGGATCATAACCGTTCATGCGCAACACATCAGGATGAACCATACCGCAGCCTAAGATTTCAAGCCAACCGGTATGGGAGCATACACGACAGCCTTCGCCGCCACACATAACACAGGAAATGTCCACTTCGGCAGATGGTTCTGTAAACGGGAAGAAGCTTGTACGGAAGCGCACTTTTGTTTCATCCCCATACATATGACGCAAGAAAGATTCAAGGGTCCCTTTCAAGTCGGCAAATGTAATGTGCTCATCGATAATAAGCCCTTCCACTTGATGGAATACTGGGGAATGAGTCGCATCGTAATCCCAACGATATACCTTACCTGGTGCAATCATGCGGATTGGACTGTTCGGTTCATGGCGTTGCATTGTACGAGCTTGTACCGGAGAAGTATGCGTACGTAACAGGAAGTTTTCTGTAATATAGAAGGAGTCCTGCATATCGCGTGCAGGATGATCTTTCGGCAAATTAAGGCATTCGAAGTTATAGTAATCCTGTTCAATCTCCGGCCCCTCTTCAACGGTATATCCCATTTTCATAAAGAAGTCTTCAATCATCTCATTAACCGCGGTTAATGGATGAATATGACCGGATTTCGGTGCGCGACCAGGCAAAGTAATATCAATGCGTTCTTGTTCTAAACGGGCATTTAGCTCAGCTGCTTCCATGCGGGTCTTAACCGCATCGATTTTAGCCTCTAATTCTTCACGTACGGCATTAACGAGAGCGCCCGCCTTAGGGCGTTCTTCCGGGGATAATTTACCTAGCCCTTTTAATAAGGCCGTTATCTCACCTTTTTTACCCAAATATTTAACGCGTATATCTTGCAACGATCGTTGATCTGTCAACCCTTTAATGGCATCAAGGGCTTCAGCCTTAATCCGTTGTAGTTCTTCTTTCATTCAAGCATCCTCCTATAGTACAAAGTTCAAACCTCATTATACCAAATCAGGGTTGTCCTCTTCAATAAAACGCCATGGTAAATCAGGCAACGGCTTTTCTTCCAAGACATAAAATGTACCCCTTGCCAAATGAACGAGTTCTCCGAGTTCATTATAAATACGTGCCGTCGCAACCATAGTGGTTTTACCGTTATGTTCTACATTAGCCACACCGCGTAATAATGTACCGCCTGTAACAGCTTTCACATAATTGCCGTTAATATCGATTGTACTCACGGATTTTCCTAAGGTAAAACAGGATGAGCCCATCAAACTATCCGCAAAACCGATGCAGACTGCGCCATGCAGATGGCCTCTAAAATTACAGTACTCCGTTGCATTCGTTTGTAATGTCATTTCGATATGACCGGCCTCAACAGCCGTAACCTCCGAATCTTTCACCCAAGAAAAAGGATTTTGCTCGCGCAGTTCGTTAAAATATTCTAATAAGCTCGTCGCCATGGGATTCTCCATTTTCAATTTACAATACGTTTTAAATAAAATTTATTTCTACTCAATACACATATACATTCTTTCGTTGATGGAACTTGAAGTTTTTCCATCAATATAAAATGGTGCGTTACGTAATCATTGTATCACGCAACGCACCATATGCGAATAGCTACCGTGTAAACAGTAGATCATTTATTCATAATGTAATGCATCAATAGGGTTCAATTTAGCCGCTTTACGGGCAGGGTAAATACCGAAGATTAACCCGATAGCCATGGAGAAGCCGAAGGATAAGAAAATCGTCGGAACGGATATAACCGTATGCATACCGGATGCCGTACCGATCAATTTAGATACGCCGATACCGAAGGCAATACCAATGAGACCACCCATCAAACTGATAACGACGGCCTCGATTAAGAACTGTGTAACAATTACGCTGTACGTCGCCCCCAGAGCCTTACGTATACCGATTTCTCGAGTACGCTCCGTTACGGATACAAGCATGATGTTCATGATGCCGATACCGCCTACTACGAGCGAAATCGCCGCTACAGCACCTAAGAACAATGTAAATGTCCCGGTTGTCTCAGCTACTGTTTCCATAATAGATTTCATATTTTGAACATTAAAATCATCCAAATTCGTATCCTTAATATTATGACGAACACGTAATAAATTTTCTATATCCGCCTGTAATCTATCGATACCGTCATCATCCTTAGCTACAACATACAACATACGTAGGTAGTCAACACCTTCCACGCGTTCCATTGCCGTTGTATAAGGTATTAATATCGTATCATCTTGGTCATTACCCATTGAGCCGTTCCCTTTACTATTGAGGACTCCGATAACACGGAACGGGATGTTTTTAACCCGAATCTCCTGTCCGACAGGGTCTTCGTCGGCAAATAGATTTTTCACCACCGTCTGACCTACAACCGCTACACGTTCACGGTTTTTTACATTCTTATCGGAGAAAAAACGACCGGATGCCATTGACCAGTTATTTACATCCTGAAAGTTCGAGTTAACGCCTGACACGGATGTGGTCCAGTTTTTATTCTGATAAATCACCACATACGAATTATTAGTCATCGGACTGACAGCTTTCACACCGTCTAGCTTGGCAATCGCTTCATAGTCGGATATTTTTAAGGACTTCATGGACCCTGCCGAAGGTCTAACCCCCGGGGTACGTGCAGCCCCCGGCATAACTACCAGTAAATTGGAACCCAAACTGGAAATAGACTCTTGAATGTTCTGCTTTACACCATTACCGATTGATACCAATGCAATAACGGCGGCTACACCGATGATAATACCCAGCATGGTCAATATAGACCGCATTTTATTAGCGACCAAGGAGGCCCAAGCCATTAAGAAACTTTCTCTATACATGAGGCACCTCCTCTACCGGAGTCATATTTGAATTAATCGAATCCTCCACAATTATTCCATCTTTGAGAACAACATTACGACTTGCATACGTTGCAATATCCGGTTCATGCGTTACGAGAATAATTGTTCGCCCTTCAGCATGAAGGCCACGAAAAATATTCATGACATCGATGGTCGACTTGGAATCGAGATTCCCTGTGGGCTCATCGGCCATAATGATTGAAGGGTCATTCGCCAACGCACGGGCAATGGCAACACGTTGTCGTTGCCCACCAGATAATTCGGACGGCAAGTGATCCATACGGTCTCCGAGGCCGACGGATTGTAATAACAAAGAAGCCCGCTCATTTCGATTTTTCTTGCCTACACCAGCATAAATCATAGGCAATGCCACATTTTCAAGAGCTGTTAATTTTGTTAGCAGATTAAAACTTTGGAATACAAAACCGATCTGTTTATTTCGCACAAACGCCAATTCATCATCGGATAAGGTGGCAACCTCATCACCATTAAGACGATAAGAACCGGTCGTAGGGCGGTCCAAACAGCCGAGAATATTCATAAAGGTGGATTTACCGGAACCAGATGGCCCCATGATGGATATAAACTCGCCCTTATTGACAAGTAAATCAATGCCATGCAAAACAGGAACTGATAATTTGCCATTCACATAGGTCTTTGTAATCCCTTGTATATCAATTACTGATTGATTCATAAGCACCTTCTCTTAGAATGGTCCGCCTACATTACTCTTTGGTGCGGTCACATCACCGCTCACGATGATTTCGTCACCTTCAGACAAGCCTTTGAGAATTTGTACATTCGTATCTCCGGTTACGCCGGTAGATACAGCTGTTCTCACAGGTTGACCATCTTTAATAACATATACATATTCCCCTTGCTTATCAGTACGTACAGCTGTTAGAGGAACAACTAATGTATTCTTTATATCATCCCCGAAAATAGTGGCCCTCGCTGTCATTGTCGGCAAGAAATTACCCGCTATATCCTGAGGTATGGCAACTTTTACGGTATAGTACACTACACTCGTACTGGTTTTGCCTAATTCACCCTTTGTACCTTTAGCAATTTCAGATACATAGCCCGTAAAAGTCTCACCAGGTTTGGAGTCGACTGTAAACTCAACACGCGATCCGTTTTTAATATTTCCAATATCCGTTTCGTCCACTGTGAGATAAATTTCTAAATTAGATAAATCGGCAATCGTGGCGATAATCATCTGTGTCGAAATCCCCGTACTAATCGTTTGGCCCGCCTTCAAAGGGGTACCCACAACGGTACCGGCCATCGGAGCCGTAATGGTGGCATCGCTCAAATCAGCTACAGCTTTATCATATACAGACTTAGCACGTTCATAGTCAGTAACGGAATCATCATATTTCTGTTGTGCAATCGCATTCTGATCAACCAAGGCTTTATAACGATTCATATCAAGTTCAGCCTTTGACATTGCTGCACGTGCATCGTCGACAGTGGCTTGTAATTGACGCGTATCAATATACGCAATAACCTGACCGGCTGTAACTTGGTCATTTTCCTTAACCAATACTGATTCAAGCTTGCCGGCTACATTTGTGGATACATCTACATAGTTGACAGGATTAATTGTCCCTGTTGCGGAAATACTTGTTTTAACATCACCTTTTTCAACTTTACCCGTAGTATATAGTTTTTGTGATTGACTCGCATCATCGCTGTTAATGTAGTAATAAACACCGCCACCGAGTACACATAGTACTACAGCACCGGTAATAATACGTTTGCGATGTTTTCTAAAAAATTCTTTCATTCTTATCTCCTTATAGAAAAATGAAGAACTGATTATATTCATGAGAATCTATAGCCAATCAGGCTATGTCTATCGGTTTTAATCAATTATACAGTACTATTGACTTTTACACAATATAATTTTATTGAGATAAAAAATGACCCTTCGAGCCATTAACTACTTAAAATAGACAACAAAGTATATTGTTCTTCATTGATTGGAAACTGCAATTTTTCCGCTTCCTTATAAGATATAGTACGAATATGACCATCAATATACCCGATTAAACGATTATCTACGCCGCTCATCAATGTATTAATACATACCTCACTCATACGGGCGGCTAAAATCGCATCAAATGCGGAAGGTCCGCCACCACGTTGTAAATAACCTAGAACAGTCAAACTCGGGTCAAATTCCGTATGATTTTTTATAAATTCTTTTACTTCGCCACTTTTGTAGGCACCTTCTGCCACAAGTATAACGCTATACTCCTTACCTCGCAATTGAGTTTCCTTCAAATGGCGGCAAACTTCATGAAGCGGCATCGGATTCTCAGGTACCAGAACGATTTCAGCGCCACATGCAATCCCGGACTGCAAAGCAATATGTCCGGCCTTGCGGCCCATTACTTCCACAATGGCTACCCGCTCATGAGAGTTCGATGTATCGCGGATATGCCCGACCGCATCAACAACAGTATTCAGTGCCGTATCAAATCCGATGGTATATTGCGTACCGCCCATATCATTATCAATAGTACAAGGAATTGTCATCGTTGACATACCGTGTCTTGATAAGCCCTGTGCACCGCGCATGGAACCGTCACCACCTATGACGATCAGATGATCGATACCATGACGCTTCAATATTTGATAAGCGTTCTCTTGCAAAGATTCATCTTGAAACTCAGGATACCTTGCCGTTTTAAGCATTGTACCGCCCTGAGTGATAATTCCGCCAACATCGCGAGCCTGTAGAGGGAATATAGCCTCTTGTATAATGCCAAGATACCCCCGTTCAATGCCGAATACTTGAAAACCTTCATGGATTGCTTTTCTTGTAACGGCCCGAATGGCGGCGTTCATTCCCGGTGCGTCTCCACCGCTTGTTAATATTGCGATTTTTCTCATATCCATTACCCCCTCGTGGTATATCTTGTTTGGATATAGCATCTGATGGAATTGTATTATCTTTGGATCGACGCCTTGCTTTAAATTGTACCGCAGATGTTTCGAGCGCCTTTTCGATTCGCTGCATAAAATCAAAAGTTCGACCGTTTGTCGTATCTAATACATAGTCACACTGTTTATATACAGGTTTCCAGGATTGTATCATGGTATGAACAAAAGAATTCACATTTGTATAATCCATCGTCGGTCGTTTACCGATACGGCGATTAACACGACTTACAATACGAAATTGTGCTGCGCGAATACCGATGATATAGGAATATTTTTTCAATATCTTTAACGTACGATGTTCTATCGGAAAGTTTCCGCCTACTGAAATAACAGCTTCATGGTATAAGCATACCTTTTTTAAAACATCCATTTCAGCACGGCGAAATGCTTTTTCTCCGATTTTTTTATAAATATCTGCAATGGGCAAGCCAAAACGATCTTCCAATACGCGATCGGTATCTACGAATTGCCAGCCTTTTCGTTCCGCCAGATTGCGACCGAAGTGACTTTTTCCACTTCCCATAGAACCGATGAGCATAATATTTCGTTTAATTATCATGTATAGTGAGCCCCTTATCATTTCATATCTTTCATTTTACTATAATTCCATGTAAAAACAAAGATAGACCCTTTGGATATAACTCACCAGGGTCTATTTCTATTCATTATCTATAAAATTATAATAACATAAACGAATGAAAAAAGGCTTGAGTCTATTTATCGGACTTTATCATACATTGCACATATACAACATTGCCCTTCCGCTCAATATCTGCTATTTCTATATGATGTTGAGATTCTGCTTTCTCGACTGAATTCAACCAATTAAATAGACTTTCCGTACTGCCCAGCAACGTTAATTCCAGCATCTTTTCATGTTCCACCGTACTCACAATCATTAAGGGTTCGCCTCGCAAAGATTCCAATATCTGTTCATAAGACGTATCTTCATATTGAAACCGCATCAATAACTCGGCCTCTTTAGAGGTTAAATAATCAGATTTAACCTGCATATTTATAGTATATAACTCCATCTGCTCCGCTATGGAATATTGATGATTATAAAAATATACATATCCATATAGACAGACTCCGCTAAGGATTATCCAAAGCAGAAGCGCTCCCATGATTTTCTCCACCGGTAGCGTTGTGCTCGCCTTCAGATCCATCCATATGGAATGTATATTTTCCTTTATTCGCTTTAACTGTTCCATGACACTCAATTTTCGTCAATCGATGTTGAACATTATCCAAAAAAGCTCGACACCGTTCATCACTTATGCCCTCTCCATCAATGGATATATGCCCATTCTTATACGCAAGATGATTTAAACTTATTTCTTGATTCATCGCCAGATCTAATATACAAATTATAACGGCATTATGTGAAAAACCTTTATCGCGTTGCAATATTTGATTACGCAAAGACATTACCGTATCATACTTTTGCCGTACGTCCACATACTGTCTATTATTTTTCACATCACACCACTGACCTACCTGATTCCGATAAGACTGATATGAAGTGATACATAAATAGATCGATATACAGCCTAACAGGAAAAATACAACACTTAATATATACCCTAAATATCGATACCTATGCCAAAAACTGTGCCATTGCAAAGAACGGGGCATAAGATTGATTAATTCATTATTACCATCCCTGACCAATCCACTTTAACCCCCTTGCCGCCATGCCTATGGCCATATCCCAATCAAGACATCCGATCTGGCATCGATTCCGGCCACGTCCTAACAATAGCAGAGGTATATATTCTATATCACCATACATATCTACAATAGAATTCAATTCACGCCATTTCTCCGTAGTAAGGTCTTCAGTTCCATAAAAATGAACTCCTTTAATTTCATCTATACCGAACTGCTGTAATTTCTCCTCGAGTCTTAAAATAGCCTCTTTTATATCTGATTCCGTTATAGGAACGATAACGTCCTGTACAGATACATCCTTCCACCAAGCCCATAAATGCATACCTTCCGGCTCTACAATCCCGGTTATGATTCCACTGCGTTGCATATAACTGTAACATATCGGTATAGGCCACCCATCAATAACATCTACCGGCGCATACGTATCCCGTATCCCCTGCTTCAATAACTCCAAATCATGCCGATCAACAGCCACCATGAACATGTAATAATTATGTCGTGGATATTCTCGACGACATGCATCCATTTGAAAGCAATCGCCATCAAAATCAAAATAGTCATCCACATTCCATTTAATAAATTCCTTCACATCAAAATCATGCGGATCATAAGCGGCCATATGCATTTGTGTCTTTATATCCGCAACAATACTATACTCTCCGTCATCTAAATCATAAGTTTCAATAAAATTTGCTACATCTTCATCAATGGAGCCGGTTCGTTTCATTTCAAGCGCATCGGTAATTACCATGGTTTTATTTTCAATATGTGCCGTTACACCGACGATTCTCTCATCGGTTACACATAGTCCCGCATGGACCTTTTTCTTTTCTTTCATATGTTCTCCTCAGTATGGTTTTATAGAAACTACATGCATATGATGATTTGTATCAACCGTAACATACATATGAATTCGACTGCTAATTTCATACGATTTTATCCTGCCGTAACTGATTACATGTCGTGGTATATCTTTACGCTTATCAGCCTCAATATAAATCGTGCAATCCTTATCATCAACAACCGATAACGGCTCATTAAAATCCCATCCATTCCCGGATTTACAATAGCCGACAAACCAGTGTGCTCCCCGTTCAGCTGCATAATGAGCCTCTTCAAGATGTAATTCATCCATTGTATTACTTTCACATATTTGACCTATATGAAGCCCGGTAAAAGCCACCAGCAATAAAAAAGTCATCGATAATATAGCCACATATGTAATGAATCCCGCATTATAAGTCTCTGTGTTCACTATCGCCCTCGTTCTCATCATGTATATACCAATTAAATATCGTCCCTCGACCTGTAGCCACTTCATAACCGGCTATACCGCCATAGCCCTCGGTATATGATTTTTCTTTAGCAAACCGATTATTAATGAACCAATGTAAATGAACCACACCGTACTCATCCATCGCAAATCCTTTATCCCGCGTATGATCTAAATGTCTTTTATCCGCAGTTCCGATAATGCGACTACCGCTGACAGGTTGTAAACTGCCGTCCGTTAGTTTACGATACAATGCATGTCGACGAATAACGAATGTAGTTCTTTTATTATCATGAATCATAAGGCTTTGATTGGCATCCTCAACCGTTACAGGAGCCTTATTCCACATTATATGGGCTACTACCATACGTCGTGTATAACGACCATCCTCCATCATCGATACACTATCAAGCAGCTTGGCATCCCACATGACAGCATAGAATATGACGCTCAACAGAATCGACAATATAATTGTAGAGATGGTTATACTGATAACAGTTGAGTATAAAATAAAGCCTGCTTGTTTATTTTTTTTTAAGACCCTTCTCATAATACTTACAATTCATATATGCATCCTTTCAAGAATATAATTCATATCCATACAACTCATAGGTTATATACCTAGTTTCAATGTTCAATATCCGTACACAATGTATAAACAATGTGTCCGTTATCTAACGCCTGTACGGTTATATGCTGCATAGGAACACCTTTTATATCAATAAGCGCAGCACCTTTTCTGTAAGTTATGTTCATCCCGTTACTGATAATAAACTGTGACGGATAATCTCCGGCGGTAACATGTCCCGTTTTATAATATTCACACTTAGCCTCCTCCAAATATGTAAGAGTATCTTGCAAAATATGATCCCAATAGTAAGCCCGTTGAACAGAAAGACTTGCTAACCAGAACACGGACAATACGACGGGCAAAATAAATAGGATGATCATGGCTGATGCAAGTGCATCTCCATATAGAAAACCCGAATCAGTGAATTTCCTCCCACCGTATACGCCCCGTTTGTACAGATATCCAGATGCGATTTTTCTCACCACTTTCCTTATCTAATAAAACTATTTCCGTCTCATCATACGGTAAACCGAAAGCGGAAAAGGAAATCGTCGTTAAGGACCTCTGACTTTCAATTGACGTTGGTAACTGTATATCAACGGTATGATGATACATATCTTCCGCAATGGTGTATTTATTCTTATGCAGTACAAATGTCATGTGACCCAAGCGATTGGACTTATGCCCCAGCATAGACCAAAACTGTACCTTTTTAATCATACATACGACCTCTTGTGTAGCTCCATTAAGAGTATAACGAGACGGCGTCGTCATCATAGGCATAGTTAGCGTGGCAATGAGTATTACTAAACCGATGGTAATAACCCACTCCACAAGTAGAGCACCTACCCTTGGCCCTTTAAGCTGACGAGTATCCATCTATACAATACCTCCATGTAACTCCCGCAGTGTAATGCACACCATCCGCCAAAGCATAGAAAGGGACCAAACGGTATATATCGTTTCTTATAGCCGCTCAGTAAGAGATAGAGTGAACCTGAGCAAAACGCTATGTAGAAGAAACAGATTAATTCCCACGGCGTCAACCATGTAGCGATAGCACAAAACCACTTTACATCACCTAGGCCAAATCCCTTGTGACTGATATAGCGTATAAGTAATGTAATGAGGCCAACTACACAAACACCTGTAAGAACGTTCACTAAACTATAATCATTTATATAGCTGTATATACATCCTCCTATGGCAAGAATAACTGCACCTTCATCAGGCAGTATATAGTAATGCATATCGATGGTAGCACCTGCTAAGAGTATGAGTGAAAACACTGCATATAAAGCAACGTGAATATAAGATACTGCCTGTATACAAAACCATAGAGGGAGCACTATGGATGCTACATATATAACTAACGCGATAATATACTGTGTCCCTTTCATAAGCCTATCCTTATCAGACAAATACGAACTTACACATTATTGAAACTTAACAACATACAATCATCTTTACAATTTCAGCCATCCATCATGGTGTATTTGGAGCGGTAACGACGACAGATTTACCTGTATTACCGCTTACCTGTTCATAACTGATAGTATATTCCTTGCCTTTTGATGTTTTTACATGTTCCGTTAAATACCCTTCCTTATATAGACTTTCAACAGTCGGCGGTGTCTCTATGTTCTTGTCGATCATATACAACTGAGTGGCATTTTTAATAATCTGAATATCAGCAGTTTCCTTAGCCGCTTTAGCTTTATCCGCCGCGCTCATAAACTGTGGCATCGCAATGGCCGCCAATATTGCAATAACAGCAACCACCACCATTAATTCCACCAAGGTGAAACCGCCTTCGCGCGATCTTTTAAGGTCCTGCTGAACATGACCTAACTTCAGATGACTCACAACCCATTGACTACAGCGATGTAATCTTTCATCAACCGTATTGACAAACCGTAACATGTAATTCATACTATTCTCCTTTTCATTTCACACAAAACTTTTTTCTTTACGATAACAATTGTTACTCCTAATCAAAATAAACCTGCATAAATAACGATATGTCGCTCAATATCCGCTGAGAGATGAAATTGACGTAAACAACGGATACATAACAGATACGACGAGTACAGCTACACCAATCCCCATAACCGTTAACAGAATAGGCTCCAACAGTCTCTCCAAACGCCCTATATACTTTGCCAATATCAACTCGTAATAGCGACCGCAGTGATTCAACATCGTTACGAGCTCGCCGCTTTCCTCTCCGATAGATACCATTTGCCATATGAAAGTATTCCCTATATGTGCAGCTTCTAAACTTTCACATAAAGAGTGACCGCTTAACAGTTCTCTTTTCACGTATTCACTGCATTCACGACCATATAGATTAGGCCATAAAGGTTGGGTGATCTCTACAGTTTGAATAATAGAAAGCCCCGCCTCCAACAACAATGCCCAAATCTTGAGCATACTCGTATAATACATACAGGTTAACCATTGATGACGATGAGCCAGTTGCCATAACCTACGATGTACTGCATGACGTATACGATTTTGTTTATAGCCCCACAGGATACAGACGGCACCTAGGAAATGAATACCTATTGCCATTACCGGATGATCCTTTAACCCCTGTCCTAATGCAAATAGAGCTCTAGTCATCATCGGCAATTCAATATGCATGGTCTCAAACACCTTCTGAAAGGACGGAATGATAAACAATACGGTGACAAAGAAAAATAAATTCATCAGAACCAAGAGAAATGCCGGATATGAGATAGCGCTGATAATCTTTTGACGCAGTTGCCGCTCCCATTCATAATGATGTGAAATATACCGCAGACTCTCTCCTAACGTACCCGATGCCTCTCCGCTCTCAAGCAGAGCCAATGCGATAGGCGGACAACCTTCATTCCGAAACGCCTGAGACAAAGGTTGCCCTCGCTCAATTGATTCGTAAAGAGCCCTGTACACTAGTGCTCTACGACCATTACATAGCAAATGCAGAGCGCGTCTCAAAGGAACACCGGACTCTATCAGTAATCCCAACTGATAAGTTATATCGGCCACCACTTCATGACTCCATGATTGCACCTTTGATTTTTCTTTGCGGTTAATACGATAAATCCGGAATCCGTCACGTTTTAACCGAAGTGCTATTTCTCGTTCGGATTCACCCCACAATACACCTTTTACGGTTTCATCCGCATCATTTCTTACTACATATTCATATGCATCCATGCTTACTCCTATGACAATTGCTGATCGAGTAAAGAATGTAACTGCTGATATCCACCGTATTGAGCTTTTACATCGCGCACCGACATTTCCAACGTCTTCATGGGCATCTGTGTTTCCTGTATGGAAACAATTTGCGGCTCTTTTCGCGTCCGTATAAGATTGGCCACCGCATGCGTATTTAATAAAATATCTCGAATCGTAATGAACTGCTGGTTCCACCGTAATAACCGTTGACATATTACTGCACGTAACACTTGAGAGATTTGACTACGCACCTCTTCTTGTTGTTCACTTGGAAAAAGTGAAATCATTCTATGTACAGCCATTACAGCCCGTTGTGTATGCATCGTAGCCATTACCAAGTGACCCGTTTCAGCAGCATGCAAAGCCGCCTCCAGGGTTTCCCGATCACGCAGTTCGCCTACCATAATCACATCAGGATCTTCACGCAGCGCATCCCGTATTCCTGAGGACATAGAGATGATGTCACAACCCAATTGGCGTTGATGGATAAGGGATTTCTGCGCAACAAACTCGAACTCGATTGGATCCTCCAGTGTAATAATGTGTTTTTCCATCGTTTGATTAATATAATCAATGCAACACGCTAAGGTATAACTTTTACCGCTACCCGTCGGGCCGCATACCAGAAGCAATCCGTCATGAGCGGCACATAAATTTTGCAATAACTTGCCTTCACCGGTATCATCCAATCCCAATTTATGATGGCATAAAAGTCGCAACGTGCCGCATATGATGTGATTGGCACGATATAAATGAACCCTGATTCGTACGCCGCAGCAGGAGCATGCTTCGTCTAAAGACTGCCATTCGTCAGTTTCTATACCGCATCGCTGTAAGATATCCTCAATGAGTTCGGTTGTACAAATCGAATGTGTCGGCTTTAATCCGTCTCCACTTCGCAAATAAATCAACTGTCCACATTGTAAGTGAATATCTGTAGAAGATTTATCCAAAGCTTGCTGCACAATACCTTCAAGATCAACTATCTCACAACAAAAGTCCACAACGATGCACCTCCTCCAAAGATGTTATATGTCTCTGCACTGCATCATTTGCGGAGTCCTCAAGAGATAATAATAGATGAGACGCCAGATTATCCCAATCAGCCTCATTAAGAGGTATCTCCAAATACTCAAATAAAGCAGTTCTATCATGATATACAGTTCCATCAAAACGTCTGACTAAACGCTGTGCGACGGCACCTATTAAAGTAGCCCGAATCAAATAGGGCTCCACGCCCATATCCATAAGCCGTGTGACAACGCCCATAGCAGTATTGGTGTGAATTGTAGAGAGCACACGATGTCCTGTCAAAGCCGATTTAACGGCTAATTCGGCAGTCTCCCGATCTCGAATTTCTCCAATCATAATCGTATCCGGATCCTGACGCAGTACTGAGCGCAGCCCTTTGGCAAAAGTAAAACCGATTTTCTCATTAATACCGATTTGAATGGCACCTTTAATTTCCGCCTCAACCGGATCTTCCAGACAGATGAGCTTCGTTTCACGTAAATTAAGCATTCGCAACATAGAATATAATGTGGCTGTTTTACCACTGCCCGTAGGACCGCAAATTAACATGAGCCCATACGGTCTTTGCAGTAATTTTTTTATATGTTCAAAAATATGCTGCGGCATACCTAACGCTTCAAGACTTTTATGGCTCCCTTCATTTCCCATAAGACGACACACTACAGTTTCACCATACAGACTGGGGAGTGTGGAAACGCGCATCGTTACAGATTCATTGCGATGCTTCCATACCCACCGTCCATCTTGAGGTAATCGCTTCTCACTGATATCAAGAGCGCTACATACCTTAATTCGATTTAATACGAGATCCGCCTCCTCATCAGGCAGTGTCATATGCGTCTGTAATAAACCATCTTGACGAAACCTGACATACACACCTTCTTCCATCGGATCAAAATGAATATCGCTCACATTATGTTGCAAAGCACATAGAATAATATCATCCAACGTTACATCTACATACATGGTCACCTCCTAAACCTTGCGGTATGTTTTTACCTCACCCTAACGTATGGCGTATATTGTTTCGACACAATATCTTAAATTCCTCTTTTATTTCTAAAAATCCACGAAGCGAAAAATTATAACTTTCACACAAATAAAAAAGCGCCCCGAAGGGCGCTGGTATCAGCATATTCTTGCCTAATACTGTTAAACGGAACTGAATTTAACAGTAACTGGGTAATTTAAGTTATTATATCTGTTATTTTTTCAAATTATAAAAGACATCATTACCTTTATATTGAGCTGTTTCATACAGCATTTCTTCAATGCGCAACAACTGATTGTACTTCGCAACACGCTCAGAACGAGCCGGTGCACCTGTTTTAATTTGACCGGCATTGACGGCTACTGCAATATCTGCAATGAAGGTATCTTCAGTTTCACCGGAGCGATGAGATACAACACATGTATAACCGGCACGTTTAGCGAGTTCCATTGCATCAAAAGCCTCTGTAAGCGTACCGATTTGATTTACTTTCACCAAAATGGAATTGCCTACACCGAGTTCAATGCCTTTTGCCAAACGTTTTGTATTCGTTACGAACAAATCATCTCCAACAAGTTGCACACGACCACCAAGGCGGTCTGTCAATAATTTCCAACCGTCCCAGTCTTCTTCGGCAAGACCGTCCTCGATAGATACGATTGGATATTTGCCCACAAGGTATTCGTAGAACTCGACCATTTCAGTTGCAGTTTTAACTTTACCTTCTCCGGCCAAGTTATATTTTCCGTCTTTATAGAATTCAGAAGATGCGGAATCAAGTGCCAATTTAAAATCTTTTCCGGGTTCATAACCGGCAACTTTAATAGCTTCACAAATAACCTCTAACGCTTCTTCATTAGATGCCAAATTTGGAGCAAAACCGCCTTCATCACCTACAGCAGTGCTCAAACCTTTTTTATTCAACACAGATTTTAATGTATGATAAACCTCTGCACAACTGCGAAGGGCTTCACTGAAAGATTCAGCCTCTACAGGCATAATCATGAATTCCTGAATATCCACATTATTATCAGCATGAGCGCCACCGTTTAAAATATTCATCATCGGCACAGGTAATTCTTTTGCATTAAATCCGCCCAGATACATGAATAACGGCAAGTCCAGAGACTCGGCAGCGGCGCGAGCAACCGCCATGGATACACCTAAGATGGCATTAGCACCGAAATTGGATTTATTTTCCGTACCATCTAGTTCCAGCATCAGATTATCGATAGCCACCTGTTCTGTAGCATCATAACCGATAAGAGCAGGTCCTATTTTTGCATTTACATTATCGATGGCTTGCAATACGCCTTTTCCGTTATAGCGATTTTTATCACCATCCCGTAATTCTACAGCTTCAAACATACCTGTGGATGCTCCGGATGGAACAGCCGCAGTAGCAATAGTACCATCCTCCAAACATACTTCTACTTCAACGGTTGGATTACCACGAGAATCCAAAATTTCTCTTGCCACGACTTGCTCAATTACTGCCATGTTGTCACCTCATATAAAATACTATTATCAAAATACAGATGTATCATTTCTATAACCCAGAAATTCAATTCACCTGCGTTCATATAAAACAATATCTGCCTTATTAAGATTTACGTAATAAGCTATGCCCCGTCATCGATGCAGGTTTATTAATTCCGGCTAAATCCAGCAATGTCGGCGCGATATCACAGAGCTTACCCGCTTCTAAATGGTCTGATTTATGTTCATCACTGACCAAAATGAGCGGTACCAGATTCGTTGTGTGTGCCGTATGAACCTTACCGGTTTCATGATTCACCATAACCTCCGCATTCCCATGATCCGCTGTAACCAGTAAATGTCCATGTTTACTGCGAATGGCCGCTACAATTCGTACCAAACATGAATCTACAGCCTGAACGGCTTTAACCGCCGCCTGAAAACTGCCCGTATGTCCGACCATATCAGGATTCGCAAAATTAAGAATGATCATATCATATCGAGACGATTCAATAGCCTCTACGACACGATCCGTCACCTCATAAGCGCTCATTTCCGGTTGCAGATCATAGGTCGCTACCTGCGGCGACTTCACCAAGATTCGATCTTCACCATCAAAAGGTTCCTCTTTACCGCCATTAAAGAAGTATGTCACATGAGCATACTTTTCCGTCTCCGCAATGCGTAACTGACGATAGCCGCCCATACTCAACACTTCCCCCAGTGTTTCCGGCAACGTATCCTTTTCATACACGATATGTACCGGCAAGCCGTCTTCATACTTTGTCATTGTTGCCATATAAATGGACAACGGTTCACGCTGAAAGCCGTCAAATTCCGGTAATACCAATGCTTTGGTGAGTTCACGTCCCCGGTCGGGACGGAAATTACAGAAAATTACCGCATCTCCATTTTTGATGGTTCCCTCATGATCAATAACGGTAGGGATAACAAATTCGTCCGTCACATCTTTATCATAAGACTGTTGTACCGCTTCACAGGCGGATGCTGCCGTTTCACCTTGACCATTCACAATGGCATTATAAGCCAATTCTTCACGGTCCCAGCGATTATCACGATCCATTCCATAATAACGCCCGCTGACTGTGGCAATCTTACCGCAATGAACATCCGCCATATAGGATTCTAACTCTTTCAGGTAAACCTTCGCACATTGTGGTGCCACATCGCGACCATCAAGCAGAGCATGTACATATACCCGCTCAATGCCATTATCATGAGCACCTTTAATGACCGCTTTAATATGCTCTAGCGAACAGTGGACATTACCGTCAGAAACAAGACCGATAATGTGAAGACTTTGCTTTTTAGCCACTTTATACAATTCCTTTATAACAGGACGCTTGTAAAAGTCACCGGATTCCACATCTTTTGTGATACGTGTCAAATCTTGATATACGATACGACCGGATCCGAGGTTTAAATGACCAACCTCAGAGTTTCCCATCTGTCCATCCGGCAAGCCTACAGCAAGCCCTGAAGCCTCTAATGTTGTATGAGGATACATATCCCATAATTGATTAAAACAGAACGGCTTCGCCTGTACGACAGCATTGGTCTTATCTAATTGATCCCCCATGCCAAAGCCATCCAAAATAACCAGCATAACCGGGGCCTCTAATTTAGCCATTTTAATACCTCTTATCAGACGTCCGCCATATTAGCCGCCTTAATGATTTCTACAAAGTCATCCACCACGAGGGATGCACCACCTACAAGGGCTCCATCGATATTAGGCTGCCCTAAAATTTGTTTGCTATTATCCGATTTTACACTGCCACCATATTGAATGCGCACTCTATCCGACACATCATGACCATATACGGATCGGATGTAATCCCGAATGGATTTACATACAGTTTCCGCTTGAGCTGCCGTCGCCGTTTTACCGGTCCCGATGGCCCATATAGGCTCATACGCAATAATCAACTGGCTCACCTGTTCTTTAGGAATATCCTGTAACGCGCCTTTCAATTGAGACGTTATCCACTCCAATGTGTGTCCCGCTTCGCGTTGCTCTAAGCTTTCACCGACACAGACAATAGGTATCAAATTATGACGAAAGGCACTCTTAATTTTCGCATTCACAGTTTCATCCGTTTCACCATAATATTCACGGCGTTCAGAATGACCGATAATCACATAAGATACCCCCACCTCTGTGAGCATAAGCGGAGAAATCTCACCGGTAAAAGCACCCGCATCATGGTAGTCCATCGTTTGCGCCCCTACTTCAATCGCCGTGTTTCGCGTCAATGTAACCGCACGTTCAAGGGCTGTGAAGGGAGGGCATACCACCACATCACAGGACAGATCCATACCTTCTAAGACGTTATTGAACGCTTCAATTAATATAGATCCTGATGCGATTGTACCATTCATCTTCCAATTTCCCGCAATAATAGGTTTTCTCATATTATGCCTCAGTCAATGCAGCAATACCCGGTAGAATCTTGCCTTCCAGGAATTCAAGCGATGCACCGCCACCGGTGGAAATATGACTAATCTTATCTGCTAAACCACTCTTTTCAATAGCAGCCACAGAATCACCCCCGCCGACGATAGTCATCGCGTCAGATTCAGCTACAGCTTTCGCTACCGCATTAGTACCGGCTGCAAAGTTTTCCATTTCAAATACGCCCATAGGGCCATTCCAAATAATCGTTTTCATCGGGGCCAATGCCTCTGTGTAAAGTTCACGTGTTTTAGGTCCAATATCTAAAATCATCCAGCCATCCTCAATCTGATCCACATCGACGATTTTAGTATTAGCATCATTACTGAAAGCATCAGCCACCACCGCATCTACAGGTGTTAACAGTCTAGCACCTGCCACACGTGCTTCCATCACAAGATCTGTCGCAATCGCTTCCTGCCCTTCTTCAAATAAGGAGTTGCCGATATTACAGCCTTGAGCTTTAATGAAAGCATTAGCCATGCCGCCACCGATGATCATTACATCCACCTTAGGCAATAAATTCGAGATAACAGAAATCTTATCAGTTACCTTAGCACCGCCTATAATAGCCGCCATAGGTGTTTTAGGATGTACAACAGCTGCGCTTAATGCATCGATTTCTTTTTTCAATAAGAAACCTGCACCCATAGGAATATAATCAGCAATACCGACTACAGATGCCGCATTGCGATGAGATACACCGAAAGCATCATTGATGGCCACATCGGCCAAAGACGCCAACTGTTTTGCGAACGCAGGATCGTTTTTAGTTTCTTCGTTGTGGTACCGCAAATTTTCAAGCATCAACACATCACCAGGTTGTAACGCTTTTACAGCTTCTTCCACCTTTGGCCCGATACAATCATCCACGAATGCTACTGGCTTATTGATGAGACCAGATAAATGCTTAGCACATGGGGCCAAGGACATTTCCGGTTTGCGTTCCCCCTTTGGGCGACCGAAATGTGATGCGAGGATAACTTTTGCGCCCTTTTCAATCAGATAGTTTATCGTCGGTAAAGCACTACGAATACGCGTATCATCAGTGATGACACCGTCTTTCATAGGCACATTAAAATCAACACGTACAAATACTGTTTTATTCGCTACTTGTAAATCCTCAATTGTCTGTTTCATAAAAGCCTCCCGATTATAAGCCTTTACTTGCCACGAATGCAGCCATATCGATAAGACGTTCAGAGTAGCCCCATTCATTATCATACCAGGAAACAATTTTCACCAAATTACCGTCCATAACCATCGTCAAATCAGCATCAACGATGGAACTGCGTGGATCAGAGCCGAAATCACAGGATACCAATGGCACATCGGATACGCCAAGGATCCCCTTTAATTCTCCGGCAGCAGCCTTACGGAATGCTTCGTTGATTTCTTCTTTAGTAGCCGGTTTTTCAAGTTCGCACACGAGATCAGTGGCGGATACATCCGGAGTCGGTACACGCAATGCGAAACCGTCAAGTTTGCCTTTCAATTGAGGCAATACCTTAGCCACAGCCTTTGCCGCACCGGTTGTAGTAGGGATGATAGACATGGCCGCCGCACGGGCACGACGAGGATCTTTATGACGCGCATCAAGAATTTTCTGATCGTTAGTATAGGAATGAATTGTTGTCATCATTCCGCGTTTAATACCGAATTCATCGCACAATACTTTAGCAAATGGAGCCAAGCAGTTTGTTGTGCAAGATGCGTTAGAGATAATATGATGTTTTGCAGGATCATACATATCCTGGTTAACGCCCATAACCATCGTTAAGTCTTCGTTTTTACCAGGTGCGGAAATCAACACTTTTTTAACAGTCGGTTGATTCAAATGAACCTTTGCTTCCTCAGCATCACGGTATTTACCGGTACATTCCATAACGATTTCTACGCCTTCTTCAGACCAAGGCAATTTGGAAGCATCACGGTCGTGGAATACACGAATTTTCTTACCATCAACATAGATGTTATCATCATCAAATGTTACTTCATTAGGAATTGTGCCATGTACGGAATCGTATTTTAACAATAATGCGGTACCTTCATTGTCCCCGGTTGCATTAATAGCCACTACTTCCACATCAGGATTGTTAATCGCTGCACGTACTACACATTTACCGATACGACCAAAACCGTTAATACCAACTTTTACTGCCATCGTTAGATCCTCCTAAACAAAAATATAAAAATTTATAGTCTAAATACCTTAAATTATATATATTACAATTTCCTATAAAGCAGGAATCTGTAATAATTGACGCATACCTTCAGCGGCCTGTTCATCGATAATCAGAATGCCTTTTTTACAAGCCCTCATAACTCCGATAATAGCGCCGGCTTTATCTTCGCCTCCCGCTACAGCGATGACATTAGGCACCTCTGCAACATCCGGCAAAGACAAACCGATATTATTTGTTGAATAAATTAAATTGCCTTCAATATCACAGTATTGACCTAAAGCCTCACCTACCGCATGATTTTCTACTAATATTTGACGAATATCATCCCCGATATGACGCTGATCCGCCATGCGCATGGCCGTACCGATACCAAACAGCAACACATCAGTCCTATTGATGAGATCCCCAATCTCCTTAATTTGCGGTTCACAGGTCATGAGCATATGTAATGAATCCTGTGAAAGTCCATCTGGTAAATGAAGCATCTTATAGGTTCCGCGAAGACGTTCAGCAAGTACCGAAGCGATTACATTTGCTTGGTATTCTACAACCTCGCCGACACCGCCTCGAGCCGGCACTACCGTAGGCTCCAACGGTAAAAGAGGCATCTCCTCCGCTAATGCCGCCATGGTACTACCACCGCTGATAGCGACAACAGCATTTGGCTTTAACAGCTTCTGTAATAATTTTGAAGCTGTATAACCCAACTTTTTCACCATTAATGTCCCATCTGTAGGTGTAATGATGACTCGATTAATATGAAGCGCCTCAGTCAATCGATGTTCCAATTCACCGATACGATCCAATTCATTCAAAAAATTTCGTAACTTAGGAACAATTGCTTGCCCCTCGTCAGTGAGATAAATCCCAGGTTTATAAATATCCACCAAACCATTGGTGCGCATCAGTTCAATATGACTTCGTACGGTACGCTCCGGCAAATCAGTGACCGCCGCCAATGTTCTTCGCCCGATAGGTTCTTCATAAACAAGATGATTTAATATTTTGTATCGTTCCTTTAAGACACTTACAATTTCAGGAACAATACGTTCACACACCATTAGAAACTCGTTCATCGGGCTCCTCCTTTACCCTTTGGCAACCGTTTGAATTATTTCGTCCCATGTGAACAAAATTTGTCCCACTCAAAATAAAAAAACACTTTTACATTTGTATTGTATACCCTATGTAGATTTTATTCAAGTAAAAAATAAAAAACGAAAAACGCTCCGAAGAGCGTTTTTTACTTGAATAATTATTTTTTTAAATGATTAGGATACTCTTCAAAAGACTTTAATTCCATAGGGTTTAGTTGATAATCCCCATTTACCTTATTAATATCTTCAATAATAATGTCTGCTTTAAATTCAGATAAATCCGACTGACAATAGCGGCACTTAATAGCTTCCTTACGAATAAACTCACCGCAATATGGACATTTCTTGAGATTATTATCTTTAACCATAACACTATCATTATCATTAAGTGAAATAGCATGAATTAACGCAACTATCCATAGTAAATTACTATATATCAACCATAAAAAAAAGGAACGTCCTTTTTTATTCGCAATAATTGCTGGTATTAAAAATAAACCAGCAATCACAGGAATCATTGACATAGGTTTTGTCCATATTGGATGATAAACAAAATCCATGTACCCATCAACAACAATACAAGAAATAATAAACCCCAATATACATTTTATAATGATCATCTTAATATCCCCCTACAAAATTCCCCTTATTTTGTACCGAAGATGCGATCGCCGGCATCGCCTAAACCCGGCAAGATATATCCATGATCATTAAGTTTTTCATCGAGTGCGGCTACATAAATAGGTACATCAGGATGTTCCCTATTTACAACTTCAACACCTTCAGGTGCGGCTACCAGGCACATGAGTTTAATATTCTTTGCCCCTTTTTCTTTCAACAAGGTAATCGCTGCAGCAGCGCTACCACCTGTTGCTAACATAGGATCTGTAACGATAAAATCACGTTCACCTATATCGGTCGGCAATTTACAATAATACTCTACAGGTTTTAATGTTTCAGGATCGCGATATAAGCCTATATGCCCTACTTTAGCCGTAGGAATCAAGCTTAACATACCGCTTACCATACCAAGTCCGGCACGTAAGATAGGAATGATACCCAGTTTTTTACCTGCAATACGTTTACCAATCATTTTAGTTAACGGTGTTTGCACCTCCACATCTTCAAGCGGTAAAGTACGGGTAATTTCATACCCCATTAGTAAAGTGATTTCATCAAGTAATTCTCTAAAATCCTTAGAACCTGTTTGTTCATCACGCATCAATGTAACTTTGTGTTGAATCAACGGATGTGTCATAACATTAACTTTCATGACGGTCCTCCTATAAAAACAATATACTCAGTTCTCTAAAAGTAGCATTAAACTATCATACCTACTCTACCATAGATTGATAAATCATGCCATATAAATATGTATCATGTAAAAGAGATACATCGTAATGCGTTTAATATGATATACATATTATTTTATAAACCGGACCGATACCAGGATTATATACATAATAAAAGAGGATATGCCTAAGCACATCCCCTTTAAAAATATTCATATGAATTATATCTTAATTGCAATTTATACAAATTTATATAACGAAAGATTAGTATAACGGATATTCCTCACAAAGTGCAGCAACACGTTTACTTGCCTCTTCGTGAACAGCTTTATCTTCAGGATTTTTAAGTACTGTTGCAATAATATCAGCGATTTCTTCCATGTCTTTCACTTGCAGGCCACGAGTTGTAAGCGCCGGTGTACCTAAACGAATACCGCTTGTTACAAATGGACTGGCCGGATCAAATGGAATAGTATTTTTATTACATGTAATCCCTACTTCATCAAGCAAATGTTCCGCTTCTTTACCCGTAAGACCTGTATTACGGACATCAACGAGCATCACATGTGTATCTGTACCGCCGGATACAATAGTTAATCCTTTTTCTTGTAATGCCGCAGCCAACGCCTTCGCATTATCGATGACCTGTTGTGCATATACCTTGAACTCAGGTTGTAAAGCTTCACCAAGAGCAACGGCTTTTGCAGCGATTACATGCATTAAAGGACCACCTTGAATACCGGGGAAAATTGCTTTATCAATTGCTTTTGCGTATTTTTCTTTACAAAGAATCATCCCGCCACGAGGGCCGCGTAATGTTTTATGAGTTGTTGTCGTTACAATATCAGCATACTCTACAGGATTCGGATGTAAACCGGCTGCAACAAGACCTGCGAAATGAGCCATATCCACCATGAAAATCGCATCTACTTCATGTGCCACATCAGCCATTTTTTTGAAATCGATTTGACGGCTGTAAGCACTACCACCGGCAATAATCAATTTAGGTTTTGCTTCCAGGACAATCTTGCGGAACTCATCATAATCGATTTGTTGCGTTTCTGCATCTACACCATAAGGAACTACATTGAAATATGTACCAGACACATTAACCGGAGAACCGTGAGTTAAATGCCCCCCATGGGACAAATTCATACCCACAATAGTATCTCCCGGTTGTAATAGTGCAAAATACACACCGAAATTAGCTTGAGAACCGGAATGAGGCTGTACATTAGCATGCTCCGCACCGAAAAGACGTTTTGCCCGTTCGATTGCCAAGGTTTCGATAACATCGACATTTTCACAACCGCCATAGTAACGTTTACCGGGATAGCCTTCCGCATACTTATTTGTCAATACACTACCTTGAGCTTCCATTACCGCCTGAGAAACGAAGTTTTCAGAGGCAATCATTTCCAATTTGTCACGTTGACGTGCCAACTCCTGATTGATAACAGCTTGAATATTAGGGTCTTGTTTTTCTAAGAAACTCATAAGTATCCTCCTCATGTAAATATATGCGTATAAGGTAACGATGTATTACTTCTCTAAGGCTTTAATCTTTTCCACACGGCGTTCATGACGGCCACCTTCAAAATCCGTTGCCATCCAAATAATAACGATGTCCTTTGCAAGGCCGGGACCGATAACGCGTTCCCCCATAGTCAGAATATTCGCATCATTATGGGCACGACTATATTTTGCGGAAAATGAATCATGACAAAGAGCTGCACGTACACCCTTTATCTTATTAGCCGCGATGCCAATACCGATGCCAGTACCGCAGATCAGAATGCCCCGGTCCATTTCACCGGATACGACGGCGTTAGCTACTGGTACGGCAATATCGGGATAATCACAAGATTCCGATGTATATGTACCGAAATCTTTCACGTCATGACCTAAATCAGATAATAATTCTTTAATCTCTTCTTTTAAATGTAATCCACCGTGATCACAGCCGACAGCAACTTTCATATTTTCATCTCCTATGCTTTCTGAGGCACCGTTTTAAGGCCTTCCTTCACCAAGTGATAAATTTGTTCCGCACATTGATTATACGTGGTTTGATCAGCTCCATAAGGATCTGATACGTCACCGTCCTGACCGCCCCACTCGGAAATGGTTTTAATCTTTTTTTCCTCAAAAGGAAATTGACGAAGCAAAACGGATTTATGATCCTGTGTCATGCCGATAATAAGATCCGCCGCATTCACGAGTTCCATCGTCAACGGGCGCGATTCATGGCCGGAAATATCCGCAATGGAGCGAATGGCAACGACCGCTTCATCTGTCGGTTTTGCACCATAAGCGGCAAATAAACCGGCCGACAAAGTCGTAACATCTTTACCCTGTTCAGCTGCTAAAGCCCTCGCAATGCCTTCTGCCATAGGACTGCGGCATGTATTACCGGTGCATACAAATAAAATATTCATAATAACATCCTTACTCAACCACTTATGTGGCTATTTATACATTATAGCAAATTCATCCAATATGTAAATACATTTTTCTATTAACAGTGGACATTTTTATAAAATTAACAGTAAAATATCATCATTTATAAATGACATGATGGCTCGATGCCTTCTCCATGCGGTTCATGACTGCTACGCCAAAACCGTGCGGTTCTACGCCTTCCGCCAAGATTAGAGTAACATGATTTGCATTAAAATGTAATAGGCTTTTGTAAAAATCATGTCCCAAGGCCAATGCATCCCCATACGGACCAAAGCAGTGGCATTGAAACCGCTCATCCATTCCAATAAGAGCATGTGTTTCATAGCTCACTAAACAGCCGATAGGTCCCTTGTAACCTTTTGAAAGTTCTTTAAAAGCCTCGACCACATCTGATGGTTTTCCTACGACCACATACATCGAAGCATCGGGAGCGTAATGCGTATACTTCATACCCGGCGCCTTTGCTTTTGTCGATTCATTGATTAAAGCCGTATCATATATGACAGTAGGCACTACATCCTCCAACATCGATTGGGTAATACCGCCGGGACGTAAAATGATGACTTTGTCATCATGTACTTCAACAACTGTCGATTCTACACCGATTGTACAGGACCCCGCATCTAATATATAAGGGATACGACCGTTCATATCATGATATACATCCTGCGCCGTCGTAGGGCTGGGACGTCCTGAAATATTTGCACTGGGTGCCGCAACGGGTACTCCGGCACGCTTTAGCAAATCACGACATATAGAATGATCCGGGCAACGTAAAGCCACACGTGATAAGCCTCCCGTAGCACGATCCGGTACAAGATCGGATTTCGGCAACGTAATTGTCAAAGGACCGGGCCAAAACGCATCAATCAAAGCTTGTGCCGTTGCAGAAATATTTTGCACTAACGGACGTATACTTTCACCATCAGGCACATGCAAGATTAAAGGATTATCAGAAGGCCGCCCCTTGGCGGCATAGATTTTATCCATAGCCTCGACATCCAGGCCGTTCGCACCTAAGCCATACACTGTTTCTGTCGGTATCGCCACCAATTCTCCGCTTCGCAATGTTTCAGCCAGCAGATCTAAATCTGACCCTGATGGATTAGAGATGATTCTTGTATCCATATTAACCCTCACATATAGCCGTCACCACACGATTATGCCCGCCCAGATCGGCTAAAAACTGAATATTTGAATAATGATTTGTGTCCTGTAACAAATTTTTCACCGCATCGGCCTGATCATAGCCCACTTCAAAAACAATGCGACCCTTGGCCTTAAGATAATCTGAGCACCCCTCGGCGAGAATACGATAGAAGTCAAGTCCGTCTACACCGCCAAAGAGCGCTATATGAGGCTCATTAAGCACATCTTGTGTTAACATCTTTGCATCCCCCGTTCTAATATACGGAGGATTTGATACGATGAGATCAAATTGTTCCTGCTCGCCAGCTAAAGCACTAAACATATCGGACTCCATAAATCTAATGCGATTTTCCTGCCCGAAAGATTCTGCATTTTTCTTCGCTAATGATAATGCATCAGCGGAGATATCGACACCTACACCTGATGAAGAGGGCAAATAGTGTAGCAGACTCAACAAGATTGTTCCCGGTCCTGTACATACGTCGAGAATACGCAAATTTGAATCTTTAGGATATATGTTCAATATATATTCCACCAACGTTTCCGTATCGGGACGAGGAATGAGCACCTTATCATTCACGGCAAATGTAAGGCCCATAAAGTCCTTTTCACCTGTAATAGAAGCCACGCTGTATCCCTTTGCACGCTGCTGAACAAGCGGTCGAAATGCATCGAGCTCCTCCTGAATTAGAGGTTGATCATAATGGGTATACAGATAAATTCGGTCTTTGCCTAAAACGTGAGAAAGCAGTACTTCCCCATCAAGTCGAGGTGAATCCATCTCCTTGCTTTGAAAGTACTGCTCTGTCCACTGGAGAATACGACCGATTGTCCAAATCTCCTTATGCATTTGTATTAGCCTCCTGCATCTTTGCCGCCTGATCAGCCGCATTTAACGCCTGAATAAGCTCATCGAGATCACCGTTTAAAATCGCATCCAGTTTATACAATGTCAAATTAATACGATGATCCGTTACACGGCCTTGCGGATAGTTATAGGTGCGGATACGTTCACTGCGATCACCCGTACCGACTTGACTCTTGCGATCTGCGGCCATACTGGCCGTTGCCTCTTGTTCCGCCTTATCCTGTAATTTTGCACGCAATACACGCATGGCCTTTTCTCTGTTCTGTAACTGAGACCGCTGGTCCTGACAAGCTACGACGATACCTGTCGGCAAGTGCGTAATGCGAACGGCAGACTCCGTTTTATTAATGTGCTGACCGCCGGCACCACTGGCACGATATGTATCGATTTTAAGGTCTTTTTCGTTAACTTCAATATCTACATCTTCCATTTCAGGCAATACGGCTACCGTTACTGTAGATGTATGTACACGACCTTGTGTTTCCGTAGTCGGTACACGCTGTACGCGATGTACACCGGATTCGAATTTCATCTTGGAATAGACGCTATCTCCATCAACGGAAAAAATGACCTCTTTAAAACCGCCCAATTCCGGTTCGTTTGCATCGATAATCTCACAGCGCCAGCCTTGACTTTCCGCATATTTCGTATACATACGGAACAAATCACCCGCAAATAATGCCGCCTCATCACCGCCGGCACCGCCGCGAATTTCTATAATGATGTTTTTATCATCATTAGGATCTTTAGGCAACAACAGAATCTGCAATTTAGCTTCCAGTTCCTCTTTTTGAGGTTTCAACTCTTTCAATTCCTCTTGTGCCATTTCGCGGAACTCTTCATCCATAGATTTATCTTCGATAACTTCCATAGCTTCATCAATGCCAGCTAATACTTTTTTGTAAGTACGGAATGTTTCAACTGTTTCAGATAATTGGGAATGTTGACGTGTCAATTTACGCCATTCATCTTGACGGGCAATCACTTCAGGGTCACTGATGCGCTGCTCAAGGTCCATAAACTTATCTTCAATAACTTGTAATTTATCAACTAACATATTTATTCCTCTTCATATGCTTCAGACTCAGGAGGACGTACCTCTTCCAAAGCGCGTATTGCCACTTCAATCTGATCATCCTCCGGTTCACGGGTCGTCATATACTGTAATGCGAGTCCGGGTTTGACCAGAGCTTTCACAACGGAATTATCACTACGCCCTGCCAATCGAATGAGCTCGTATGCAATACCTGCGACAACAGGCATGAGTAATACTCGACTGACAATACGTTCCACCAGATTAGGCCACCCCAAAAAAGCGAATACGAATATACTCACGACCATGACGATGAGCAGAAAATTCGTACCACAGCGGGGATGTAATCGCGTTTGGTTTCGAACATTCTCTACCGTCAAAGGCAAATCCAATTCATAGGTATGAATCGTCTTATGCTCTGCCCCATGATACTGAAAGACCCGTTGGATATCTTTCGTCAATCCGATGCCCCATATATACAATAAGAATAACACTAATCGGATAATTCCTTCAATGAGATTCAGAATGATATGATTCTCCTGTACACCGGGAATGAATTTCACGATAAACGTAGGCAATGCTAAAAATATGGCAATCGCGAAAATCGTAGAGATTACCATGGTAATAGCAATTTCACTATTTGACATTTCTTCATCTTCATCACCGGCAGCCTTTGCGGAAAAAGATAATGCTTTCATACCGATAACTAACGATTCATAAAGGGCTATACAACCGCGAAGAAATGGTTTTTTCAAGATCGGATATTTGTCACTGATGGATGTAGTTGCTTCTTTTTGCACCACAATAGACCCGGACGGCTCACGTACAGCCGTTGCCGTATAGCCGGGTCCGCGCATCATGACACCTTCAATAACAGCTTGTCCCCCGACAAACTTTTTAATACGTTTTCTGTTCACAAGATCTCCTCTCATAAACAAATATAGGCAGAGCTAACAGCCCTGCCAATACATGCTACATTACAAAACAAATTACTTGCCGTAACGTTTGTTAAATTGTTCAATACGACCACGAGCTTGTGCTGCGCGTTGTTGACCCGTGAAGAACGGATGGCATTTGGAGCAAACGTCTACACGAAGGTCTTCTTTTACAGAGCCAGTTTTGAATGTGTTGCCACAACCGCAAGTTACTGTAGCTTCTTTATAGTCTGGATGAATACCTTGTTTCATTCTATACACCTCTTTCCAGCAATCAATATTATTCTTATAGATTATAGCACGACATATAGTCAAATGCAAGTTGACTGCGGTGCGCTATTCCTTAGATGCTTGCTTCTCTTCGATAGATTCCGCAAGGATAGATTCCAAGTCACTTTCATTGAGAATATCACGCAATGCGATGATTTCCTCAAGAGAAAGAGTAATCCCTTTTTTCATGCTCGTATATTCGCTGTCCCAAGCACGAAGATCGAATTTAGGATTATATTTTCCCCAACTTGTACAAGTTAATTGTTTTTTCCAACCATCTTTATCTTCGGACAATGTACCGATAACTTTGAAAATTTCAAAATTAATAACTGCCATGAGTCCTCCTTTCTTACACCTCTGTGTAATATGTATTATCCCTGTCATACGGGATAGATTTATATTTTTAAGATACGGTATATTTTAAACTAATTACATAGGATTGACAATTATTTTTTATAATCACTGTAATCCTCTATGTCAATGGATATTGTTGGCGGCATCACACGACTGCTCAAGTCATCCATTGTGTGCTGCCACTCGGCATTTGCGCTCTCAACAGCGGATACATACACTTCATCTGCACTTTTTACGGAGCCGACCAATGCAGATTCGTCGTTTACATCAAGTACACGACGACGTATGCTGCTGAGCATATAACCGAAAGATTCTTCCGTTTGTACGAGCATAGAGGTTTCCTGTACTAAAGTTTGTCCAATCATACTGGAAAAGTACGTATACCACATGTAGGCCAACTCTTCATCCGGGAACATCCAGTAAACACCATCCTCGGGTACATCCGTAGTCATACCTACCTCTACATAATCACTATGACGCTTGAATGTCAAATAATATGCACCACTTTCACGGAGTGCAGCCCGTCCCAGTTCCGACACGCGGCTATCAAGACAATAAATACCGTCCTGCCCTAATGCCACATCGGTCTGACCGCCGGGCAACAAAATAGATCGCAAGGACAGCCCGTAGTTTAGCACCGTAAATACAGGTAGTTGAGCAAACACACCATGTGGTAACGGGATATAATTAATCGCCTTCCACTCATCACCTACGCGTTCACGCAGACCTACGCGCATCTTCTTGACCTCCGCTTTTCCGTAGACGATTTCATAAGCCCCTAACGGAGCCCACTCACGAATCGATTCCACGCGCTTCTGATTCAAGAAGAATTGTAGCGCCATATTATTTAATCCCAGCTGATTCTGAGCCATCGTAGCAGGTAAAAATAATTGAGCAGTCCCTTCAGGCACTAGATTATGTAGGCCATTGGCCACCTCTTCCACAATATCCTCGGAGGACTGAAACATTCCGACGGTTCCTGTAAAGATGTGATCAAAGTAACTGCGATGAGGCCAATGGTCGATGATTTGAGCCATAGGATACAGGCGAGATAAAATACTGTAGCATACAGGGGATGCCGTATAAAGAACGACCTTTTTGTCTTCATAAGATTGGAGAATTTCCTCCACCATACCGGCATATTCCTCTACATATGCATACAATACAAGTTCACCCGTTCTGCTGTGCGCCTCTATATTTTCACGAACCGGCGTTTCCCATATTGTCCCTACATCCAGTCCTTCAAGAATGCCCGTATCACTGATAAAATCAAATAACTCCACCGTAAAGGACGGACCATAAAGGGCCTGGAACGTTTCCACATCATAGGGAATCGGTCCGAAAGATTCAACTGTGGACTTTTCTGCCAATGCATATAAATCCTCCGCCGTGACACCCCACTCACGCGAGCTGGCGTTTCCTGAAATCAATTGGTCCAGCACCTTAAAACGCATCAATTCATTAACGATATCAATCCCCTCAAGACCATACTTGGCACAGAGGGTTATCATTTGTTCATTATTTGCTTTCATTTTAAACCTTTCCTGCTGACGGGCAAAGATGTTGTAAGAAACATGTTTCACATAACGGCTTACGAGCTTTGCAGACACGGCGTCCATGATAAATCAGCCAATGATGCGCCGCCGCCCATTTCTCCTTCGGAATGGCCTTCTGTAATTTCAATTCCATCTCTTCCGGCGTCTTGGCAACACCTAATTTCAAACGATTACTTACGCGGAACACGTGCGTATCCACAGCGATAGCCGGCGTACCGAACAAGACGGAAACTACCACATTAGCGGTCTTACGTCCGACCCCCGGCAACTGTACCAGTTGATCAAATTCACGCGGTACCTCTCCATGATATTGTTCCACCAGTATATGACATGTGGCAATCAAGTTTTTAGCCTTGGACTTATAAAGGCCGCAATCCTTAATCAATGCCTCCAACTTGGTCACTCCGATTTCCAACATCTTTGCAGGATGATTTAACTCAGGAAACAACCGTTTCGTCACGATATTGACACGTTCATCCGTACACTGTGCGGATAATACCACAGCCACCAGTAATTCAAATTCATTTGTATATGTAAGAGCAGGTTTTGCATCAAAATAATGTTCTTCAAGTAATTTTAATTGCTCCGCCTTAATTGCTTTTGTAACGCGCATAAAACTCTCCTTTCTCACTTGTGAAAGTGTGAATGCGTTCATTGTATATCTTACCATACGTATTCATTTACATCTATGTTATAATGAATCATGCGATTCTAATATAAGATAGAATAATAAAAATAATGCATACATTGTATAGTTTCATCATAATCTATACGATTATATACAAATAACAATGATACACTCGATACTATAAATATTATTGGAGGTCTCTACCATGAGCAATATTAATGATACGATTAAACGCATAAATGAATTAGCGGCAAAGAAAAAATCCGGTCAGAAATTAACACCTGAAGAATTAGCCGAAAAAAAGGTACTCTATGATACATACCTCGCATTTATCCGAGGACAGGTCACAAGCACTTTAGACCGCGTTCAATTTGTAGACTCTGAGACCGGTGAGAGAACAGTACCAAAACAAGCCTTAGATGACTTTGCGAAACGCGCTGATAGTGCAATTAAAGAAAATAAGGATATTCACTAATACATAAAGAGCGTACACATCAATGACTGAACTGCATCCCCAAATTATATCTAATATTTGAGGTCCAGATTAGTCTAATCATAAATGTGTACGCTTTTTTAAGTTATGTATCTAACTGTATATTTCTTAACAACATTAATATTATCTATTGTGGACCCTCCCCAGCAATGATACGTTGAGCCTCTGTATCAGACAAATCATAGTGTAAGAAAGTTTTATAAAAATCTCGAGTTTCTTTCACCAAATCAACATCACCGAATAATTCCGGATGAATCAATTTACCCGCCCAAAGAATTTGGAGCGCCGATTCCGCACTATAACGATCCCAATTAAACGTTCCTACAGGATTACTGTATACCCGACCATTCTGAACTGCTTTAAGACTTGCCCATTGAGGGTCATTCATAATTTGTTCAATTCCCTTTCAAGATTGTGTACCGCCGATAATGATAATATCCGGATCGGCCTTAACGATTTCTTCCATAGTGACAACAATTTGAGGACCGCTAGCTGTAATAGCATTTTTACCACCCGCATATCTAATCCATTCATTGATAATCGTTTTATCACCATCAACCTTTAAAAGATTATCTCCACCTACGATATGCAAAACAGACGGACGATCTGCATCGTTGATACTTTTAGTTCTATCCTCAGAAAACTTAATCTTATCATCTAAATATTGAATGTATTGTTTAGCGATTTCCGGTGCCTTACCGCCTAATACATCAGCCGTAATTGTCACTGTCTTACGTAGCCCTTCATAGTCTGCAAAATTGACACGAACCGCCGGAATGCCTGCATTACGAGCCATTTCAATCTGATTTTTATTACTAGCCAATACAACTTGAGGTTTAACCTTTTGAATTTCCTCCATCTGAACATCAGTGCCCTTTACAGGGGCGGGGATTTCCATAATCCGTGGATAAACTTTTGCAAACCAAGGCAAACCTTGTACATTCTTTGTGGTAGATACTAATGTATCAGCACCACCGAGCATTAAAACGACTTGATTATTTGCATGCCATAAATCTGCAACTTTAGTAATATCCTTTGGAATTATTACTTCTGTACCATCAATATCTTTTACCACACGAGTATCAGATTGATCTCCTTGTGATGCATGCTCCGTGCCACAACCGGCTAACATAAAGACAGCCGTCATTATAACAAATAAAAATAATACTGTACGCTTCATTATTACATTCCTTTCTGACTTAATTGAGGGATTACACAAACCGTACGATTTACAGAATCGCTGTAAAAAAGACTTAACTTCGTCTTATACACGGATTCAAGCTCCTCTAGAGTCACTTCACTGACAGAATCATAAAAATCTATAGTTCCACCACGACATAAACCAACACGACTATTCAATAAGAGTGCCTGTTCAGGCAGATGTGTTGTAAAAACAATAGCATACCCTTGTGTCCGCAGTTGTTCTATTGTCTCTAAAACAACAACCTGATTTCTAATATCTAAGGCAGATGTAGGTTCATCCATAAGTAGTAAGCGCGTATCCTGCAATAACGCACGACCAATGGCCACTAATTGACGTTGACCTCCGCTCAAATCTCGACAAAGCTTATACCGTAAATCAGTAATTCCGAGCATCTCTAAGATAGCATCAGTTCTTTCAAATTCCTCCCGTCCCGGCGATGAAAACGTACCGGTACGTAAAGTAGCACCGAACGATACATAATTTCTCACCGTATAGGCAATATCGGCCCCGATAATTTGAGGCACAAAAGCAATCAATTTGGCACGTTCATGAATCGATGCCGTCAATAAATCTACACCGTTACAATATATATGCCCGTGTCTAACACGATTAAAACACATTAAACAACTCAATAGAGTAGACTTACCAACTCCATTTCGACCTAACACACCGGATTTCACAGAAAATGATAAATCCGTAAAAATATCAGATTTATTCTTATCATATGAGAATGATATAGAGTCTACTACTAATTCGAATGTATCCATTAGAAGTACCTCCGTTGTCTATATAATACCCATGCAAAAAATGGTGTCCCGATAAAACCGCATAAAATACCTAACGGAATTTCAGCCATTGTTAAAGATCGTGCCAATAAATCGGCAATCATCAAAAACGAAGCACTTACCAAGATTGTAGCGGGAATAAGTTTTTATGATCATTACCTACAAGCATACGCGATAAATGTGGAATCACAAGACCTACCCATCCGATTGTGCCGCTTAAACATACTGCTGCGGCCGTAAGTAACGTAGAAACACCGATAATAATGAGCCGTTCGCGACTTACATTTACACCAAGACTTTGCGCTTCCTGATCAGATAAAGATAAAATATTAAGACGCCATCGTAATACTACAATAGCAATTGTTGACACTACGATAATCGGTAGCACATAGAATAGATTGTCCCATGTAACCTTAGAAAGACTGCCTAATTGCCAATATACTATATCCTGCAACTCTGTATCAGGATCGGCAATATATTTTAATAAACCGATGATAGCAGCCATAAATCCGGATACAATGATACCGCAAAGTACGAGTACTATCCGCGATTGGTTTTGAATTAATCTAGGTAATAATAACGTTAAACAAACAGATATAATACCGCCCATAAAAGCTAATATAGCGATACCATATAAAGATAGATGTATCAAAATGCCTACACATGCCCCTACGCTGGAGCCATGTGATACACCGAGTAAATCCGGTGAAACCAATTCATTGCGAAACACGCCTTGATAAGCAGCACCGGATACGGCTAGCGCGATACCGACAGCAATAGCACCTATTACGCGCGGCAGACGAATTTCCATCACCACATTATACATGGATGCATCCCAGGTAATAGGCAACACCAAAAACTTAGAGAACAAAATATTGGCAACTTGATCTATAGGAATGAAAAAACGTCCTATCACCAAAGAAGCTAAAAAAATAGCAATGCATACAACTAACGTTATACACATTATTCGCATATAATGATGCATAAAACTACCTCAACAAACTATAACAATATTCTATGGTCACGTATACTATATTTACTATATTTACTATATTCACTATTTTTACTATACAATACATTTCGCTGTTTGCATAATTAGTTTTAATGATAGACATCTGTAAAAAGCTCCCCAACAAATATGTTGAGGAGCTTTTAAGATAAGCTAAACTTATGATTATAATTTACCAAGGCGTTTCATAGCATTATAAATTTTTGCCGCCAAACCGGTCATCTGAAATTTAGGAATTCCGCAAGCTGCTATGCGAATACCATTTGCTAAGGCAATGACATAAACATGTTCTTTTTTTAGTTCTTCACAGATGGCTGTTCCGGAATCAGTAGGTATAGTAATAAAGAAACCGCCACGATACGGTAACATTGGAAGGCCTACTTGTGCAGCCTCCTGTTTGAATATATCCGCTCTATCACGAATCAACTGATAGTAACAGTTCCGTTCATCCTCATAAGCTTTGAATTTTGCAGGGTCAGCCACAATATTAGCCATTGTACGCATCGCAGGACGACAGATATTAGACCATGTAGCACGACTTGTAGATTTATTGATTTCGAAGAATTCATCTGTAATTTCTTCGTCTACAGAAATACCGATCATAGCGCCTACACGTTGCCCATACATGGTAAAACCTTTAGATAAGCTGTAACAAACACAAGTAAGAATTTCTTTAGGCAAATGACTGAATTTACTGAAGAAGACACGTACCGCCTCCTTCTCACCCGAATAATCAAGATATGCCACATCGATACCCATAATAATATTATTTCGACCGATAACGACAAGTTCCTTCAAAAAGTTAATGATGGAATCCCAGTCCTTATCCTCTATAGAATATCCTGTCGGATTATTCCCCGGTGTATTGAATATAATAAGCACGTTAGTTTGTTTTGCGGCTAATTCTTTAACACGATTTTGAAATGCTTCATGATTAAAGTTATTATGCTCGTCAAATAGTGAATATGTTACAAGAGTGCGACCGTTGTCACTGCAAATCGCACGATATGCACCCCAGTACCAATCGGCAGTCAACACTTCATCACCGGGTTCAGTATAATTATGAACTAAATGATGAATGCCGCCGGTACCACCGGTAGTAGCAATACTGCGAATGTAACCATCCGGTCTGAAATCACCAAAGCATTC
Organism: Veillonella denticariosi JCM 15641; assembly: GCF_002959855.1. GTDB lineage: Bacteria > Bacillota > Negativicutes > Veillonellales > Veillonellaceae > Veillonella > Veillonella denticariosi. Next base: position 509,664 of record NZ_PPDB01000007.1, read on the forward strand.
TTTTTCGGCAGCTGCCAGAAATTCCGGAATACCTGCAATAGGTGCATATCCTATATATTCCGAGTCAGGCAAACTTAAATATTCTTCTTTTACAGTTTTGAGAAATACGAGTTTTCCCTCTTCATCATAAATGGCCCCCAATGTACCATTAATGACATTCTCACGACCATTTTCCTTAACATCTGCCTGTGCTTGTCCAGCGGTTACAAAGATTACATCTTTAAGTTTTTTACCTTTTGCATGTTTTGCTGCAACACTTGTCATCGCCTACACCATCCTATCTAAAAAGTATTGATATATTCTTATCATACCTAATGTTTTGTATTTATACAACGTGTATTGAACTAATATATTGTATACATAAACATATTAGAATAAGAGTAAAATAATAGTATACAAAAAAGACCACTCTTTCGAGTGGTCTCATATTGTTTAGAAGGAGTAGCCTACACCGGCATGCAAGCCTTTTGCAGTTTTGTCATTACTGTCTACGCTATATTTATCATAGCCATAGTATACATTCAAATCAACATCAGGACGAACTTCATATTGTGCGCCAACTTGATAAGTTTGCTTAATGTCATTACCCCAACCGGCTTTTGCAAAACCGTTAACCTTATTAGCCAAAGGTACATGACCGATAACACCTGCTTGAACACCAAACTCGGTGTCATGAGTACGAATAGCAGTACCCGCACCATATAGATTAATGTTTGGATGTACTTTATAAACTAAAGCCAATTGATGATCTTTAATGTCACCATTTTTAGCATTAAGTTTATCATAAGAATATTGCAATGCAGTTTTATCGCTCAAATCATGTTGTAAGGATATGCCAAAGCCGTCATTGCTATTGCCGCCACCTTTAGACACATGTTGTTTGAACGCATAATCAGCTTGAACCTTAGTAGATCCATCACTAATTTTAGTTACAGGAACAGCTGATGCAAATGCACTACCTGTTACGACAGTTGCCGCTAGAGTTAATAATACTAATTTTTTCATACGTACCTCCTATACACACACTTCTCGTGTGTCTTACTAAGTTACCGTTAGTTATAACAGATGTTATATAATATACACCCGTAAAATTAGCGTTTCATGAATACAGGAATATCCGGAATTCCGCTGTTACTATTTGTACTGGATGCCGGACGGGATGTGGTCGTTGTTTTACCGAATTCAGGTACATTCTTAGTATTTGAATTAAACCCGGTTGCCACAACAGTAATTTGAACTGTATCGCCCAAGCTTTCATCGATAACGGAACCGAAGATAATATTTGCATCGGGATCCGCTGCTTCAGAAATAATTTCGGCAGCTTCATTGATTTCAAACAAACTCAAATTAGCACTACCGGAGATATTGAGCAAGATGCCCTTTGCACCATCGATAGATGTTTCCAATAACGGGCTGTTAATTGCCATTTTCGCAGCATCGGCAGCACGGTTTTCACCTTCACCAACACCGATCCCCATCAATGCTTCCCCTTGTTCGGTCATAATAGTTTTTACATCGGCAAAGTCAAGATTGATCAATCCAGGAACTTGAATCAAGTCGGAAATGCCCTTGATACCTTGGCGAAGTACATCATCAGCTGTACGGAATGCATCGCTTAAGGAGCATTTTTTATCTACAACTTGCAACAATTTATCATTAGGAATAACGATAATAGTATCTACTTTTTGAGTCAAGAATTCAATGCCTTTTTCCGCTTGTGCACGACGGCGTTTACCTTCAAAAGCGAACGGTTTAGTAACGACGCCTACTGTCAATGCACCGATTTCTTTAGCACATTCAGCAACGATCGGTGCAGCACCTGTACCTGTACCACCGCCCATGCCGGCAGTTACGAATACCATATCAGCACCTTCAAGCGCTTTAATGATATCTTCACGGCTTTCCTGTGCAGCTTCCTCACCGATTTGAGGATTTGCACCGGCACCTAGACCTTTAGTTACTTTTTCACCAATTTGAATTGTCACATCCGCCTTAGATAATTCAAGCACTTGGCTTTCTGTGTTAGCGGACAAGAACTGTACACCTTTAAGATCGCTATCTACCATGCGATTAACAGCATTATTACCGCCGCCACCTACACCGATAACTTTAATATTTGCAAAATCAGACATTGAACTTCCTCCTCTTATCGTTATTTATTGTATCAATATAAATTCCAAGTTTATTGATGAATATACTGATTAAATTATAACAATTACATTTATTTTACACTATAATTTAAAAACTTTCCACTACTACATAGAGACGGATTAAGTTAAAAACGTTTTGTCATAATATTCTTACGAATAGCGCCAATATTAACGAAAACGCGCAACCCAAATCCGATGAGCGCCACATAGTACAGATTGATTCCTATGAGATCGCCAATATACACCAAGATAACGGCTATGACTACATTAGAAAAGAACCCCGATATAAAATTTCTCAAATCAAATATTCTTTCTAATGCGGCACGACTGCCTCCAAATACGGCATCCAGCGCCGCAAGAACCGCTACCGATGTATAGTTCGCATAGCTCGACGGAATGTGTAACGGAGCTACCCATCCCAGAAGCGAACCTAGTAATAAGCCGAGAATGGCAAAGATGTAAATATTCATTCTTTACCTCCTAACTCATTGGGCATCATGTGTTCTTCCCTAAATGTGCCTGTAAAAGCGGGTACAGCCACGGAATCCTCTTGTTTAATAGTGACCTTAATCCCCCAATGTTTCAAAGAGTCAACCACGCCTCCGCGCATAGTCAATGCAGAATTTAACGTTTTAGGATCTCCGATGGCCTTAACCACAAAAGGGGCACCGAATACTTTACCGTTTACGGTAATAGTAGGTCCGGAGCAGCGAATTTCAGATGTCCCGATGAGTCGTTGATCATTAATGGCGATAGCTTCCGCTCCGCCCGCACGCAACTCATTAACGATACGCAAAATATCTTCATCATGAATAACGTACAGATTTGGATTTTCTCCCCCTTGAATAGGCTTTGAACTATCCTCGATCAACACGCTCACTCCGGGGCCTTTCACATTCGTCAGCGCCGCTTTCATCATCAGCTGTTCATCCGCTTTAGCATCGCCGCCGGCACCGGATTTCTTTAAAGTTTCGATATGTTTTAACAGAGCGTCCCGCTCTTGTTGTGCTTCTTTCAACTGTACCGCCAAATCACCGGCACGTTGCAATCGAATATTTTCTTCAATATTATCTTGAGTCATTTTATATTGGCTCACCACCATAAAGCCCAATATAAAGCTGACTATGGCAATTGCCCAACGTTCGTGTCTCACGGAAATCATCTACCTTTTATTTTCAACATGACCTTGATTATCTTTCTTTGCATCATCTGTTTTTGTATCGTCTTTCTTTATATCATCTTTCTTAGTAGATGAAGCATCCTTGGTCGTTGCCCCGTTATGATATGGTTTTCCTTCAGGCATAACATCGGTTTTGATATACGGCGATGAAATATTTACATCAATGTATTGAACATTGCCGTTCGTCTTTTTAATGTCCTGTAACATCGACTGTGTGAGTTCCGCTTTTTGGGCCAAATCCTTGCCATCACCTATGCGAATCTGTATACCGGATACCGTATAGGCCATGATGGATTCAGGATCACCTATATTGATTTCCGCAATATTTTTAAATGTGCTCTCATCAAGTGCGTTAAGATATTCAATGGCCGATAAAATCGGCTGATCCACCACGGTATCACCGAGTAATATATTTCCCGCTTTCACCCCGGAAATCATAGGGACCGAAGTATCTTCGATAGCACTTTCCGAAGCGATGACCTGACCTTTCGCATCTAATGTCAAGTATCCGAACTGAGCCGGTATGACGGCCACAGCCTTCCTTTCTACAATGCGAACAACCATGGTAAAAGGCAACTCATAACTCACTTGTGCCTCCTCCACGCGGAGGTCCTTGGATAAACGGGATTTCAATTTTTCCGTACTGATCTGTAAAATATTGACGGGTTCACGAATATCCCCGGCCACCATCACATCTTGTACGGTCACCTTATCGGATCCGATAATTTTTAATGATCCGAAAGGAATAGGTAGCGTAAACAATGCCACCAACACGAGAATAAGTACACCACCGATTTTTAACACTCGTTTTCTAAATACAGCCCGTTCATCACGAGCGGGTGCAGCAGAATACATCTCCCCAGAGTTGGATGGATGTTTATGATTATCATCCATAAAAAACTCCTTACATTCTATTCAACTCTTAAAATTTCCCCAAACCGGCCGTTAACAGAATCTTTTCACATAATGTGGGAAAATCCATTCCCATTTCTTTAGCCGCTTTTGGTACCAGGGATGTCGACGTCATTCCCGGTATCGTATTATATTCCAGAACATATAAATTGTCATCATGATCCGTCATGATATCAACACGGATAGCGCCGCTCCCTTGTACTTCCCGATATACTCGTTCCCCAATGCTCTGCATCGCAGCCGTCATATCATCGCTGATCGGTGCAGGTACGAGATAATCTGTAGCGCCGGCCGTATACTTACTTTCATAATCATATTCACCGGAATGCGGACGAATTTCAATGACCGGTAAAGCTTGACCATCCAGGATGGAAACGGTGAATTCACGTCCGTCCAGGAACTGTTCTACCACGAGGATTGGGTCATACTTAAGCGCTTCCGTTACGGCATCCGCCAACTGAGTTTCATCACGAACAATGGTAACACCGATACTTGAACCTTGCGTTGCAGATTTTACTACTACAGGGATGGTGAAAGTCTCACGAATATGTTGAATAATGGCTTTATCTGACTCAATGTTACCATTATACGATTCAAAAGTCGCGGTCGGAATACCGGCCCCTTTAAATACATCCTTGCTGACTTTTTTATTCATACCCACCGCATGAGCCATGATGCCGGATCCGGTATACGGGATTTCAGCCATTTCCAATAACCCCTGTAACGCTCCATCCTCACCGTAACGGCCATGAATCGCATTAAATACGATTTCACCGCCTAATGACTCAATGTCTTGTAACAATGTACGCGGGTTCAACTCCAAGGTTTTAGCTTTATAGCCTTTACTAACAAGAGCCTCCGCAATAGCGGCACCTGTACGTCTGGACACATCCGCTTCCTTTGAAGGTCCGCCCATCAATACGATTATCTGTTTATCTTTCATCATAAACCTTCTTCCAATAGCGCTAATAACTTCGGTCCATATTGATTAATGGAGCCGGCACCCATGGTGATGACCAAATCATTAGGTCGCACAATTTTCGCCAACACGGCCGGCATATCGTCAACGGACGGTACATAATGTACAACCTTATGTGTAGCAGCTTCAACGGCATCAGGAATGGTGCGTCCGTCAATTCCCGCAATCGGATCTTCACCGGAGCTGTAAATATCTGTCATATAGATTTCATCAGCACTTGTAAAGGCTGTGGCAAATTCATCCTTCAACAAGCTTGTACGAGAATACCGATGAGGTTGAAATACACAGATGACACGATGTTTTTCAAGCTCTTTTGCCGCTTTTAAGGTCGCTTTAATTTCTGTGGGGTGATGAGCATAATCATCGACAACCCACACGCCGGCAACATGACCTTTCGTTTCAAAACGTCGTTTTGCACCGATAAATTTAGACAGCCCTTTTATAATAAAGCGATTCTCTACACCGCAACATTCATGGGCTACAATAAAGGCCGCCAATGAATTCAGTACATTATGTTCTCCAGGCACGCGCAAGCCGATACGACTGATATTAATGCCCTTATGATACACATCATATACCAATGAAGAATCTACATAATGGATATTCTTAGCCACATAATCGTTGGATTCATCAAAACCGTAAGTGATAAAATTGCGTTTCACCTGATTCATGACATAGCGAATATTTTCATTATCCCCACACACGACAGCCGTGCCGTTAGTAGGTAGCGTTTCTACAAATTTACAAAATGCTTTAAGCAGATTATCCATTGTCTTGTAATGATCCATGTGATCATCCTCAATATTGGTAATCACAACGGTATGAGGGCGCAATTTCAGGAATGATCCGTCGCTTTCATCCGCCTCAACGACGGAAAAACGCCCTTTGCCTAAGCAACTGCTGCCTTTAAGATAATCTACTTCACCGCCGATAATAACCGTAGGATCAGCACCAGACTCTACCAGAATTTGACCGATCATGGACGTAGTCGATGTTTTACCGTGAGCACCGGCTACGGCAATACCGTCGGTAACATCCAGTACGGCTTTTACAATATCGGAACGATGCAAAATAGGGATATTCTGTTCCTTGGCTGCCACAATTTCCGGGTTATCCTCACGAATAGCAGTAGAGCGAACCACCGCATCCGCACCGTTAACATATGATTTATCATGACCGATATGAACGGTAGCACCCATATTTTTAAACTTTGTAATAACTGCGGACTCCGCCACATCCGAACCGGATACGTCAAAGCCCTTTTGAATCAAAATATTCGCTATAGCACGCATACCAGATCCACCGATACCGATGAGGTGAATCTTATGAATACCGTCTAACATAAAACCTCTCCTTATCACTTAGCAATCGACAATGCCAATTTTGCAATATCATGAGCTGCATTCGGTTTCCCCAACTGCAAAGCTCGCTTCCCCATTTGTGCCAATAGATCTCGATTAGCCATAAACATTTCAATTTCCCCAATTAAATCATGAGAACGCAACATCTTATCCACAATCATATGAGCAGCCCCTTCTTGGACAAAAATGCGCGCATTATATGTCTGATGATCCTCCGCCGCATACGGATACGGCACCAGTACGGAAGGAATACCGCGTACGGCGAGTTCCGCCAATCCGATAGCACCGGCCCGGAATACCGCTAAATCAGCAGCAGCCAACGCCTTCGGCATATCATGTAAATACGGTAAAATCAGTGAAGATTCACCCAAACCGTTTCCATCCGTAATCCCCAATTGAGATAAAACGGATTTGTACTCACCATTCCCCGTAATATGAATTAGCTTGATACCTTCTTGCCCTTTAAAATGTTTATGTACTTCTATCATGGCATTATTAATGGTACGTGCACCACGGGAACCGCCGGCGATAAGAACTGTAAAAGTATCGTCATCTAAACCAAAATGCTTTCGTCCGTCTTCTCTCATATCCACCAATACATCCGGTCTCACAGGATTTCCCGTATAGACGATCCGTTTAGCTTTTGCAAATGATGGCCCCGCATCCTTATATCCCATCGCTACGACATCCACAAAGCGACTTAATATTTTATTGGTAATTCCTGCAATGACATTCTGTTCCTGAATAAGAGTAGGAATCTTACGCAATGCTGCGGCCATCAAAATAGGGCCGCATACATAACCGCCGGTACCGATAACCACATCCGGTTTGAATCGGGAAATAATACAATGTGCTTTCACAAGAGATAATACGGTTTTTCCCAAGGTCACAAGCATACCTAAGGATAAACGCCTCTGCAAACCCTGCACCGGCAAGGTGGTGAACTCAATACCTTCTTTAGGTACTAACGTCGCTTCCAAACCTTTTTCAGTCCCCACATATAAAACCTGTGCATCAGGACATTGTTTCATAATCTCCTTATATATAGTAATCGCCGGATATATATGTCCGCCGGTTCCACCACCTGAAATAATGATGCGTTTCATTAATGGTGTCCTCCCTCTTCCAACATCTGAACACACCTTTTAAAATCGTCTCCACGCTCTTCAAAACAACTGTACCAATCAAAACTGGCACACGCCGGTGATAGTAACACGATATCGCCGTCACCCGCCAATTCATAGGCCTGACGTACCGCATCTTTCATGGAGTCTGCGCGATATATATGCGCCACACCGGCATCTTTAGCGGCCGCTTCAAAGCGCTCCGCCGCTGCGCCCATGAAAATAACGGACTTTGTCCGTTTCTTAACGAGCTCCATAAAATCCTCTAACGATGTCATTTTATCATGCCCACCGGCCAGTAAGATCACAGGTTGTTCAAAAGATTCTAACGCCTTCACAACAGAATCTACATTGGTCGCTTTTGAGTCATTATAAAAAGTCACGCCGGAAATGGTTTTCACACGTTCCAGGCGATGCTCCACACCATGAAAATTGCTGACAACACCACAAATACTATCCGCAGACATGCCCAACGCATATGTTAAAGCGATAACGGCCAAAATGTTTTCAATATTATGGCTCCCAGGAATATGGATATCCTCTGTACCTATTACCGCCACAGGGGTACCATCCGATACGGCATAACAGCAACCATCAGCGTAATACGCACCATTTTTAACCGGCTTTTGTTGGCTGATTTCAAGAATATGACTCGATGCTCTTTCAGTCATATTAGCTACAACGGGATCATCTACATTCAGCACGAGAAAATCGGAACTGATTTGATTTTCAAAAATGCGTTCCTTTGCTGCGATGTATTTTTCCATCGTCTTGTGACGAGCCAAATGATCCGGTGTAATGTTGAGCACAATAGCCCCTAACGGTCTAAAGTGCTTAACTGTTTCCAACTGATAACTGGACAATTCCGCCACCAAATAACCGCTGGCCGGCATAGAGTAGGCCACCTCACTAAGCGAGTCGCCTATATTTCCGCCCACCTTTACGGGTTTCCCCGTTTTCTCAAGCACTCTTGTCAATAATGTAGTGGTCGTCGTCTTACCGTTCGTACCTGTTACAGCCACAATAGGTGATTTGGAAACTTCATAAGCAACTTCAACCTCGCTTATCACATCGATGCGGCGCTTTTCCGCCGCTTTCACGATGGGAATGTCCAAGGAAATTCCCGGAGATATAACGATAACATCCACTCCGTCGAGGAGGGATTCATCTTGATGCCCCGTAATGATAGTGACACCGGCAGCAACCAAACGCTCTTCATCACATTGCGGCAGTGCAACCGGCTTATAATCATTCAATACCACATGAGCACCTAACTGAGCCAGTACCCAGGAGGCGCCTATACCGCTGGCACCGGCACCGAGCACAAGTATCTGTTTATCTCCATATTCCATCTATATCACCCAAATTAATAACAAATATAATATTCTTATCTTATAAGCATACCATTATTTATCGCTTCCGTTAAGTATTTCCCTTATAAATAGCCATAAATTTATTATGAATATTATAGATCCGACTACACGTTCTGAAAGTTAACCTAAACACATATAACAATAATTTAATTATAATGTAACAGTCGCCAATGCTACACCGATAACCGCAAGGAGTGCCCCGCCGAACCAGAATCTGTTTACCACGGTTTGTTCCGGCCAGCCCGATAATTCAAAATGGTGATGTATAGGACTCATCTTGAACACTCGCACACCACGTGTTTTAAAAGAAATAACTTGAATAATAACGGATAACGCTTCCATTACAAAAATACCGCCGATAATAATAAGCAGCAACTCTGTTTTAGTTAAAATCGCCATAGCCGCAAATGCTCCGCCTAGAGCTAAAGAGCCGGTATCCCCCATAAATACCTTCGCAGGATTCACATTATATACGAGAAAACCAAGGCAAACGGCCGCTACTATAGCGCCAAAATAAGCCACACTTTCAGCAACCATAGAATTAGTCGTAGACGTCACGATAAGGCCGATAACAGAAAATGCAATAGCCGCAACCGCAGAAGTCCCGCTGGCCAAACCGTCAAGACCATCCGTCAAATTTACCGCATTGGTAGCTCCGATAATAATGATGAACGCCAATACATAATAAGCCCACCCCATTTGGATGTGAAGATCCGCCACAGGAATCCACAAAGTGGTAGGCACCACCATAATCTCCGTAATGCAATAGCAGAATACGGCTGCTAATACGAATTGACCCAATAATTTTTGTTTAGCCGTCAAACCGAGATTACGTTTTTTCACAGCTTTTACAAAATCATCAAAAAAGCCGAGCAAAGCATGTCCTAATGTTAAAAACAAGAGCATTCCCGTTCCTACGTTCCACGGCGCAAAAATAGCCACACCGATAACGAGAGCGACCATCATAAAGGCACCGCCCATTGTAGGAGTACCGGCCTTAGCCTGATGACTTTCCGGCCCCTCTTCACGGATACTTTGCTGCGCATGTAACGAACGCAACATAGGAATAGCAATTTTACCGAGTATCACGGTAATTACAAAGGTTATTATAAATGCCAGTAAAATATCATAAATCATATACATCCCCTACTTATTAATAAAAGGATAATACGGCTAGACTCGGCTAGCCGTTATTTATTATTCCCGTTCCTTTAATTCCTCAACAACACGTTCCATGCGAAGTCCGCGAGAGCCCTTCACGAGGATTACGTCCCCTTTTTCCCGAATATCTTCATATAAGTTGGCCATTTCTAGATGACTCTTGCAACGATAGGTAATCAATCCCGCTTTTTTAGCCTCTTTCGCAATAAAAGTCGCTGCGTCGCCAAAGGTAAATACAACGCTGTAGCCCTCTTCAGCGAGCAATTTTCCGATATTGCGATGCTCTTCCTCCGTGAAATCACCCAATTCCAGCATATCGCCGAGCATGGCAATCTTGCGTTTACCTTCCAACTGTCCCAAAGCCTTAATAGCTTCAGCCATAGATGAAGGATTGGCATTATACGCATCATTCAAAATGACAATATCCGGAAACGATACGATTTCCTGACGCATCGGTGTGCCCGTAAATTCACCTAAGCCTTTACGAATCGTGTTGGATTTAATCCCCAATGCGCGACCGGCCACAATTGCCGCCAACGCATCATAAACATTATGTACACCGATCATGGGAAGAAATATATCGAACACCTCGTCATAACACTTGCAGGTGAACTTGATACCGTCTTTTTTATATTGCAGATGACTGCCGATGCAGGTAGCATTACTTTCAATACCGTAGGTAATCGTCTTCCCCTTAGCCAATGAATCCATCGCTTTTACATACGGGTCATCTTCATTGAGAACGGCTATGCTGTCCTCAGGCAGACAGCGAATTAATTCACTCTTAGCTTCGGCAATGGCCTCGCGAGAACCCAACAGTTCAATATGACTCGTACCGACATTGGTAATAATTCCCATGGTAGGCTCCGCAATGAGTGCCAATTCTTCAATCTGACCAAGTCCGCGCATGCCCATTTCAACGACACAGGCTTCATGTTCCGCTGTCAAACGCAACAACGTTTTCGGCAAACCGATTTCATTATTAAAGTTTTTTTCTGTTTTCAATACATTAAATTCCGTACTTAAAACAGCAGCCACCATTTCCTTTGTCGTAGTCTTACCGGAGGATCCCGTAATCGCCACGACAGGAATATCGAATCGACGGCGATGATATCGAGCTAACTGTTGATATGCAGTCAATGTATTATCCACTTCAATACAAACGATACCGTCAACAGTACGGCCCTTTTCCACGACAGCACCAGTAGCGCCCTTTTCAATAGCGTTCCCGATAAAATCATGACCGTCAAAGGTATCACCCTTCAAAGCGACAAACAAAAAGCCAGCTTCAATGGTACGTGTATCCGTAGATACATCTGAAAATGTAATCGTTTTTGTATGTGTACTCGTCCCGCCTGTTGCTTCCAAAACTTGAGACAATGTAAACTTTGCCATATTAGATCTCCTTAAGAGCGGCTCGCGCTTCTTCACGATCATCAAAATGAATCGTCTTATCCTTTAGAATTTGATAATTTTCATGACCTTTACCGGCGATTAATACAATATCACCCGGCTTTGCACTGCGAATAGCATGCTGAATCGCCTCTCTACGATCAACTATAACTTCATAATGAGCACCTTCACGAAGGCCTTCTTTAACGCCTACCTCTACATCCTTCACAATCTGTACGGGATCTTCGGTGCGCGGATTATCGGATGTCACATATACTACATCACCGTATTGTGCTGCAATACGGCCCATAATAGGACGCTTTGTAGCATCGCGGTCACCACCGCAACCAAACACGACGATGATGCGATTTTCCTGAATCGCTTTTGCGGTTTGCAAGATGTTCTCTAAACCATCCGGTGTATGTGCATAATCCACCACAACCGCAAACGGTTGTCCTTCCTCGATGAGTTCAAAACGGCCCGGAACGGCGCTGAATGTTTTAAGGGCTTTATCAATGTCATCCATGGAAATACCTTCCAATAAACATGCACCCATAGCCGCCAATGTATTATATACATTAAATAAACCGGTCGTATTCATAGCCACCGTAAATTCATGTCCATCATAAGACACCTTATAGCGACTCGATTTCGGTGTCATTTCCACATCATGAGCATTTAATGTGCCTTTTCCATCAATACTATAGGTAATTGTGGGAGCCTTTGTTTTTTCTATTACGCGATGACCATATTCATCATCGATATTGATAACGGCACCTTTGCCGCGTTTCTTCTGATTACTTTCACTAACCTGCTCAAACAGTTTACATTTTGCAGCCAGATAATTTTCAAATGTTTTGTGAAAGTCCAAATGATCCTGCGTTAAATTAGTAAATATCGCTGTATCAAATTCAACGCCGGCTACACGTCCGAGAGCCAGTGCGTGAGAAGAAACCTCCATCACGCAATGCGTAACCCCTTCCATCACCATTTGATGTAAAATATGCTGTAAATCCACCACATCAGGTGTCGTATTATGAATCGGATACGACGTGTCACCGATCATGATATGTACGGTACCGATAACACCCACCTTGTGGCCTTGAGATTTCAAAATATGACGAATCATATGCGTCGTCGTCGTCTTACCGTTAGTACCCGTAACGCCGATCATACGCATCGAATCAGCAGGATAATCAAAAAAGTACGGTACGCAAGCCATCATTGCCTGACGCGTGTCATCAACGGTAATAACACATATATCATCACTCACTGAAACGGATTTCGATACAAGAACAGCTATTGCACCTGATGCGACGGCTTTATCGATATAATTATGACCATCAACAGTGGCCCCATCAAGAGCGATAAACAGACTACCTTCTTTTACGGCACGAGAATCAGCCGTAATATCATTGATAGTTACAGATGTATTACCCGCTACATGAGCCGTAGGTAATGTCGTTAATATATCTTGTAATCGTTTCATTTATACTCTCCTTTACACGCAAAGGAAAGCAGCCCGTATGAGCTGCTTTGCCTGCTAGTCTATAATTTGCTGTTTCTCTTGCACATTACGTTCGGTAACAGTGCTTTTTGTACTGTAAACAAAAGAGTCAGGCAAAACCATCCCTAGTTCTTCCTCCGCAATTTGTTGGATACGAACAGGAGATTTTAAGGAAGCTACCTCTACATCTAGTGTATCATTGTCTTTTGTCAATTGTACTACAGCCTGTTGTGTTTTAACCACTTCATAGCCCAATTTTGTGCTGTAAGCATTCATAACCATAATAATCAATAAGAAACCTACCAACACAGCAACAGCTCGTACAACTTGTTTCATCATAGGACTCAAATCAAGAGCCACACTTGTGGTGCGCTTTCCCCCTTGTGCAACAACCAACACATCACTTTTAATTTGCCCTGCAACGGCCTTTCTCGCTAACATAAATACTCTAACCCCTTCCAATACTACAACTTGACAGCGATGCGCAATTTTGCGCTTCTCGCTCTCGGATTTAACTCAATCTCCCCTATACTAGGCTCTATAGCCTTATTTTTTGCTTTTACAACAGCCTTGTGATTGCATGTGCACACAGGTAATTCCGGAGGACATATGCAGGCTGTACTCAATTCTCTGAAAGTTTGTTTTGTAATGCGATCTTCTAAAGAGTGAAATGTAATAACCCCAATTTTTCCTTGTGGTTTTAACATACTTACAGCGTCTACAAAACTATCATGTAAAATGGCTAATTCTCTATTCACTTCAATACGAATGGCTTGAAATGTGCGTTTCGCCGGATGTGGTCCGTCTTGACGCGCCTTCGCCGGAATCGCCTGTTTTATGATTTTTACTAATTCACCTGTAGTGGTAATACGTTTTTCCTGGCGAGCCGCAACGATAAATTCAACAATGCGCTTCGCCCAACGTTCTTCACCATAATCGCGTATGATTCGCAATAATTCCGATGCATCATAATCGTTAATAATATCCTCCGCCGTCAACGGTGAAGTCTTATCCATACGCATATCTAAAGGCCCATCGTTCATATACGAAAAGCCCCGTTCAGGTGTATCCAACTGATAACTGGATACGCCAAGATCAAAAATAAAACCATCTACTTCGTAAATCCCCTGTTCCTGTAGGGCATTTTTTAAATTTGAAAAATTAGTAGGAATCGTCAAAACCCGACAGGTAAGATCCGACAAGCGCTCTCTAGCAACCTTTAAAGCATCCTCGTCCTGATCCAGTCCGATAATCATGCCTTCCGGCGCCAACATCTCGCCCACCGCATGGGCATGGCCTGCGCCGCCCAATGTGCAATCCACATAGACACCTGCAGGATTAGTTACGACGGCATCAACGGTTTCACGTAATAATACGCTGGTATGATTAAATTCCATAACAGCCTCCTATAACATGATCCCTTCAAGACCTTCCGCTAACTCTTCCATACTTTCAGCTACTTGCTCATCATAATAATCGTATTTTTCACGACTCCAGATTTCGACGTGATCCCCGGCTCCGACAATAACAGCTTGTTTATCTAAACTCGCATATTCTCGTAACGGTACGGGAATAAGAACACGACCTTGCTTATCATATTCAAGCTCTGCCGCACTGCCGAAAACGAACCGTTTTAAAGCACGTACGCTAGCTTTAGTGGAGGATTGTGATTGTAGTGCCATGGAAATCTTATCCCATGCTTCTTGTGTGTAAATAGCTAAGCAGTTATCAAGGCCCTTTGTAACAATACAAAGTTCCCCTAATTGTTCACGTATTTTAGCAGGTATAATCATCCGCCCTTTTGTATCAATGGTGTGATTATATTCGCCTATGAACATGCTTATCACCGCCTAACACTTCCTTATCCACCACTATATGGTAAATTCTACCACAATTCCCCACCTTCCACAACAAAAAATCTGTTTTTTTACCACTTTTTTTGATTTTTCTACTTTAAACTCCATTTATCTCCATTTTTCTTAAATACATATGTTCGATTTTAACAATAAAAAAAGAAACCTCCATCAATGTAATCAATACATCAATGGAGGCTTTACCTCTAACATTCTATTATACTTATATTCTATTTAATACTATATTAGAATATATTAGAATTTAGATTCGATTGCACCTTGAAGATCGCCTTTTGGCAAGAATCCGATTTTACGGTCCACCACTTCGCCATCTTTCAAAATTACAAATGTAGGCAACACTTCAACTTGCAAGGAACGTGCCAATTCAGGTTCTTCATCGGCATTAACCTTTACAAAGTTTGCTTTACCTTGTAATTCACCGGCGATTTCTTCAATAATCGGCATCATACGTATGCAATATCCGCACCATGGAGCCCAGAAATCAATAACGGTCACGCCGCCTTGGTTTACTAAATCTTGATACTCAGCAGTTTTTAATTCTTTTAATTCGCTCATTGTACCCTCCTACGGTAATTGAACTAATACGCAATCCTGAATGACATGCAATCCCAATACTTTCGCCTTTTCAACAACAGACGGTTTATCTGCACCGGGTTGCAACCATACGGTAGAGATTCCCAATCGATGACACTCATCTAATGCAGCCAGGCCTACAGCCTCAGGAACTACAAAATCCACTACGGCCGGCACGACCGGTAATGCAGAAAGATTTGGATAACATGTATCTCCATCGATTTCGGTAATATTGGGATTAACTGGATATACTTCATATCCGTGATCTTTAAGACATTTGTAAATTTTATATCCGAACTTATCGGTCTTATGAGTGGCTCCGATAACGGCCCACACATTTTGCTTTAAAGCTGTTTCAATTGTCATTTGATCACCTCTTATATATCATTATAATAGAATATCGAACATTGTCAATATATTATATCGAATTTTATGATATAACTTTTATAATCTTATAATTCTTCACTATATACGCTCAACCAACACAATCTACGACAACAGTCTTCCTGCATAATGCAGATATATCCAAGTCAATATTGAGCAGCTGCTTTAACGATATTTTGCGAGATGGTAACGATGTCTCTGACAAAAGTCCACATTGCACAACAAGTTCTCCCAGTATGCGTTCAGGAGACCATTCCTGCTGGCGCAATTCGCGAACGGTAATACTTTTCTGTCGCTTAGATAAACGATACCCATCCTTATCAATTAATAAAGGAGCATGTCCATAAGAAGGAATCACGATAGGAGATGTATCATATGCCATATCAGAAGTTTTAAGATTATCCGATCGTATACCAAAGTGTTGTACTAATTCTTTGAAATCAAATTGATAGGACTCTTTCAATGTTTTATATAAATATAATTGTTGCCCCGTTGTATCCAATAAATCATCACCGCGAATAACTTCTGATATTCCCATGGCAATATCATCGAGAACAACGGCCAAATTATACGCATACATGCCATCGCCTCGACGCAACACATAATCATCCAGTTCACCAACTAGACGGATGTTTTGAGATCCTTGCCAAAGATCCATAAAATGCATTTCACAGTTATCCACGGCAAGCCGTAAGGACGGTTCCTTCTCAGCTCGCAATAAGTCTATTTTCTCAGAGCTAAGATAACGACAATACCCATCATAACGATGAACGGCTTCATCTAAATGAGGTGCCGAAGCGATAGATTGCAACCGTGTACGATTACAAAAACACGGATAGACTCGCCGGTCCAAGGATAACCGGTCTAAAACTGCAGCGTAATACCCTTGACGTTCGCTCTGCCAGTAGGATGATAAGGGACCGCCTACACGGGGACCTTCATCCCAATCAAACCCGAGCCATTCCAAATCATCGAGAAGAACCTCACCCAATTCACGCTTCGACCGCTGTAGATCAATATCCTCCATGCGCACCACATATGTCCCCTGTTGCTGTCTCGTCGATATATACGACAAAAGGGCGATCCACACGTTACCCAGGTGGATATACCCTGTTGGGCTCGGTGCAAATCGTCCCTTCATGTTAAACTCCTATATCTGTTTAATACATTTAATAAGTCTTTTTATCCCAAGGATATAATATGGTCAAAAATAGCCCCTGCATCCTTTATCTTTTGCTCGTTACCCATGGTACAAATATGGTTATCCTTTAATACAGGTTCTACCACATCGGCCAAAGCTACAATATCCTCCGGTTGACATGCTATAACTTGTTTGCGGAATTCCACTTTATCCTCGAGTTTTGCACCGCTAAAGTACATACCCATTGCGCGAGGGCCGCGCAATGCCGGTGTCATCGGCAAATCCAAGGCGCTCATAGTACCAATAATATATTTACGCATTTCTCGATCCGTCAATGTGAAATGGCGAAGATAATCCGGCAATTCCTTATATACATTCAATGTTTCCACCAAATTAGGATCACGATAACTGCAGAAAATCATATTGCCATCATCGTAGAAATTGGCAAATGCACCATATGCGCCACCTTGTACGCGAATGCGAATCCAAAGGTATTCATAGCGCAAAATGGTCTCCAACACACTCATAGGCCCGATATGCTTAAAACCATGATCGATAAAGTTACCGCCCTGAGCCACGTATTGAACCTTTCCGGCCGTGACGATCCCTTCATTGCCTTCAGCACGCTTGATTTGCAATGTATTATTAGGCAACGCTTCCGTACTCCACATCATTAACAACGGCTCCATAAGGTTTTTAAAGGTATCCAATTCACTGTCTTTACCGACAAACATGATATCCACATTATTTGCACGGAAGATTTTTCTGGCAACATCAGCCAATTTTTCAGGCAATAACGGTAAAGCAGCAGGATTTGATGCAAGCTCACTAATCTTTCGATAATATCCGAGATTTCCGTCATCACGGAATTTACCGACCGCAGACACCTGAGCCATAACGCGTTGACTCACAATCGAGTTACCTCTGCGGAATGCTTCATTATCCCAAATAGATTTACTTTCCTGAACGAGTTCCGTCAATCGACCTTCATTACTGTAATCCGCGTATTGCACGACTTCATTGATGAGACGACATAAATCCAATAATTTGGAATTCAATGCTTTACTACGAACAATCATGAGCGGTACAAATTCATCGCGTTTACCATCCTTGCTTATAGCCGTGATATCGGAACTCAAGCCGCCAAGGTTCAAATTGATGTCATTTGCCAATTCTTTATAGGAACGATATTTCGTATCTATGCGACCGATAATGTCACTCAAAATATCTGCATAGAACAGCTCTTCCTCAGTGAGGCAGCTCAAGTTGAAATAGAACGCCACATAATTGATTCCCTTTGTGAAAGTAGGCACAAAATGAACCGTAGTGGACCCGATTTTACTTTCATAACGTTCAACAGCTTCCATTTCAGGTGTTAAGTCAGATAATTCAAGGAGAGGAATAGAAGCTAGCGCTTCATCACTATCCGGAGTTTCCTGACGTATTTTTAGGCGTTTCGTCTGTTCAACGATACCTTCAATTTCGGCCTTACCCATATTGTCTTTCACATTAGCCAAATATTCCTTAACTTCGGCGTCCTTTCGTTCCTGTAAACCTCGTTCCGGATAGATGGACACCAATGCTTTATGCTGATTATCCAGAATGGAGCGACGGATCAAGTCCTCAAAATATGAGCCCCGTAAACCGTGACGAATATTAGCTAACGCCTCTTCATAGTGCAGCAATTTAATCGGATCCTGATCATAAAGCCAATTATCCATCATGCGAATGATATAGGCCAGACCGATTGGACGTCCGCCGAAGTCGCCTTCACGAAGGGCAAACTCAATGCTGTTAAGAGAGGCTTCCAACAATTCCTTATCGATTCCTTTATCGCATAATTCCTGTAGTGTGGACTCCACAATACGTTGCAATTCAGCCTGCTTACTCATATCGGAACCCGATGCCTGAATTGTCCAGATGGGCTGACGAATACTGTCCAAGTAATAACCGCTCACGTCAGATCCGATACCTGCTTTCACCAAAGCCTGTTTCAACGGAGCCGCAGGAGATGTCAATAGAGCATGCGTCAAAATTTCAAAGGCGAGGCTCTGCTCAGGGGTTACGGACGGCAATACATACGCATAGGAATGCAGCGTACGGTTATCCGTAAATTCATCGGAACCTACACTGTACGGATAACTGACAACCTTTCCCTCCTTGAACGGAGTTTGCAGAGTAACCTCAGTATGAATATCGATGGCATCGAAATGACTCAAGTATTCATCATTCAAAAACCGTAACTGGTCCTCAATGTTCATTTCGCCGTACAGGAAGATATAACTGTTTGACGGATGATAATGAACATTGTAAAAATTCTGGAATTCTTCATACGTCAAATCCGTAATATGATCAGGATCTCCGCCGGAGTCCACCCCATATGTCGTGTCAGGGAAGAGTTCACGCATCATCTGCCGTTCAAGAACGGAATCAGGAGATGAGTAAACACCTTTCATTTCATTGAACACGACCCCTTTATACGTCAGCTCATCATCTGCATGATCAAGCTCATAATGCCAGCCTTCCTGCATGACGATTTCCGCATCTTCACGAACGCGGGGATAAAATACCGCATCTAGGTACACATCCATCAAATTCCGAAAATCCTTATCGTTCTTGCTCGCCACAGGATACATGGTCTTATCCGGATAGGTCATAGCGTTCAAAAAGGTATTTAACGACCCTTTCACAAGTTCTACAAAAGGCTCTTTTAACGGAAACTTACGGGATCCACAAAGTACGGAGTGTTCCATGATATGAGCTACGCCCGTACTGTTGTGCGGTGTAGTTCTGAATGCAATATTAAATACTTTATTTGAATCTGGAGAATCGATATAAATCAAACGAGCCCCTGATTTTTCATGTTTCATTTCATAAGCGGTACCATTAATCTCCTCGATACGCTCAATACGATTAAGGCGAAAGCCAGAATAAACTTTATTTACCTCCATGCCATCCCTTCTTTCTATATACATATAATTAATTATCTCAATATATTATTATATCACGACACGACATCTAAATATACAGGACAAGAATCACTATCAAATATATGCTGTATATAAAACACCCTACGGATACATCGTCTTAGACGAGGCACCATAGGGTGTAAACTTATTTATTATGTTGCATCTGCCACTTATTATTGCGACGCAAGGTTAACAGACCTTCCAAGACAGCTTCAAATTGTACGAAACTCAATGTATACGGCGCATACATATCCGGAACAACCTTATAAGTTATGGTCACTTCCGATTTATCATAATCGTAAAATATACCATGCAGATTGCTCATCGTCGTATATCCCGTCTGAGCCTGCTCCAAGGTGGGAATCGGCTGATTTTTCAAGTTACCGAGCAAATCGCTGATAAAGCCTTCCTTTCGACCTTGATCATTGAGCATTTCATCCATAAAACTACCGAGACTATCCATATGGAATTAACCTCGTTTGTCTAATATCAAACCATTATGGATTACGCGTACCGCATCTTTCACACGATCTTCCGCAACGAGGCAGGAGATACTGATTTCAGAAGTCGAAATGATTTCAATATTGATTCCCTCTTTACTGAGGATATCGAACATTTGAGCCGCAACGCCCGGTTGACCTAACATGCCGGCACCGATGATGGATACTTTCGCCATTTTTTCATCGATATTGACAGCTTCAATGTCGATAGACTGTTGTAGTTGCGCCAATACTTCACGCGCCAATACGACATCATCCAAAGCAATTGTAAAAATAAGGTCCGTCTTAGGCTCATTTTTAGAACGGATAGATTGAACAATCATATCCACATCCACATTTTTCTCCGCCAACGCTTTAAATACGGTTGCCGCGATGCCCGGCTTATTCTCAACGCCTACGAGAGCCACTTTTGCTGTGTTTGTATCATCTGCAACTCCGGTAATAACGTGTTTATTTGCTTCCACTGTATAATCCTCCCGAATAATTGTACCTGTTGTATCACTGAATGTAGAACGCACATGAATAGGTACGCCATATCGAAAACCCATTTCTACGGCGCGAGGTTGCATTACCCCTGCACCAAGGCGAGCCATTTCAAGCATTTCACCGTATGTGACCTCTTCCAGTTTGAAAGCTTCCTTCGCCACGCGAGGATCCGTCGAATACACGCCGTCAACATCGGTAAAGATTTCACATACATCCGCTTCCATCGCACCTGCCAGAGCTACCGCAGTCGTATCGGAACCTCCGCGCCCGAGGGTAACCATATCGCCAATATCGGTAATCCCCTGAAATCCCGCAACGACAACGATATTACCTTCGTTAAGGGCTGTAAACACACGGTTCGGATCAATCTCAAGAATACGACCTTTATTAAAATTGTCAGAACTTGTGATACCCGCTTGAGCCCCTGTCATGGAAATGGCCTTTTGTCCACGCTCACTGAAAGCCATAGCCATCAACGCGATTGTAACCTGTTCCCCGGTACATAATAATCGGTCCATTTCACGACCATATGGTTTCGACGTCACTTGCTTTGCTAGGGCTACCAAATCATCAGTAGTGTCCCCCATCGCGGAAACGACGACAACAATCTGATCGTCAGATTGCTTCTCTCTAATAACGCGATCGACGATATTGAATATTTTTTCCGGTGTTGCTACAGAACTGCCACCAAATTTTTTAACGATTAAGGCCACAATAATCCCTCATTTAACGTAACTTACTAAAAATGAATATGCATTTACTTTACCACAAAATGAACCGCACTGTAAAGGTTCTGACAGCACATTTTCCACCAGTAATAAACTTTAATCTTTTTCACGAGGACAAAAATATGCAAAAAAAATACCAGCTCGGAAGCTGGTATTAAAGTTGCAATTAAGCAACAACGATATCTTTTTCAGATTCCCACAAACCGTGGATGTTGCAGTAAGAAACAGCAATCAATTTGCCGGATTTCTTCAACGCTACTGCAAGAGTACCTTCAGAAACAGCCACTACAGGACCTTCATTAGCAGTTGCACCGTCACCATGCACGTTGAAATCGATAGCACCGATTTCGTAAGGTAATTGAGTGCCTTCCGCTACGAAGTACAATTTAATCCAACCGATATGATGTTCTACCGTATTTGGATGTGCAATGTCCTTACCTACGGACAATGTTACGTGGAAAGTTTCACCTGCTTTTACAGTATCCACAGTTTCAATTACGGGAACGTGTTTTTCAATTGCGAAATCGCCAGATTTAATGTAGTCATGAACAGCCATAAAAACCTCCTGGTTAATTCTTATATACATACTTAATGTTTATAAATCTCATGCACACGCTGTGCTTATGTCTATATTATACATTTTCGATATAGTTTACGCAAGAACTTTTTCGAAAAATTTAGATTTATTTTTCAGCTGAGAATACTTGGTAATTTTACTCTAGGAAACGCCTAAAATTCTATGCCCTTGGCAGCCTTGATTCCCTTTTCATAAGCGTGCTTAACAACCTTCATTTCCGTTACCGTATCCGCCAACTCGATAATCTCAGGCTTTGCATAACGGCCCGTCAAAATAACATGGAGGCGTTCCGGCTTATGTTGTAGCATATCTACTACAGATTGCACATCGATGAGCTCATAGTTAATAGCATTATTAATTTCATCCATAATAATGAGATCCCATTTATCTGAGTTAACCTCATCAACCAAAGTACGCCATGCCTCCTGGGCGGCCGTCTTATGTCGATCCAATTCCGCCGGAGATATTTCATCTCTCTTATAATAAATAAAGCCCTTCCCCATGGAACGAATCTCTATATTATCCCCCAACTTCTCGATGCCTGCCAATTCTCCATAGCCGTTACCACTTTTTATAAACTGTAAAATCAAGACCTTAAAGCCTTGCCCTACAGCACGTAACGCTACACCCAAAGCAGCTGTCGTTTTCCCTTTACCGTTGCCGGTATTGACCAAAATCAAACCACGATCACTCATAAGCAACTCCTTATTATCGGTTATTTTTAAATGCCTCACATCGATTTACGAAATGCTGAGCCCCTTCATCGGTGCCGGCAAAATTCAAATGCAGATACGATGCCAACACATTATTCGATGCATAACCTCCATCATAGGATTGAGGTTTACGCCCGCCCTCCAGGTGAAAAGCCCACGGGAAATTTTCAATGGTAGGCTCCATCGTAGAAAAATGGAATTCATGACCGCGTAAGCTCGCCCCTGTATCGCCCAACAAGGTATCTCGTTTAGCCGTAGCCGTCACATACCCTATCTTTTGCAGATTTTGCTGCATCTTGCAATTAGCGGGCACGATACCAACTGTATCATATACAGAACCTTCAAAATCATGAATCGTTTCACATAAATACATGAGGCCGCCACATTCCGCATAAATTGGCATTCCCTGTTCGCTGGCTTCACGAATCGATGACTTCATAGCTTCATTGGCGGATAACTGATGTAAAAACATCTCCGGAAATCCTCCGCCAAAAATGAGCCCGTCAACAGAAGGAATCTCAACATCATTGAGAGGACTGAAATATACAAGCTCAGCCCCCTTTTTCTCTAATGCCGCAAGGCTGGCAGGATAATAAAAAGAAAAAGCTTCATCATAGGCAACGCCTATTTTAGCTTTTTTCTGCATATGCGTTGTATCGGTCGCTTCCGGCAATTCAATTGCCGGCGCACTCGATGCAATAGAAAGCAACCGCTCTAAGTCCACCATCTTTTCCACAGCGCTGCGGATCGTTGCAATGGCTTCCGTCGGATCCGACTCTGTTACCGGAGTCAACCCGAGATGGCGTTCCGGTGAGTGCATACGGTCATCACGATAAATAGCTCCGATTACGGGAACACCTATTTTATCCATACCTTCACGAATCATGCGCTCATGGTTAACCGATCCCAAGCGGTTTAAGATAACACCTCCGAAATTAACCTCCGGATCATAATCTCGAAACCCTTTGGCGATAGCGGCGGCGCTTTCACCCATAGCCTTACAATCGATGACGAGCACCACCGGCGCCTGTAATTGTTTGGCGATTTGAGCCGTACTGCTCACGCCCTCTCGTCCACCGTCGTAAAGCCCCATCACTCCTTCGATAATAGCGAGGTCTACACCGTTCGCCATCGATGCAAAAAAGGGATTCAACTTGTGAGGCGGTACCAGCCACGTATCTAAATTATAACTGTCTCGACCGGATGCAATTTTATGAAAGCCCGGATCAATATAATCCGGGCCCACTTTAAAAGATTGCACCGTACGTCCTTCCCCTGCATAAGCCGCTAATAGGCCTGCTACAATAGTCGTCTTACCTACACCTGAATTGGTGCCGGCAATGACAACGCGTGGAATCTGTACTGTGTTCATAGATATTACCTCGTAGTTACGACGTGTTTGTTAACGGTCCTTGCGCTTTGCAAGAATCGTAGATAAATAGTTAAGTTTTGAATCTTTAGGCATATTATCAAGACCTACAAAAACCTGTTCATCAGGCAAACCCACGCGGCTGATCATCACCGCATCATCCGCCATATTATGCTTTAACAGCACCTCTTGCACTTCGTCAAAGTTCTTATATACTTTCATGATAACCGCATCATCCGCAACGGCCAGTACAGCATCGATTTTTTCCTTCGGCGCGGTAGCAGGAACAATAGCGAGAACCTCTTCCTTCTCTACGATAGGATATCCCAAATACGAACCGATGGCACAAAAAGCCGTAATGCCGGGAATCGTTTCGATTTCATGACCCGTATTTTCAATCAAACGATATACATACATATATGTACTGTAGAACATAGGGTCACCAAGGGTTAAGAATACGACGCTCTTACCTTGATCCAAATAGGACAGGATAATGCGTTTCGCCTCTTCCCAGCCTTCCTGTTGAGTCGCATTATCCAAGACCATCGGGAATACAACGGGAACGATTTCTGTATGCTCCTGAATGTACGGCTGTGCAATATTCAGTGCTACAGAGCCGTCTTTCTTTTCCGTTTTCGGTGTAATAATAATATCCGCTTCACCTACGATACGCGCAGCTTTCACAGTCATCAGTTCAGAATCGCCAGGACCTACGCCAATGCCATATAACTTACCTTTCATGGTATATCTCCTATTCCAACATTTTTTAATATAAATATATATTTTACAATCTGACTTCTATTATAACCAATTTATGCAACATATACAAAGATCTATTTAATATTCGGAATAGCAGGTCGATGGGCACTGCGCTTACCATATATATCGTCGATGCAATCCTGTACATGTTGACGGAAAATATCGTGGATCACATCATATTCGCCAAGGGCGCTATTAATCGGTTCAACCTCATAACCGGCCGCAGCGATTTCATTGATTGCACTGTCATCTGCATCACCGAAGAGATCATTTTGTGCATGATCACCTAATACGAGCAATAAAGGATGTACATAAATTCGGTTCGGCCGCTTCCCATCCAGCCATTCCCAAGGCAAAGCCACATCCGTAATATATGGCGCATTTTCAAGAACAGCCACACGGACATTAGTGAGCCCCGCACGAATCAATTTAAATTGTAAATTACCATACGAGGAATTCCCCGAGCCGAGACCGCCATGACCGACCAGCAGTAGACCGTCCTCATCAGAAATATTCAAAGATTTGATAAAACGATCGATTAAAATCTGATAGTCATCCGGATGCTCCTCCTGTGCCATGTAGTACACGAGAGGTCTACCAACACGCAATACTTCAAGCCGACCTTCCCCTTCATGAGCCAGAATGTTATGTTTCAGCTTATCAAACTCTTCACCGCCCGTAAAATGTAACGGCTGTACATACACATGAGTATACCCGTCCTGAATGAGCTGTTCCAGCGCTCCCTGCTCAGTAGGAATGGTAATCCCCCGCTCGCGCAATCGCTTCACGATAATACGAGATGAAAAGGCAAGCTTTACCGTATAATCGGGAAAGGATTTACTAATATATTTCACAACGGAATCAATATTCTGTTCACGAGCACTGTCAACCGTGGAGCCGAAAGCTACCACTAAAATCGCTTGTTTCATGAAAGTCTCCTTATCTAATCATCATTATATGTTAATCATACCATAGAGATTTCACAGACGTCATACCATAGTACGTATAAAATAGCGATTATAAGTATTTTTCATAGTGAAAGTATCACTGATACGTCACGATAATCCCAGTGAAATATGCACACATCCTATTCAAAAAATCATACTCCTCATATAAAAATCCCCTCTACTAGTTATCTAATAGAGAGGATTTTTAAGTTCAAAATAATGTAACGCCCCTTAAGAAATCAAGCCTTGTACTTCAACACGAGAGGCGGAGGTCATAACCGGTTTCACGGATTCTCTGGGCGTACTGCGTCTACGGTCAGACATACGAATCGCCTGACCCAAATGCTTCAGGAATAAATCCTGAACATATGGATTTTCCCCAAGACCTTCATTCCAGATAGATACATTATAGCCTTCTTCCGCAAGCAACGCATAAATCGAATCGGAGCGTTCGCCGCCGAGATAATCCATAAGATGCGTAGAACCGATGAGTGCCAACGGTACCACAAGAACGTCTTCATGTCCCATACGGTCAAGCAATGTTAAAGCTTGTTTAAATGTAGGGAAACCGTTCGTCGTAAATACCGCAATATTAGGAGCCGCACCATACATCGCTTTCAGCTGCAACGTACTGAATTCCAACTGATTCTGGCCGTTCGCCATCAATACAACAGATTTATTCAACGCTTTTGTATTCACGTGACGAATAATACCTTCTAACGTAGCTTCATAGTCATCCGCATAATTTTTTACACCTAACGACGTAAGAAGCGGTTTTCCGATATTCACTTGCGAAAATCCGTAATCGTTACTGTGCAAAAATTTTAGAGCCTGTTTACGCATCAATTGATAACATTGATCCGATACCAATGTAACAGGTTGAATATACACCTCATCCACTCCGATACGTGCAAAGTCCTGCATGACATCTGTGAAAGAAGAAATTTTATCATCATATTTCTCATTCCACTTTTCAACCAGTGCATCGGATAAGAATACGCGACGTACCTCCATATCAGCATACATGGTGCGCACTTTTTTTTCTATACTGCCAATGGATTTTTCCACCGCATCTTGATAAATTGATCCAAAGGATGCAATAATGATACCTTTCATATGTGACCTCCATATTACTCATACATGAAACAACGTTCATAAATGAAAATTGTTATCAACTAATATGTAATAATACTACATGATTAGTATGCGGAAGTCAATGAGAAAATTTATCAATTAAAAATGTATAGAAAATTAGATCGTGTATCAGTACAATACAAGCCACACTAACATTATCAATAGAAATATTAAGAAAACACAATAAGCATTTGAATTGTGATAATCTGGAGCTTCTTTTAATTTATAATGTCCTATCAACTCAACGAAATAAAAAATACATACATTTATATAAACGATCAATAAATCATCAAAAAAATCTTTTACAAAGAAT
The DNA here is from genome assembly GCF_002959855.1 of Veillonella denticariosi JCM 15641. GTDB lineage: Bacteria > Bacillota > Negativicutes > Veillonellales > Veillonellaceae > Veillonella > Veillonella denticariosi. Next base: position 537,270 of record NZ_PPDB01000007.1, read on the forward strand.
ATATCTACAACATATAAACTACTTACAACACAGCCCAAAGCAACAAATATTTTATATAAAGTCTTAAATTTAATCCACAATAAATTTTTTTCGGATCCAATTTACGCCTTATATGCTTTGAACCCAAAATAACCGAAAAGAGAAATCGGTACTACAGTTTTATACATCGCTAAATTTTGTATCATTTATTCAACTCTTAACTACAACACTCCAATAATCACCGTTCGTATAAAGTAATACTGAATGATATTACATTTTGTACTTTTATCTATACCAGATATATTTCTTATTAACAATTATAACCTTTCCATTAGTCTCTATATTATGTTTCAAGTCCATAATATATCTAACATTTCTCTCTACTTGAGCAGTATAGAAAAATATTTTTTGATTAATAAATTGATAGAATATATTAATATCACAAGAATCATCATATTAAAGACACTGCTTAACTATTTTTAATATTGTTTTATTTAATATGTGCCTCTCCACTCGTCTTGTTTAAATAAACTTTTTTCGAAACCTATTATTATGCTAATCTCTCTAATTTACTATATCTTCTCAACTTCTTCCTTCCATTTATCTATAAGCTTTTGTGCCTCAAATTCGTTAGCACGCCCCCACATTCTGGTATTATAATTTAAAGCAAAAGACGCTAACTTAATTTGCTCAACATCAGAAAATCTCCCTAATTTCCTCTTATCTAATTTTTGAATCACATCATATACCTTATTATTTGAAATATATTTCGAAAAACTTTCTAAATTAAAGCTCCAACCACTACTATTACTGCCTTTCCACCGAATTGCTATTGAGCAGATAAATCTTAATATATGCTCTTCATTCTTTAAGAGTTTCACCAAATAATCTGTAGCTTTATCTTCATCAAAACACTGCCATAAATAAAAAGCAATACCAAAATTATTTATATCGAAAAGTATTTCTTTCTTCGAAATAATACTGATTTTTGAGGTATATATTTTTTCAATATCGGACAAATGTTCAAGGCTTATAATCTGACCTTCCTTCCATTCTGAGTCTCCCGCCAACCTTCCATATGCTAATTCTATTCTATTAATAATATTAGCAATTGTCCCTAATTTGAATTTATTAGCATTTTTAACAGCATCTTTAATTATTTCAAATCTTTCAGTTTCTTTATCTACCTTACTAATAAGATTCATTATGAGTGATTCGGCAATAGAATTAGCAGATTTCATATACCATTTGCTTAAATCTTCCCCCTTAATTTTGTCTATTATATTAAGAATTGCCGAAGCTAGTAATCCCAAACGGTTATTCGGTACCTTATTAACTAGCGATTCTATTTCTTCTAGAAAATACAAACTATGTCCCTGCTCATTAATTTTTTCAATACTCTTACCTAAAGCCTCTATGCCAAGTTCAAATATACATGAATTAACTGTACTTCTAGAAACTTTTATATCATCTAAATCATGTATGAAATACAATTCAAATTTTTCTTCATGTGCAATTCGATTATCACCTCTAATACTTCGCTCATCCCGATAACTAGTATATTTATTGATGTCTGTAGCAAAAGCAGGAAAAATAGTAGAGAGAAAATTGATAGCTCTATCAGGATTTATCTTCATTTTTTCAAATTGATTATAATATAATTTATAATAGTCTTCATTATTTCTATTCATTGATGAAAAACTATGTATCTCCGTACGACAAAGGGCATCTTTATTATTAGAAATCCACTTATAAAGTTTTGGCTCTAAAACTTCAATAGTAGTAATAGCCATAATATCTTCAAAAGAAGTCTCCGCATACAAAAAACCATATCTAAAACGAAATGCATTTACAACCCTATTAACATCTCTTAAATTTTTAATATACGGTTCTATACAGCGATAAAAAACATCTCCCCAATAATCGTCATCCAAAATAATATTTTGAGGAACTTTTCCAATAATTTGATCAATCTTAGAGAAAAATATATTATTTAATTTTGATTTTCTTATCTCTGGAATCTCAAATGGAACTTGAATAATTTTTTCTAAATATTCATTACCATCTATATTATGCACATCATTTAACGCACGACATACTACATTCCTATCCATCATTAACACATATATTATATTCGGAAAATCCCCAACTTGTTTCACTAATTGAAAAATATCCCTAATTTGTAAATTAGAAAGCCGATCAATATCATCAATAACTACAATAATCTTATTATTAGCCTCAATCAACACTTCTTTAAGATTCGCTTTACACTTATCTAAATCAATGTCTTGTATCAACTTTGCACCTTGAGCTTGTACTAATGTTTTTAATAATGGTGCGAGACCTGCACCAACTATTGGCACAATTGATAATGCATCTATAGCACCTGAATAATCACTTAGGACCTGACCTATCTTCTTTTTTAACACTTCATTATCACTAATATCTAGCTTATTTTTTAAACTTTGAAAAAATAAACTAATAAGATTATCTTTATCTGAATAATTCCATGGAGAAAATTTTATTATCATTGGTTTGTTTTTATTAGATTCTGCCTGTATATTTATTTCTTCTATTGCCATATTAATAATGGAGGTTTTTCCTGTTCCCCATTTTCCAAACAAACCTACTACTAACCCCTCTTCTCCATCATACTCATAAATGGCTTTACCAAGTTGTCTTGAAAAAGATGCACGGCCTAATAAATCTTGTTTCATCGTATCAATTGGCTTATCTGCGCTATAATTCATAAATTTAATAACCTCCCCATATAACCTTTATATTATTCCACTTAAATAAAAACTCTTCATTTATTATAACTCAATAAATATAGAAAAACTCATTAGTATATAAATACAATAAATACAGCGTTAAATAAGTTATAATAATTAGTACTGCTCCCTTTCCCCCATCAAGTACAACCCCTATTTGCAAAAACATTATCATACAAAAAAACCAACATATATAGATTATATTTAAACTTATAAGAATAGTATTTCATACCCCTATAACCAACGAGAATACTCCAGCAGTTCTTAGGCTTTGACCTATATTTATCATTAATTTTTATGCAGCAAATGTCTGTTTCTTCATACTACTACAGGTATAGGGTTTATTGACACCCCCATGCCCCTTTGCTACCATGACATTAAGGTTATATATATACAGTAAATCTATAGTTCTCAATATATGTCTACTACGGCAACTGTATATATGTGTAGTTGTAGTTATAGATAGGAGTTTTAAAATGAAAAAAGAATTAACATTAGCATCCGCTCTATTAGGTCTTGCCGTATCTTTCGGTGCACCGATTGTATCTGACGCAGCATATCAACTAAATGAAGAGGTTAAAAATCCTACACCTGCGTTATTGGAAGCATCTTCTATCGGTGTTCGCACTCATGAAACTAAGGAGCTTCAAAATCAAGAAAATAAAGATGCTATCGTTGTTATGAGTTTCGGTACTACCTACAAAGAAACACGCGCTAAAACTATCGACGCTACTGTAGCCGCTATTCAGGCAGCACATCCTAATACAAAAGTAGTAACAGCTTTCACAAGCCATATCATTCGTGACCGTATCCAAGCGAAAGAAGGCATTACCTACCCAACACCTGAAGAAGCATTGGATCAGTTGAAAGCAGCCGGTTATACACGCGTTGCACTTACAACATTAGATGTTATCCCCGGTATGGAATACAATTATGACGTAGCTGTATTTAACTTATATAAAAACAACTTCAAAAAAATGACTCTTGGTACTCCACTCATGTACTGGATGGGCCAAGAAAATCAAACCGACGAAGTAGTAGAAACATTAAAAGCCGTAACATCCCAATTCCCTAAATTGGGTAAAGATGATGCAGTGCTTATCATGGCTCACGGTACTCCGGATCCATCCAACGCATACTATGCAGTTATCCAGGATCGCATCGATTCCCTAGGTCTTAAAAATACATTTATCTACACGGTTGAAGGTACTCCAAATCTTGAACAGGTAATCCCTCAATTAAAAGCTAAAGGCATTAAACATGTTACATTAATGCCGTTCATGATGGTAGCCGGCGACCATGCTAATAATGATATGGCCGGTGATGAACCTGATTCTCACAAATCTATCCTTACAAAAGCAGGCTTCAAGGTTGATACATACCTTCACGGTCTTGGGGAAAACCAAAATATCCGTAAAATTTTCGTAGAACGCGCTAACGAAGCTTGGGATGCATTACAAAAATAGTTGATAAGGAGTTATTATGAAACGCATTTGGATTGCCGCTACAGTATTATTAAGTTTACTCATGGTACTGGGCGGATGTACAAAGACATCTACGGCACCATTCGCAGATACACGTGATATTACTTTAGACAGCACAACCTATACCGTACCGGCACATCCGGAAAAAATTGCGGTTCTATCGAACTCTTTGCTTTTAATGCTATATGCGGTAGACGGTAAAGCCATCAGCCGTGTCAGCACAACGGATCCATTGCCTCCGGAATTAGAAGCATTGCCCGTATTAGGTCAGACGGCCAATATCAATATAGAGCAACTGCTCAGCCTGCACCCTGATTTTGTTTTAGGCCTCGAATCACAGCATAAAAAATACGAATCCGTCTTAACCAGCAATCATATTCCGACGGTACTCGTTAATTACGAAGGTATCAAGGACAATGTACCTCTTATCAAATTCCTTGGTAACCTCACCAATCACCAGGATAAGGCCGATGCATTAGTTGCGACTTATGAAAGCAACATTCAACGCGTTAAGGATGCCGTCAAAAATCAGACACCTGCACGCGTGGCCGTATTACGCGCTACCGGTAAAGGTGTTACGGCAGAAACAGATGCAGCCATTACCGCATCTATGGTCAAGGATTTAGGCATGACAAATGTCGTTTCCGCTCATCTCGATAAGGCTACCACTGATAAAACCGTGCCTTACTCGTTAGAAACATTGGCGGAAGATGATCCGGACATTATCTTTGTCGTAACCATGGGCAAGGAAGAAGAAATTACAAAGGCGATGCAGCAGGCCATGACAGGCAACCCTGCATGGAATAATCTGAAAGCTGTACAAAACAATCGCGTTGTGTATTTACCGTCTAAACTATTCCTGTTAAATCCGGGACTCAATACACCTGAAGCAATGGCTAAACTTGTAAAAGAAGCTTACGGAATAGACGTAACATTTTAGAGCAAATCAATTCTATACACTCTAACACTAAATAAAAAGGTGGTAGTGAAATACGTATTTCACTACCACCTTTTTTACAACATATCCAGTCTGATTTTTACAATTGACCCAAACGATAAAATGCCGATGCACAAAGGTATAAGGACAATCTTTATTTATATACTTATGCCAATCCCTGAATTTTTACATAAGGCTTATCCGTTCTATCTTCAATGACAGCACGCACCTTAAAGACGTCTAACAATAGCTGTTCCGTCATGATATCCTGCGGAACTCCATCGACTACGAGATGCCCTTCCTTGATAACCGCCATATAATCAGCGTACTGTGCAGCTTGCGTCAAATCATGCAGCACCATGAGGACCGTCATATTCTGTTCACGATTGAGCCGTTTCAACAACTCCATGATTTCCAGTTGATGATTGATATCCAAATAGGTCGTCGGTTCATCCAGAACGAGCAACTGCGGTTCCTGTGCAAGGGCCATCGCAATCCACACGCGTTGTCGCTCCCCGCCCGACAAGGACGGCATCATTTGATGTCTCAAACGGGATGTCTTCGTAATCTCCAGTGCCCGATCCACAGCAAGACGATCCTCCTTCGCCGTATTTTTCCACCAAGACTGATGAGGATAGCGACCGCAGTAGACGAGCTCTTCAACGGTCATATCGCGCGGCATATCCGGTACCTGCGGTAAAAATGCCATATACGTGGATAATTCCTTCTGTGAATAGTCTTCAAGCGTTTTCCCATTAATCGATACATTGCCGGAATCGGCTTTCACATGACCGATAATAGACCGTAAAAGCGTGCTTTTACCACAACCGTTAGGCCCTATGAGGGCTGTAATCTCATGATTCGGAATAGCGAAAGAAATATCATGTAATATATGACGGCCGCCCAGAATAATATTCAATCGGTCCACACTGATCGCAGCACCGTTATGATTCATTATCTATCCCTCCTCAACAAATACAAGAAGAACGGTGCCCCGAAAAAGGCCATGATGATGCCTACAGGAATTTCAATAGGACTGGCGATAACGCGCCCTACCGTGTCGCTCACGACTAACACAAGAGCCCCAAGTAAGGCAGAACCCGGTAACAAGTATGCGTAATCATTGCCGATAATCAGGCGCAACATATGAGGTACCACGAGACCGACAAAACCGATAAGCCCCGCAATACTCACCGCACCGGCAGCTAAAAGAGCAGCCACGGCGGTCATCATAAACCGTGTTTGCTCAACTTTAAGGCCCAGCCCCTTCGCCGTCTCATCCCCTAAGCTCAATATGGTGAGGCGCTTTGCACCTAAGCAGGCCAAGATAAGGCCTACCGTAGCATACGGGAATAGCACCTCTACCTGAGGCCAGCTGCGAGCCGATAAACCTCCTACCATCCAAAGCAAGGCACCTTGTACACGATCCCCGTAAAATACGAGAAGAGCCGAAATACCGGAGCCTAAGAAAGCGGCTACAGCCACGCCGGCCAAAATAATTCGACTCGGTCTGATGCCATTTTTCCAAGCCAATGCGTAGACCATGAGAGCCGCCCCCATAGCACCTAAAAAAGCTACTAAAGGCACGATATAATCATAACCGGGGAATAATATCAGAACGATAACGCCAGCAAGGCCCGCTCCTGATGATACCCCTACGATCTGAGGATCCGCCAGTGGATTCTTCATGACCGCCTGTAAAATAGCACCGGATACGGCAAGAGAAGCCCCTACAAAGGCGGCTACAATATTGCGAGGAAACCGTATATTCCATATTATCTGAGATGATGTAGATGTTAATTCTGAAGACGTCAACGCTTGCCAAATATCCTGCAATGACACATATGTGGAGCCGTACAACAGCGAGAAAATCATGCTGGATACGACGGCAGCGATCAAAATAATCATAACAAGCATGCGAAATGCTTTACGATTAGTTGCAGTACCCATAGTTTACTTCTCGTGTTTACCTTCTACAAAGAGCATGTCATTGCGTTTCACATCTGTATAAAGCAATGCATTACATACGGATGCGGCAATCGGACTGCCGCCCTTGTTGCCTTTTACTGTGATATACGGTACAGGGGACACCTCCATGAGGTAATCTTTGGATTCGGCCGCCCCCACAAAGCCTACAGGAATACCGATGATAAGGGCCGGTTTTACACCTTCTTCGAGAGCAAGGCGCAATACTTCGTAAAGTGCAGTCGGCGCATTACCGATAGCGACGATTTGGCCTTCTAACTGTTTGCCGAATGTACGCATGGCTGCGATAGAGCGCGTAACCCCCAATTCTTTCGCCATCTTAGCTACATTTTCATCCTTGATGAGGCAATGTACTTCATTACCGCGAAGTTTAAGAGCCGGTTTGGAAATACCCGTGCGTACCATTTCCACATCAGTGTAAATATCTGCCCCCTTATCTAACGCTTCGATACCTTTTTGTACCGCATCAGGGCTCATTTTAACGAGTTGTGCGTATTCCACGTCACCGGAAGCGTGAACCGTTCTGGATACAACGCGGATCTCATCATCGCTTAACCCCAAATCCTTTACATAATCGTAAATGATTTCCATACTTTTATCTTCAATGGCTTTAGGATTTTTTACGTAATCCATTAGTGTCCTCCCATAAATTAAAAAATTCTTCATTCGACGAAACCATAGGCCCTTCAATGGTCACACGCGGCCTGTCGATAACAATAACATGGATATTAAGGTCCATGGCGGCCTGCAGTTTCGTATCCGCTCCGCCGACGAGGCCGGAGTTTTTCATCACCACCACGCTCGCCTTCGTATCATGAAACATGATGCGATTCATATCATATGAAAATGGACCTTGTACGGCAACAATGCGTTTAGGACTCACCTTGAGGTCCTCCATCATGGTGAGCACCTCTGCAGTCGGCAAAATCCGAGTCCATACTTCACAATCCCGTAAAGCTTCAGACTTGGCAAAAATATGCATCGTCTTACTGCCTGTCGTCAAATACACATGACCGTTGTTTTCTTTTGCTAATCGGCCTGCCAGGTTTGCCGCTTCCGCTTCATCCGTTACGATATGCAATTTATCGTAATCCGGTAGCGGCACCTCTTTACGCTCAAAGCGAACGAACGGAATATCCATCGCCTTCGCCGCATCCTGAGCCGTCGACGTTACGATAGCCGCATAAGGATGGCTGGCATCAATCAATAAACGCACATCGTGTTCCGCGATTAAATTCTGCATAGCCTGTTGATCGAGGCGTCCCGTATGAACTGTAATGCCTTTATGAGCGGCCAACTCCGCTCCATATTGACTCACCACGGTAACCAGTACATCTTCATCGGTCCGCTCCTGAATGTCTACCGCTAAAGTGCGTCCATCCAAAGTCCCGGCGATGACCCATATCATAATTTATAGCCTCGTGGTGTAATCATACGGCCATTTTCAACATATGTTTGGCTGTTACCGATGATAACGAGGGTCTGCATATCCACTTCTTCGTTTGTAAAGTTTTCAAGGTCAGAAATAATCATATGTTGACCGGCACGCCCTGCTTTTTGCACGATACCGACCGGTGTTTTAGGATCACGATATTTAAGAACGATATCACGAACTTCATCAAGATGCGTTACGCGTTTTTTACTGCGCGGATTGTAAAGGGAAATAACCATATCCCCTTGTGCACAGAGATCAGCACGTTTTTTTATGAGATCCCAGGGAGTCATCAAATCACTTAGGGAGATCACAGCAAAGTCATGCATCAACGGCGCACCCAATACAGATGCCGCTACATTTACAGCACTTAGACCCGGTACGATATCTACGGAAGGACGTCTGTCGGCAGGCACTTTATTAGCCAATTCCAACACAAGCCCCGCCATGCCGTATACGCCGGAGTCACCGGAGGATACTACCACAACCTGATGCCCTTCTACGGCGAGATCAACCGCTTGTTGACAACGGTCCACCTCTTGCATCATCGCCGTTCCTACAGTTTCCTTGCCTTTGATTAGTTCCTCAATCAAATCGAGATATGTCAAGTAACCTACCACGCGGTCTGCCGCCAAAATAGCTTCACGCGCCTGTGGTGTCATAAACTCCGCATTGCCCGGACCGATACCGATTACCTTGATGTTACCTGTGCAATCGCAATTGTTGTTTTGGGATACACCGTTTTGTGCTGTATTAATGTTCGGCTCCTGGCCGCCAGTAGTGCTGTTGTTTCGCATACGTTTCCTACTCCTATTGTTCCTTTTACAAATGTTGATTCACTTAATTTCTGTTCTTCAATGAGCGGTGCCATTTCATCCTGCGTATAGAATTCAATAGGCCACCCTAACTCCTTAACGGCCTCCAACAGGCCGACTTCATCTTGTTTAACGATAACCGATGCGGCTGTTACGATGCTTTTGGGTGAAAGCTGATGTTCCGCCAATGATGAATGAATAGCGTCTAAAATGAGCTCCTTCGACGTATCTCGACGACATCCGATACCCACCGTATAGGTTCGAGGACGTAAAATCAGTTGATTCGGATGTTCGTGGATAACCTTGTCGGTTATGACAACGCAAAAATTTAGCCCGTTTACGCTATCAATCAACTCTTCAACGGTCACCAAATTCACCACACCATGGTTACCAATATGTTGTTGTGCGGCGTCTTTCAAATGCTCAGCATCGACTAAACCGCTATCGATATAGTAATCGACCTGCTTTCCACCAACAATGGCGGAATTTACATTGATAAGCGTTTGAAAGTCATCCACCATCAGATGTTCATGGCGCGCCAATACATCAGGTGCCGGTAACCCGTTTACATCCGTTGCGGTTGTAATAACCGGATCCGCATCGATAGCTAATGAAATGGCTTGAGTCCACTCATTCGCACCGCCGAGATGCCCGGACAGCAAGCTGATTGCATGATGTCCCGCCTCGTCCATCACCACAATAGCAGGATCCTTTGATTTATGCTCGATATAAGGAGCAATCATTCGCACTACGATGCCAAGAGCCATGATGCATAGCACCTGATCGTAGTCCCTGAAAATCTGCTCGATATGATTTTTCAGGGAATCAAAATAGATTGCCTCCCCGCCGGAAGGACGATTCGTTTTTTCGTAACAATCCGCATGAGGTGCCACCAAAGATTTAATACGTTGTCCCAACCGAGCTCCTCGCTCCGACACGGACAAAATCGCCGTCTTCGTTTGCTGTTTACCACTAATGGAAATATCTGCCGATCCGGTTTGTTGCATACTTTTTATTTCATCCGAACTCATATCGGATACAAAAGATTTGCTTTTCATCAGTCTTTCGCACTCCGGTACATATGAGCAAAGCCTTTATCATACAGTTTAGATAGTTCATATTCACTATCCAGTACATGACTTACCACGATCATAGCCTGACGTAATACGCCTTCCTTGGCCACGATTTCCGCGATGGTTTCCAATGTACCGCGAATAATGCGCTGATCCGGCCAGGATGCTTTCACCACGATAGCCACAGGCGTCGTCTTGTCATAGCCGCCCTCAATGAGTTCCTCCACGACCTTATCGAGCATCTGTACGCTGAGGAAAATACACATAGTGGCTTCATGAGCGGCAAGCATGCGTAATTTTTCCTTCGGAGGCATCGGTGTACGGCCTTCCATGCGCGTAATAATTACCGTTTGAGATACATTCGGCAATGTATATTCCTGTTTTAATGCCGCCGCCGTTGCAAGAAATGAGCTTACGCCGGGCACGACTTCATAGGTAATACCCATGCCGGCCAGAGCATCCATCTGTTCCTGAATAGCACCGTAAATAGCAGGGTCCCCCGTATGAAGGCGAACTACCCTTTTACCAGCTTCAACGGCTGCTTTCATCACGGCCAATACCTCATCAAGATTCATAGTAGCACTGTTATGAATTTCGCATGTCGGTTTACAAGCCTCTAAAATAGCAGGATTTACCAAAGAGCCGGCGTAAATGACAACGTCCGCCTCCTGAACTAGGCGATACCCTTTGCGCGTGATTAACTCCGGATCTCCGGGGCCTGCACCGACGATATGTACATCAACCATATTACTCTCCTTCTGCGATACGAGTCGCTGACACGATAAAAATCGGACTCAACGGATCAAGCAAATGATACGGACCCGCCTTGCGATAGCGACTGATGGACATCTGGTACCCTTCATAGGTGAAAGGACGTCCTTTCAGTTCCTTCAAAATGGTATAACCAGTTTCCATCGTTACCGCCGTCACAACGAGGCGACCGCTAACCTTCAATAAGCGCTGTGCTTCATCCACAATGGCGCCCATGCCGCCGGCGCTGCCGCCGATAATAACCGCATCAAGTTCCGGTAAATCCTCCATGCCTTCAGGGGCTTTCGCCTTGATGACGGTCATATTATTCACATTGAACTTCTTCATGTTCTCATGAATCAGCTCAATGCCTTTATCAAATCGCTCAATAGCATAAACATGCCCCTTCGGCGCAGCTAAGGCCGCTTCGATAGAAATCGAGCCGGTCCCTGCACCTACATCAAGCACGATGCTATCTTCCTCGATGCGCGCCTCATTCATAACGGCTTTGCGAATCTCGCACTTCGTCATAGGCACATCACCGCGAATAAATTCCTCATCGGGAATTCCGAAAAAATGTCTCATCCCAGTACCACCATAACAGAATGACCGAAGCCTTCCAGCTCAGTTAAGACCTTCAGCGTGGAGTCTACGATTCTTTCATCGCCATAACTCAATCGCTCAAGGGCCGCTGCACGCGTTTCGGGCGGCCATCCTCCATCAATTAAAATACGCGCAATATGCGCCGGATTATATTCGGGATCCGTCAAAAATCCCATCTTTTTCCCTGCTTTGTAGACAAGCTGCTCCGGTGCCGGCTGGCGCCCGTGAAAGCTCATCAGATCCGCATCATGCCACACCTCATTGAGACGCGCAAAGGCAAATGTCATCGAACTGATGCCCGGCACGACCTCAATCGGATTAGCAGTAAATTTTTTCTTTAAATAAGGCAACAGGCTGTAATAACCCGTATCACCGCTGACCATCACGACCACATCATGGTCATTGAGCTCATGCTCAATTTGTTCAGACAATAAACTGAGTTTTCCCGTTACAGGATATGTAATTTGTCCCGGTTCCTGAAAGTCCTCTAAAGATCGTTCACTGCCCACCAGGACCGTAGCATGTTTAATTAAATTAAGACCTTTAGGCACCACATAATCAGGATTGCCCGGTCCAATGCCTACGATATACAAGGTATGTGCCATTGTTCAAGCGCTCCTATCTCTTTGGCATGCTTATCCATCGCCAGAATTTCACCTTTCAAGGTAGTAATAATAATACCCACCTCTGCTTCGTTCGCTATGTAACGCTCACTGCGCAAAGACGCCCGGTCCACCACGCGTTGGTAAACTCCGGTAAGACCTTCCCGCTCCAGTATAGGGAACGTGGACTCCGTCGTTTGACAATTAAACAACTCTTCGCATACCGCTTGTGACGCCCCTTCCAGCGCAGCATAAGCCACGATACTTTCCATACGGCCATCACTCATGCGATTATGTGTATGAAAACTACCGCTTGCAAGCTTGATGAGCTTACCGATATGCCCGATAATCAGGATGCGTTTAAAGCCGATATGTACGGCCTGTTCCAGCATAAATCCGATAAAATTACTGGTCTCCGCCATTTGGTTCTTATGAATACCCAGCACCTGCTCCGCTAAGTCCTGTCCGATTCGTCCCGGCACGAGAACCGCCGTTTCACAGCCGTTCGCTTTCATAACCTTTAACTGAGGAACTAAAGAATTCTTGAAGCCCTCTTCGCTCATAGGTTTAACGATCCCCGTCGTACCGATGATAGAAATACCGCCCTCAATACCGAGGGTATGATTGAGTGTTTTCTTCGCAAGAACCATTCCGTTTGGAACGCTGACCGTAACGGTCACCCCCTGACCACGCACACATAATTCATCGAAGACGATTTTCATCATCGCCCGCGGTCCCGGATTGATAGCCGGTTCACCGGGAGGCATGGCAAGGCCCGGCTTCGTTACGGTGCCGACACCAAAGCCGGCACGAAATTGTAACTCACCGGAGTCATCAAGGGTTACCGTCGTTTCCACATCATTACCATGGGTCACATCAGGATCATCACCGCCGTCTTTCATAACGGTTACCTTCGCCGATGTATCTGATAAAACCTCCACTGCTTTAATAGGCACCTGAATATACTGGCCTTGCGGATTTTCAATAACCACCTGTTCCACGATATTGTTATCTAAGAGGGCCAATAAACCAGCTTTCATACCTGCCGTAGCGCACGAACCCGTGGTATACCCACCTTTCATGTCCTCTACTTTCATAAGGCCTCCTATACCGATAGGGTTGATTCAAAAAATCAAATATGCCCTATCATGGACACATGTAATTAAGAACGGAAATTTACGAATTGCAATTCAACAGGAATATCCAACTGTTTCAACATTTGGATAACCGCCTGTAAATCATCTTTATCCTTACCGGATACGCGCACCTGATCTTCCTGAATCGACGCTTGGACCTTCAATTTCATATTTTTGATCGCTTTTACCACTTCTTTGGCATTTTCTTTGGTAATGCCTTTTTTGATGGTAATCACTTGGCGAACCGTAGCACCCGCAGCCGGTTCCACCTTGCCGTAATCAAGATTTTTGATCGCTACATTACGCTTAACCATCTTACCCTTTAATACGTCGATAATGGCGTTCAATTTGTATTCGTCATCACCGACAATCTTAATAGTGTCGCCTTCAAGAATAATCTCCGCCTTAGAGCCGCGGAAATCATAACGAGTGCCGATTTCCTTCTTCGCCTGATTTACCGCATTATCCACTTCCTGCATATCCACTTCGGACACTACATCAAAGGAACAATCTTTAGCCATTTTATACCTCCTACACCTGAACCCGTTGGACATAAGGTTCATAGCATTACTTTCATCATCCTTGTATTCTTTGTGAAAGCCCTATTTATATAAATCATCAAACTTGATAGAAAGAAAATATTAAAACTATAGTACCAGTTAAAAACATTTTCAATACAATAAATATAGTCTCACCAATGCAGAATACGTCTTTATAATTATAACGTAAAACACCTATATTTTCTAGGTAAGTCGATTTTTTTGATTGTCTTATCGATGTTTTTTACATGAAAATCTAAAAGCTTCAGAGCAACAAATCTTTTACCTAAAATAATTCAAAGATTACAGACAAATAAAAAACTGCACTCTTTCGAATGCAGTCTTTTATGTCAGGTTATAAAATTGTAACCTCATCATATATAGGTTGGACAACTAGTTCACCTTTAGCATTAATAACACCCCACTTACCTTTGATTTTTACAGGGCTGTAACCGTGCGAGAAGCTATCGGTACCGGAAATATCATGCATAATCGGAGTTTCTGTAAGTGTTCCTTCAAGAGACAAGATTTTATAATTACCGTCCTTATTATATACCCAAGTATACGTGTCACCTATGAAAGATTTTACATTCATAGATTTATCGCCTTTATAGATAATACGTCCATCAGACATATCTACAACGTAACGATTTGTATCATTTGTAACGGACATCTGATGTTCACCGATAAAGTCAATCGTATCATATTTAAACGGCACTTCTTGTTTTCCTGTTTCCATATCAAAAATACCATACTTATTTGTATCTTTATTTTTTAGCGTCAACAAGACATTATTCATATCTATAGTACCGGCTTCATAATTACCGGGTTGGATTATATATTGACCCTTGCGGTTCATAAAGCCCAGTTTACCTTCATTACGAACCAATGTACCATGTTCTTCCATAGGATATACATAGTCATTTTTACTATCGATAACAATAACACCATTGCGATCAATATAGCCACGTTTCATACCATCATCTACAAGACCGCCAATACCATCAAGGTATACACCACCATGATTATATAGGTAGCCCATACCAACAAGTCCCAAAACACCACCTAAGCCAAAATGACTTACCTTGCGACGATATTCAGCCAAACCATTTTTATAAGGATATACTTCATTAGATGGAGCCGCAAATACCACATTACCTTTACCGTCAATAGCTACAACCTTCCCATTAGCTTTTACAAAAGCACGATCTTCGCTAAATTTAGTTTCAGTATTAGGAAGTGCTTTAAATTGTGGTTGAATCACTACATTACCGTTAGCATCTTTAAAGCCCAGCTTTCCTTTTTCAGTAAAAGATACATAGGAATCACTTGGGTATGCTTGGCGAATGTCATTAGGATCAAAATCGTTTAATTCTTTAACAGCAGCAGATTTTTCCTTTTTGTCATTATATAAAGCCTCTTGAGCTTCTTTGCCTGATTGTAATACGGTCCCATCAGCTTTTATATGAACTATTTTATTTTTGCCTTCTTCAGCGAAAAATGTACCATCTTTCTTACCGGATGCATCTATAGTTTTGTAAGTCGGTATGAGTACAACTTGACCATCAGTACCTACAATCCCCCATTTACCCTTTTCTTTTACAAGACCTAGATAACCTTGTTTTATAAGAGAATCATCTTTTAAAACCTTCATCGCTTTTTTTACAGCTGTCGGCGGTTGTTTTACAGCACCGGAAATCGGTCTAAACGTATCAAGTCGACCAATACCTACACCAACACCTACAGATGTATTCTTTGTACGACCAGAAGGTTCCTTCGTAGTTGTACTTACAGATTTAGATACAGTCTTGCTAGAGGTCTTACCTACTGTTGTACTGCTAGAGCGAGACACAGTTGTACTATTTTGCTCACGCGTTATATGAGTCATCGTAGAATTCGGCGTATCTTGATTAGTTACAGTAACATGACCGGTAGAGTCAGTATGACTACTTGAATTAGACACTGTATTACTATCCGATGTCGTTTTTGTTTTACTATTTGTAACCGTAGTAGTCGTAGTTGTTTCTGCCAGTGCACTTACAGACATAGTCGCCAAGACACAAGCGACTAGTAGTGATTTTTTATTGAGTTTCATAAACCTCTCCTTTTACAAAATAATCACACAGATAATCTATATAACTATAGAATGACACTATAAAATAATAATATTATACAATATGTAATTTTAAGCTGACAACTGAAAGTATTATCAATATATGTTAAGTCTTCATAAATTTTTCTATTATAATAAGCGGATTCTGCTATAATACATATATGAGTAAAGCAACGATTATCGATTTAATTATAGACGACGCCGTGCATACGCAGTCTATGAATCACATCATCAAACAACAGCATATCTCACAACGCATGCGACGCAAGTTGAGAAATGACGGTATCATCACAATAAACGACAAGCCGTCCACCTGGGACACGCTCGTTCACGGCGGTGATCATCTCGTAATGGAGATTGAACTGCAGCAGAGTTTTAATCTCACTCCGATGCCGTTGGACATCGTTTACGAAGACGAATATATATTGATTATCAACAAAGCGCCGGGGGTACTCATGCATCCCACATCAACGGTACGGGACGGCACTCTCGCCAACGGAGTCCTACACTATTATAGTGAAAGCAACCAGCATTACGACTTTCATCCGGTGCACCGTCTCGACAAGGACACTTCAGGCATCGTCATCATCGCAAAAACTTCGGTAGTTCAGAATGAATTCGACAGAAAGCATATAAACTTTCTCAAGACCTATGACGCCGTCGTGGAAGGTTCTGTCTTTACCGATTATATGTCGATTCGATGGCCCATCGGCAGAAAGCCGGGCAGCATCATCGAACGACAATGTACACTGTCGGGAAAGCCGGCGCGAACGGATATAACAGTAATAAACCGTATCACAACGGGCGCTCCCCGGCTTCAGTCACATACCCATATACGCTGTCTGCTGTACACGGGACGAACCCATCAGATTCGCGTACATCTGTCACATTTGGGGTTTCCGCTGGCAGGGGATGATTTATACGGCGGGCACTTACACTGCATTAAACGACAGGCGCTGCATGCATCGTGCGTCAGCTTTCACCATCCCATAACGAATGAGTGGCTGGAGTTATATGCACCGGTTCCGGCCGATATGAAGCAACTGATCGGGGCAACTGATTGAAACAGCTGTTCAACCCGAAATAATACAAAGTTGATGCATAAGTTATGCAAAAACTGTTGTCCCTTTAGTATAATTCTTGATATACTAAATTTGATTGATATAGAATGTCAGGTGCATTTTCATAATCAAATTCAATTAATATATGTGACCATTGTGTACGCATTATTAATGAAATTCACATGCAGGCTTACGGCCAAGGAGGATATCATGCCATTAGTAACGACTACAGAAATGTTTAAAAAAGCCTATGAAGGCGGCTACGCCATTGGTGCTTTCAACGTAAATAATATGGAAATCGTACAAGGTATCGTGGATGCCGCAAAAGAGGAACAATCCCCTCTCATCTTGCAGGTATCCGCAGGGGCCCGCAAGTACGCAAAACACATTTACCTCGTAAAGCTCGTTGAAGCGGCTTTGGAGGACAGCAATTTACCGATCGCCCTTCACCTTGACCACGGCGATTCCTTTGAAATCTGTAAGGACTGCGTAGACGGCGGCTTCACATCCGTTATGATCGACGCATCCCATCACGATTTTGATGAAAACGTTAAGATTACGAAACAAGTTGTCGAATATGCTCATGCTCACGGCGTTGTAGTGGAAGCGGAATTGGGACGTTTAGCAGGCGTTGAGGACGACGTAAACGTAGCAGACAAGGATGCTCGTTTCACGGATCCTGAACAGGCCGCTGAATTCGTAGCGCTCACAGGCGTTGACTCTTTGGCAATCGCCATCGGTACAAGCCACGGTGCCTACAAATTTAAAGGCGACCCATACCTTGATTTTGACCGTTTGAAAAAAGTAGGCGAATTATTGCCTAACTTCCCTATCGTATTGCACGGCGCCTCCACCGTATTGCCTGAATTCGTAGCTAAATGTAATGAATTCGGCGGCAACATCCCCGGTGCACAAGGTGTGCCGGAAGATATGCTTCGCAAAGCGGCAACCATGTCCGTTTGCAAAATCAACATCGATACGGACCTTCGCTTGGCGATGACCGCATCCATTCGCGAATACCTGGCGAAAAATCCTTCCGAATTCGACCCTCGTAAATATTTAGGACCTGCTCGTGACGCTATTAAAGGCATGGTAGCACACAAAATCAAGAACGTGTTAGGTTCCTCTCACAAACTATAATCTATGGCTAGTGGATTTTTAAAAGGAACATTAATCCTCACCATTGCCGGTTTCGTTGTGAAAGCCATCGGCAGCATCAACTGGATTCTCCTCTCACGCATCCTGGGCGGTGAAGGTATCGGGATTTACCAGATGGCCTTTCCTATTTATCTTTTGCTATTACAGGTTTCAAGCGCAGGTGTGCCAATTGCCATCTCCATTTTGACGGCAGAACGGTTAGCCCTCAATGATTACACGGGGGCTAAGCGAGTATTTAACCTTTCCTTTACGATGCTCACCATTACGGGGCTCATCGCCAGCCTCGCCATGTATTTCGGCGCCGATTGGCTCATCTCGAGCGGCATCATTCAGGAAAGCCGTGCCTACTACTCCATCATCGCGCTGGCTCCGGCTATCTTTTTCGTTACCTGGATTTCCTGCTTCCGCGGTTATATTCAGGGCTACGAATTGATGACGCCGACGGCGGTAAGTCAAATTGTAGAGCAATTACTACGGGTTGTGGTGATGCTGGGTGCAGCTTCGATTCTCTTGCCGTACGGTTTACCCGAGGCGGCCGGCGGTGCCAGCTTAGGTGCCGGCATCGGTGCTTTCGGTGCCTTCCTGGTACTGTTATATTATTACTATAAATTGCCTAAGGCCCCTGATTCCGGTGAAAGCTATCAGGGAGAACGGGAATCATCAAAAGAAATCCTGATGAGACTCATCTGGCTTGCACTGCCTATATCTCTGGCGAGCATCATGTTGCCGTTGACGGCAAACCTCGATTTGATCATCGTACCTCGCCGACTGTTAACGGCGGGCTTTACGATGAATGAAGCAACGGAGCTCTTCGGTTATCTGACGGGCATGGCGGTACCTCTTATCAACTTGGCTACGATTATCACAGCAGCCCTTGCGACGAGTATCGTACCGTCCATATCTCACGCATTTGCAAAACATGACCATGAAGGAATTTACAATAGAACCGCCGGTTCCATGCGTTTATCCTTTATGGCGACCGTACCATTTACGGTCATGTTATATGTATTAGCCGTGCCAACGGTCACTTTGATTTACAATGCACCGAAGGCTGCCATGGCGACACAAATCGTGGCGCTCGCCATCTTCTTCCTCGGTATTCATCAGGTGACGACAGGTATTTTACAGGGTCTCGGCAAGCCGAGAATTCCGGTAGTCAATATGGCGATTGCCATCATTATCAAAGTAATTCTGAACTGGAACTTAACGGCTATTCCTGAGCTTGGCATCGGCGGTGCCGCATGGGCCACCGTGGCGGACATCGGCTTTGCTGCCTTACTCAACTTGATTTACATCAAAAAATATACAGGCTACTTCCTCGATTTCTCCATTTTATGGAAAAACGTGGTCAGTGCCGGTATCATGGGCGTACTCATCTACATGAGCTACCAGTCCCTATCTGCGATCTTACCGATGTGGGCGAACTTCTTACTCACCGGTATTGAAGGCTTAGTCCTTTACGTCATTATCATGGTCCTCTTAAAAGGACTCAATAAAGACGACGGTGCCGACATGCCGCTCATCGGTAGATTCTTCAGATAACTATTTATATAAAACTTCGGATTATAGGACGAAACTTCATACTATGAATTGACCCTCTAAAGTCAGGCAAAGATCTCTGACATTAGAGGGTCAATTTTATTTTGCAAATAGATCACGAATCCTACAGGAGAGTCAATTTATACTATAACAGAATGTAATAATATTATAGTTTATAAATACACATTTTCTATCATACTACTATGCCTATCATAGTCAGTATTTCCATAATAACCGGTATAACGATAACAAACAGAACGGTACATGACACCGAACATGATCAACCGAGATACTACAAATCGTCCCACGATACCGCCCAACGCATCTTTGTTCAGCTTCATACTCTTCAGTCCCGCATCATGTAATACGATACCGATATAAATTAGGGATAAAGGCGATACGAACACGCCCGCCGGCAAAATAACGGACATGATAAATCGCGACAAATTTCCGCTGAAAGACGGATTAAACATGCCTCGCCCCTTCAATATATATCCTAACGATATGAGTAATACAATGGGGACTATACTCTGTAACGATGTCAGAAAAACCATAATGACCTCCCAAATTCTGTATGTAATATACCATACCATTTTTTTAATAGATCCAAAGACAAAAATAATTCCTACTTTAACAATATGCTATAGATTATTTGGAATTCTTGCAGTATACTATAGATATCTTAAATTTATATATTTATTTGTACGAGGTAAACTATGAGAAAACCATTAATCGGTATCTCCGGTAATACAATGCGTGATAACAGCGGTCCTTATGTGGATCTTATTCGTTCCTACGTCAACGAAGATTACATTCGATCCGTTGAAGAAGCCGGAGGTATTCCTATTATCATTCCTTTCACAGAAGACTTAAACGTAGCAAAAGAAACCGTTAGTCTCATCGACGGCCTCCTTCTCACCGGTGGACACGATGTATATCCGCTCCATTACGGTGAAGAACCTCTACAGAAGATCGGCGACGTATTCCCTGCACGAGACCAGTTTGATTTTGCACTTCTTTCCGCAGCGGAAGAAAGAAATATTCCTGTATTCGCTATATGTCGAGGCTGTCAAATCATGAATGTCCATCGCGGCGGCACATTATATCAGGATGTATCATACGATCAGAACTGTACGATCAAGCATAGTCAGGGACAGACGCCTTCATTGCCGACACATACCGTAACACTTGAGCCACACTCAAAACTGGCTGACATCATCGGTACAACCACATGGATTACGAACTCGCACCATCATCAAACAGTGAAGGATGTGGGACATGACTTGACCGTTATCGGTCGTGCTAAGGATGGCACCGTCGAGGCGATAACAGATATGAATCGACCTTGGTTCATGGCGGTACAGTTCCATCCTGAAATGATGCACGTAAAAGATTCCCACGCAAAAGCTGTGTTCGCCTCTTTCGTAAACGCTGCAAAGGAGATAAAATAAAATGTCAAATTCATCCGATAAATTCGGTTTTTGGAGCATCGTGCTCCTCGGCATAAACGGAATCGTAGGAACAGGTATTTTCCTACTACCGAACAAGGCCTATTCCATCATCGGCTCCGCCAGTTTAGGGGTCCTCTTATTCGATGCCGTTATCGCCGGCTGTATCGCGCTCTGCTTCGCGGAGGCGGCCAGCCTTTTCACGCGCAATGGTGGCCCTTACCTTTACGCCAAGCATGCGCTGGGCGACTTTTGGGCCTTTGAAGTCGGTGTCTTAAAATGGGTCGTCACCGTTATTGCATGGGCAGCTATGGCCGTAGGATTTGCAACAGCCCTCGGCGCAGCCTTTCCAATATTGAGCGGGGACTTCGCCAAAGACGCTATTTCTTTTATCTTAATCGTTGGACTTACCATCGTTAATATCTTCGGGGTTACCGTTTCTAAAGTTGTCAACAACTTAATTACCATCTCTAAACTGGTGCCCCTTGTCCTGTTTATCGCCATCGGTATTTTCTTTATCAATGGAGATAACTTCACACCGGTATTTCCTAACGACACCTATATAGACGGCTCCTTTGCACAAGCGGCAGTTCTTTTATTCTTTGCCTACACGGGCTTTGAAGTTATCGCCATCGCTGCAGAGGATATGAAAAATCCGAAAAAGAATCTGCCTCGCGCCATTATTACGGTTATGCTGATCGTTTCCGTATTATACATGGCAATCCTCTCGGTCTCTATCGGTGTATTAGGTACTGACCTTGCTAACACAAAAGCCCCTGTTCAGGATGCTTTCAACGTCATCGTCGGACCGGTCGGTATGTACGTCGTATTAATCGGTACACTCATCTCCATGGGCGGCATTAACTTTGCGGAAGCTTATTATGCACCGCGTGTCGCTACATCCATGGCTGAAGATGGAATGCTGCCGTCTGCATTAGCAAAACGGAACCGTTATAATGCACCATATGTGGCGGCTATCGTGACGGCTATCGCCAGTGTACTGTTAGCTTGGAGCGGTAGCTTTACTACCCTTGCCGCTATCAGTGCCGTATCGAGATTTACTCAATACTTACCGACTTGTATCGCCGTTATCGTATTCCGCCGTAAATGGTCCGATAAACCTCGCTCTTACACCATTCCGGGCGGTTATATCATTCCATTCATCGCCATAGGCACATCTATCTGGATGTTGGCTCAAGCACAAACGAACCAGTTACTCTGGGGCTTAGGCGGCTGTATCGTTATCTTGCCGCTCTATCTCTCCTACTGGCGCAAGAAAAAAGCGGGGCTCATCAAAGAGAAAACAGAATTATAGCATAAATCGCTTATTCAGTAATTGCTTATGCAATAAACTCGCTATTACCGCTAGAAATTAATCCCATAAAAACTACCAGATGAATTTTTTTAACTAATGATCTGAACAGCATCAGTTAAAATTTCAACTGGTAGTTTTTCTTTATAGACATATGTATTTTTTCTTTATGGATATACGTATTATAAATGACAATTCATTAAATACAATCATTCGAAGTCATCATGGGCTACTTCTGTTATATCTTCGTCGTCATAGATTATTTCCGTTATATCTTCCTCAATATAGCCCACCTCGTCACTCAGTTCATCTTCATCTCGCATATCGATATAAATACTGATCAACGCCAGTGCACCGTCCTTATTAAGTGTGGCAATAAGGCTCATCGGCCCGTATGTCAAAATGAGGTTATCATCGTCATCACGAATAATATGCGGCACCGCATCAAAGTGTTGATTCATCAGCTGATCAAAATAATCCTCCACATCGAGACCGCTTTCAAGGGTAATCGATTCAGCATCGCCCTTCTGAAATACGACGCGCGTATCTTCATCGATATATCGATAAAAATCATCGATATCAACATTATCCGTTTCAAGCCATATGCTGAGGGATGTAATCCAGTCTTTCACCGTCGTCGGCGTCATGGTGAAAGCATATTCCGGTTCATCATCGTTCAAACGAAGTGTATCATAAGCAATACTGTAGTTTTCCTGACTGGACACGATACGGTCAACCAGACCTTCGTCATTCATATCTACAAACAGCATATATACATAAGTATCTCCGCTTTCATAAGAAACGGTCAAACCATGACGCCCCGTTACAAACAACGCACCCTCTTCATACACATCGGTAATATGCATCACATTGCAGTTCACAGGCACACGGTCCGCCTTGATGGATTCCATCATCGACGATAAAAAATCAATCGTCTCATTCCGATTTCGGCCGATAATGCCGCGACCGGTGGACATATACTCACAATCCTCGGACAATATAGATTCAACACCGTGAATATCGGCGGATTCTAAAGAGGCTTTCAACAATAAAAGCGCTTGTATTTCAGTCATAACACACCTCATATCAGTAACAATTCCGTTTATTATTGTAACATAAGTTGCACGTTTAACGGGTCAATAACCTTGATTTTCTATAGATTCATCATATAATTATGTACATACGAAATTCAAGATCGGAGGTTCCTATGAAATATACAACTATCATTTTCGATTGTGACGGCACATTGCTCGATACATTAACGGATTTACGCAATGCCGTAAATCATGTACTGCACTTACATAAATTTCCCGAACGGTCGGTTCCCCAGGTGAAAGCGGCCCTCGGTAACGGCGTGGCTCACCTGATGCGCGAATCTTTACCGGATTCTGTAACAGATGATGAATTCAATACCTATCTGGACGAGTTCAAAACCTATTACGGAGAACACCTGCAAGATTACACGGCCCCCTACCCGGGCATACTCGATGTGCTGGATACATTACGGTCCAAAGGATATAAACTGGCTGTAGTTTCAAATAAAATCCAGGAAGGTATAACCCCGTTAAACAAAGAATATTTTGGCGATCGTTTACCCGTCGCCATCGGCGAACGCCCCGGCCTACAACGCAAACCTGCACCGGACATGGTATTACAAGCACTAAAGGAATTAGGCTCCACCCCGGAAGAATCCATTTATATCGGTGACTCCGAAGTAGATGTGGCAACCGCTAACAATTCGGGACTCCTCTGCATCGGCGTTACCTGGGGATTTCGAGATGAAACACTTCATCACGAACTAGGCGTACAATATATCGCGCGTAAGGCGGAAGATATTGTAACTATTATTGACGAATTAAATCGATAACAGATTCTACCTCAATTCTACTTATGCACATCCATCCATTCGCATCTACTTAATTTATATCTAACATCATATTAACCATTTACTATCCAATATAAATAGGCTCAATAATTCATGTAAATTTCAACTCTCTCTGACAAACTGATTTTAATTCATTACTAAAGGAGAGGGATTCATGACGATTATTTCTATTTTGCTCATTGTTATCGCAATAGGTTTATACCTAAATCTTTACTTTCACTGGAAATCCAAACCATACGCCAAAAGTCCCGCAATCTTGGATTGGTGCTACAAAATATTTGACAAAACAAATGTGTCACCTAACGTAGATCCGTATACGGCTAAAGATTCTACTAATACAGCTTGTAATATGCCTACTGAACAAGAATCATATGCACCGATTTCTGAATACGCTAAGTATTATAAGCCTCACCATATTCAGACACTTAGCGAGAAAAATGTATTTTTCGCTCTCTTGAATATTTTATCCCCATATAACGTACATGTATTTCCGCAAGTTTCCTTCGCCTGCATCGTTTCAGGAAAAAAGAATAAAAATTACGACTCTATTAACTTTCAAAGAATTTCCCAAAAACGCGTCGACTACGCTATCGTCAACAACTATGGATACACATTATTTATCATAGAACTGGATGGTAAAAGTCATACTTCGGATGCCACGACACCATCAAAAGAAATGCACATACAAAAATTAAAGGACAAAGATCGTGATAAATTCTGGGAAATATGTGGGGTTCCAACTATTAGAATTCCATTATCAGAAATAATAGATCCCGCCAGAAGTACAAAAAACCAAAAAACCGGGCAATTAAGTCCATATATAATATTCGATAAATTGTACTGCAAAATTATGGCGAAAGACACTATCGCCAAACTATTAAAAAATAGTGCGATTAAATAAGCATATACTTTTCAGAAAGAGGTTGCCACTTTGTATTTTTATATGAATCCACATTTTTTACTTTCACAAACTCCGCCATGTTTCGTATTTCCTCATGGCTAAGTTTAATTTTAGTCACATCATAGGCAATCCAATTCATAAGCATATGATTTTCATCATATGTAAATATGACTAATAGAGATGACCCATTAGGATTATATACATCAATCAGTACAGATGGTACTCCATCATTCCAAACAACGGCGTATTCCGGATTTGCAATGCCTAAATTTATGCTATACTCTGTCATAAACTCTAGCATTTTAGTATACTGTCCGGTCAGGCTATTATCGGCGAGAATCTTCTCATCAACAGTAACCGTTTGTGCATAACCATCTGACGTATATACATGAATTGCTTCACCGTTCATATCATGACTTATGTCTTGATGTATCCCTTTTGGCGCTTTATAAGTAAATCCGTTTAACTCTTTATTTTCAGAGTATACATCTTCGTCAGGCAAGAATTGAATAGATGGCACAATATAATTAGCAAGTAAATGCTCTACACTGTATTCTGTGAAAGTGCTCGCCTTACTTGAACCATCATCGGTAAATGTTAATCTATACGCCTTTGCACGATTCTTTGGATCTGTAATCAGAATTCCTGTCGTATGAATATCTTTACCCGCTTCTGTTCGTTTTATCGCCTTAAACCACAAAGCATTTTGTAACGATTGATAGGAAAAACGTTTACTTTCACCATTCTTAACTGTATTGTCCTTGATAGACTTAATTAATTTATGTTTATCATTTTCAGTTATAGAAAAACTAACTTGATCATTATTTATCACCAACGTTTGACTTTCTTTATCTGTATCATATGTACCGAACTGACTGGCGAAAGGCATGGATAATCGCATACTGTCACCACCTAAATGCAGTCGAATCACAGTGCTGTGCCCTTTTATACCGCGTAATGTATTCGTACTATACTGAATCCGTTTTTCTTTCTCCTGTTGACGGTAATGTAAACGATCTAACCTCTCTGTAACGACAGCTTTCTTCTCTGAAAGTGCGGTCTCCAGGGCTTTATCTGTATAATTCATATAAGCATTTGCCGGCACACTGCTATCAGCCCCCGGTAAATCAATATCAAGAGCATATACAGGCGATATGATAAACACACTTACGGCGATAGCCAATACAATATTTCTTAACATGAATATATCCTCTTAAATAAAATCGACTTCACCTTTATACGTATCACCTAGGTTACCACAGCCGCTTAGACACATTACCGCAATAAGGCCAGTAAACGCCAGAAATTTTCTAAACATAAACTCCCCTCAAGAAGCACTAACTATTTTCTGTATATTGTAACATAAATGGAACACATTTATGAAAATGAGTACAAAACGAAAGAGGTTCCTATTGGTCACCCCTGTAACTGTTAGGGACTTCTTTTCTATTTACTTTTATGATTAACAGCACTATATTGAGCTTGAGGCCGCTAAATGGGTCCAGCCTTTGCTAATCTTCTAGAGATTGGCGGTGATCAATATGAGTATATTCAAAGTGTTATCCTTAATGATTTCCTTTGGCATACTTGTGGCGACCATTATCATGGCAGCAAAGTGATTGACCTCTAGCTAAAAGCTAGCTTTCTAATCGTGGCATGAAAAAAGGCCCGACATAGAAGTCAGACCGTTTCTTCAATTTTTCTTATTAGAAGCGAAGTCTGGCGTCGAAACCATTTATGCCTCACTTTGATATAAATTATATCATATCTAAACAGGGAAAGAAATCATATGATTTCTTTCCCTGTTTGTTTCTATAAATCTTCATTATTCAAAAGAATAGCAATATCTTATTCTCGTTACGCAACTCATGGATTTACTTAGAAATCCTCCAAAGTATATACAGGTAGGTATCTTTGCGCGAATGCAAGATTTTTATTGAGTTCTGCCCATTTCGGAGCATCACCAATAACATAGATATATTCCCTTGTTCTTGTAAAGGCTACATTTACATTATTAGCGTTAACCCATTTAATGGCTCCATTAGCAGAGTCATCACTTTGACAGCCCAACATATAAATAACGACTTTAGCTTCTTTGCCTTGAAAGGTATGAACCGTACCGATATTATCATTTAACCAATCTTTCTTATTATCTTCCTTCGTCCAGTTCACAATATCATCGCTGACGGATTCCATATACTTTTTAAAACCATACGCAACACTGGTAAATGGTGTAATGATAAAAATATCTTTAAATTTGGTATTTCTTGCTCGTAATTTTTGTATCAGTTCAAAAGCAATTTGGCCTTGTACGTGTACATATCTATCTTTACCCGTAGTAGATTCAATATTACTTGCATCATAAGTTATCCAACAGCTCTCTTTGCATGGCTCAATAGGCTCTTTCGGATTGATAGTCTTATTAATCATAAAACCACCATAAGATAACTCATTAGCGACTGTAAACATTGGATCTTTACAACGTCTATGAATAACAAGTGGACAACCGACCCAAGATTCGGAACTATCAAGATTTTTGATAATGCCTGCAAACGGATTTTGTGCATCAGCTAAACTTTGTACAGATAACTCTTTACTCCGATATTTGCCAATACCTTCGCCACCAATTTTTTCGACAAATAAATCCTGCACAGTTTGTACCGGTTCAATCTGTTTAGGATCACCAACTACTATTGCCTTTTGCGCACGGAATAAGGCTCCTACAAGCATATGAGGTGATGCTTGTCCCGCCTCATCAATAATGATGGTCCCTAACGAGTTTTTATCTTTACAATTAATCAAAAACCTTTCCACAGCAGCAAAGGTGGAGGAAATAACAGGCACTGCAATCATCAAAGAATTAATTAGTGCAGGGAAAATAATGTTAAGATCAAAGTTTTTCTGCAATTTTTTCCTATCACTTAATGAGCCCCAATACTGACTAAGTAATTGCATGTTTTTTCTGAAAGCATCACTCATAACGACCGCCTTTTGTAATTGTAAGGCATCGTATAGTAAACGTTCTCTACATTCATTTAAATAGTTACACACATATAGAAACGCCGTGTGAGCCTCTGCACGGTCCTCATCAGATGACATTAACTTTGACGATATATCACCAAAGCAATGTATAGAATCTTTAGTACTAATTTTTAATGTACCTAAAATATCTTGCTGTGTTTCTTCTATTTTCTGAAGAGTATTATCAAACCCTTTAATATCAGCTAATAAACCCTCTTTCGTATTGATTATAGATTCACGCTCATTAACTAACTGATGTAATGCATCCAATTGACCTTTAACCTTTTGAAGATTTGTAGTCGCCTCGTCAATAACTGATAACAATGCAGTATTGCTCATGGCTTTTAAAATAGACCAGTTAGTAGCACTCCAAATCTTATCAATAATAGAACGCTTACTGTTCAACTCTATTAATTTAGACTCAATACTATTTTTACGCTCTATCAACTTCAACAAATCATCATCTAATGTATCATATTGACTTAATTGCTCATTGATTGAAACAACTTCCTCTTGTAACTGATTGATTTTAAACTTTAACTCTTGAATTGATTGGGTGTTCTCTTCATATGTTGTTACATAAGCAAACAATGTTTTCACAAGCTTATACTGAGCCTGAAACTGTCTTTTAGCACTTTCAAAAGTAATTTGAGTATCAGGAATACCCATAATAGAGGACATATCTGAGGATAATACATTTAATGCAGGCATAAAGGTGTTTATATTAGATTTCTTACCAAGTCTCGCAGAAATTAGGCCCCATTGTTCATTACTCTCCGCTAAACGATCCGCTAAAAATGTAAAGTATACCTCACTTGATTTAACATATTTATATTTCTCATCCTTAGCGAAACAAGATAAATCAACCTGTTGGTCAGAGGAATCGGGCTTAAACAATGTAGATCCATTGGTTCCTTCTTCTACAGATGAATTATTTGGCAATTCTAATGTAATATTTTCAACGGCCTTATTATTTGATGAAAGCACCAGCATGCCATATGCTGCAATATCACTAGGTATATCATAGTAAAAAGATGTCCCATCCTGGCCCACAACCTTTTTGAAGATATCATTTACATGATTACTTTCACAAAACTTAGCAGCACGTTCAACAATATTACTAGCAATTATATCCTTCAATAACGTGGTTTTGCCTGTATCGGGAGGGCCATTAACAGAAAAGATATCTTTAGGATTCTCCTTAGCAATATTAACAACAATTTGTTGCATAAAGGATAAGTTAAACTTTGAAGGCCATCGACCATATGGTAAAACTTTCGGATTATACCAATTTCGCATCTGCTCAGTATCTTTCAACAAATCATAATGCTCAATATCCTGATTAAGACTATTGATATAAGATAATACCTTATCATTATCCTTTAATGTATCAATGTGCCGTAAGACCAACTGTAAATCATCAAGGAAAAAACTAGATTTTAAATCATTAATAGGCATTGTATCAGCTTTAACAAGCTGAATCTCCTCTTCCTTAAAACCGCAATAACCATAAATATCACCGGCACGAAACATGGTAACGCCCATAGGCTCCAGAATATGCTCTTGTATATACGCATTGATCACACGTGCAGCCTTATCAAGGGATACCTTTTCCTCAGGAAGATTAAAACCATCCTCGATTTCTTTAACAACCTCATCCCAGCCATCTAACTTAATATCTTTAAACTCCACATCAGGCTGAGACATCATTTGATGAATCACCCAAATAAAAGGAGCAATTTGTAAACT
Source organism: Veillonella denticariosi JCM 15641 (assembly GCF_002959855.1). Taxonomy (GTDB): domain Bacteria; phylum Bacillota; class Negativicutes; order Veillonellales; family Veillonellaceae; genus Veillonella; species Veillonella denticariosi. The sequence goes on from NZ_PPDB01000007.1 coordinate 567,564, forward strand.
GCCCTCTTTATAGTATCCCTCTGCATCAACGATAAATGATGCACTATACACATTCCCTAAATATGGTTTTTCAGGATGTTCAATTTCTAATTTATCAATGAAAGCCTCTAATACTTCAGTCCCTTTAACTACACATAACAGAACAGCATGTTCATCATCTAAAACATAGTTCTTTTCATCCTTAAAATATTTAATCTCATCAATAATAGAGTAATTATAAGGATCATTTGGTAACGGTACTACATACATAGAAACACGTGAATTTGTTCTTTTCCAATAAGGTTTTATTACAGACTGTTGATAAATAGTAGTTGTATCATTTTCAATAGTAAATAAGAGCTATTTAATATACTTCTTAGGAATTGCTTTATACTTAGGAACCTCTTTCGGTTGCAAACATTCAAGTGAATACCAATAATTTATAATTTGCTTTGCAGTATCTCTCATCTATATCTACCCTCTCATTAGACTAATGAAAATATTATACAGGTAAAATAAAGAGATTTCATGAAAATCAAATAAAAAGAAAACGACCTGACAAATATCAAGTCATTTTAAAGTAAACTATGTTAATAACATTTTTTAGAAAATTTATTCCCAATGACTATCAAAATGCTCAGATGCATGATTATCTGTAAATATATCTTTTAAAATATTAATAATTATAATTTTATCCTTGCCATTTAACTCTGCCTCCAGATCATCTATTGAATGAGAATTTACATCGAAAAGCTTTTCAGCTTCACGAAAGTTTCTACACATATTATCAATACAATTAAATTTCTCAAATGTTTCTATAATACGTCGTATTGGATTTAATAAATACTCTGGTTTTGCCTCTTCATTATCAAATAACCACTTAAGCTCGCGCCATAAAGCCTCATATGCGGTTTTAAAATCCTGTATTTCGTTTGAAATTAATTTGATATCCGTATGTGTACCATTCTTTATTAAGTGATAAGTACATTTTTTAGATAGATTTTTTTTCCAATAATTGTAACGAATATTCAAATAAAAATGTACATTATGGGTTAAAAGAAAAATTTGTTTCCCATTATTAGCCCTAATTAACTTTTGTAATTCAGAAATAATAAGGTATTGAGTTGTATCATCATTACTATTCATCGGATCATCAAAAACAACTACTTGAGGTTTTGATTCAGCTAATACAAGATTTTCTAGATTACTTATAAACCACAAAAATGCCACTATATTTTTTTCACCAGTACTAAGCGATTTAATATCGCGAACAACCCCATTATAGTCATGAACTATATAACTACCATTCTGATTATCTGACTCCGCTCTTACTAGAGTAAAAGATTTGTTTCCTAAACCTGCTAGTAATCTATTAATAGTATCTGCTGCTATAGTCTCATCTACTGTTTGTTGTTTTAAAAATTTAACATTTTCTTTTGCTTCTTCTAAAGCCCTTTCTTTCTCTTGAATATAATCATTCTGTCGAGACCACTCAGTCTCTGCAGAGATCAGCTCTTCATTCTTACTTGAATAGCCATATGAATCACATATTTGAAATATTAAATCAGCAAGCAAAACGTTACGTGAATGAATCTTAATCTTCTCAATCTCATTATTTGCAAGATTATTTTCATGATATAACTTTCTATATTCTTCCCCAAAAACCTCAAAATCATTATTATTATCAGAAATCTCAACTTGATTAACAATCGAAAAGATATTATTCTGTTTCTCTTTCAATTTTGTTTCTAGCACATCTAAAATACATAATTTATTCTCTCTAATTTTAGATAGTTGTAAATTTAAATCTTTGATTCTCAAATTGAACATTGTCAAAAAACATAACTCATCTATATCATTCATGTCTTTAACTTTTATCTTTAAATGTTTAATTTCATTAAGTAAACTTATAATAGCTTGATTAATTTCTTTTACACTATCATTAAAATAATCTCTCAGTAATGCTTTTCTCTCAGGCAGCAAATCTGCTCCACAAAATAAACAAGTACCTATATTTTCATGCAAAGAAATACCACTTTGTACCCAATTACGTTCAATATCACTATTAAAACTTAATGATGTTGGTTCTATAATATCTACTACTAGTAACTGATTTACAGATTCTATATAGGGAGACAAAGATTCACATGTATATTTAACTATGGGTCCCGTTTCAACTATATTTTGATTAATATTGGTTTTTGCTTTATTTAGCTCTGTATCAGATGCTTTCTTGCTTAAGCTAATATCTCTTTTAAAACCAGTTTTATTATAAGTAACACCAACAAGTTCCGGATGTTCATATTTTAATTTACGAGCACTATCTGAAAAAAATTTATCAAAATCAGCCTTAATGGTCTTTACCTTTGTATACTGATCATTTAAACCTTTGTATAATCCACTATTCTCATTTCCCAATTCCATTTGTAATTTACTTACAACAGCTTCAGCCTCTTCTATCCTAGGTTGTAAAGCAACATTTTCTTTGCCTAAAGCTATTGAATTTAATTGACCTTGTTCCGCAACAATGCGTTCATACCCTTGAAAAATACGAACATCATATTCTTCACTATACTGTTCTTCTATACATGTCACTATCGAGGTTTTCCCTGTTCCGTTTTTACCAAATATAAAGTTCTTTGACTTCAAATTTTCAAGTCTATTTTGTCTAAAGCGATTAGTAGGCAGTTCTATATACTCTATCATTTTATCTTCCACACTTCTTTATAATAGTCAAATCTAAATATCATTACAATTTTAATCGTTCTTATTTTCTAGTTCTGGTATTTTACTAACTATAGCTTCATAAGCAGATCTAGGTAAAATATTTTTCTCTATAAATACCTTCCAAACACCAAGATCAACAGCCTCAGGATTTATTTTTTCACAAAACTCTAAATAATATTCATCCATTGCAAATGAATTATTAATTTGGTAGTTATCAATAATTGCTAGAATTATTTGACTTATTTGCTCTTTGTTAAAATGAATGCTTAACGGAAGAATATAAGAGGAAAATCGATATGCAGCAGAGCTGAAACTATTAGAGGCACTAAAGATTTGTATTAACTTTTCTAAAAACTTCGCAATTGGTTCACACTCTAAAAATTTCACTAAGTCCTCATTATCTAGCGACTCTATCCTCTCTTCTGTAGCAACTTTAAAAACTTCTTGTCTATAAAAATGTTTTAAACTATGTATTGGTGCATCAGATTGTACATATTGTTTCATTCGAATAATATCTGACTCGGATGCATGTTCAAGTAATTCAGGAACTTTAAGCAATATCACACAGTGAAAATACATTTGTTTTACCTTTATATCTGTAGGTATTCTAGCCATTTTTTTAAAGAGTTTACTTTTAATTAACTGGTAATTCATATTAATAAATACAGATAAAGTTTTTATACATCTTTTTTTTATTTCTGTCTCAACATTTTCACTCACTATATTTGATACCAAAATGTTTACAAACTGAATTTTCAAGTTATCTTTCGCACGACCTAAAGGACTATCGTTCAAAAATACCTCTATTCCAGCTTCATCTTTAGGATAATATATAGAGTCTAACATCCGTTTAACTCGTTCTAATGCAGCTTTTCCTTGTACAGGTGGCTTTGATAAAACATATTCAATAACATTTCTTAAATGATATCTAGCAATTTCAGGTGTTGCCTGAAAAGGAGTAATCTCATCAATAAGTGATGGATGCGCACATAGATTTCGATCTTCATTTAATCTTTTTAAATCATTATATTCAACAGGAGATAATAACGAATAATCATCCTTCATTGTATCTAGTAATTTTCGTTCAAACTCTAGGGTCCCATTTATATTATTATTAATCCTATAATTTTCTATTTTGTTAAACAAAGCTTTTGCATTCTCATCATCCATTGACAACTCATGTAATTTACCAATAAAATCATATACTAAAGCAATCCATGTTGCTACTATACAAGAGCGAAATGCCCCTCCTTTATAGCACTTAATAGCTTCTAAAATATACTTTTTAGAGATTTCATCACGACAAGTTAAATAAAGTTCATCTAAACTTTTCATTATAAACTCCTTATACAATACGAATATGATATAATTATATTATTCAACGCCTTTCATGAAAATTCCTTCATCTTTAAATTAGGATTACAAAATGATTATCTATTCTTCCACAAAACAATCTTTTATCCAAGATTTTGAGCAAGGTGTCTTGGTCAAAAAGTTACATCAATCATTAACAGAAAAATATCGTCGTGTTGGCGAATCTGAAATTCATTCATGGCAGACTTCATTATCTTATATGGCTAATGTCATGCGTGATTTTGCTATACCTGATTTAGCTGGTGTTGCCATTGAATATATCGTTCCAAACACGCAAAAACGGGTCGACTTTATTATTACCGGATTAGATCAACAGAATAAAGAACATGTAGTCATTGTGGAGTTGAAGCAATGGGGCGAAGCTTTCAAAGTAACTGATAAAGATAATATTGTATCTACCTATCTCCGTGGTGGACTCCATGAAGTCACACATCCATCCTATCAAGCGTGGTCTTACTGTAGTCTCATTGAAAACTTTAATGAAGATGTACAAACTAGACCTATTGAGCTTCATCCATGTGCCTTTTTACATAACTTTGATGAAAGTATTTCACCAGAATTGCGAGATCCAATTTATCGTGGAATATTAGATATATCTCCAATGTTTACATTAGGGCAAATGGACAGGCTCCGTGATTTTATTAAAACGTATATTCCAAAGCCTGACACTACAAACATTATGGAATCAATAGAGCATGGTAAATTAAGACCATCTAAAGCTCTGCAAGATTCTATTTTAAGTATGCTACAAGGTAATAAAGAGTTTGTACTCATCGATGATCAAAAGGTTGAATTCGAACGCATAAAAAAAGCTGCTCTAGATGCTATTAAGAACAATCAAAAAACTGTATATATTGTTCGTGGCGGTCCCGGCACTGGTAAAAGTGTTGTAGCAATAAACTTATTGGCAGAATGTATTCATAATGGCTATATGGCTCAATACATTACATCTAATGCTGCACCACGTAATGTATATAGTACTATGCTACAAAAAGGGTTTAAGAAAACAGAGATTAAAGCATTATTTCAAAGTAGTGGTACATTCCATACGCGCTCTAAAAATGCACTTCAAATTGCAATTGTTGATGAAGCACATAGATTACGTGAAAAATCTGGAATGTACCAAAATGAAGGTGAAAACCAAATCAAAGAAATTATTAATGCATCTCTATTTAGTGTCTTTTTTATTGATCAAAATCAACGTGTCACCTTTAAAGACGCCGGTACTATCGATAAAATATTAAAGTTTAGTACTGAACAAAAAGCTATTATATATGAAGGAGCCCTAGAATCTCAATTCCGTTGTAATGGCTCTGACGGCTATTTAGCTTGGTTAGATAATGTCCTCCAAATTGCTGAAACAGCAAATTATGATGGTTTTGAAGGAGATTATGATTTCAGAATCTATGATAACCCTAATGAAATGTATGATGCTATAAAAGCAAAAAATGAAATAAACAATAAATCTCGAGTTCTAGCAGGCTATTGTTGGGATTGGCCTAAGGAAGGTCGAACAACTTCTCTTATAAAAGATATCCAAATACCGGAACATAATTTTGGAATCAGCTGGAACTTAGGGAATTCTACCACATATGCAATAGATCCAGATTCTATTAATGAAGCGGGCTGTATTCATACCACTCAAGGCCTTGAATTTGAATACGTAGGTGTTATTATCGGTGATGATCTACGTTATGAAAATGGCAAACTCATCGTAGATATTAATAAACGTGCTAAAACAGATCAGTCTATCAAAGGTATCAAAAAACTTTTAAAAGAAAACCCTGAAGAAGGACATCGTATTGCAAATGAAATTGTAAAAAATACATACCGTACATTAATGACACGTGGCCAAAAAGGTTGCTACATCTACTGTACAAATAAAGGATTATCCAATTATTTTAAATTAACCTATAATCATCAATTAAGCTATACTTACGATGAACCTCAAGTTGTTCTAGCGACACAACCAATGGCCGCCGACAAACCGAATTCTAATATAGATGAACTTCACCCCAAGCCGCATAAGTTATAGTATTCTATACAAACAGAAATCCAGTAGTGCTATTTCTATAGCACCACTGGCTCTTATATTTAAGAACGAAATCTATATACATTACTATTACTTCTTACCAACCAATCTATAACTCATATCTATCAGCATTTTAAGTTTCTCTATATCTTTATATCCTTCAATATCCACCGAGATCCAGTGCTGTTTATTCATATGATACACAGGATAGATTCCGCTTTCACGAATTAGAGTAGGAATTAAATCAGACTCACATTTAAGTTTTACTACATCCAGCGCTTCATTTGTATCGAGGCCTACCTGCTGTCCACGAATGGTAAAGATTCCGGCAAACCATTTTTGATTATCTCTACGCCGAATAACTATATACTCAGGATATTTTTCCCATGGATAGTCCACATCACAGATATATTCTTTTTGTATGTAATGAATTAATTCATTACGATTCATAATATCTCACCTCGTTTATATAGACTAACTTTAATACATATCTACTCATACAGCATTTATCCTATAATATACCAATGTTAAAACAACTTATAATATAATAAAATATAGTATCATATTTTATTTGACTTATAGTAGTACAATATAAGTATAGAAACAAGGAGGTGATACATATGAGATTTACAAAACGTATACTCGTCATGACCTTTTTAGCCGTGACTGCTGCTGTATCTACAGGATTTGCTTACGATTATGTATGCAATGGTTCCCAAACAAGTTGTAATACTACTACACAATACAACTGCAATAACTCTAGTAATACAACTTGTAACAATAATAACCAAAGCTATTGCAATCCTACATCTAATTACAGAGGATGCGGCGGATGTAGAAAATAATATATCGGATACGACAAAAGCCTATAGTACTGAATGTGTACTATAGGCTTTAATACTTAAAATATATTTCTTATACTATTACTCCATAAAGTGTGTATGCTTAACGCGCCAATGTGTCATTTTATTGAACAACCAAAGGCTATAAATGCCAAAAGTAATAAATGTGAAGAACCACCATTTGATATAGCTGCCAAATAATTGTGCACCGGTGCCATCAAAGTAAAGTCGTTTACCATTAATAATCGTATTACGGCAAATCCAACTTCGGAACATAACCTCCGCCCAAGGGAATGCAATACCGAAGGTACATACCGTAATCAGAAAGGCTGCCAGAGTATACCCGATATATCCGAGTACAGAGCCTTCAAAGCGAGATTCCATTTGTCCTGTCATAAAATTCTCTCCTCATAAAAATAATTTAACATAATGAATTTATTATACAATATTTAGCTAATTAATGCATCTTATGAATCCCACTTTCACCATACCAAAAAGGACTCTCCAGAGAGAGTCCTTTATATATCTTGTGTTGCTATTAAGCGTTTTTAGCTACGTCAACAAGTTTAGCGAATGCTGCTGCATCGTTAACTGCAAGGTCAGCCAACATTTTACGGTTCACTTCAACGCCTGCTTTAGTCAAACCGGCGATGAAACGGCTGTAAGTTGTGCCGTTAATGCGAGCCGCTGCGTTGATACGAGCGATCCACAATTGACGGAATTCGCGTTTTTTCGCACGACGGTCACGACGAGCGTAGTACAACGCTTTCATTACTGTTTCGTTTGCTTTTTTGAACAAACGGGAACGTGTACCGCGGTAACCTTTCGCTAATTTTAAAATCTTCTTATGACGTGCATGAGCTGTAACGCCCTTTTTCACTCTTGCCATTGTATATTCCTCCTAAATTACGATATGATCGATTAACTGTTAACGATTAAGCGTATGGTAAACATTTAACTACGCGTTTGTGGTCAGCCTTTGCGACCAATGTAGCTTTGCGTAAATTGCGTTTACGAGCTGGAGATTTCTTTTCAAGAATGTGGCTTTTGAAAGCTTTTGCACGCTTGAATTCACCAGTACCTGTTACTGCGAAACGTTTAGCCGCTGCGCGACGAGTTTTAATCTTTGGCATAATAATCCTCCCAATACATTACTTACTTACTAAAATCATGGTCATGTTACGACCTTCTAACTTAGCTGCTTTTTCAATAGACGCCGTTTCTTTGAGTTCATCAGCAAAACGTGTCAATACCGCCATGCCCAGTTCAGGGTGTGAAAGCTCACGACCGCGGAACATGATGGTTACTTTTACCTTATTGCCCTCCGCCAGGAATTTGGATGCATTTTTCATTTTAACGTAAAAGTCATGGTCTTCAATATGTGGACGTAATTTGACTTCTTTCAAAGTTACGATTTTTTGTTTTTTCTTCGCTTCTTTCTCGCGTTTTTGCTGTTCATAACGATATTTACCGTAGTTCATAATACGAGCTACCGGCGGTTTAGCGTTAGGTGCAATTTCAACAAGATCAAGATGCTGTTCCTCGGCTAATGCCAATGCCTCACGGCCGGACATGATACCGATTTGTTCATTTTCAGGACCTACGACACGAAGTTCGCGGGCACGAATCTCTTCATTAATACGTGGTGTATCCTTGCTAATAGCGTTCACCTCCAAGAGAAATAAAAAACGGATGGCAAACACCATCCGAATAGAGTTCTCTATATATAACCTCATACTTCTCGATATCAGGTGAGTGGCGGATGGCCTCTGCTTCATAAATTACTTAATTATAATAACAAATACCATGGTAAAAGTCAAGGACTGTATGCCTGCTATTTGCTACGATTTTTATGATACAATAAAGTACAACGATTTGTCTACCTGAAGAACGATTTGACTACTTAAAGAATAATTTGTCTACCTGAAGAAAGAGGTTTTATCATGAGTACAAATACTCCTCTCAATTCATCGCCCGCAAAAGCGCGTACTACGGTCCAGAACATAGGACTGCTACTCGCTTTTATCGTGCTGGGCGGTATTTTATTATTACCGACACCGGAAACGTTATCCACCGGCGGACATCGCATGATCGGCATTCTCGCCTTTGCCATTATTTTGTGGATGACATCCGCCGTATCGTATCCGGTAAGTGCCACCATGATTACAGCCCTTACTGCGTTATTATTAGGATTCTCTCCTAATCCGGAGGCACCTGCCAAGGCTTTAGGTACGACCAATGCCTTAAAGCTCATCATTTCCGGCTATTCATCACCGGCGATGATACTCGTAGGTGCCGCCATGTTTATTTCCGTAGCCATGCGTAAAACAGGCCTTGATCGACGTATCGCCATGCTTGTTCTCTCCAGTGTCGGTACCAAAGTGAGCCGCATTTATCTGGGCATTATCATTACGGGGCTTATTCTTGCCTTCTTCGTACCGAGTGCAACGGCTCGTATTGCCTGCTTGGCTCCGATTATCATCGGCATTGTTGAAAATTTAGGTATTGAACGCAAAAGCCGCGTCGCGGCCCTCCTCATGGTAGGTGCTGTACAGGCGGATACATTCTGGAACATTATGATTCAAACGGCAGCGGCTCAAAACCTCGTTGCGGTAGGCTTCATGCAAACCCAGATGAATACCACCGTCAGCTGGATCGACTGGCTCACGGCTGCTGCACCATTTTCCATTATAATGGTTATCATCACCTATTTCGTAACACAGGCATTAATTAAACCGGAATTTAAAGAACTCGTCGGTGGCGATATACAGCTTGCCAAAATGCGCCGGGAAATCGGTCCCATGTCCTTGGATGAAAAGAAACTGTTATGTATTTCTCTCGGACTCCTTGCGTTATGGGCTACAGGCGGTAAATTACATACCATCGATACGACCACTACCACCATCATCGCGATTGCTCTATTCTTCTTTCCTGGAATCGGGATTATGGACTGGAAGTTCGCACAACAACATATCGACTGGGGCTCCATCGTTATGTTCGGCGCCGGCATCGGTCTCGGCTCCGTATTACTAAAAACAAAAGCGGCAACCTGGCTTGCTCAAGTGTTCGTAAATGCTTTCTCACTCGAAATGGCCAGCGTATTTTTGCTTATCGCTATCATGGCGGCCTTCCTCATCGTTATCCATTTAGGATTTGCTTCGGCAACAGCTCTCTCGTCCGCAATGATTCCTATTGTTATCTCTATCGTTATGGGGCACAGCGCGGACGGCCTCAATCCGCTAGGCGTGACCATGATCATGCAATACACTATCTGCTTCGGTCTCATCTTGCCTGTAAACTCACCTCAAGGCATGGTGGCTTACGGTACAGATACATTCGATGTTAAAACATATATGTCTACCGGTATTCCGTTAACTATCATCGGTTATATGATGATTCTCGTATTTGCTCTCACATACTGGCACTGGATCGGGATTGCATAGCGGTTTCTTTCCATCTGAAGCGTTTGTTTATACTTCAGTTATTTTGTACCCTCAAGATTTCGATAAGAATGCAAAAATCCTGCTGTCAATTAGTAAAAACTAACTTTTATAAATTATTTTAATAAAGCTAACAATTTAATAATAATGACAAAAAGCGCTATCCGAAGATAGCGCTTTAAGAATGTCTAGTTATTCATTCTAATCATTTTATACTGATTATTTTGTACTATTTATTTTATACGAATAATTTACACTAATTTACACTAACAATTTAAACTAATTATTCTGTGCTAATTGTGTTATTCCAGTTCTTTACCTTTCAGTTCCGGAATCAAGAATATCGTTGCCAATATATCAATTACATAGATGATAGCCAAGAAGGCAATTGCCACTTGATAGGAGTACATGGAGATAATCATACCTACTACCATCGGACTAAAACCGCCAACTGCACGACCAATGTTAAACAATACATTTTGAGCCGTGGCACGAGCACTCGTCGGATAAGCTTCCGCCATCAATGCCCCATAGCCGCCCATCATACCATTTACGGAAGCCCCTAAAACAGCACCGGCAAAGAGCATAACGGTTGGATCTGATAACTGAGAATACACTAAAATAGAAACGACTGCACAGGCTTGGAATAGAATGAATGTCGGTTTACGACCAAGCTTATCGGCTAATCGACCAAATAACCAAATCCCTACCATCATGCCGCATACGGTGACAGCTGTCCACAAACCGGATTTTGTAAGTGAAAAACCCAACTGCTTACTCAAGAAATTCGGTAACCAGATCATAATCCCGTAATAACCGAAATTCTGTACAGATGTAAGAACGGCTACACCGATAGATGTTTTTGTTGTTTTAACATCTTTCACCAAAAGTTTAAACGAGTTCTTATGAGAATGTTGATGACTTTCTTTATTTTGGACAAAGATTTCCGGTTCATGTAGTTTAGCACGGAAAATCCACGCCACAAAGGCCGGAATAATTCCCACCATAAACATGCCGCGCCAACCGATGACAGGTATTAATACAGGTGTTAAAAGCGCCGCAGCCAATACGCCCAATTGCCAACCGATAGCCACGTAACTGGTCGCTTTGGCACGGTGTTTAGCAGGCCAAGCCTCGGCAGCCAAGGCCATACCGATACCGAACTCTCCGCCTAAGCCGATACCGGCAATTGTACGATATATGAGAAGATCCCAATATCCCTGTGCCAACGCACAAAGTCCGGTAAAAACAGCAAATAAAACAATCGTCCAGGTTAGTACACGAACACGACCGAATTTATCCGATAAGGTACCGAATACGAACCCGCCGACTACGGCCCCTATCAAGGTCCACGTTACGAGCGACCCCGCCTGCCCCGTAGATAATCCTAAATCACCAGAAATCAGGCTCAACATAAAGCCTAAAATAAGAAGGTCAAAACCATCCATAGCATAACCGATAGAAGAACCGATTACTGCTTTCCAGCCATAAGAATTTACATCTTTCATACATTTTTCCTTTCGCTACTCACAGGTAACAATTAAAGAGAATCTAAGCAAACTTTACCTCTATATTAAGCTCACTAGTATTAAATTATACAACTTAAACGTAATTATGCAATATACATTTCTTAATCTTATGAATTATTCAGTTATCTAAAAACTCTATTTAGAGCAAGAAAAAAGTAGGGCTCGGTTCACATAGTGAATACCAAATGCCCTACCTTTTCGAAAGCAATTAAATATAACTACTGCCTTTAAATTTATTTACGTTCTGTAATTTCAGTTTTAATGGAATTAAAGAATTCATCGAATGGAACGGAGCCCAATTCATCGCCGCCGTGTTTACGTACGTTAACTGTGCCTTCTTCCACTTCCTTATCCCCCACAACGAGCATGTACGGTACCTTAGCCATTTGTGCCTGACGAATTTTGTAGCCGATTTTTTCGCTGCGGTCATCCACTTCTACGCGTACATAGTCGTGATGCATTTGTTTAGCCAATTCTTTTGCATATTCAACATGTTTTTCGGAGATAGGCAGAATCTTAACTTGTACAGGGGCCATCCATGTAGGGAATGCACCTGCATAGTGTTCAGTCAAGATACCGATGAAACGTTCCATGGAGCCGAAGCACGCACGGTGAATCATGATAGGTTGATGTTTTTGACCGTCTTCGCCGATATATTCCATCTGGAATCGTTCAGGAAGGTTCATATCCAATTGGATAGTACCGCATTGCCATGTACGGCCCAAGGAATCTTCAATATGGTAGTCGAGCTTAGGACCGTAGAAAGCACCGTCGCCAGGATTGATTACGTAATCAATCCCCTTAGCTTCGATAGCATTGCGCAATGCATCTGTCGCCTGTTCCCAGATAGCATCGTCGCCCATCGCATTATCCGGTTTTGTGGATAATTCCACATGATATTTCAAACCGAACTGGCTGTAAATGCGATCGAAGAGCTCGATAACTTTCATCAATTCCTCTTGCATTTGAGACGGCAACATGAATACGTGCGCATCGTCCTGTGTGAAAGCACGAACGCGGAATAAGCCGTGTAACGCGCCGGATAATTCGTGACGGTGTACTAAACCGAGTTCCGCATAGCGCAACGGCAAATCGCGATAAGAATGCATTTCATTCTGGTAAACCAAGATACCGCCCGGACAGTTCATCGGTTTAATTGCATACTCTTCGTCATCAATGATTGTAGTATACATATTTTCACGGTAATGATCCCAGTGACCAGAAGTTTCCCATAAATGTTTACTCAAGATGATAGGTGTACGAATTTCTTCATAGTCAAAATCATGATGAACTTCGCGCCAGAAATTTTCCAATTCGTTGCGAAGAGCCATGCCTTTTGGTAAGAAGAATGGGAAACCAGGACCTTCTTCTTTGATAACGAACAAGCCGAGTTCTTTACCAAGTTTACGATGGTCACGTTTAGCTGCTTCTTCAAGCATGTGAAGGTATGCATCTAGTTCTTCTTTTTTCTCGAATGCTGTACCATAAATACGTTGCAACATTTTATTCTTTTCATCGCCGCGCCAGTAAGCACCTGCAATGCTTTGTAATTTGAAAGCTTTCACCTTGCCTGTGGATGCCACGTGAGGTCCTGCACAAAGGTCGATGAAATCGCCTTGAGAGTAGCAAGAGATGATTGCATCTTCAGGAAGGTCTTGAATTAATTCTACCTTGTAGTCTTCGTTTTTGGATTTGAAGAACTCGATAGCTTCTTGACGAGGCATAACGGATTTAGTAATCGGTAAATTTTCTTTTACGATGCGGCTCATTTCCTTTTCGATTTTACCTAAATCTTCAGGAGTCAAAGTATGTTCCATATCGATATCATAGTAGAAACCTTTATCGATAGCGGGTCCAATAGCCAATTTAGCTTCAGGCCATAAACGTTTAACAGCTTGAGCCAAGATATGAGAAGCTGTGTGGCGCAAAGTATGTTTGCCACCATCTTCTTCGAATGTTAAGAATGCTACTTCAGAGCCATCCACGAGCTCCTCGCGAAGGTCTGTTAATTCACCATTGACGTTTGCAGCTAGTACTTTTTTAGCCAAGCTGTTAGATAGTTGTTTTACTGCTTCCCCAAGAGTAGTGCCAGCAGCGTATTCCTTCGCACTACCATCAGGTAAAATGATTTTTACATCTGCCATTTTTCTTTCCTCCAATTTATAAACTAGGATAGCTTCGATTTTCTACTTTCACCAATAGACCTACTTACCACACAATACATATGCATCGAGTAAATGTTTTGGCAAACCGGGTAATAAAAAAAGACCCTCTATCCCTACCAACAAGGGACGAAGATCATTCGCGGTTCCACCCTAGTTAACTACCTATACCGAACGATATAGTTAATTCACTTCATTAAGCCCGATAACGGTGGCGGCCGTATTTGCCTACTCAGGTTCGACAAATCAGTTTAAAGGGGGTAATTCCGATATATGTGTAAGGCATTTCCAGCATCCGCCTCTCTCTGGCACACAGGGATATGAGAATCATGTCCTTTGCATAACTTTTACTAGACTATAGTATCATAGAGGACTAAAAAATTCAATACAGTTTAACTGTAAATTTCACAAAAACTATAAGCCGTAATTTTTATAAAAGACAAAAATTGTAAAGCTTCTCTTCATTTATATGGAAAAATTTATAAAACGGATAGGCCCGATATTAACCTCGAGCCTATGTTAGTGTTTATAGTATTATTTATCGTTGGAAGTTCGTAGACAACATCGCGCCGATTACCTTTTCCAGTTTACTGCTGGAAAGATCCGGACCTTTATAAAGGGTCAACAGAATATCGTTGGAATTGTCCTGCTTGGACACCATCATAACACCGCTACCTCGTGCACCGTTATCATCGTAATCCTTCGCAACGATAACGAGGTTCAGATAATGGTCCTTCATGTATGTGTATACCTTGCTGGTACGTGCGGAGGAACCGATCATTTTTGCGATATTCATGCCGCGATTGAACACGATGGCATTTGCATTATGCGGATTCGCCGCCAATTGTTGACGCTCCTCATCATTTAGCGGCATGAGATTCACCATGAGGGAATCCCCCTGCTTACCGCGGAACATGGCCGGCATCGTTTCGCGCACATCATCAGGAATACCCGTATCGGCAGTGAGTTTCAACTCCTTAGGTACGTTCATATACAGAACGCCTTTGCTGTTACGACCCACTTCAGTTTTACTGATATCCACGGCGCTCAGCATAATGGAATCCTTGATGGTGAACACTTGGTTCGCCAATGGCTTTTCAGGCACACCGCGACTCGCTAATTGCACTTCGCCCTCTTTGGTTTTCTTCAGGGTTTCCACATTCCATTTCGCACCTTTTTTGTCCCCGTCACTCGATTCGGTGAAAGCATTCGCACCGTCCTTCGTCCCCACGTAAACATAGGTCTGAGCAGGGATAATCGTATCTGGTGCACCGGCTTTATTGAAAGCCGCACCGTATAATACGTTCGGAATCACGTTGGATCCGACCTTTAAATTATTGTTTTCCTGGCTTTCCACATCAAAATTGATATTCCCTGTAAACGTAAGATCAGGTCCATGGTTAATCACAACCACTTCTCCCGCTTGAGGGATAACAACGGGGCCTACAGGACCCGCCATAGCGACGCCTGCCATAGACACACCGAGACAAGCTGTTAATAAAGCACGTTTCAAGATAGACTGTTTCATAGATTTACTCTCATTTCTCTATTATTTCACTATAGCCTGATAAGCTATACACCAAAATTCAGCATCACTACAAATACACTGAGCAATGACACCATGCTACCCTTCTATTGTTACATATTCGGGCAGACTTTGCAAAATATCAATAGCCAGAGACCTGGTCGATGGCGTGCAGCGCACCATACATAGGCCCTCATTATCAACAGAGGTCATCACGCCGACATACTCATAGCCTTCGATGATACGATTGACGAAATTCGTATACTTCGGATCGATATGAAAGTACACATACGCTTCTTCACCGGATTCAGACTCATCAGGAGCCTCTTCAAAAGCCCCTATGGAGCGGCTCGGCACCAACGGATCATCGGACAGAACCGCTTGATTCCGATTCGATAGCTCCGAAATTTCCGAATGATTCGTTTCTAATCGAATACCGCTCATATCAGTCTTCCTTCTGCTTACACTCGCGGCGCATCATGGAATACGGCTCAAGAGGCGTATCCATGTAAAGGCGGACTCTCATTTGCGCATGCGGTGCCACATCGATAGGATTGCCGTCCTCGTCCGTCATCTTCTCGATAACGGCTTCAACTAAATCACCTTTCGGCTGACAGAATTCAACCTTATCACCGACCTTGAAATTATTGCGTTGTTCAAGATCCACATATTTTTCTTCTTCGTTATAGCCCAAAACTAAACCGATGAAGTCGTGACTCTGCGTATTCGTGGATTTACCGTAGTTTTGTGCGCTTTCATCAGGACGACCTTCGGCAAAGCCGTCCGTATACGGACGATGAGAGATTTTTTCCAATTCCTTGATCCATTCAGGACGCACATACCAGTCCTTGCCTTCTTTCAAATATGTATCAATAGCCGTACGGTACACCTTGGCCACCGTCGCAACATAGTGAACGGATTTCATACGGCCTTCGATTTTAAGGCTGTCTATGCCGGCCTCATAAAGGTCAGGAATGCGATGAATCAGGCACAAGTCCTTGGAGTTAAAAATATAGGTACCATGTTCATCCTCTTCGATGGGATAATATTCGCCGGGACGATTGGACTCCACAAGAGAGTATTTCCAGCGACAGGATTGAGAACATTGACCGCGGTTCGCATCGCGATTTCCCGTCATATAGTTCGATAGAAGGCAACGACCCGAGTAAGAGATACACATGGAGCCATGAACGAAGGACTCGATTTCGATATCTACATGGTCCTTCATTTCTTTAAGATCCGCCAGCGATACTTCGCGAGCCGCCACGACACGGGCGGCACCCAATTCTTTCCACATCTGCACGGTATGCCAGTTTGTAGTGGACGCTTGCGTACTCACATGTAACTCAAGCCCCGGAGCCACGCGTTTTGCAAGGCTGAAAATCCCCATATCCGCCACGATGATAGCATCGACACCGATGCTTTCAAGGAATTTCAAATAGTCCTCCAGGCCTTCAAAATCCTCATTATGAGGAATGATATTACAGGTGACGTGGATCTTCTTGCCATGAGAATGAACAAATTCCACCGCTTCCTTCAGTTCCTCATCGGAGAAGTTCGAATTCCCCGCGCGAAGTCCGAAGCGCTTTCCCGCGCAATAGACGGCATCCGCACCATAGCGAATCGCCATCTTCAATTTATCCATATTGCCCGCCGGGCAAAGTAATTCCATAAAATGTTCTGCCATTATTTGTTGTGTCCTTTCCACACACTCACACTCATACCGTCCCCCATAGGGTAAATCGTGGTATTAAATAATTCTTTATTTTCTACAAAGTTCAAATATTCCTGTAATCGTTTAACGATTGTCTTAAAGCGCTTCGGCGCTTCTTTTTCGCCGCGCACGTAACCTCTGAAAAGGACATTATCCGCGAGGATAACGCCGCCTTCTTTCACATGCGGCAAAATCAGTTCCAATTGTTTTAAATACTGACCTTTCGGCCCATCCAGAAAGACAAGATCATATTCACCGACAAGGTTCGTTAACACCTGAGACGCATCACCTTGAATTAAGGTAATCGCATCCGCATAAGCGGATTGATTAATATAATATTTCGCCATTTTATGACGCACCTCATCCAGTTCTATGGATGTAATGTGGCCTCCCTCATCAAGCAGGGGAGCCATCAGCAGTGCAGAATATCCAATGGCGGTGCCCACCTCCAACACGGAGGTGGGCCGATATAATCCTATTAATTCTTCAAACAGATGTACCTCCGATTCTCGCAGAATCGGTACATCATTAAGCATCGCATAAATACGCTGTTCATTTAAAATATCATTTAATGTCATGAAAGTAGATAGATTCTCCTACATTATAGATAATTGTATTAATTGGAGCTTGTCCCGCCGGACGGATTCACGGGTTGCGGTCGCTGTACCTGAATAGGCGGCACATTCGACTGCGATGAATTCGGAATCACGTTCTGCATCGATTCCGGTGGCGTTGTAACAGGAATCGTCGTCGGTACATAGTTACTGCCGGAGTCGGCATTCGGTGTTGCCGCCGGTGCACTCTGTGCAGCTTCCGGTGCCGTCGTGACAGGAATCGTTGTCGGCGTATACTTAGTAGTCGGTTCTACATCAACATATTGAGAATCCGCTTCCACCGCTTCCGCCGAACTGTAATTATAATTAGGCTCAGTAGTAGCCGCAGCCACGTCATAGTTAGGCCCTGCCGCCTGCGCCGCGGATTCATTACCGGACGGCGTGGAATCACTGCCGTAGATCTTATGAACCGCCGCTAAATGTTCCTCATAGGTTTTAGAGAAGTGATTATGGCCTTCTTTATCCGCCACGAAGTACAAATAATCCGTATTTTCGGAATGAAGTACCGCATCAAGGGATTTTTTACCGGGATTTGCAATCGGTCCCGGCGGTAAGCCTTTGCTCACATATGTATTATAAGGGCTCTGTAATTGAGTATCCCCTAATGTTACATGTTCCTTCGCATAACCGAGTACATAGGAAATCGTCGCATCGGACTGCAATGGAATGCCATGGGCCAACCGTTTTTTAAATACACCTGCAATAGTCGGACGATCCGCATCAAACAGAGATTCACGTTCAACAATAGACGCCAATGTCACAAAGTCGTGAATACTCATATGTTGAGCCTGGATCTGCTTTTTTACGGCCGGAGTCAGATAGCGATTCATTTCATCCGCCATCATTTGAATCACGTCACGCGGCGTCGCATCTACAGGGATCTCATATGTGCTTGGAAATAAAAACCCCTCTACCGGATATGTTTCGGGCTTTGTCCCCTTCATATACGGATAAGGTACAAATGTCTTCGCTTCCTCTAAAAAGTCCTTCGACTTCATGATCTTATTCTTCTCGAGCTCAATCGCGATATCGCCTACCGTGTAACCTTCCGGAATAGTCAGACGAATTGATTTTACATGACCCTCCTGCAACAGGGAAATGAGTTCTTTCACAGACACCTTATTCGGAATCTGATAATGCCCCGTTTGAAGCTTATCACCTGTACCGCTCAACAACAGCCACAGCTTAAAGCCCTGAGTGGAGCGGATGAGGCCTTTTTCATAAAGCATGTCCGCAATTTCAGATCCTGTTTGATTCTTATCGATGACCACCACTTGAGATCCATCATCCTGGGCAAATGTATTCGGCATATAGTACAATGCACTGAGGCCGCCTACGATAACCAAGATTCCTACGATAATAATAATACAAATATATTTTAAGGGTTTTCTCACGATATTGAGTTCCTTTCTATCAAATAAGCGTCAATTGTCACTCTATTATACCATAAACTCTATATTTCCCCTATGAAGTTCAGGACATAAAAATAGCGCATCACCCAATGGCAATACGCTACATTTACAATGGATTACTCGTCGTCATCCATATCCTCATACAATTTTACCAGAGCTTCGAAATGTTCATCATCTTCATCCAAAGGCACATATTCCTCTACGCCTTCTTCATTTGTTTCGATACGGGCCAAGATCATATATGTATCATCTTGACCTTCATGGTCAGCCTCTTCCTCCTGCACATGTACAAGAACGGCGTATTCTTGGCCTTCATGATTCAAAACAACGTCTTCCGTGAAGTACTGTTTCTTACCGTTTTCGTCTTCGAATTCCAAGTAATACACTTCGCCTTCAAAATTTTGGTCAACCATTGGAAACCCTCCTTTTAAATACTTATTTATTAAACTGCAAGCGATCTAAATATCCTTGCAAAATTACAACCGCTGCCATCTTGTCGATCACAGATTTGCGTTTTTTACGACTTACATCAGCTGCGATGAGTTGGCGCTCCGCCATGACGGTGGATAACCTCTCATCCCAATAAGTAACAGGTAAATCGATGACTTCTTTCATCTTGGCGACGAATTCCTCCGTCTTTACAGCCCTATCCCCTTTGGTGCCGTTCATATTTTTCGGCATTCCCACGACCAGCTCATGCACCTCGTATTCGGTGATGAGTTCCTGCAGTCTGTGAAAGTCCTTTTCAAGGGATGTTCTGCGAATGGTTTCTATGCCTTGCGCCGTCATGAGCAATGCATCACTGCAGGCGATACCGATAGTTCGGCTGCCTACGTCCAATGACATAATCCTCATTACAGTTTCTTAGCCTTTGCGTATTCTTTTAATAATTCTTCAATCAAATCATCCCGTTCTAAACGGCGAATGTCGGATCGTGCATTATTATAACTTGTGATATACGCAGGATCACCGGAGATAAGATATCCCAGAATTTGATTGATCGGGTTATACCCTTTTTCTTGAATCGATTGATAAACGCGAGTAAGTACCTCTTCAGCTGTTACCGGTTCATCTTCAACTTTACGGAATAACATAGTTTCATCGGAAACCTTCATGCATATCCCTCCTTTTCAGTACATCAGGCGAGGCCCGTCCTTGTGAAAGACGAGACTCAGCCTCGTATGCTAACCGTCCGACTGGGCCGGACAGTTAATCTTAGCTTAGGTTACATATATAACTGCATAGTATTAAATAGTATATATCAATAATAATTATACAGTTATATATATTATTGTAACATAGATGACAAAGCATCTCCACCTGCTTTAAGTGCATCCGGTAATTTATCCGGTTCCTTGCCGCCCGCTTGCGCCATGTCAGGACGACCGCCACCATTACCGCCCGTTACCTGAGCGGCAGCTTTTACGATATTACCTGCATGAGCACCTTTACTTACGATATCTTTAGATACCTTACATGCAAAGCTTACCTTATCCGCACCTATAACGGAACCTAGGAGAACCACACCGGACCCGCCGAGTACATCGAGGGCCTGATCCGCATAATCTCGAAGTTCATCCATCGAATTAACCCTAACGGATGCGAAGATGGCGTCGACACCGTTGATATTCACCTTAGCGGATACGATATCAGCAGCACCGCTGGCGGTGATTTCCTTGCGGATTTCATTGAGCTCGTGTTCAACCGCTTTTGCATCGGCCAATACCTGATGCAAACGTTCCTCTACCTGCGCAGGTTTCGTCTTAAGCTCTCCTGCCAGACGCTCAATAGTCAAGCGATCCTGTTGTGCCGCCTCAAGAGCTGCGCGCCCCGTAATCGCTTCGATACGACGCACCCCGGATCCGATACCGGATTCGGATGTCAAACGGAACGAACCGATGAATGCCGTATTACCCACGTGAGAGCCGCCGCACAATTCAACGGAGAATCCTGGTACCTCTACCACGCGTACAACATCGCCGTATTTATCGCCGAAAAGTGCCATCGCTCCTTTTGCTTTCGCTTCATCCATAGACATTTCAGCGATAGCGAGATCCGTTGCTTTGAGTATCTCTTCATTTACGAGAGCCTCTATTTTTTCAAGTTCCTCCTGTGTTACAGGGGAGAAATGCGTAAAATCGAAACGCAAATAATCCGGCGTTACCAAAGAGCCCGCCTGATTCACATGTTCGCCTAACACTTGTTTCAAGGCCGCATGCAATAAATGTGTTGCCGTATGATTACGAGCCATCGCAGCACGACGATCCGTATCCACTTCAAGCGTTACGTCATCACCTTCGGAAACAGAACCCTCTACAACGGTACCGATATGATAAACTGTGCCTTCAGGCAAACGTTTCGTATTATGAACCTCTACCTTGCCCATCGGCCCGACGATAAAGCCCGTATCACCTAATTGACCGCCCCCCTCAGCGTGGAATGGAGTCGTACGTACGATAATGGTGATTTCATCGCCGTCAGCGGCCGTTTGCAAGCGTTCGGAACCTTTACCGATCATAAGAACGGAAGATACCGTTACAGTTTCATCCTCAAGAAGTTCTTCATCCTTAAGGAATGTAATATCCGGTGTTGCCACCTTTGCATCTTCTTTAACACGTGCTTCGCGGGCGCGTTCACGTTGCTCCTTCATCGCCGCATCGAAACCGTCACGGTCGATTGTAAAACCACGCTCAGACGCAATTTCCTCTGTTAATTCCCAAGGGAATCCGTATGTATCATACAATTTAAATACTTCCACGCCCGGTACGACAGTCGCTTTCTCGGCAGCCAATGTATCGATTAAGGAGTTCAATAATTCAAGACCTTGTTCCAACGTCTGATTGAAGCGTTCTTCTTCGTTTTGAACGACCCGTTTTACGAAGTCTTTTTTTTCAGCGATGGACTTGATTCCCGGTCCTAGAATATCTACGACTACGTCGATAAGAGGTGTTAAGAAAATACCGTCAATACCGAGTAAGCGACCATGACGCACGGCACGGCGCAAGATACGGCGCAATACGTAACCGCGTCCCTCATTGGACGGCAATACACCGTCGGAAATCAATGCCGTTACGGCACGGGCATGGTCCGCAATAACCTTCAAGGATATATCTGTGCTTTCATTATCGTTATAAGATACGCCTGCACGTTTTGCTGTAGCCTCGATAATCGGGAAAATCAGATCCGTTTCAAAGTTCGTTTTACAATGTTGCAATACGGATGCCAATCGTTCAAGACCGGCGCCGGTATCGATATTTTTATGTTCCAACGGTTCATAGGAACCGTCCGGCATCTTATTGAATTGAGTGAACACGAGATTCCAAATTTCAAGATACCGGTCACAGTCGCAGCCGGGTGCGCAATTCGGATCGTCGCAGCCGTGTTCAGGTCCCTGGTCAAAGAATATTTCACTGTCCGGACCGCATGGACCTTCGCCGATTTCCCAGAAGTTATCCTCCAAACGGGAGATATGGCTTTCCTCTACGCCGCAATCGTTATGCCAGGTATCATAAGCCTCCTGATCATCCGGATATACAGTGACATAGAGTCTATTTTTATCGAGTTTGATGACTTCCGTCAAAAATTCCCATGCCCAATGAATAGCTTCCTTCTTGAAGTAGTCGCCGAAGGAGAAATTGCCGAGCATTTCAAAAAATGTATGGTGACGCGCAGTACGACCTACGTTTTCAAGGTCCCCTGTGCGCATACATTTCTGACTTGTTGTGATACGATGACAAGGAGGTACCAGTTTACCGGTAAAGAAAGGCTTTAACGGCGCCATCCCCGCCCCGATCAATAATAGGGACGGATCGTTTTCCGGTATAAGAGAAAAACTATCTAACTTTAAATGCCCTTTACTTTCAAAAAACTGCAAGTACGCTTGACGCAGCTCATTACCCTTCATGTGTATATTCCTCCTAAAATTATTTACTCCTAATTATACCGTAAATAATATAGAAAATCTATCAAAAACCATGATAAGTCCGCATAATTCGTGGATTTTCACCATATAAAAAAGAGGTTATACGGATCAACAAGTACATAATTGATTCGTATAGCCTCTTTTGAGCTAGTATAGAGTTTTAGCGTACGACACGTTTCGCACCGATATATCGTTCGCCCCAGTAACCGGAATCCAAGCTTGCTACAGCAACACCGCTGCTGGATGTAGCACTGATGAATTGACCGTCGCCGATATAAATACCGGAGTGAGACGGGCCCGGTTCATAGGTTTCAAAGAATACCAAGTCCCCTGCCTTCAAATTGGCACGAGATACTTCAACACCCACATTATATTGCTCATCCGCTAAACGAGGCAAAGAAATACCCTGTTGCGCGAATACATATTTAACATAACCGGAGCAGTCAAAGCCGCTTGGTGTAGTGCCGCCAAATACATACGGTACACCGCGGTATTTGTTGGCTTCCGACAAAATAGCATGAATGCTGCTAGGTGTTTCACTCTTTGTAAGATTATTTAATCTAACTTTTTTCCCATTAATCGATTGACCGGCAATACGACGGGATGTGGCATTACTGTTTGTGAAAGCAGACTTCGTTGCCACTGCTTTTGTTGCCGCATTATGCGTTAGCGCCGCCTTAGTAGAACGAGGGGCCCCCATTAAGGCATTATACGTTGCAGGACCTACAATACCGTCTACAGGAAGTCCGCGATCTTGTTGGAACAGGCGAACCGCCCATTTTGTTTCCTTACCGTATACACCGTTTTTATCTGTTGCATTATAGCCGTGTTTAATCAGTTGCTGTTGAACCGCTGTAACACTTTTGCCTTTATCACCATATTGCAATGTTGTTGCGGTTGTTGCGCCAACTATGGCAGTACTGGCACACACAAAAGTTAATGTTAATGCCGTTATTTTCGCCTTACTATATTTTGACTTCATATGCTTCCTTTCCAAAAAACTTAAAGTAAGTTACTTATTCAAAATATACTAACCGTCATTTATTTGCATTCACAAATACAGCTAGTCTTCCTTGCTTTGGTCGGTATAAGTCTCCGACGCGATAAACACATCGGCACTGCTGGGTCCCATCACAGGTACCTCTTCATGCCCCTCAAAGTTTATTGCGGACTTAACCCAATACAAAGGCCGTTGCTTCACCTCTTCAAAAATACGACCTACATACTCGCCTATAATCCCCAAGCCGACGAGTTGAATTCCACCAATAAATAAAATGGATACGCCTATTGTCGTCCAGCCGTTAAGAGCTTGTCCCGTAAGGTACACATAAAGGAGATGCAAAATAAGTAAAAAACTCAGTCCCCCACACAGTACACCTACATAGAGAGCCGCTCGCAACGGAACTCTGGAAAACGCTGTAACTCCATCTAGAGCAAAACGAATCATCTTGCGTACACTGAATTTGGAAACCCCTGCATATCTCGGAGGTGCCACGAAATGTAATTCCGCCTGTCGATATCCTAAGGCCCCGACAATGCCGCGCAAGAAACGTCCATGTTCCCGAAAGCGTTTCAGGGTGCCCAATGCTTTACTATTCATGAGGCGAAAATCGGATCCGCCCTCCACGATAGGAACATCGGCCATCTTATTCATTAGCTTGTAATAATACTTTGACGTGAAAGATTTAGCCCAGCTGGCGTCCTCTGTCGAGTCTCGTATGGTACGCACCACATCATACCCTGACTCCCATAACCGAACGAGTTCGGGAATCAAAGCAGGCGGATGCTGCATATCACCATCCATTGTAATAACTGCATCACCATGAGCGTAATCAAGACCGCAGGTCAATGCCGTCTGATGCCCGAAGTTGCGAGCCAGCAATAACACTTTGACATGTTTATCATCACTAGCAATTTCACGCAGTATCATAGCCGATGAATCAGTAGATCCATCATCTACATAGATTATTTCATAATCATATGTAAGACCTGACATAACATCAGTTACAGCTTTATAAAAAGTAGCTATATTATCCTCTTCGTTATATACAGGCACTACAATAGAAAGTAACATAAATCCTCCAAAGTACTTTACTCACCTATTTTATGTGAAATAGTAAATTAAGGCAAATGTCAAAGGTTAACAATAAAGCCAATTATCCGAACAAACCCAGTAAATACAAGGGTTATTCACTTATAACCAAATTTCATCTTCATCTTTTTTATATATTAGCAGCTCGAATAGATAAAAAATCTATTTATTTTTAATTATGAAATCGTTTATATAAAACCAATGAAGAAAGTACAAAAATGAACCTACGATGATCGCTATTGCAACAGGATTTTACCGCTTATAATCCGGCAGCATCAATCCAAGTTTGTAAATCCTCTTCCGCCGTTTCCATATCTTCATCATAAGCACCGGCCACTACGGGATATCTGGAAACCTCTACGGTATGCAGAATAGAATCATCGCGACCGTTTTTATAAGTACCGATCCAGATGCCGGAAAACTGAGATTCATACCACTCCACCGGTTGATCCGTTTCATTAAAGGAAATTGTAATATGACCACGTCCCAACGTTTCCAGTACTTCCACCTGTTCCTCCTCGGTAAGTCCTGTTTTCTCTATATAAACAGAATAGATTTCACCTGTTTCACGCAATTGCTTCAGCGCAGCGCGCAACTCATTTAAAACGGCACGCACATTATTGTAATTTTCAATCATATAATCTCCTATTACAAATACATCTTCATGAATTATTTTGGTTCTGCAGTGACGCCCCAACGAGCCAGAACCTGTAAAACCCGCTTCTTTACCTCCGGCAAGGCGCGCTGTACAACTTCGCTCGGTTCAAAGCCGATTTCGAGGGATTCCGGCTCGACACCGATTACGACAGCATCCTCTAAAGGCTGCTCCTGAATCGCTCGGATGCGAAGAATATCCTGCATTCCGACTTCATGAACTGAAATATGTTCTGTAAAGTATTGCTCCAATTCCTTATGAGGGAACTCGTAAACAGTGCCGGGCGCTTCACCACCATTGATGGCGTCGACAAGGAGTATTTTTTTCATGCCCCGCATATACGTCAATAGCTCCATCCCCATCGTACCGCCATCGATGATGCTTACAGCAGGTGTAAAGGAATATGAATGTTGTAACTCTTTCACAACATGCACACCGAGGCCTTCATCGGTCAGCAGGATATTACCGACCCCGAGGAGGACGATTTCATTATTACCGTCATCGTAAAGGCTGTTTAAATCAATACGCGGACCCTCCGAGTCCGCGTATTCTTCCAAGCCTCTGATATATTCAGCACTTGTATCAATCATCTTGTAATTCTCTTTCTCTAGGATCGTTAGGATCGCTAGGGCGATATGTCGTAAAGGACGGTTTATCGATTCTTTCACCACGGCGACGTTTACCGTTCAAATCTTCTATATCAATCGGATCATGAGCGTAATATTTCATACCCGATACCATAGCGGATACTTCGCCGGATTCCTCCATCACATCTTCACGGAACGCCATATACACGTGAATGATAGTAAAGAACAAGAAACACCATGCTATGTAATGATGGATGATATGAACCTTATATTCACCGCCAAACAGCGTGATGACCGGAGCCAGTGCACCTCCTAAAATACTATTAGGATTAATCATGCTGTACATGGCAAATCCCGTCAGAATTTCAAAGAAGAACAAAATATACACCGCTAAATATGCCGTACGGGCCAATGAATTTCTTAGCCAATGATGTTCGTGCTTCTGAGGAATCATCAGATAGTGCAATGTTGTTTCCCGTAAGCCGTACCAGTATCGTTTCTGTCTAAATTTCGGCAACAATCTGTCACCACGATTCCAAATCGCACCGGCAAATCGGAATATGAAGGAAAATGTCAGAATAACTCCGGCAATGAAATGGATACGACGCATCGTTTCCATTGAAAACCAACCGTCGATAGCGAAAGTCGGCTCCGGATTGCCTGTAATCGCCGCAAAGCCCGGATCACCTATATAAAGGCCGGTCCAGAACAATGCGGTTACACTGAGCACCATAGTCCAGTGGAATATGCGCAGCCATAAACTGAATACGACATACGCTTTTTTGTCAGTATGTATTAACATAATGCCACCCCTTATTTACACAATGCATCGGTATTAACGGAAACAATTTTCTCACCTTTTTTATTGTATAAATGAGTAGCACATGCTAAACATGGGTCGAAGGAGTGAATTACCTTCAGGATTTCCAACGGTTTATCCGCAATTTTTACCTTCGTGTCTATCATGGCGTCTTCGTACGCTCCATGTTCATTAGCAGCCGTCTTCGGACATGCATTCCATGTGGACGGCACAATACATTGATAATTCGCGGAGCGACCGTCCTTGATGTGAATCCAGTGGCCCAAGCCGCCACGGGGTGCATCTACAAGACCAACGCCCTTCGCATCCGGTGCCCATGTATTAGGGTCGAACTTAGTCATATCCGCTACGGCGGTATCACCGTTCTTGATATTTGCAACGAGCTTATTAAAGAAATATTGGCTCATATTTGCCGCTACTTGCGCATCAAGGCCACGACATGCTGTACGACCCACCATGGTCGTCATCCATACATGTGCAGGTACGCCCAATACCTGAGATACGGTATCTATTTGACGGACTATCATGGATTCCGCCCAGGTCGGATCCTTGATGATACCTTGTTTTACCTTTGTGTATACGACGATATATTTCGCTAATGGGCCCACCTCTGCTGTCTTACCTTTGAAAGTAGGCGATTTGATCCAGGAATATTTCTTATCTTCGTCGAGGAATTCCCATTTTTCTTTCGTCCCCGATTTAGGGCCGGTAAACTTAGGGTCCGTAACACCATCAATAGGATGAAGAGAACTTTCACCATTCGGATAAGTAAACCAGGAATGATCCACCTCTTCACTGAGATATTGAGGATCCATGAAATCCTTGCCTTCCAAGTTGATAAAAGTCGCTTTATCGACACCGAGGCCGAAGTTTTCTACCACACCATTCGAGCGGACAACACATTTTTTATGGTAATCGCCGTCAGAAATGCCGCTATAGGATTCATCAGGATAATCACCATAGGACATTACACGTTTTTTAGCAAGGCCGCCACCGTCAATCATGCCTTTTTCCACGTAGATTTTGCCGATAGCCAACAGATCAGGCACATAGAAATTATCCACCAAATCCTTCGTCAAGGAGATGGATTGTTCCACCGCCGCAAGGCGTTGTGTATTGATAGGAGCATTCATGTCATTCATGGAAATGGCACAAGGCATACCGCCTACGATGTAATGCGGATGCGGATTCTTACCGCCGAACACAACATGAGGAATGACGATATCCCGTTGACGATCCAGAATATTCAAATAATGAGCTATACCCATTAAATGTACTTCAGGAGGCAATAAATTATAGTCCGGATGGTCCCACCATTGAGCGGAAAAAATACCCAGCTGACCGGATTCAACAATTTTCTTAATTTTTTGCTGTACCGCTGTATAGTAAGCGGTAGTCGCTTTAGGAAATTCCTTAGGATATGCGGAATCCTTTGACGCTGTTTCAGCCGGAGCAAGTCCTCCTATATTATACGTAGCCAACACATCATTCTGTAATTGAGCCGTTTTTGCCGGATCCGCATTGAGCGCCGCTACAGGGCTGACCCAGTCCAGAGCATGCAAATGATAAAAGTGTACGATATGGTCATGCACATCTAAGCAGCTGTGCATGATATTGCGGATATAGTTCGCATTTTTAGGAATGGAAATGCCCACCGCATCCTCTACGGCCCGCAATGCGGCCAGTGCATGCGTACTTGTACATACGCCGCAAATACGTTGTACGAAAGCCCAAAGATCACGGGGGTCGCGGTCTTTAGCAACAAGTTCAATACCACGCCAAGCCGTACCCGAGGATAATGCGTCCTCTACCTTACCGCTACCTTCATCTACCTTTATCTCCACCCGCAAATGACCTTCAATACGGGAAATCGGATCTACTACTACGCGTTTCATTAGTGACTTCCTCCATTATTGTGCTTTTCTTCATCCCACTTGCCGCTTTCTTTCAAGCGTTTTTCCTCCTGGATATCATTGTACTTATTACGGGCAAGGGTTGCCGCACCGTGTACAATAACCGCCGCAGTAGCACCGACGGCGGCTACCGTGCCGATTGTATCGGCCGTTGTAATGGTGTTCGCCAACGGAATATCCGGCAAGCGTTTATAGAATACATCATTATCCCAGAACCCCTTTTCAGAACAGCCGATACAGCCGTGACCGGATTGAATCGGATAGGACAGACCGTTCCACCAGCGCAAATTACCACAGGAATTATATGTCTGGGGTCCGCGGCAGCCTACCTTATATAAGCACCAGCCCGCTTTAGATGCATCATCGTCAAACTTTTCAACAAAGAGACCGGAATCAAAGAAAGCACGACGATAGCATGTATCATGGATACGATTACCGTAGAATTGTTTAGGACGCCCTTGAGAATCAAGCGGCGGAATTTGCCCGAACAATGCATAATGCATGACTACACCTGTCATAACCTCAGGAATCGGAGGGCACCCCGGCACCTTGATAATCGGTTTTCCCGATACGACGGAAGACACGGATACCGTATTTGTCGGATTCGGTTTAGCCGCTTGAATACCGCCCCAGGATGCACAGGATCCGTATTCGATAATAGCCGCAGCCCCTTTAGCACATTCCAATAGAGACTGTTTAAATGTACGACCTCCTACGGTACAGTAGACGCCATCTTCATCAAGAGGAACACCCCCTTCAACAGCCAAAATGTATTTACCGGCCTTCTCCGTAATCAGTTTCTCCAAATGCTCCTCTAAAGGGGCTCCGGATGCGGCCGCTAATGTATCATCATATTCGAGAGAAATCATATTCAAGATAACATCCGATGCAAACGGTGAGGATGAACGGATAAAAGCTTCACTACAACCTGTACATTCATGACCATGCAACCAGATTACCGTAGGTAATTCAGTCGTTTCAGCCGCTTTTACAACGGTGTCCAGCATCGTTGGCGGCAATCCTAAAATAGCTGTGAGCGCTACACAGGATTTCATAAATGTGCGTCGACTCAAACGTCGCTCCTGGAAGAGTGTCCATAAACTGTTTACACGATTCTTCACGGAATATAGCCTCCTTACAACAACTTTGCGCAATGTATATATTACTTAATAAACTACAACTATTCTTGCATTTATATTGCTATTATAACATCTCCACACTATTTTAAACAGTAAAAAGCCTCATAGCATAAAGAAAGAACTGTATACAAGAGTAATGATATATCCTGCATACAGTTCCGTATCATCTGGTTTTATAAAAACCTTCAGTTATTAAATTATTTGATTGCTTCTCTAATGAGCTCTTCAAGAATGTCAGCTTTCTTATAGCCCACAAGAGAATCGAGCATTTTACCGTCCCGGAAAAATACCAAGGATGGAATGCCGTCAATATCTTCTTTCAGCAAAATACCTCGTAGATTTTTATCCTCCGCATCAACGGTGAAAAACTGTACTTCACCTTTTAATTTTTCGGCTACCGCATCCACCTCGGGACGCATAACGATGCAGGGTTCACACCAACCTGCCCAGAAATCAACAATAGTCAAACCTTTGGAGCCAAGTACTTTTTCATCAAATTCTTGTACACTAGTAATCGCTGTAATTGCCATGAAGTTCTCCTAACAAAGTCTTAAATCATATATACAATAATTCGTTTTCTAATAATGAAACAAGCAATCAATAAGCCGAGTTCTGTTCCGCTTGCGCGGTGACGATTATCTTTCTAGGCGCACAGTCGCCTGTACGCTCGAGCGACACAACCCGAAAGGTAGGCGGGACCACCCTTAACCCTTTTCTATTCGGTCTTGCTCCGGATGGGGTTTACCGAGCCAGCCTGTTACCAGACTGCTGGTGAGCTCTTACCTCACCTTTCCACCCTTACCACTGATGTGGCGGTTTCCGTTTCTATGGCACTTTCCCTAAGGTCACCCTCGCCAGACGTTATCTGGCATCCTGCCCTATGGAGCTCGGACTTTCCTCGAATCCAACGGACTCGCAACCGTCTTTCATACTTGCTTCACTTCAGTTTATCATAGCAGTACTATATCACGCAAGAACAAGGGGGTTGTGAAAGTCTCGAAAAAGATATGCTCTCACATTATAAAAAGAAAAAGTCCTGTTGTTCTCCATAAGCGTGAACAGGAACCTCCAATGAGGAGGCCTCTAAATACTCACGTAAACCGTAAGCCACGATGGATTCCGTACCGAAATGACCGGCGTCTACAACGAGAATTCCCGATTCTTTCGCCAGTTGTGCATCATGATACTTTACATCGCCTGTCACATAGGCATCAACCTTATGTCGAGCCGCATCCTTGATAAACTCGGCTCCGGCACCGGAACAAAGTGCGACGGTCTGAATCTTCTCCGGCACTACACCGCAAAAGCGGATATTCGCATCGGGCAAAGCCTCCTGCACCCATTCGCGAAATGTATCCATCTTTAATGCGTTCGGCAATCTGCCTATGCGTCCTAAATATTGAATCGCTCCGTTCGGTTCAGCCAAAGATACGACTTCATAAGCCACCTCTTCATAAGGATGCGCCTCTTTCATAGCCATCAAAACAGCATTGAAATTCGTAGCATCCACAATCGCATTGATTTGTACCTCCGGCACAATAGTCATCGTCCCCGCTTCGCCGATGACAGGATGAGACTGATCATTTCCTCTGAATCGCCCTTCTCCGTTCACGCTGAAACTGCAATAATCGTAATTTCCGATTCGACCGGCACCGGCCTCTCCCATGGCGATACGCACCGCATCAGCTGCATCTTCAGGTACGAAGGTGGATATCTTATACAGCACATCTTCTCCGGTTTTAATAAACCCTTGTATATCTATGAGTCCCAACCGTTCCGCCAACATATCATTCAATCCCCCCGGTGCGATATCAAGATTTGTATGAGCACTATATACGGCGATTTGATTGGTAATCAACATTTCAATCATTCGTCCCAGAGCCGTATCCGAAGACACCTGTTTAAGACCTTTAAAAATCAACGGATGATGACTGACAATAAGATTGCAATTATGTTCTACCGCATACTCGATTGCCTCCGTCGTCACGTCCAACGTCGTAAGAATACCTTTAACAACCGTCTTTCGATTGCCTACCATAAGGCCTACATTATCCCATGACTCCGCATAAGACCGAGGTGCCAGCCGTTCCATCACATCTATAACATGTTGAACAGTTGTCATTATAATCACACCTTTCCCTGAATTTACTAATTATATTTGATTTTAACAAAATACTATATGATGTTAATGAATACAGTTTTAAAACCATAAATGAACGCCTATACATTTAATTGAGCTGTACAGAAATTCCAAACTATTTACAACAATGTCCTTAAGTACGCGATTTCCCCAGCGAGTTCTTTATATTTATCCGTATGACTCAACGCATCCGTCATTCCGTTCAACGCACATTGGCGCTGATATATCAGATATTCTATATATGTATTCCATAGCGGTGGACGCTCTTGTTCAAGCAGCGCTCCGATGGACCACAGCAGAGAATGCTCTGAAAGCTCAGCATATATATCTGGATACTCGGCTATACCTGTATAGGACTCGACACAATCATCGCGAACGGCTAAAAACGCCGTATATAATTTGCCGTTATCCTCTACGATGACTTCAAGAACGATTATATATCCCTTTTGCACCATATATTGGCGCAATTCTTTTTGACCGTTTTGCGGCTGCAGCACATAAAACTCCAACGGCTCCGGCCCCGCATCCACGATATCCCGAATCAGAAAGCCTCCCATACCGCAACAGATGGCCCCCGTCAATTCGCCTCGTTTCGTGACTTTCAGGCCATCGCCCAGACGACAGTCGATACGCTCTTGCAGATTACACGACTCTACATAAGCCCTGGCCGAAGCAAGAGGCCCCTTATGAACATCTCCGGCAATGACAAAGTCCGCCCGATTACGGTTAATCAGCTCCACCGCCAAATAACCGTGATCAGTTCCGATATCAGCTATAGCTCGTGCCTTCGGAACGATGGAAAACACCGCTTCCAAACGATCCATCATTGGTCTAGGTTCCATATATTTTCCTTATTATCAGTAAATAACAACTCTACCAGTTCAAATCTATAAAACTTGTATTTTAAATACACTGTATGATTCAAATACGTCGCGCTATTTTAACATCATCATATATAGATCAAATATATAAATTATGTTCATATATAAAAATAACCGCCCTTGAAGTCTCAAGGACGGTACATGTCATAAGTGGTGGGCCCACCTGGGATCGAACCAGGGACCGACCGGTTATGAGCCGGTTGCTCTACCCCTGAGCTATAGGCCCACAGTTAATTTCTAGCTCATTAATTATACCGAATCCCATAAGTATCCGTCAAGCGGACTTAATCAGGACTCTTTAATCAGCATAAATCGTTGAATCATACCGTCCTCATTAAATACGCCCTTCGTAGCCAATGTCGTCGTTTTACTGTCCGTCGATTTAATACCGCGGGCACTCATACAACTATGCGATGACGTAATATGAACGATGACGTCCTCGGACCCCGTCGCCATAGAGATGACCTCGGCGATATCCTCTCCGATTTTTTCCTGCAACTGTAATCGTTTACAGCACATTTCCGCAATGCGCGGCACCTTGGATAAACCGATAACGCGGCCTTTCGGAATATATCCGATGCTGATGCTCATATCATACATGAGCGCCATATGGTGTTCGCAGTGAGAGAAACACGTAATATTCTTAACGACCACCATCTGATCAGTATCTACGGGAAAGGTTTTTCCATACATTTCGGCAATTTCCGCGTTGGTATACCGAATCCCTTCATATACCTCCGCCATCATCTGAGCAACGCGCTTCGGCGTTTCTACCAGCCCCGCACGATCGGGATCTTCCCCTAACGCTTCCAAGAGCTGATACACTAGTGATTCGATTTTTTCCGTGTCCATACTACACCCCCTTCGCATCAGGATCCCAGATGAACTTGTGAATTTGCAGCTGAAATCTCACATTCTGTAAATTATGCGCTTTCATATATTCAATAATCGAGGTCGCCTCAATTTGTCCCCAGACGGGCGACACATAAATATGCGCCTCTGTCATATGTGCTGCGAGGATATGACGCATACAATCCAAGTCTTCAGGGGTACCGACCACAAATTTGATGAGATCCCGCTCGGTAGCCGCCTTGAATATATCGAGATTCATAGACTTCTCCGCCAAAGACGACGGTGTCTTGTAATCATAGGTGAACCATACATTATCCCTTTGAAAGCTCGGTACGATAGTACCGTTCGTCTCGATATTGAAATCATATGGCATCGTATCATGTGAATAAATTTCATCCTCACGCTCTGATACACAAGATTCGGAAGATTCACTGCGACGTGTCAGCTCATCAATAAGCGCAATAACTTCTCGTTCCTGCAGTAAAGGCTCGCCACCGGTAATGGTGATGCGATGATTACCTAAACTTTCAATGGTATCGGCTACCTCTTGAACGAACATCTCTTTATACACACTGTCCGGTCCATAGCTATACTTTGTATCGCAATAGGAGCAGCGAATATTACAGTCATACAACCGCAGAAACGTCGTTAAGAAACCTTGACGACTGCCTTCGCCGTCGATAGAGGAAAAAATTTCAATCACGTTCATAAATCGCAACATTTCCTTCCGATTCCTGTACCTCTACCTTGAAACATTTCGATCCCAATTCATCGGCAATCCACTTCGCCATATTTTCCGCAGTGGAATTGATATCTCCCAGCATATCATTAATATGATGATGGTCCAGACGTCCGTGAATCTTTTCCTTTATAATCGTAAAGTCTATGACCATACCGTTATGATCGAGTTCTTCTGAACGGGCATATACGGTAATAATCCAGTTATGTCCATGCAACTGCTGACACTTGCTGGGATAATCCAGTTTTAACTGATGAGATGCGCTCACCTCTAAACGCTTGCAAACTGTAAACATCGAAACTCCTTTAGTCTACACATATAAATCACATTTATTATAACACGAAAAATAGAGTCCCTCTCAAACAACTCCACAAAAGGCTTGAGAGAGACTCTATTTTGTTCTTATAAGAAGTCTTTAATCTTATCGCGTTTTCCGCGGTTTCGTAACTTCGTTAAGGCCTTGCCTTCAATCTGACGAATACGTTCTCTCGTAACATTGAAATGTTGTCCCACTTCTTCAAGAGTCCGAGGTTTACCATCCTTCAACCCGAAACGCAGAATCAACACCTGCTGTTCCCGATCCGTTAAGCATGTGAATACGTCTTCTATCTGCTCCTGCAACAAAATGTAGCTTGCCGCATCATCCGGAGCGATCGCATCCTGATCCTCGATGAAGTCCCCCAAATGGGAGTCTTCCTCTTCACCGATCGGCGTTTCCAACGATACCGGTTCCTGTGCAATCTTCTGAATTTCACGCACGCGCTCTACGGTAATGCCCATGCCTTCCGCAATTTCCTCAGGCAACGGCTCACGGCCCTTATCCTGGAGTAATTGTCTGGAGATACGAATCAATTTATTGATGGTTTCCACCATATGCACCGGAATACGAATGGTGCGAGCCTGATCCGCAATGGCACGCGTAATGGCTTGACGAATCCACCATGTAGCATAGGTGGAGAACTTATACCCCTTCGTATAATCAAATTTATCCACCGCTTTAATAAGACCGAGATTACCTTCCTGAATCAAATCCAAGAACAACATGCCTCGACCCACATAACGTTTCGCGATACTCACAACGAGACGCAAGTTCGCATCAACCAACTTCTTCTTAGCCTTTTTACTGAGTTGAATTTCCTTATAGGTAGCATCTTCCTCGGCACCGGCTTCAATCTGCTTCGCCAACACGATTTCTTCGTCGGCCGATAACAATGGAACACGCCCGATTTCCTTGAGGTACATACGCACCGGATCATCGATATTTACACCGGAATCCACGCTGAGATCGATGGAAATATGTTTTTCACTCGCACCGTTTTCCTCATCATCTTCACCATCATCCGGCTCAATCGGATTATCATCTTCATGATCATCGTCCGCATCCACATCGGATACGATATCAATATTAAGCTTACCCAGAGTAGTATAAATGTCATCTAATTGTTCTGCAGTGAGATCCGATTGCTCGTGAAGAGCATCTGAAATCTCTGATTGTGTCAACACACCGGTCTTTCGGCCTTTTTCAAGAAGTTGTTCCACAATCTCCTCAATTTGACTTTTTTGTACTTTCTTAGCCACAGCGCTCTCCTTTATAATTTATTGACTTACTTGGACCATTCTCTGATCAAATTCTGTATATCCTGACACTTATGTAATTCGCTAATAAACGTCGAATCTCCTGCCCGTTTTAATTGATCCGCCATAATTGAATGCGTTTTATACTGTTCACGCAACGAATGAAGCCTAATCTTACGGATTAATCCGGGCACTTGCACCTTATCGTCATCATCACACATCACTAACAATCTTGAATATATATCATACTCCTGCGCCGTCAAAACACTTTGAATGCTCGATTCATCTAAACGATGCTCTTTCATAAATAAGGTGTAAATCTTTTCTATTATAACTCGATATTCATTTTTTTGAAAGTCTTCCAGAGGCAGATAGTTCATCACTTCTTGTAAGACGTCTCCATCCGTAAAAGCTAATGATAGTAACCGCTCTTCATCGCCTTTCACCAATTCCTTGGTAGGCAATAATACAGAAGCCATATCGACAAGTTCAATCTGTCCCTTTTTTACGTAATCTCTAAAATATCTGAAGATACTGCTATTATCAAGCCACAACGGCAAAGCCAACGCCTTGAGCGCATCATCGCGCTGCGTCTGACTGTGGATATTCGCGATATACGGAAATACGTCCGCCAATACCGCCTGCTTACCTTCCGTATCATTCGTATCATGCTTGATTAGCGATTCACTTAAAAGATAGTCGAGAGGCTTTACCGCCTGAGCAATAAGCTCTTTAAAGGCTTTCGCCCCGTGATTTCGCACATAATCGTCCGGATCTTTCCCATCCGGCATGGCGAGAACACGTACCTTAAAATCCGTATTCTGCAATAA
The DNA here is from genome assembly GCF_002959855.1 of Veillonella denticariosi JCM 15641. Classification (GTDB taxonomy): domain Bacteria; phylum Bacillota; class Negativicutes; order Veillonellales; family Veillonellaceae; genus Veillonella; species Veillonella denticariosi. Next base: position 605,059 of record NZ_PPDB01000007.1, read on the forward strand.
TTCAATCGCCCGTGACGCCGCCTGACGCCCGGCCCCGTCCATATCATAGGCGAGGACGATTTCATCGGCCTGACGCATCAGGATATGTCCGTGATCCTTGGTATATGCGGTACCTAAAGAGGCCACCACATTCGTCACCCCCTGATTATGAGCGGAAATAACATCCATATACCCTTCTACAAGAATAGCCTGCTTTTCCTGACGGATCGATTTATAGGCTTTATCAAAAGCGAACAGGATTTTTCCCTTCTCAAAGATTGGGGATTCGGGAGAGTTTAAATACTTCGGAGTGCTGTCATCCATAACACGACCCCCAAAGGCGACTACACGACCTTTTCCGTCCATAATCGGAAACATGACTCTATTTCTGAAGAAGTCGTAAAACTGACCCTTTTGATTCTTCCGAACCAAATTCAACTCCAGCAGAATCGAATCCTCTATACCTCGCTCATGAAAAGCATGATACAGTTTATCCCATCCATCAGGTGCAAAGCCGAGCTTAAATTTTTCTATCGTTTCCTTTGTAAGCCCCCGCCTTTTTAGATAATCAAGCCCCGGCTTTCCCATAGAGGTCTGGGTCAAACAATTGTGAAAAAACGTAGCCGCTAAATCACAAGCTTCATATAATTTCTTACGCCTTTCATCACGGGCCCGCTGTTCCGGTGACAATTTTGCCTCCGGCAAGGGAATATTCGCCCGATTCGCTAATCGCTCCAACGCCTCCACAAAGGTAAGATGATCGAGCTCCATAAGGAATTTAATGGCATTGCCCGATGCGTGGCAGCCAAAACAATAATAAAACCCCTTATCCGGAGCTACACTAAAGGAAGGCGTCTTTTCATTATGAAAGGGGCAGCAACCCCAATAGTTCTTGCCCCGCTTCTTTAAGGCCACATGTTCGGATATGACCGATACAATGTCATTGGCATCTTTTATCTGCTCAATTAATTCATTTTCAAAATACCGACTCATAACCAAACCTCCTTTGGACCCATATATAATATATTCTATATAAAGAGGAAAATTCCTCTTTTCTTTCCATATTAATTGTAACAATTATTTATTATCGACAATATCCATAAGGATAATAATAGGCTGCAATGCGAACATTGCAGCCTATCTATAACGCCGAAGCGCCTATTATTTTGCGTAATCCACAACACGAGTTTCACGAATAACCACAACCTTAATTTGGCCGGGATATTCAAGTTCAGACTCGATGCGTTTTACAATATTCCGAACAAGTAATGTTGAATCGGCTTCATCAATCTTATCCGGCTTTACTACAACGCGAATCTCTCGACCGGCTTGAATAGCAAAACATTTTTCAACGCCTTCGAAGGATTCTGCGATTTCTTCCAATTTAGATAAACGTTTCAAATAGTTTTCTAATGTTTCTCTGCGTGCTCCAGGACGAGCTGCGGAGATTGCATCTGCAGCGGCTACCAATACAGCCTCTACAGTTTGGAACTCTTCATCACCATGATGAGCCCCGATACAGTTAACAACTGCTGCGCTTTCACGATATTTACGTGCCACATCGACACCGATTTGAACATGAGAACCTTCAAGCTCCCGATCCAAAGCTTTACCAATATCATGGATTAAGCCACCTCGTTTAGCCAGTGTCACATCACAGCCCAGTTCAGCTGCCATCAACCCTGCCAAATGAGAGACCTCAATAGAATGTTTCAATACATTTTGACCGTAGCTGGTACGGTATTTCAATCGACCCAAAATCTTAACGATCTCAGGATGTAAGCCATGAACATCAGCCTCAAAAGTTGCCTGTTCGCCGGCTTCTTTAATGGTTTGGTCCACCTCTTTACGAGCCTTACCAACCATTTCTTCAATACGAGCCGGATGAATACGACCATCGACAATCAATTTTTCCAATGCTATACGAGCCACTTCGCGACGAATAGGATCGAAACCGGATAAAATAACTGCTTCCGGAGTATCATCGATAATCAAATCAATACCGGTTAATGTTTCAAGAGCGCGAATATTACGACCTTCACGACCGATAATACGTCCCTTCATTTCATCATTCGGCAATGCCACTACGGATACGGTAGTTTCCGCTACATGGTCAGCAGCACAACGTTGGATTGCGGAGGAGATAATTTCTTTCGCCTTTTTCTCCGCGTCATCCTTAGCTTGCTGTTCCATTTCCTTAACCATAATAGCCGTTTCATGACGAATTTCCTGTTCCACATTAGTTAACAAGATATTCTTTGCCTCTTCAAAGGTCATGCCGGAAATGCGTTCCAATTCCGCCATTTGTTTCTCATATAGAGCTTCGACCTTTTCACGACTGTGGGCTAAGTCAGCTTCTTTGCGATGTAAAGCTTCCTCTTTGTGTTCAATGTTGTCTAATTTTTTATCCAAAGATTCTTCTTTTTGAAGAATACGACGTTCCATACGCTGTAATTCGGAACGACGGTCTTTATTTTCTCGTTCCACGTCGGAACGGAGCTTATGAATTTCTTCCTTCGCTTCTAATAAAGCTTCCTTCTTTTTAGACTCTGCTGTACGCACACCGTTTGCAATGATGCGCTCAGCCTCTTGTTCAGCTTGATTCAGTTTTCCTTCAGCAATATTTTTACGTAAAAAATAGCCTACCCCTAGTCCAATCAGTACCATCACCACTGCAATCAGACTATACTCTAAAATCAGACTCACCTCCTAAATTCTCAATACTTGAGCTTTCATGCTCCTTTTATGCCGTTTATGCATTAAATTGTCTATAAACCTTACCATAAATAATACAAATAAGGCTATATTAATTTTAGACTTGAATGCCCATTCTGTCAAGGTTTAACAGGCTCGGACGGACGTCTGTAAAAGCCCTTTTCAGTCATAAAAATCATCACATACAATACGAATCGTATGTGTTGCAAACCCCCTGTATTTGAGAAAATTAAAAACTTTTACCCGAGGTGTAACATCCTCTTTTAAAACAGAACCGAATTTTTTCTCCACTACACGATAGGCCGCCTTTACCTCATCATAAGATGCTATATCCTGCGGTATATCAAGCCCACGAAGTTTCATCTTCTGCTTAATCATATGAACACCGTATTTTTCTTCTTTCATCAAATACGTCAACACCTGTTCCGACAAGCGTTCATCGTTAATATAATCATAATATTGCAGACGCTCTAACACACATTCGATGACATCATCCGAGATTTGTTTGCGTCGCATCTTTTGAGTCAGTTCATAAGAACTCAAAAATCGCTGTGCTAAAAATCGGTAAGCCTGATCCATGGCGGCCTGTAATGTTTCATCACTCATAACGGTTATACTTCTTCGGTCGTATCTTCACCGATTACATCGAGTTCCTCCGTACCAACGGCTAAGGTATCGCGGATGATACGATCGATTTCATCAGCAATTTGAGGATTATCAGCCAAATATTGTTTTGCCGCTTCCTTGCCTTGACCCATGCGTTCGCCGTTATAGGAATACCATGCACCGGATTTATTGATGATTTCCATGTTCGTACCGATATCGATAAGCGTTCCCGTCTTGGAGATGCCTTCACCGTACATCAAATCAAATTCAGCCGTTTTGAATGGAGGGGCTACTTTATTTTTAACAACCTTAACCTTTGTACGAGCCCCTACATTTTCATTATTTGCTTTAATAAGCTCGCCCTTACGCACATCTAAACGCACGGAGGAATAGAATTTCAAAGCACGACCGCCCGTTGTCGTTTCAGGATTGCCGAACATGACGCCAACCTTTTCACGCAACTGGTTAATAAAGATAACAACCGTTTTAGACTTGCTGATAATACCGGTTAACTTACGCAATGCTTTACTCATCAGACGAGCCTGCAAGCCTACGTGAGCATCCCCCATCTCACCGTCGATTTCCGCTTTCGGCACTAACGCTGCAACGGAGTCAACAACGACGATATCTACGGCACCGCTGCGAACGAGGGCCTCCGTGATTTCAAGGGCCTGTTCACCGTTATCCGGTTGAGAAATCAACAAATTATTGATATCCACACCTAAATTACGCGCATATACGGGATCCATCGCATGTTCCGCATCGATGAAAGCGGCAATACCGCCCTGCTTTTGCGCCTCTGCTACAGCATGCAGTGCAACCGTTGTTTTACCGGATGATTCAGGACCGTAAATTTCGATGACGCGGCCACGAGGGAATCCTCCTACGCCGACCGCGATATCAATGGCTAGGGAACCGGATGAGATTACCTCTACATTCATGCGATCCGCCGCTTCACCAAGGCGCATAATCGCTCCTTTACCGAAATCTTTTTCAATTTGTTTTAACGCGTTATCCAACGCTGCTTGTCTGCCGTCAACAGCCATTCTATTTCCCCTTTTCTGTTATATAAATATAAGCATAATATAATGCGAGCTCTGCCGCACTTTGTCTGATATCTTCACGATTTCCGATCAAATTCGCCTTATGCGCCACCGTGCCGTACGGGCCGGATATACCGAACCATACAAGACCTACTGGCTTTTCGGGACTGCCGCCACCGGGGCCTGCAATGCCCGTAATGGATACGGCATATGTCGTCTGACCTACAGAACGCGCGCCTTCAGCCATAGCCTTTGCCACTTCTTCACTGACCGCGCCATATGTATTCAACATACCCTCAGGCACACCCAAAACACGATGCTTTACATCATTACTATAGGAGATTATCCCCCCCATATAGTATTCACTGCTACCGCTCACATTAGTTAATAGTTTACCGACTAATCCGGCGGTACAGGATTCAGCCGTACTTATTGTAGCCTCTTCGTCAAGCAAAGTTTTGCCTAGAGTTTCCTCCATGGATACCGATAAATTCCGACCGATACGATTACCTAACCGCTCTCGTATAATCGCATCCCAAGGATTGAGTAAAAGCTGCGCCTTTTCCATTGTTTCCGCTTTTGCGGTAATGCGAACCTCGATATAGCCTTTTTTAATAAGTAGTGCAATGGTCGGATTAGATTGACTCTGAATAAGGTCCATCAAGGTCTTTTCCAAATCGATTTCTCGAATATCATATACGCCATAGCGATACGATGTCACCACGCCTTGAGAACCAAAACGTCGCTCCAAATATGGAATGACACTTTCCTGAAACATGCCTTTCATCTCACCCGGCGGCCCCGGCAATAAGAAATAAGTCGTATCTCCATCCTCTACCACAACCCCGGGCGCCACACCTACAGGATTATGAAGAACCTCGGCCCCTTCCGGCAGTTGTGCTTCGCGACGACTTGCATCGGGTATAGCACGGTTCACCCGCTTAAAAAAATCTTGTACCTCCGCCATCGCTTCCGAACTGAATACAACGGGACGACCGATGGAATCTGCCAAGACATTGCGCGTAATATCCCCTTGAGTGGGACCCAATCCGCCCGTGCTGATAACTATATCGGCACGATGTGCGGCATTTTGAAAGACCTCCGCCATGCGCTTCGGATTATCACCTACAACGGACTGATAGGCAATAGTATAACCTAATTTATTTAATTCTTGAGCCAACCAGGATACATTGGTGTTCACCGTATCCCCCAGCAATAACTCTGAGCCTGTAGATATAAGCTCTACAATCATCAGAAATCACCTCCACATTCGAACCTATCGAACTGTGATCAATTAATATCTATATGAGTCTATATGAATTAATATAAACCTATATAACTCCATATTAGAATCTATAAAGCTCTAGTTGTTTCTGTAAGTCTCCATAATTTCTATAAAGGCCCACGAGTTCCTATAATCTCTATCAAACTAAAAAGATATCATATATTCTACTAACAATAAATCTTATATACTGCTAACAATAGATATCATTACTCTACAACTGTAGCCACCACATCATATGCAAAGCCCTGTTCCACCTGCACCTTGAGGATATCCCCCGGTTTTATTTGATCGCCGCAGTCCTCGATATACATATTTCCATCCACATCGGGAGCCTGCGATTTCAACCGCCCCTTAGCGAGTAAGGTGTTCTGTTCACTCTCTTCGATTTCCTCAATCATTGCGTAATCAACGGTACCTTCCAGATTTCGATTGTTTTCCTCTGAAATAGCCGCCTGAATAGACATGAGCGTATGATATCGTTCTTCCTTGATATCCTCCGGCACTTGATCTTCTCGAGCACCGGCCGGTGTTCCTTCTTCCTGGGAATATGTAAACACGCCCATATTATCAAACTTGATATCTTTTACAAAATCGCACAATTCTTCAAATTGCTCATCCGTTTCCCCCGGGAAACCGACGATAATAGATGTGCGCAATGTAATATGTGTCGGCGCATTTCTGATTTTCTTCAATAAACGCTCGATATCACTGCGGTCATCACGACGGTTCATCTGCTTCAGAATATCATTATTCACATGTTGTAACGGAATATCTACATACTTACAAAGTTTCGATTCATTAACAATAAGGTCCAGAAGTTCATCGGAAAAGAATGTCGGATACAGGTAAAGCATACGAATCCATTCAATACCGTCCACTGCAGTCAACTCTTTCAGCAGATTCGTCAACAACGGTTTCCCATCGTTTAAATCGATACCATAACTGGTTGTATCTTGAGCGATAAGAACAATTTCCTTAACCCCTGCGGCGGACAGTCTTTCAACCTCGGTCTTAATGGATTGTATCGTGCGGCTACGAAAAGCGCCACGTACCTTCGGAATAATGCAGAACGTACAACCGTTGTTACAGCCTTCGGCAATTTTAACATATGCGCTATAACGAGGAGTCGTCTGTATACGAGGCATCCGTTCATCATAGATATTAGTAATATTTTCCATGATACAACTGCGATTGCCATGCTCAATAGCATCAACGGCCACCATTACCTGATCCCATGCACCGGTACCTATGAGGGCATCAATTTCGGGGATTTCCTGAAACAGTTCATCCTGATACTGTTGACTGAGACATCCGGCTACGATAAGACCCTTACAGGCCCCATCCTGCTTGTATTGAGCGACCTCAAGAATCGTGTTAATAGATTCCACCTTCGCTTTTTCAATAAAAGTACATGTATTGACAACGATTAGGTCCGCTTCGATCAAATTCTCTGTGATTGTATACCCATTATCCTTTAATAGGCCCAACATTACCTCTGTATCCACTAAATTTTTAGCACAACCTAGGCTGACATACCCTAGCAATTTACTCATCTATATTCTTTCCACCTTTTATATTCAGATCATGTTTTATATTATTCCATACGAAATAAAGTTGACTACTATACTAACAGAGATGTCTTGTATTCCCATGCTGTTTTTACACTTGTTACTCCTTACGGAATCGAACCTGACTGACCCAATGATTTAATAGCAACTTTTTACCTTCCATGGTATAACCGCCATTTACAGGCCATAAAACCAGTTCATGTTCAAGGGAATCCTTCGGCTCGATAAGTTCCGGATTCGTAAATATATAAGTAAAGTTATTAGCCACCATAAACTTCGCAGTTTTTGTCGATAATAGCCAATTGATAAATTCAACACTATCGTTTTTATGCTTGGAATTCTTCAGCACTGCCCCGCCCGTCACATAGTAGGATGTACCGTCTACGGGGTAGATAATTTTTATAGGATAGCCCTGATGTACATATTGAGCGGCATCGGAAAGATTACCGATACCGATATTTGTTTCACCTAACGCGGTTAATCGGATAGGCGTAGACAAGAATTTAGCATGTTGCACCACATGAGGTTTCAAACTGTATAAATACGCCAACGTTTCCGGCTCACCTTTATACTCAACCATATTGTAAAGCAGATTAGCCGCATTTTGAGACGCCACAAAGTCCGTCATAATCACGGACCAGTCACCTTGTTTCGCCAATGTATCCCAAGTGGTAATATATTTACCTATACCATTGTAAAAATTTTCATTTTGTACAAATACGACCGGATCATACCAAAGGCCCACCCAATAGCCGTTAGGATCCTTCAGATTATCTCTGACCTCATCACTATGTTCATTTACGATAGGTACATATTTCCCGTTATTAGTACCGATAACAAGATTATCTTCAGAAGTCAACACCACATCTCCGGACGTATCCGCTAAGGGTGATGCGGTACGTTGTGCCATTTGTTCCTCCGTAAGAGGCAGAATCGTCACTTTAACATTTTGTTCTTCCTGATACTTTTCGGCCAATAAACTCGTTAAACTGTTAGGCAGATCCGTATATACGGTAATTTCTCCGCGAACAGGCTGTTTCGCCTGCTCAAGTTGTTCCTGATGATAGTAATATCCACCATAACCTAACATGGCAATCACAAATAGGGCCAATATCCCCGGTGCAATCCATCGTTTCATATATGCCTCCCCTAAGACATAAATTATCTACTCTTTCGTTTAGCTCCTGTACGTGTATTCTGTCCAGAGCTGTTACTCTTCCGTCCGGTCGCTCCGTCACGTTTTTTTACATTAGATTTCTTCTTATGATTAAAACGTCCTCCGGAGCTGCGTTGACCGCTGTGACGTTCATTATTGCGTCCAATCGATCTAGGCGGTATTAAACATTTGGGCCCGAATCCTATCAAATCTCGACGATTGGCTTCGATTAAAGCTTCCTTCACCAAATCATAGTTTTCAACATTCTTAAACTGCATTAATGCTCGCTGTTTCGCCTTATCCCGACCTTTTTTCGCCACATATACAGGCTTTCCGTCAAGAGGGTTAATCCCCGTATAATACATACACGTAGACAAACTCCCTGGCGTTGGAATAAAATCCTGCACCTGTTCCGGATACATATGATGATCTCGTAAAAACTCGGCTAATTCAATAGCATCCTCCAGAGAGCATCCCGGATGAGAACTCATAAAATAAGGAACTAAATACTGCTTTTTACCGAGTTTTTGATTAGCTTCTTCAAACCATGACTTAAAGAGTAAAAACTCTTCTTTACCGGCCTTCCCCATCATTGTCGTCACGCGTTTTGATACGTGTTCAGGGGCCACTTTCAGCTGTCCGCTCACATGAAACTCGCAAAGTTCCCGTACAAAATCCTTATTATTGTCCGCCAATACATAATCATAACGTAGTCCGGATCGGACAAATACCTTTTTTACCCCCTTCAGCTTACGCAGTTTACGCAACAACGCAATGTAATCATCATGATTGGTATTCAAATTTTCACAAGGTTCGGGAGCGGCACAGGTACGGCCTTTACAAGCACCGAACACGGCCTGTTTATCACACGCCAGATGTCTGAAATTTGCCGTCGGCCCACCCACATCATGAATATAGCCCTTGAAGTTATCCATGTTAATCATCGTATGAGCTTCATCGATTAAGGACTCATGACTGCGATTCTGAATAATTCGCCCCTGATGATTTGTAATGGCACAGAATGAACAGCTGCCAAAACAACCGCGATGACTGACAAGACTGAACTGCACTTCGCTCAACGCCGGCACACCGCCCTTATCATCGTATTTAGGATGCCATTTACGGGTGTATGGAAGGTTATAAACACTATCCATTTGTTCCTGCGTTAACGGTAAAGCCGGTGTATTCTGAATGAGATAGCGGTCTCCATGCTTCTGCACTACCGTCTGTCCGTAGAACGGATCCTGTTCATCATATTGAATCCGGAATGCATCGGCAAAAGCCATTTTATCGGCTTTCACAGATTCAAACGAAGGACATTCTACATACTCCAGCATAGGAATATCCTTGGACATATAGCAGATACCGCGTATAAATGGCAAGGATTCTTTGAACTGTCCCTTGTCAAATGCATCGGCAAGCTCGGCAATCTGTAGTTCCCCCATGCCATACACAAGCACATCCGCCTTGGAATCTACCAGAATGGACCGACGCACCGTATCAGACCAGTAGTCATAGTGGGCAAAACGTCGCAACGATGCCTCAATACCACCGATTATAAGCGGCACATCATTAAAGGCTTCCTTCATGCGATTCGCATACACCAAGGTAGCTCTGTCAGGTCGATGTCCCGATTCGCCTCCCGGAGAATAATCATCTTCACGACGCACCTTCTTTGCCGCCGTAAATTTATTGAGCATCGAATCCAGATTACCGGCGGTCACAAGGGATGCCAGACGCGGTTTTCCCAGCTTTTTGAAAGCTGATACATCATTCCAGTCAGGTTGAGCTATAATGCCTACGCGATAACCTTTAGACTCCAGGTATCGGCCTATGACCGCCGGAGCAAAAGACGGATGGTCTACATATGCGTCCCCGCTGATGAGGACAAAATCCAACTCAGCCCATCCCCGTTCCTGCATTTCAGAAGGCTCTGTCACCAAAAATCTATCCATTGATCACGCAAATGCCTTTCTATTATTCCTCAACCATGTTCAGAATAAAAATAACCATAGTAAAAATACAGCCATACAGAGCAGAATCACGCCTAAGATAATGCGTTCCTGTACGATAGAGCGCTGTCGTTTACGCTGACGCGTTTCCAATGACATACGCTTTTTAGTCGTCTGATATTCCGCATATTCACTCTGTACCAGTGTAGGCTTCGACTGTACCTTATATCTCGACACGGGACGCACAGAAAACGTATCTATATCACCGACCTGATTTTGATAGGCCGCTACCAGTCGCTCACCGTCTAAATCTAGATAATTCCCGTAATTTCGTATAAAACCTTTTACATAGACCCGTCCGGGAATCACATCATAATTACCGTCTTCGATAGCCTCTAAATAGGTAGTTTTAATATGCAGCGCTTGTTCTACATCTTTAAAAGTTAAATTACGTCGCACCCGTTCCCGGCGTAATTCTTCGCCTAATTCAGCCATACTCCATCCTTTCCGAATCTATGTAGTCGATACACTTTCTGATCAAAGATCATATGAAAGCATAGTTCCATTAAAAGAATTATAAAAGAGAACCATTTAAATTATTTATCATAAGCAGCAAGCTATTCTTCCGAACGGTCATCCGAGAAATATCGAGCTTTCGCCTGTTCAGGACTCATCAATATCTCTCTTGCTTTACTGCCCATGCTAGGACCTACAATCTTAAGATCCTCCATCGTATCCACAAGTCGGGCCGCCCGCGTATAGCCGATACGGAATCTACGTTGCAGCATCGATACCGAGGCTTGCCCAGATTCCATAACGAGATTTACAGCGCGCTCCAAAAGTTCGTCGCGATATATATCCTCGCCGTCGGACGATTGGTTATCCGAGTCCTTTTCCGTCTCCTGTGTCACCGTATCATCGTATTCCGGTTCACGTTGTGCTTTCACAAATTCTACTAATTTTTCTACCTCATCATCTGAGATAAATGCCCCCTGTATACGAATCGGTTTATTCGCACCGATCGGCGCAAAGAGCATATCCCCTTTACCGAGCAGTTTTTCAGCACCCGCCATATCAAGAATGGTACGGGAATCAATTTGAGATCCTACGGCAAAGGAAATACGGCTCGGCACATTCGCCTTGATAGAACCGGTAATAACATTGACGGATGGACGTTGTGTGGCAAGCACCATGTGAAGCCCTGCAGCACGTGCCATCTGCGCCAAACGGCTGATAGATTCCTCTATATCATCAGGAGCCGTCATCATAAGATCCGCTAACTCGTCGATGATGATAACGACCAACGGCATGGCCGTCTTCGGATGAAGTTCATTATACCGTTTTATATCACGTACACCGGTGGCCGCAAATGTTTTATATCGCGCTTCCATTTCTCGTACGGCCCAGCGCAATACGGCGGCCGCCTTTTTCATGTCCGTCACAACCGGTGCCATCAAATGAGGAATACCGTTATATACGGATAATTCAACCATTTTAGGGTCAATGAGAAGCAGTTTAACCTCTTCCGGTTTACGGCTGAAAAGAATACTGGAAATGAGCGTGTTTACACAAACGGATTTACCGGAACCCGTTGTCCCTGCCACCAGTAAGTGAGGCATTTTTGCCAAATCCGTAATGACCGGCTTACCCGCAATGTCCTTACCAAGCCCCACAGGAATGCCTCCTCGGGCGTCCTTAAAGTCGCTACAGTCTAGTACGTCCCGCAAATGAACAGCCTCTGTCGTCTTATTCGGCACCTCTATACCGATAGCGGATTTACCAGGAATCGGAGCCTCCATACGGATATGTTGAGCTGCAAGATTTAAGGCGATATCATCGGTCAAATTGACGATACGACTCACCTTAACACCTTGAGCCGGTTCAATTTCATAACGTGTTACCGTCGGCCCCTGAGTAGCATTGACCACCTTAGCCGTAATACCGAAACTGCTCAATACATTTTCAAGCAACATCGCATTATGAGCCACTTCATCACCGCTAGTTTGACTCCCCTTCCCTTTCGATAGAATATCAAGACTCGGGAAGTGATATGGCCGATCATAAGTACGGTGGATATGCCCCTCCTTAGACACCGCCACTTGTGCCGTATCCTCCGTAGTACTTGCGATGGACGGCACATTTAGAGTCATACCGGACATGCCTGCACCTGCACTGACCAAGCTGGCTGCGGCACCTGTGCCGGGTACGGCGGAAACAATATTCACCGCAGAAGATTCATCATCAAATTCTTCATCAGGCACATATTCATATTCCTCATCAGGGGCATATATATAATCATCATCGTCAGATGAATCAACAGCTTCGCCATGCTGTGCATCACCGGAGACCACCGATATATCCGCCAAGGTTTCAGCAGCGTGATTACGAGCCTCCAATTCAGCCAATTCCTTCCATGAAGAAGGTTGAGCTGATGTAGCGGACGATATTTCATCTGTTGGTGTAGCGGTTTCAAAATCATCTTCAAATTGATAATCCTCGACCTCTGTCGGGGTTGTTACACCGCGTTCTTCCAGTCCGTGCAACGCCTGATCCGCAGCCTCGGAAAATCGCATATCCTTCTCCCGATTATATGCTTTTCGTTGAGCCGCATCCTTGCGTTGTTCATTCCAGTCGTCGAAGACTTCTTTCGCAACAGCAACTTTTTCCGCAGCCACTTCCTTCGCCACATCAAGGCCGACCTGTGTTTTATCTACCGCTTTTTGCAAGCCGTTGCGCAACGACAATCGCGTAACGATGAGACCGAAGCACAATAAGAACACCACATCCATGATGATGGCCCCTACATTGCCCAGAAGGGTGCGCAAGAAGGTCGCAATAGCACCGCCTACAACACCGCCTTGATCCGCTAATTGCGTGGTCAACAATTCCTGTCCCTCAGGCACGCGCCATAACGGAACAAGTGCTAATAGAAACAAGAAAAATAAAGCCATCGCAATGCCGCGCTTTGTAACGGATACAAAGGTACCGTGATACAATAGTCGCCAGCCGATCCAGAGTACGCATAGACATGGTACGATACCGCCTAAACCGAAGCCATATTTAAATATTCCCGTTACGATGTCACCGACTACACCGAGTTCCGCACCGAAAAAGCCCAGCAAAGAAATAACGGCAAAGGCTATCACAATTAAGCCCTTCACCTCATTGCGAACTGAAAAGCCCGCCGAGTTCTGCTTTGATGTTGTTCGCTTGCGTTGTGCAGTACGCTTTTTTCTGGTGGAAGTATTTTCTTCTGCCATAAATCTGTACAAACCCCTTACTTATATAATATTACTGATGAATAAACTATCATTATATTATACCATATATCGAAGTATTTATTTAATTCCTGCGACGTTCTTCCCAGTCCTGAATTAACTCCGCTTCTTTACCGCGTTTAATACCTTCATAATACACGGCATTTTTTAACGGTGTCGGCAAATATTGTTGCTGCACATAACCGTTAGGGTAATTATGAGCATATTTATAAGACTGTCCATGACCTAGCTTACTGGCACCGCTATAATGATTATCCTTTAAATGATCAGGCACTTGACCGCAATCCTTATGACGCACATCGGAAATCGCTGCATCAATTCCCATATAAGCGGAGTTACTCTTTGGCGCCAACGCCACATAACAGGCCGCTTCAGATAAAATGATACGAGCCTCCGGAAAGCCTACCATATGCGAAGCTTGTGCCGCTGCATTTGCCAGAATGAGCGCCTGAGGATCAGCCAGGCCGACATCCTCTGCAGCACAGATAACGATACGGCGAGCGATAAAATTAGGATCCTCTCCGGCCTCGATCATGCGTGCTAAATAGTGCAATGTCGCCTGTACATCCGATCCGCGCATACTTTTAATAAAAGCGGAAATCGTATCATAATGACTGTCTCCCTTCTTGTCATATGTATAAATACGGCGACCGACGACCTTTTCAAGGACCTCAATGGTAATATCACCTTCATCGGGTACCATGGCGGCGGCCTGCTCCAATATGTTGAGCGCCATCCGTCCGTCTCCGTTCACGAAAATGCCTACATCCTCCAACACTTCATCCGTTACATGGAGCTTTCGTTTTCCAAGGCCTACCGTTTCATCGGTAACGGCACGGCGCAATATCTGCCGTATCGCTTGCGGAGTAAGCACCTCCAGCGTGATGAGACGCAATCTGGATAATAATGGACGATTGACTTCAAAAAAGGGGTTTTCCGTAGTAGCCCCGATAAGGATAATCGTGCCGTCCTCTACACACGGTAGTAACACATCTTGTTGACTTTTATTAAAACGATGAATTTCATCGAGAAATAAAATGGTTCGCTGCTGCAGTGACCTTACGCGTTTACGGGCATCCTCTATGATGTTACGCAACTCAGCAATGCCCGCATTTGTAGCATTTAAATTGACAAAGTGACTGTGACTCACCTTCGCGATGATTCCCGCCAATGTAGTCTTACCCGTACCGCACGGTCCATAAAAAAGCATAGACGGAATCGTATCCTTTTCTACCATAGCGCGCAAAAAAGTACCCTTACCTACCGCCTTTTCCTGACCATATAAATGATCCAGTTCAGTGGGGCGCATGCGCACCGGTAACGGTTCGTACACATTTGTTTGCGGCGTATCAAATAAACTGTCCATCATATCACCTCACTTCGTCACACAAATTTTTCAAATCAAAAAAAGCCCCACCATGCCGTAATGTACCGCGTTTTGATCCTGCAAGGGCAGGTGGGTGTCCTCCTCATCCTGCAGTTGTCCCGACTGGGCGTAACGTTCGGACGAGAGCTTAGACTCCCAAAGTAAATGTGTTGGCTCAAAACTGCGATATCACACGCACATGGCAGGGATACCTTATACATAAATAGTATCAGAAAGATTAGGCATTTACAAGTCTTGACATTTCAAATTCATGTGATTCTTGCCTATATTTTTACACTAATTTTTCTTCACCTAAATCTGTTTTAATATGTAATTCTTTTAACTGTTTCATTTCCACTTCGGACGGTGCCTGACTCATGATGTCGCTCGCACTTTGTGTCTTAGGGAATGCAATTACGTCGCGAATGGATTGACGTTTGGCCATCAACATTACCAAGCGGTCGAGGCCGAATGCACAGCCTGCATGAGGCGGTGCACCGTATTGGAATGCATCAAGCATGAAGCCGAATTTGGATTTTGCTTCCTCTGAGGACAAACCGATAGCGGCAAATACTTTTTCCTGTACATCGGATTGATAGATACGCAAAGAACCGCCACCGATTTCGACGCCGTTCAATACCATATCATATGCGATAGCTTTCACGCTGCCCGGATCGGACTGCAATTTATCAAGATCTTCATGGCGAGGCATCGTGAACGGATGATGCATCGCAACATAGCGTTTTTCATCTTCATTGTATTCAAACATAGGAAAATCCGTCACCCATGTAAAAGCCAGTTTATCTTCGTCAATCATGTTCATGCGACGAGCCATTTCAAGGCGTAATTCACCCAATGCACGAGCTACCGTGGCAGGTTTATCGGCGATCATCAATACGAGGTCGCCACCCTTAGCGCCCATTTTCTCACCGATGCTTCGAATCGTATCTTCACCTAGGAATTTCATGATCTGAGATTTGATGGAACCGTCTTCGTTAAAGCATGCCCATGCAAGGCCTTTCGCACCATAACGGTTTACATATTCAACAAGATCGTCAAGTTCGCGGCGAGGAATCCCCGCATCGCCGGGTACGACGATACCTTTTACGATACCACCGTTATCGATTACGGAGCGGAATACTTTAAACTCGGTATCTTTTACCAATTCGGTAACATCCGTAAATGCCATATCAAAGCGAAGATCCGGCTTATCGGAACCGTATTTATCCATCGCTTCATCCCATGTAATGCGAGGCATAGGCAAGGGGATTTCTTTACCTAACGCCGTTTTAAATACATGAGCGATCATCTCTTCGAGCAATGCATAAATATCTTCCTCATCAACAAAGGACATTTCCAAGTCCAGCTGAGTAAACTCGGGTTGACGGTCCGCACGTAAATCTTCATCGCGGAAGCAGCGAACGATTTGGAAATATTTTTCATACCCCGCCACCATCAGGATTTGTTTAAAAATCTGTGGAGACTGAGGCAATGCATAGAATGTACCTGCATTCACACGGGACGGCACGAGATAATCACGAGCCCCTTCCGGTGTGGACTTGGTAAGCATCGGTGTTTCAATTTCCAAGAAATCACGACTGTCGAAGAAATCGCGCATCGCCTTTGTCACCTTATGACGCAAAATCAAGTTGCGTTGCATTTCAGGACGACGCAAGTCGAGATAACGATATTTCAAACGGATATTTTCGTCCACGTCGATATCATCTTGAATATAGAAAGGAGGCGTTTTAGAGGAATTCAACACGCGCAACTCCTCGCAGAACATTTCATATGCCCCCGTCGGAAGGTTCGGATTTACTGCATCCGCATCGCGTTTTGTGATTTTACCGCGCACACATAGCACATATTCATTACGCACATCCTCCGCTTTGTGGAACGATTCCACATTATGATCAGGAGATGCCACTACTTGTACTACACCGGAACGATCGCGTAGATCCAAGAAAATCAATCCGCCGTGGTCACGACGACGTTCCACCCAACCACATAATACGACCTCTTTACCTACCTCCGCTTCGGAAATAGTGCCACAACCGTGTGTACGGTGTAAGCCTTGCATTGTTTCCATTCTAATTGTCATCCTTTCACCAAAGAAGTTATACGTTCAGAAACTGTATCGAGCGGCACAGTTTCCTGCTCACTTGTATCCATGAATCGGATAATGGCCTCCCCACGCGCCAATTCATCATCACCCAATATAATAACATATTTCGCATTAATTTTGTTAGCGTATTTTAATTGAGCCTTCATGCTCTTGCCCTGTCCGTCCATTTCAACCGTCACATATTTATCGTGCAGTTCGTGACAGATTTTGAAAGCCTCTACCTTCGCCGCATCGCCGAGAGCCACCACGAATACGGACGGTTCCAATTCAGGTTCCGGTAATAAGTTTTGCTTTTCAAGGGCCAGCAGCAACCGTTCCATGCCCATCGCAAACCCGATAGCCGGTGTGTGAGGACCGTCGAGTTCCTCCACGAGTCCGTCGTAACGACCACCGCCGGCAACGGCACTCTGAGCCCCAAGCGGCGTATACTGCACCTCAAAAGCGGTTTTCGTATAGTAATCGAGGCCGCGTACAAGGCGTGGATTCAATGTATACTGCACATCGGCAGCGCTCAGATACGTCTTCAATTCCTCAAAATGATCATGACATTCAGCGCACAAGTGCTCATGAATTTCCGGAGCTCCTACAGACAGAGCCTTACAAGTTTCATTTTTACAATCCAAAATGCGCAACGGATTTTTATATAGACGATCCTGACAATCGCTGCATAATTGATCTTTCTTCGGTTCAAAGAAAGCGATTAATTTCTCACGATATGCAGGTCGACAATTAGGGCAGCCTACGGAGTTAACCTCAACATTGAGGTCTTTAAGGCCGAAGTCCTTCAATAACTGAACGACCATACAGATAACTTCGCTGTCCACCACAGGTGATTGAGAGCCTAACACCTCCGCACCGAACTGGTGAAACTGACGATATCGACCAGCTTGCGGTTTATCATGACGGAACATAGGCCCCATATAGTACCACTTCGTCAGCCCTTCTTTTCCGTACACCTTATTTTCCAAGTATGCACGTACAGCGGATGCCGTATTTTCAGGACGCAACGTAAAGCTGGAACCGCCGTCATCACCGGTGGTAAAGGTATACATTTCCTTTTGCACCACATCCGTCGTTTCCCCGATGCCGCGCAAGAACAATTTCGTATCTTCAAAGGCAGGTGTGCGGATTTCATTGAACCCGTACACTTTACAAATATCGCGCATACGTTGTTCAATATAGTGCCAGTTCTTCATCTGTTCCGGCAAGAAATCTTGTGTACCTCTCGGTTTCTTAATAGCCATTACACAACCTCCCAAAATTCTTCACAAATCTTATGACGTTTTTCCAATAACACATCAATGGTGTCGCAGTACACATCCACATTCTTCGGCATATGCTGCTTCAGCTGTCGATACGCCGGGGCCCGCATCCACTTGGACGAGCTGCCCGGTCCGATGGATAAAATACTCTGTCGCTCCTCCATAATTTGAATATTATACCTGCAGGCCTTTCCTGGCAATGTATAACCGATATTTTCCAATTGTCCCCTCATATATTGCTGACGATATAGATAATACGGAACATACCCGGCCGCTTCGAGGCGCTCCTTACCGTACTGCACCATTTCCGCCACCACGTCTTCATGAGGAATCCGGTCTTGCATATTCAAATCATATAAAGGACTGCCACGCTTTAATGCTAATGTATGAATTGTAACATTTTCCGGCAAATTTTGACATACATAATCCATATTCTCTGTCATATGCTCCATCATCTGGCCCGGCAGACCGGCGATAAAATCCATATTGACCGCAAATGGCGTATGTACTTTCACATATTGCAGCAAATTATCGACATCCTGGGCAGTATGCCCGCGCCCGATATATCGCAAGATATCATCCTGCATGGTCTGCGGATTAATGCTGATTCGATTTACACCGGCAGAGAGCATGGCCTTTAATTTTTCAGGCGTTACCGAATCGGGACGCCCCGCCTCAACGGTAAATTCGCGACCGTCCGACACAAGGAGCGCCAATTGCTGTAACACATGGTGAAAATCTTCGTTTCCCAGCACTGTCGGTGTACCGCCGCCCATATACAGAGAATCCACGGTAAGTCCGTACTCGTCAATAATCGATCTCATATCCTTCATATCGAGATGCAGCGCACGCAAAAAATCAGATCTACCCTTGTATTCCTGATAGATACCAAAGGGAAACGAACAGTAAACACAGCGGGTATCACAAAAGGGAATCCCGCAGTACACACTTACCGTTTTGTCATCGGTAGATTCTAAAAAAGGGCGTTGATAAGCACCGATAGCCGCCAGTGTTTCGAGTTTTTCCATAGACACAGAAAACTCGTCCCTGATGTGACGAGTCGCTGTGTGAATGGATTTATATGTATCTATATATTTATGCAAAAGCTTGGTAGGTCGTACACCCACCATGGTACCCCACGGTACTTCCACAGACAAACCTTGATATTCACGCAGAAAACGAAGCAGGGCTTGACCGATATGACGGCGTCCCATCGATGTAAGAGGACCTTCAAAGACCTCCATACGGTCATCGATAGAGACAGTCAACACATATCGTTGACCATCCTCTCGACCTTCAAGTCGCACGTCCGGATTATTCCTGTTCGAAAAAAGGCCCGCCGCGCCACAGTTGTGGGCTACCACGGAGCCTAACGGCAAAGGCCCCGTATATAGATATCCGTTAAGCATGATGAGTCATGCGGTCAAGCTTTTCAAGTTCCGCCTCAGTCATGTGAGACTGACAGTCGCTGCAGTATCCGTAAACCTTCAATTGATGGTCGATGGTGCGGAAATTCAATTTCTTTGCGATGATAGATTCCAATGTTTCGAGCATATCATCTTCAAACTCGGATACTTTACCGCATTTTACACAGATTAAATGATGATGGAAATGTGCAAATTCTTCATCGTTCAATTCATAACGGTTACGACCGTCGCCGAAATCGAGGCGTTTTAACAAATCGAGTTCCGTAAAGAGGTCAAGCGTTCTGTAAATTGTAGCAAGTCCGATGTCCGGTGCCACTTCTTTTACCAATACATATACGTCCTCTGCGCTCAAATGATTTTCTTCAGCATCGATAAAAGCTTGTAAAATCGTTTGCCGTTGTGTCGTCAATTTGTACTTTTTGTCTTTGATGCGTTCTTTTAATTTTTCTAATGTCGTGTTCATTCTAATTACCCCTTTTACTCATTAAAAATTAAAATACAATTCATCGGCCCTACTCACCGACGAACGGATTGTATTGTTTTTCATAGGCCACGGTAGTTTCGGGCCCATGGCCCGGATAGACTATCGTATTGTCAGGCAGTTTATACAGTTGAGCTCTGATAGACTCCATCAAGGTCTCATACGATCCGTTCGGAAAATCCGTACGACCCACGGAGTCTTTAAAGAGTGTATCCCCTACAAAAACAATGCCGTCCATATAATAGCATACACCGCCCGGTGTATGGCCCGGTGTCTCCAATACCTCAAGATTGATATCACCGCACTCGATATGATCACCCTGGTGCACTTCAATGATATCCGCTTTTACAATGATAGGCGTCGGATTACTGTAAACACTCAGATTAAGCTCCGGATCCGACAGATATGGAACATCCGCCGCATGTATATACACGGGAACATGATAAGCATCGACAATAGCCTGAACCCCTCCGATATGATCACCGTGACCGTGCGTGAGGAGAATCGCCTTAGGTTTCAAATCATGTTTCTTAAGCGCCTCCATCACCTGCGAGGTACCGGGATCTATAATGAAAGCTTCACCTACCGTCTTATCACCGATAACATAGCAATTTGTCCCGAACGATCCCAACGGCATGCGCATGAGCACTAAATTCTGTTCTCCCATCAAGCACCTCCTTTACTGCGCTGCACCGTATACACTTCCCGAATACGGCGCAACTTGGTCATAACAAAATCGAGCTGTGAAATATCTCGAATATCTACAACGAGATTAATGGTTACATTTTTAGTAGATTCCTGAACCTTGGCATTCATATTGGTTATGGTAATTTTCAATTCTGAAAGGACTGCCATAACCTCCATAAGTATACCGGTTCTGTCATAAGCATGAATTTCGATACCGACATGAAAGGATTCTCCGGACGATTCATCCCACGACACTTCAATCATACGTTCCAGATCTTCAGGCGTATGACCGATGCTCGGACAATCGGAACGGTGAACGGAAATGCCCCTGCCCCGCGTGATATAACCGATGATATCGTCACCCGGTACAGGATTACAGCACTTCGCCATTCTGACCATAAGACCTGATTCGCCTTTTACGAGAACACCCGTACCGTTCTTCGATTTTTTCGGACTGTGAGATTTGAGCTTCTCGATGATTTGCTCCGTACTGCGTTTGGAATTCTCCACCTCTTTGGATTTTTTATATAGTTCCACGAGGCGAAGCAAAACGGTGCTTACCGGCATACCTCCATAACCGCAGGCAGCAAACATTTCCTCCTCGGTTCCCGATTTTAACTGTTTAACGACCTGTTGAATGCGATTATCCGCACAGAGTTCCTTCCAGTTATAGTTGAGGCGCTTTGCCTCCCGTTCGAGAGCTTCCAGACCTTTTTCAATATTTTCTTCTTTATTTTCGCGCTTGAACCAATTGCGGATTTTACTCTTACTTTCAGAGGAGCCTACGATATTAAGCCAGTCAAGGCTAGGTTTTCCCGTTTTCGACGTGATAATATCGACGATATCCCCGTTTTGCAATGTGTAATCGAGAGGCACGATCTTGCCGTTTACCTTGGCCCCTACGCAGCGATGCCCTACATCGGTATGAACGCGATACGCAAAGTCAAGCGGTACGGAACCGATCGGCAATTTCACTACATCACCCTTCGGCGTAAATACGAATACTTCACCGGAGAACACATCGAGTTTCAATGCATTGACGAGTTCTTTCGGGTTGCTCGTATCCTGCCATTCGAGGACTTGTCTTAACCAGGCGACCTTCTGATCGAAATCCTTATCACCGCCCTTGTTGCCCTCTTTATAACGCCAATGAGCGGCCACACCGTATTCCGAAACGCGATGCATTTCCCACGTACGAATCTGGATTTCCACAGGTTGCCCCATCGTACCGATAACCGTAGTATGTAACGATTGATACATATTCGATTTCGGCATGGAAATATAATCTTTGAAGCGGTACGGCAACGGTTTCCACAAGCTGTGAGCGATACCGAGCACCGCATAACAATCGGGAATGCTGTCGACGATAACCCGAACCGCCAGCAAATCATAGATTTGAGACAAGTCGCGATTATCTTTTTTCATTTTTTTATAGATACTGTAAAAGTGCTTTGGACGACCCTTAATATCCGCCTTGATATGAGCTTCGCCAAGAGCCTTCGTGAGCTGACTCATCGTGTCGTTTACGATATCCTCACGAGCCTGCCGTTTCTGCTTCATCTGATCTACCAGATCGTAATACTTTTCAGGTTCCAAATAGCGAAAGGATAAATCCTCCAGCTCCCACTTCACATTAAAGATTCCCAATCGATGTGCAAGGGGCGCAAAAATCTCAAGGGTTTCCCGGGCAATACGTTTCTGCTTGTCGCTGCGCATGTGCTTCAGTGTGCGCATATTATGCAGGCGGTCACCCAATTTGATAACAACGACACGCACGTCTTTTGCCATGGCCAAAATCATCTTCCGATAATTTTCCATCTGTCGGTCTTCTTTTGTCTCGTATTGGAATTGATTTAACTTCGTTACGCCGTCCACGAGGAAGGCTACTTCGGAACCGAACAGTTCCTCCACATCTTCCTTCGTATACGACGTATCCTCCACCACATCATGCATGAGAGCCGCCATCAATGTAACATGATCGATTTGCAGATGAGCCAGGATATTGGCCACAGCCAACGGATGCATGATATACGGTTCTCCGGAAGCTCTGAACTGGCCTTCATGAGCTTTATCCGCCAATTCAAAGGCCTTCATGACGAGTTTACACTCATCATCGGGCAAATATGTATGAATATAATCCATAAATTCAGACAAAGCTTTTTCCTTATTAAAGGTCCCCGGTTCCACCAGCACTTTGCCTTCTTCATTTACAATTGTCATAATGTCACCCCCTATCTACTATAGGTGAGAAATGTTACGGATGTGACAAGATCTAATTTTCCTTCGACGGTATTCCATCGCAACATAAGCTGACCATCATCACTTGTATATTCCTTAACAATACCGAGCTCTTTAAATACATCTAAAGAGGCCAAGGCACTGCGATTATTCTGTTCTGCCGGCTTACGGCGTAAAATAGCCTGTTCCACATGATAAACAGATTGGCTGTTCCCGCGCATGGAATGCTTCACGATAACGTACATCTGACGCAGGCCTTCTGCGGTCAAGCTGATAGGTTCCTCCGTGATCGGTTCTATATCCTGAATCATAAGTTGCGGGGACACGGTACCTTGCCATTCATTTTTCTGCAATGAAAAGGCTACTTTCACCTTTGTCCCTACAAATATCAATTTAAATAATTCAGGTCGGTTCCAAGCAATTGCATCCAAAGTACCCCTGGAGGTCTCTAAAATCACCTTGCAGTGAGTCTTCAGCTGCCCCATAAGCATAATATCCTGTACAACGGCTTCCATAACGGCAAATACAGGTGTGCTGTTTGCCATTCCGTACGGTTCTAACGCGGATATACTGTCTATAATATCCACATCGATGTCATCCACAGGCAGTTCCGCATCAATGGAGATAACCGGTACATATTCGTCATCATCTATCGTACGCTTACAGTACTCCGTCAGACGACTGCGCAGTTCATCTATGCGATTCATATCAATGCTGAATCCCGCTGCAGCCGCATGACCGCCGAACTGAATCAGTATATCCTCGCAGGATTTCAACGCATCGTAGATATTAAAACCATCAATACTGCGGCAGGATCCTTTGCCTATGCCGTCATGAAAGCTGATGACCAATGTAGGCTTATAAAATTCCTCCACTAATCGGGACGCCACAATTCCTATTACGCCCGGATGCCACTCTTCACCGGCTACGACGGTTACATAATCCGCCTCATGGCCTTGATTCAATACGTCGATGCGAGCTTGTTCATAAATATTACGCTCCAACTCTTGCCGTTCCCGATTCGTCTCATTTAATTCCTCTGCAATCGCTTCGGCCACGTCACTATCATCAGTCACTAATAATTCTACGGCGCGAGTGGCGTGTGTGACACGTCCTGCCGCATTTAAACGCGGTGCCAATGTAAAACCGATATGACCGGATGTGATATTTTTTTCATGCAAACCCGACACATCAATGAGTTTATGAATGCCCAGATTAGGATGCTCATTCATCTTCTCAAGGCCGGCTTTCACGATGACCCGATTTTCCCCGACAAGAGGCACCACATCAGCAACAGTTCCCAGAGCCACGATATCGAGATCATCCAGATACCATTCGCCATACTTCGTGAGCCATAAGGCCTGACATAGTTTAAAAGCCACACCTACGCCGGATAAATTCTTATCCGTATAAGGGCAATCCTTCTGCTTATGATTAATCACCGCCTTGGCACGGGGGATTCTATCCGGCGCCGTATGATGATCCGTAATAATTATATCAAGCCGATCCCGAACAGCCTCCACGATATCATATGAGCTGATACCGCAGTCAACGGTGATAACAAGCGCCGTTCCCTGCTCCACAAGATGCTCAAGAGCCTCTAAATTTAAACCGTAACCTTCACTTTGTCGCTCCGGTATATAATAACTCACATTGGCATGTAACCGCTGAAAAAAACGATATAACAAAGATGTCGCCGTAATACCGTCCACATCGTAATCACCATAAATCACGATGGGCTTATTCTCCTCTAGCGTCTTCTGAATCAACGAAACGGCGATATCCATATCCTTCAATGTAAACGGGTCAAGCAAATCGGACAAATTACCCGTTAAAAAACGGCGGCCTTCATTGACATCGATGTGACGATTCACCATTAACTTTGCGACGATAGGATTTACACCAAGTTCACGGATTAAGATATTCTCTTGTTCTGTATCCCCCGACGAGAGTCTCCAACGCTTCTTTCTAATCATCACATGCCTCAACAATTTATAATCAATATCATTCTCTGATTTAACGTATTATCATTATCATTATTATCTATTATACAATAAAACGCCTTTAAAATAAAATAATTTATATATTTTATTCTCAATTAATTGATAAGTTCTTCTCAACAAAAAAGAATCTCCCATTATCAATAGGAGATTCTATATCAGTGAGCCACTTAGAACCGGAAGTCCCGTTCGCCATCCTTCATCTGTGCAATATACGCTTTTGCTTTGTCTTTAACTAAGTCATTTTTAATATTTTCCAACTGGCTTTCAATAACCTTGGCCCCATGAGTCTTAGTCTTTTCGTTACCATAATCCATAATGTATTCATTCAACGTCATTAACGCATTCGGCTGACAGCAATTATGAATTTGTCCGGATTTAGCCAATGCCATAAAACGATCCCCTGTACGACCAGCGCGATAACATGCGGTGCAGAAACTAGGCACATAGCCGAGATCCAGAAGCCAATCCACGATTTCATCCAATGTACGCGTATCACTACGGTCGAATTGAGCGGAGTTATCCTCCGGTTTTTCTTCTTCTTTGTATCCGCCTACACTGGTACGGGATCCGCCGCTGATTTGCGAAATCCCCAATGCCAATCCCCGTTCACGCATTTCCTGCGTTTCCCGCGTGGACATGATCATACCCGTATACGGCGTGGATACGCGAATGAGAGCGACGATTTTTTCAAAAATATCATCCGGCACGGCATTGCTGAAATCATCTACATCGATATCGTCAGCCGGACAAATACGAGGTACTGAAATTGTATGTGGACCTACCCCGAATACCGCTTCCAAATGCTCCGCATGCATCAAGAGTCCTACGAAGTCGTATTTATAATGCTCCAAGCCGTAAAGAACACCGATGCCTACATCATCGATTCCGCCCTGCATGGCACGGTCCATCGCTTCCGTATGGTATGCATAATCGCTTTTAGGCCCTGTCGGATGCAACGCTTCATAGTTCTCCTTATTGTACGTCTCTTGAAACAATGTATACGTCCCGATGCCGACATCATGCAGTTTTTTATAATTCTCTACGGAACATGCCGCAATATTGACATTAACCCGGCGAATCTCACCATTTTTATTCTTGATGCTGTAAATGGTTTTAATGGACTCCAGAATATATTCGAGAGGATTATTGAGAGGGTCTTCACCGGACTCGATAACGATACGTTTGTGCCCCATCGCTTCTAAGGCGATAACCTCTTCCTTAATCTGTTCCTGCGTCAATTTTTTTCGTTTAATGTCGCGATTTTTGGAATGATACGGACAATAAACGCAGCCATTGATACAATAGTTGGACAAATACAATGGAGCAAATAAAACGATACGATCCCCATAAATACTTTTCTTAATCTCTTTAGCTAAAGCAAACAGCTTTTCCTTATATTCAGGCAAAGGACATTCTAACAGCACCGCTGCTTCTCGATGATTTAACCCCTTGAACGTTGCAGCCTTTGCTAAAATCTCATCCAACAACTCCCGATTTTCCTTATTTTCCTCTGCATAAGCAAGAGTATCAAGAATTTCCTGATGGGAAATAAATTCCTCCGCCTTTGGAGATTTTACATCATACATAGTACTTACCTCAAATCTTTCCAGTGGCCACGCCACCCCTCTTTAGGTTTATGAAAGTATATGACAACCAGTTCTCTGGTATTTCACTGATACTTTACATAGTATACCACTATTCCTACTAAAATGCATTGGAATTTCGCACATATAAAAAGATTGTCCCTTTAATCAGGCATGCAACCTCTTTATATGTAAGCCATTTAAAAGCATATCAATTTACCATACACGATATGCAAAAATACCATACAAAAAATCCCCAGCGGATTAACCGCTAGGGATCTAAGGTCTTGTAAAATTAAGCTTCTACAGGGTATACACTAACTTTACGGTTATAACGACCGGCACGTTCAAAAGCCACTTTACCAGGCACAAGTGCAAATAAAGTGTCATCTTTACCGATGCCTACGTTAGTACCAGGATGAAAATGAGTACCACGTTGACGAACGATGATGTTACCGCTCTTTACGATGGAACCGTCATGGCATTTAACACCAAGGCGTTTAGATTCACTGTCACGACCGTTACGAGTACTGGACACACCTTTTTTATGTGCGAACAATTGCAAATCAAAAGTAAACATTAAGTTCACCTCCTATATTTCGTGTATTTGGACAAACTCCGGATACTGACGACTGATTTCCTCGAAGCCGAGGATCATAGTCTCCAAAATATCCTGTCCACTCCGGTTAATCGTACCGGAGAGAACCATATCACATCGACCTTCGCTATTGGTATACTCCCCTTCTTGCTTGGCAATACGGGTCAAACCTAACATCGCCGTCGCCGATAAGGCAGACAATGCGGCGCATACAATATCGAAGCCATGCTCATCATATCCTGCATGACCGGACATGTGACATCCAGTTACCTGACCGTCACTATTCCGCTGGATTCCGATGGAAACCATAATTAAGCTTGGATAGATTCAATACGAACTTTTGTGAACGGTTGGCGATGGCCTTGGCGGCGACGGTAATTGGATTTAGCTTTGTATTTGAAAACTAAGATCTTTTTACCTTTACCTTGCTCAAGCACCGTACCTGTAACCTTTGCACCGTTTACAAGAGGAGCGCCAACTTTAACGTCACCGTCATTCACTACAGTCAAAACTTCTTCGAATGTAACGGAATCGTTAGCAGCTGCTTCCAATTTTTCGATAGTAATTACATCGCCTTCAGCAACGCGATATTGCTTACCACCGGTTTTAATAATTGCGTACATGAGAACACCTCCTTGTTATCGAACTCGCTGAATACGGTATCCCGACCCGGAGCCGGGCGTTTAAACCTACTTCATGCGGATTGCAAAGTTCAGAAAACCGAACTAATACTGATATAGTATACCTTGTTTCACCCCTGTTGTCAAACGAAAATCAAGGTTATTCCGCTGTATTTGATACTTTCACAGATAGACTCGTTCACATCAACCGATGAGACCCAAATGCTGTAATAAAATCTTAGTCCCGATGAGGATCAATACACCTCCGCCGAGAATATCCGCGTATTTACCGACAAAGCGGCCCATAAATTTCCCTAAGTATATACCGATTAAGGAGATACCAAATGTAATCAGTCCTATAATAGCCGAAGCTTCCCATACATTGATAGGCAAAAATGCAAATGTAAGCCCTACCGCCATCGCATCGAGACTCGTGGCGACGGAGAGCATGAGCATTTCCCATGCACCGAGAAGCGGTTTATCATCGTCATCAGTCTCATCCCCCAAGCCGTCGCGAATCATGGCGATGCCTAAATAACCGAGCAGCCCGAAGATAATCCAATGATCCCAATCAGAAATAATATCTATGAACTGACGACCGATGAGCCACCCGATAACAGGCATAATAAACTGAAACAGGCCAAATAAAAAGGCTAATGTAATTTTACGACCATTAGATCCGCCAGGGATAGTCAACCCCTTTCCGATGGACACGCCAAATGCGTCCATCGCGAGACCTATACTGATTAATACGATTTCAATTAACGACACACTACCACCTATTAATATACTACATACTTACTCGGACACGGCCATCAACGAATATCCTTCGCGACTGATATTGGGGTTCACCACAACGGAAATCTTGCGTCCTATAGACTCACCCAGATCTGCCAAAACATGTTTTGACAAATATTGTGCCACTTCTGGATGAACTTCGATTTCTAAATCGGTCTTAATGCGGCCCGACTTAAACAGTTCCCGTATACGCCGAATGATTTGCATATATACGGTGCGTCCGGACAACATATAGCCTGTTCCGCCGCACTGAGGGCACGTATCAAACATCAGGGTCTGTAACCCCTGACGGGCCCGCTTCCGCGTCATTTCAACAAGGCCTAACGAGCTGATGCCGCACACAACGGTCTTCATCTTGTCCAGTTTAGCCTGCGACGCCAACAGATTTAATAATTCCTGCTGATGCTCTTTATCCTTCATATCGATAAAATCGACTACAATAATTCCGCCGATATCACGCAAGCGCAATTGACGGCAGATTTCTTTTGCCGCCTCTTTATTCACTGTAAAAGCCAGATCCTCCAGCTTATTGGACCGACCCGTATAATGTGCGGAGTTCACGTCAAACACGGTAAGGGCCTCCGTGTGATCGATACGGATAGAGCCGCCGGACGGCAAATCGATATCGCGAGAGATAAGATTTTCCAATCGAGGTTCAATGTGATTCGCCTTGAAAATAGGCGTGCTGTCCCGATGACGCGTAACCTTTATAGATTGTGACGTCGGACCATGTCCCAGTAAATCTGTTAAGCGAGATTCGGCCATATCGGAGTCGACGATGATTTCCTCTACATTACGATGGGCGTAATCCCTCACGAGGCGGAACCAAAAGTCCGCATCGCTGTACAGGTCCGTACCGCTCTTGGCAACTTTAAAACGCTTTAATATGTGCTGCCATGTACGCCATAAGTAGTCCATATCATGAACAATTTCCTCGGCATTCGCCTTAGCCGCCGCCGTGCGGATGATAAATCCGCAGCTGTCCTGCACATAGGGCTTCGCCAGTTCCTGCAATTGACTGCGTACGGCTTCATCGGTGATTTTCTTTGAAATATGTATGCCTTCCGAATATGGCAGCAACACCATAAAGCGGCCTGCAAGGCTCACATCGGCCGTAACACGAGCTCCTTTTCCGAGCATTTCTTCCTTCACCACTTGTACCAGAATTTGCTGTCCCACGGATAACCG
Source organism: Veillonella denticariosi JCM 15641 (assembly GCF_002959855.1). Lineage (GTDB taxonomy): Bacteria > Bacillota > Negativicutes > Veillonellales > Veillonellaceae > Veillonella > Veillonella denticariosi. Next base: position 635,017 of record NZ_PPDB01000007.1, read on the forward strand.
GGGTAGGATCTTCTGTTCCTTACCCTGCTGCAGATTCAGATATGCATTCTGAGAGCCGCCGATATCAACAAAAGCGGCCTGCATGCCGGGCAATATATTTTTTACGGTCCCCTTGTACATATGATTTGCTATATGAGTTTCATCGAAGCGTTCCAATGCAAAGTCTACCAGCTGCCCCTCTTCGTCCACAACGGCCATGCGCACCTCTTCGCGCATCACATTAACCAGAATTTTATGCATCTTATCCCTCCTTTCATCTTGTTATATTATTCTTTTTCTTCAAAACATGATCTAAAAACTATTTATATAAAAACTATACGCCCAACGTCCAAAGATTTAATAGTTAATCTCCAACGGCGTAAAGCGCCCCTCATCATTTTCCACCATGATTGCTCTTCTATGGATTTCATATCCCGTCGTAATAGGCCAGTTAAATTGATCCTTACCGAGGTTCCACACCTCACTCGGCTTGATAGTCCCTTCCGGATATATGCCGATGCCCATGCGCAAAGTTACCTGATCACCGTTCATCACGGCCGTAATCGGTTCTTTCACAAAATGTTTCACATCGATAGTACGGGTTTTCTTCGGCGTCACCTTTTCATAAGAAATATCAGCGGCCTCGTTAAAAGGCTTGAGCAATGTATCCCAATCCGCATACACATCCGTTACAGGACCCGTAACTTCATAAACGGCGTAATTACAGATAGCCATCATCTTCTTGACCTTGTCAGGCATTTCTTTACCGTCCAATACCTCAAGGCCCGGAGGCGCCACAAGGTTTAATCGTTCCATAATTGATTTCAGACTGTCATCCTCAAGCACATCCATGTCGATGTATTCCGCTGCAGCGGTCACACCTAATGCCAGAGCGGAGGAAAAACTGATTTTCATATGCGGGTTAAACCCTTCCGAATAGGCCATCTTGATTTCGGCACGGCGAATCATGCGCTCAACGGCCTGAGCATAATCGAGATGTGACAAGAATCGTAATTCTTCACCTTTATGTAAGGCCAAACGTAACTTTTTCAACTCTGCCACCCTCCTTATAGTCAATAATCGCCGTATTTAATTCAGGACATACATTACAGCCTCTGCACGGAGCACGACGACAATCGCCTGTCAACTTCGCATCCACCGCCTGTTCCCATTCACGCTTCAAGAACGCCTTGCTCACGGTGGAGTCGAGATGGTCCCACGGCAAAGGTTCATCAAAATCACGGGTGCGACGCGCATAGTATGCCGGATCAAGACCGCAGTTTTCGAAGGCTTTCAACCATGTTTCATAATTGAAAAATTCCGTCCATCCATCAAATTTACAGCCTAATTTCCACGCCTCCACGAGGACGCCGGACAGTCGCCTATCTCCGCGGGCAAATGCGGCCTCCATATAACCGGTATAACCGTCATGGTAATGATAGGAGATATTGCGATTATTGATGAGAGATTTCAGATAGCGCTGCTTGCGATGAATTTCCTCCACATCCTGCTGTCCATACCACTGATACGGCGAATGCGTCTTCGGCACGAAGAAGGAAACGCTGACCGTTACGGAACCGTTGCGTCTTCCCGTAATATCGCGATGCAGATCAAGGACCTTGTACGCAAGATTGGCGATGCCCGCTAAATCTTCATCAGTTTCAGTAGGCAGTCCCATCATGAAATACAGTTTAACCGTATTCCAGCCGGACTTGAAAGCATTCGTACAGGCCGCCAGCAGATCTTCCTCACTGACGCCTTTATTGATAACATCGCGCATGCGCTGCGTACCCGCTTCCGGTGCAAAGGTGAGGCCGCTCTTGCGGACCTGCTGCACCTTTTTGGCGATATCTATGGAAAAACTGTCGATACGCAACGACGGTAAGCTGACGCTCACCTGTTTATCCTTAAACTCCTCCATGAGCATATCCACGAGTTCCGGCAGCTTAGAATAATCGGCAGAACTCAAACTCATCAGGGAAATTTCATTATAGCCTGTGTTGGCAATCGTTTCCTTTGCGATTTCCAGTAACCGCTCCGGCGTTTTTTCACGTACAGGCCGATACAGCATCCCCGCCTGGCAGAAACGACAACCGCGCGTACAACCGCGGAACAGTTCCAGTACAGCTCGGTCATGAACGATATCGAGGAACGGTACCACCGGTTTCGTCGGATAAAATACGTGTTCCACATCTTCGATAATCCGTTTTTCAATCGTTGCGGGCACGTCATCAAAGCGCGGTGTAATCGACTTAAAATCACCGGATTCCGTATATTCCACCTCATACAATGCGGGACAATATGTACCGGGAATTTTTGCAACCTTTCTGAGGAATGCCTCCTTACCGCCAGGAAAGCCCTTCGCTTTTTCGGACTTATAGAGGTCAATAAATTCATCGCTCCACTCTTCCGATTCACCTAACGAGACAATATCAAAGAAATCTGCCAACGGTTCCACGTTAAAAGCACAGGGGCCTCCCGTAACAAGCAACGGAAAATCCATGTCACGATCTTTGGCATACATAGGAATTCCCGCCAGATCCAACATATTAAGAATATTGGTGAAGCTCATTTCATATTGAAGTGTAAATCCTAACACATCAAAATCCCTAATCGGTGTCCGCGTCTCCAATGAAAATAGAGGAATATTACGCTTGCGCATTTCTTCCTCCATATCATGCCACGGAGCGAATACACGCTCCGCTACGGCGTCTTCACGACGATTTACGAGACCGTATAAAATTTTTATTCCCAAATGGCTCATGGCCACTTCGTAAACATCAGGAAATGCCAGCGCCATGGTTACAGCTACCGTACTGTGATCTTTCACGGTACTGTTATATTCACCGCCCGTATATCGAGCCGGCTTCTGTACGTGCTGCAGCCATGACGTATCTAATTCAATCATACATCCTCCGGCTGAAAGCCTTCTTTCAATTAAAATATATATTTAGTTCGCTGCATGGAGATATTCAACAACAAACCTATACTCAACATATTGGTGGTCAGCGCACTGACACCATAACTTAGGAACGGTAAAGGAATACCCGTTACAGGCATAATGCCGATGGTCATTCCCACGTTGACGAGAACTTCAAAGCTCAACATAGCTCCGATGCCCGTCGCCAGTAACATTCCAAATGTATCATTGCAGGTATACGCGATGCGTATACTGCGATAAATGAGCATGAATAATAACGCTAAAACAATGATACATCCTACAAACCCGAATTCCTCACCGATAACGGAAAAAATAAAATCCGTGTGATTTTCCGGCAGGAAGTTCAATTGACTTTGGGTCCCGTTAAAGACACCCTTGCCTAAAATCATGCCGGACCCGATGGCGATCTTCGATTGAATTATATGATAACCGGATCCGAAGGGATCTATATCGGGATTCAAAAACACGAGAATGCGCTGTTTTTGGTAATCTTTCAGAACAAACCAGACCAAAGGCAGCAACAGTACACCTAATCCGACGATAATTTGAATGAGTCGAGCTCGAATCCCCGCAATAAAAAGCATGCCTCCGAAAATAGCGATATATACGAGTGATGTTCCCAAGTCAGGTTGTAAGAATACGAGGAAAATAGGAATCCCTACATATATCACGGGAACCAGCAGCGATTTAAAGGTATTTAAATGATTAATACGAGACTCCAACATCTTTGCCATACAAATAATCATGAGTAATTTAGAAAATTCCGACGGCTGCAAGGTTATAGGCCCGATTTGAATCCACCGCTGCGCGCCTAACGCCGATGTACCGGCGATCATTACGGCCAATAGCATAATGAGCGTGAAAGCATAAATCATATTGCCCCAGTTTTTAAGGCGATGATAATCAAAAAACTGCATGCCTATAACTACAGCCACATTTACCACGAAAAAAAGCAGTTGCTTTACCACGAGACTGTTGAAACTGAGCGCCTCCTGATTGACATGGGTAGCACTGCCCACAGCGGTCAAGCCGATACTCACAAGCAGAACCGTACAAATTATGATTGTCCAGTCGCTATGAGTCCAAATTTTTTGCCACATCATATCACCTATTTAAGCTTAATTCGGCGCCACAAGCTTTGTTTGGCGTCTAAGACAAGACGCTGCGTAGTCCAACCGTTGCGATTAATATAGCGAACCGGCCTATTACCTTCAAAAAAGGTATTACCGGAGGATGCCAATGTCGACATAGGCGTGGACTCTTTAGCTCTTCTCCGTTTTTCAGCATATGCATTAAATCGGTCCAGTATATCCTGTTCATCCCAGGTATTTCCTGAAATAACATAATCCACCAAAGGTTTTAATAAATCGGCCGCATCCGTACGAAGCAGGTCAAATAATGTTCCATTCTGTGTATACCGCAAGACCTTTTCATCATACGGAATCATAGCCCCCACATATTCGGACCGGATCACATTCAACATATCGTACAGATTAATGTCCGCATCATCCGTAGACACCGCATTAAATACGACTACATGGTCCCGGATATTAGCTTCCTCACAAACCTGAATCATACGCGCTCCATTGCGCAACGACACCCATAACGGATGAGTCACTACAATGCACCGGTTCACCAAATCAAGAATCGACTCAATACCTTTACCGATACCGGCAGGCGCATCAATAAGGACATAATCATATCTATCAGCTAAATATTTAATGAGTTTCTTATACTTCTTTCGCCCCATATCCTCCCAGCGAAGCTTTTGACTGGCCGGCAGAAAATCCAGATTATCACCGATAGGTAATATGGCATCCTCTGCATATTCCTTATGTTCAATCACATCCAAAGCGTCATAAAACACTTCATCCGCCACGCCTAATACGAGATCCAAATCGCGTAATCCAAAATCTCCATCACAGAGCAGTACGCGATGCCCTGCATTACTTAAAGCCGCACCCAGACAAGCGGTAACGGTCGTTTTCCCAACCCCGCCTTTGCCGGATACGACACCGATGATTTCGCCCATATTATTCCTTTCTTGGTTGTATAGTATTTACAGTATTTGAACGGTTCTGTTCTTGAGACGTATTTTTCTTATTCCCATCATTAGATGTATTATTCAAATTTACATGAAAGTATGCCGCCAGTATATCGCGCACGATAGGCCCTGCAGAACCGGCACCGAAACTGCCTTGCTCAACAAGAGCCACCACGACGATACGCGGCTTATCATATGGTGCATAAGCAACAAACCAGCCATGGTCTCGACCATGAGCATTTTCCGCCGTCCCCGTTTTGCCCGCTACGTCCACAGGAAAACCTTTAAATAAGGCACCCGCCGTACCGCCTTCATTCGTAACATCCCGAAGGCCTTCGCGGATGAGATCCATAACATTTTTCTGAATCGGTAATACGCCCAATTTCTCCGGTCCAAAAACCTCCTTCGGCGTACCGTCCGAATTATCGATACGACTCACCACATACGGCCGATAGCGAATGCCGCCGTTTGCGACCTCGCTCATAACTACCGCCATCTGTAACGGAGTTACCAAGGTAAACGATTGTCCGATAGCGGCGTCGAAGGTTTCCCCCAAGTACCAGTCCTGGTCAAATACCTTCCGCTTATATTCCGGATTAGCCATATTACCGGCCGCTTCACCGACCAGATTAATGCCCGTTTTCTCACCTAAGCCGAAATAACGGGCATATTTATCAAGATTTTCAATACCGACGCGGTTGCCCATTTCATAGAAATACACATTATCCGATTTTGCAAGGGCATTATTAAAGTTCAGCCACCCCAGAGCCTCGCCTTCCGCATTGCGCTTATCGATGAGCCAATGGCGCCCGCTGTCAAAAATCATCTCATCCGGTGTAACCTTCTTCAGATCCAATGCGGCCGCACCCGTAATAATTTTGAAAGGAGACCCCGGCGGATATTCGCCGGATATAACCTTATTATCAAAAGGATGTTTCTTATCATTATTCAACTGATTCCATTGAGCGGATGTAATCCCTTTCGCAAACCAGTTCGGATTAAATTCCGGATTGCTTACCATAGCCAGTACGGCGCCCGTATTGGGGTCTAAGGCAACTACAGCAGCCCCCTGGGCCGGAATTCCCTGCGCCTGCAACTGTGCCAACTGGTTGGTTACGGCTTCTTCAGCGGCCTTCTGCAGATTCACATCAATAGTAAGGTGAATATTCGAACCCGGTACAGTATGCTTCCGATCGACCTCTGCAACAGGCCGACCCGTCGCATCGACCTCCAGCTGCTTTCCGCCATCGGTCCCGCGCAGGATATTATCGTACAGTTTTTCCAAACCCGAACGCCCCAAAATGGTACCGCTCGTAACGGAAGAATTCGGATCTTTAGCCTTCAATTCATCCAGTTCCTCTTCGCTGACCTCACCTACATAGCCAAACAGCTGGGCCGCCATCGTCTCATACGGATAATAGCGAAGCGGCTCTACATCAATGGTAACGCCCGGCAGTTCATGACGATGCTCTTCGATGGTGGTAACCACATCCATAGATATGTCGCTGGCGATTCTGATCGGTTCGTAACCGGATTTATGATCATTGACCTTCTTCTTAATCTCCTCAGGATTCTTATTGAGTAAAGCGGCTAATCTCGCCACTTCTCCATCATCAAGGGCCTTACCTGTAGGCATGATGGATATGGTATAGGCCGGTCTTGAGCCGACAAGAATCTGACCGTTTCGATCATACATCAAGCCCCGTGCGGCAGTCATGGGCACCATACGAAGTCTGTTTCCTTCCGCCTTAGCCTGATAATAGCCGCCCTCCAAAATCTGTAAATCCAGCAGTCGCAGCCCCAATATGATAAATATACCGGTTATGATATAAAAGAGTACATCAAAGCGACTCGTTTTTTTCCGTTTATAGAGGCCTTCAAGCACTCTTTCACCCCCTCATCACCAAATATAATCCTGCGGTTCCTCCTTAGGTCGCAAGAAAGCATGCAAAGCGGCCGCCATCAAAGCATTCCAAGGAAGAGTCGGAATGATCATATGCCACAAATATGACCAGAAATAAATGTCTCCGCCGCTGCCCCAAATCATAAAGAACCGAATCAGACCATCCAGGATTGTACAGATAGCTACAATACAGCTGGACCAGTACCAACGCTCTTCATACAGGCGATGCTTCACAAAAGACAATATATACACGACGATGACATAGGGAAACAAATGAAGTCCAAAAAAATTGGAAATCAGCACATCATGTACCACCCCGCCGATAACAGCGGATACAAGCCCCATGCGCCGCCCTTTAAAAAGCGTAATCATAACGACGGTCGTCAAAATGAGATTCGGCAGCCAGTTCGTATGAAATATAGCCGGCAACAGCTGAGCCTGAATAAAATATATTAAAAATCCACTTAACAGTAAGGCTAACCGGATCATGGTTTGATAGCCCCCTTTGCCCCTTCCACCTGATCGCGCTGGGTCTGAGGCACTAATTTAGTCTCTAAACCCGGCTTGGTAGGTGCACTCACAGATGACGAGGTAATGATGAATACTTCCTCTAAACGATGAAAATCCACGCTCGGATTTATGACCGCATTTTTAACAAATCCTTCCGAATCATTTTCTATGGACATCACATTGCCTACCGGCAATCCTTTCGGATAAATGCCGCCATAACCGGAGGTAACGAGCTTATCGCCTACCAGAACGTCTCCGTCGCGCGCAATATTGACCATCGTCGGCGTTCCCGGTGCATTACCGTTGCCTTTTACAACGCCCGACAATCGAGACTCCGGTCTCTGTACGAGAATACCGATGGCACTGCGCGGATCCAAAATCGTCTGAACCCGTGCCGAATGAGGATAGACATCGGTAATGAACCCTACGACACCGCTCGGTACAACAACGGCCATATTCACATCTATACCGTCCTCACTACCCTTATCAATGGTGAAAGTATTGGTCCACGTGCCATAATCCTTCGTAATGATTCCCGCCAAAGTCATGGTGAATTCGGAATGACTGCTTTTATAGTCAAGCAACTGTCGAAGGCGGATATTTTCCGCGACCACTTCATCATAATTGACCACCTTTTGCTCTAAATAGGCCTTGCGCGCAGCCTCCTCTTCACTTTCAGAGGTCGAATGTATAGCATCATCGATTACCGAAATACCTGTCTGTATGCCCGCCAGCATTCGAGCAGAACCATACGCAAACGGAGTGGTAATCCCCTCTAAGGTAACGGTTACAAAGGGAATACTGGTTCGCTGCTTCCATGCAAATCCCAATAAAGCCAAGAGAATACAGCTGATAACTACGACGATAATTAACTTGCGATCCGACTGTATCATACTAGTCCCGGCCCTTTCTATTTTTTGAATTTACAATAAAACGCGACACGCCTACTAAATCTGCTGTGGCGCCGTGCAATCCAGTAACAACCTTTTCTTCCGGTAATTCCGGCACATGAACGGGCACGCCCAATTCCGTTCCGACTCGTTGTGAAAGCCCCTCCAGCAGTGCGGTTCCTCCGGTAAGCCAAATTCCATATTGCATGATATCCGCTACGATTTCAGGCGCCGCCTGACGGATAGTCTGCTTGATTTCATCTAAAAGCCCTTGCAAAGAATCATTGATAACCTGATATACCTCGGATTGATGAATCACACAACGACGGCCCAAGCCGTTCATCATGTCACGGCCCTGAAAGACATATTCCGAATCCTCCAGCGGCGCAATAGCCGTCCCGATAGAATGTTTAAGATCCATAATGGTTTCATCCGATACCATGACGCCAAAGCACTGGCGGATATATCGCAACAATGCTGTATTGATATCTGAACCGCCGAAGCGAATCGTCTTGCTGCTCACGATGCCCCCCAGCGACATGATGCCGATATCCGTGGTGCCGCCACCGATATCTATCACCATGGAGCCGCGAGCGTCAAAAATCGGCAATCCGCAACCGATAGCGGCCGCTACAGGACGTTCAATGAGAAACACCTCTCGCGCCCCTGCTTGCATAACCGCATCCATCATGGCCCGTTGCTCTACGTCCGTCATGCCGCACGGTACGCCGACGAGAACACGGGACAAGCGCAACGTGTTGGAAACTTTATGGAGAAAGTACTTTAACATCGTATGCATAACACGATAATCGACGATAAAGCCGTCTTTCAGAGGCGTCAACGGCCTCCACATATCGGGCATACGTCGCACGATACGGTCCGCCTCATCCCCTACAGCTACGATTTTCTGCTGTTTTGCATCTGTAGCTACAATGGAAGGCTCACTGATGACAGACTCACGGGTTCCGCCCATTAAACGCGTCTGGATACTACCTATATCTATACTTACGTCTCTTCCCAGAGAAGGTAAAATGGAACTCATAATGCTTATTCTCCTTCATTACATCATCATTCCATTTTACCATATCAACAGCAGATTAGGGAAACACAAAACACCTATACAGAAGAATGATAAATCACTAAGTTAGAAGAAACACAAAACGCCTACACGGATGTGCAGGCGCTCTGAAAACATAACTTATCCTAGCTGAGTTTACCGATTTCGCTGAGGCTCGTAAATTCATTATCTCCGATAACAATATGATCCAGTACGGGAATCCCCATAAATTGACCGGCGCTGATAAATAATTTCGTCAGCCGTATATCATCATCGCTGGGCCGACTGTCGCCGGACGGATGATTGTGAATTAAAATAATCGCCGCCGCATTACAGGCAATTGCCTTACGGAATACGGTTCGCTGTTCTACAAGACTCGACGCCAGGCCTCCGTTAGAAATCTTCTCAAGCTGAATGAGTTTATTGCGCGACGTCAACATAGCAGCCCACACATGTTCCTCCTCCTCATGCCGAAGGCGTTCCATCACATATTGAGCAATGACGAAGGGCTGAGAAAAATCTTCGTACGTAGCCTTGATTTTCAATTCACCTAACCGCCGTCCCAGTTCCACTGCGGCACAAATGGTGACGGCCTTATCCGCTCCGATGCCTTTAATCTTCATCAGATTCTTTACGGTCATGCGGTTCAATCCGTAAATACCGTCATCAAAGGACTCCACAATATCGTGAGCCAATGTAAGAGCCGACTGCCCTTTCACGCCGGACCGCAATAAAATAGCTAATAATTCCTCAATATCCATATGAGACGGTCCAAGAGTCAAAAACTTTTCTCGAGGCCGTTGAAAGGGTAACATATCCTTAACACTTACCGTTGGTACTTCCATAAACTCTCTCCATTCTCACAGATAATACCTACCTTATTTCGCGCCAAGCATCTCGCATAATACATCATATACCTGCTCTACAGGCAGACCGACTACATTCGTATATGAACCTTCAATCTTTTCCACCCACAGAGCGCCCTTCCCCTGAATGCCGTAGGCACCGGCCTTATCCATGGGCTCCCCACTGGCAATATAGGATTCAATTTCAAAAGGGGCTAGACTTTTAAAATACACCTTTGTCTCATTGTGAAAGACCCGTTCTTTTCCCTTCAACAGCAATGCCACACCGGTTATGACGGAGTGAACTCTCCCCGACAGGCGTTGCAACATGAGGCGCGCCTCATCCTCACTGTGAGGCTTGCCCAGTACATCGCCATCGAGAACGACAATTGTGTCCGCTCCGAGCACAAAGCCGTCACCGGGAACACCGACTGCACAACGGGCCTTGCCAAGGGCCTGCGCTTTTACCATCTCGGTAAGATTCTCATAGCCCTCATTAGGTTCCTCATAAGTACTGGATACCACAATGTGATCGATACCGACCTGCGTCAACAATTCCGTTCTTCGCGGCGATCGGCTCGCTAAATATAATTCTGCCATACAGACCTCTCTATAACGCTGTTTTAATTACTCTTCAGGTGCGATTAATTTTTTATAATATTCCTGTACGTCTTCGCCATGCTTAACCGCATCAGCCCGTACAGTCGCATAAAAAACAACATCCTCCTGCGGCACCCGCACTCGACCGTCCACATATTCGCTTAATATCTCAAAAAATCGGTCATCCGCCTTGAGCAGAAGCCGTCCATATTGTACCTTTTTACCATTTACGATAGAGTACACCAATGACCAGATCGGGCGAGGATCCGAAGTGGAGCATTTTCTATATTTATAGCGATACCTCAAGTTCGTCAATAACTCCCGTTCAAATTTGAACACACCGTCAATCATATCGTACTCCACTTCAAAATGGCGTTTTCTGAAAATAGACGATTCATCTATAATCAGTTTGGAATCCGTCAAAATATATGTATATCGGCTGATCGCCTGCTTAACCATAACGATAATGGCTGCAATTTCAATAAAATACTCCGCTATCAGAACCGTGTGCAAATTAATACTGCGATATGTGGTATATACCATGGCACACACTAATAGAAAAACAAAAAATGTTACCAGTAACTCCGCACTTTTAGCACGCTGTGACCGCTCTTCATATAAAACTTTCATAGTTAACCCCTTATATATAAATCAATATCGTCTGACTATAGATACTATTATAAGGTATTCTATGTATAAAAACTACAAAAAACCCGTCTATATCAAAGATATAAACGGGTTTTTATTGACACTAATAGTCACCTAGTTCAGATGCGAACTATATTATTTTTTCAATGCCGCCGTAATACGTTGAGTATCACGGGCAATCATGATTTCTTCGTTTGTAGGAATTACAAAGATTTTTACCTTCGAACCTTCAGCGCTGATTTCCTGCTCTTTGCCGCGAACATTATTGCGTTCAGAATCAATACGAGTACCCAAATATTCCAAACCGTTACAGATTGCATCGCGGTTACCGATACCGTTTTCACCGATACCTGCAGTAAAGATGATAGCATCTACACCGCCCATAACAGCAGCAAAGGCACCGATTACACGACGAACTTTGTAATGGAACATATTCAATGCCAATTGTGCACGTTTATTGCCGTTAGCAGCCGCTTCTTCGATAACGCGGAAGTCATTGGACACACCGGAAATCCCCAATACACCGGATTCTTTATTCATAACTCTATCGATTTCTTCATAGGTCATACCTGTTTTTTCCATCAAGAACGGAACGATAGCAGGGTCAATATCACCTGTACGCGTACCCATGATCAAGCCGGACAATGGAGTGAAGCCCATTGTAGTGTCGATGGAACGGCCGCCTTTAATGGCAGCCACGGAGGAACCGTTCCCCAAGTGACATGTGATGATACGAAGATCAGTCATATGTTTACCCATTAATTCCGCACAACGTTGTGCCACATATTTATGTGATGTACCGTGGAAGCCGTAACGACGGATGCCGTAATCTTCATAATAAGAGTAAGGAAGCGCATACATATATGCTTCTTTTGGCATCGTTTGATGGAATGCCGTATCGAATACAGCAACTTGAGGTACATTCGGCATGATCGCTTCACAAGCTTCAATACCTTGAATGTTTGGCGGGTTATGCAATGGTGCTAGAGAAGCACATTCTTCCAACGCTTCCATAACTGCCGGTGTAATCAATACGGAATCCGCAAATTTTTCACCGCCGTGTACTACACGGTGACCTACAGCATCGATTTCATCCATGGAAGAAATAACACCATACTCAGCATCAACTAAAATATCTAGCAAAATGCGAAGCGCTTCTTTATGGTTTAAAATCGGTTCAACGCGTTCCAATTTGTCGGCATTAGGACGTTTATGAGTAAAAATAGCGTCTTGATCGCCAATTTTTTCAAATAGACCTTTTGCCAATTCCGTTTCAGTGCTCATATCAAGTAATTGATACTTTAAAGAAGAACTACCGCAGTTAACTACTAATACGTTCATCGATTAACCCTCTTTCTGTTGCGTAACTTGAATCTTATCTTTAATTTCTTTGCTGATATCAGCCCCTACCTGATCCTGAGAAGGATACTGGTAGACAATATTCCACAATACGTCATGATCCATGAATACGTATTGAGAAAAACTAAATGTTTGTCCCTGTGCCGAGTAAGTGACATCCAGCTTCTTCGCTGTCGCACCTTCCAGCTGTACGGACTCTTCCTTGATTGTGGCGCCTAAATTAGCAAATTCCGTCTTGCTGCGGTTGATCTGTTCATCCACCGTAGGCAAAGGCTTATTCACACCGGCACGCAATGCTTCAACCTCTATGACCATATGTTCCGTTACGGAACCGTAAATATCGATAGGGTATCCATCATCAGTCATATTTTTTGTGCTTTTACCCATTTCATAAGGCAGAGCGATTGTGATCTCAGACTGACCTGCGCGGATAACTTGATGACCAAAACTATAAGTATCCATCACATTTGTGGAGCCACAGCCGGCCATCGCCAATAGCGCAGCACCCAATAAGGCACCCCGTAATGTACGTTTCCATTGTTCTTTCATCATATACCTCACATCAATTCAGCATTTACAGTTAATTATAGCTTATCGAACAAATAAAATCTACACTAAACTTGCAGATTCCTCTATTTACAGTACCGCCTCCCTTTGCTACACTAACACTAATGAAAGGAGTCCCTATGAATACAATCGGCATCATCTGCGAATATAATCCGTTTCACAATGGACATGCGCATCAACTGCATATACTGGCAAAACAGTCACCGCAATCATTGCGCATCTGTATCATGAGCGGTGCCTTTGTTCAACGCGGTGAACCGGCTCTATTTTCAAAATTCGACCGTGCCCGCTGGGCCGTTTGTAACGGTGCCGATGTTGTCATCGAACTCCCTGCCCTATTTTCTCTCGGCAGTGCGCAATATTTTGCGACCGGTGCCATCCGCATGGTAAAAGCACTTGCTATCGATACTCTTTCATTCGGTACGGAAACGACGAATCTTGCCGCCTTTCAGAAGGCGGCACGATATATCGACTCCGAAAGCACACAAACAGCGCTGCGCACCTATATGCAAGAAGGTTTGTCCTACAGCTCGGCTCTGCGAAAAGCATTGATGCAATATCAAAATTCATCTATCGACGATATAATCAGTTCACCCAATGCCGTATTAGGCCTCGAATATATACGTGCGGCGCTCACTTACCATAACGACCTTCATTATCTTCCGATTTTACGAACCTCCGATCATCATGCACCGTCGGTAAATCAAAACCTCCCGTCCGGAACGGCTTTACGACGAGCTGTTACCGAAGGCGAATCCATTACAAGTTACATACCGGCGACTATATCCGGCGATATACGGCAACAGATTCAACAAGGGCATTACGTAGACTATACACGTTACGAAGACATGCTCCATACATTGAGTCGCCGCATGACACCGGAAGCACTCTCCGCCTTCGGCGACTTTAGCGAAGGCATTGAACCCCTCTGGTCCAGAGCAGCACTCCAACCGACGTGGAAAGAAAGTATTGATACAATAAAATCAAAACGCTATACCTATGCCCGTCTACAACGAATGGGCGCTTACCTTGCACTAGGGATAACTAAATCGTCACTTCATGAAAGCCAGAAACAAGGCCCGCAATACGCCCGCCTATTAGCATTCAACGACAGAGGACGCCAATGGCTACAACAGGAATATAACATTCCAATCATTCAAAAATGGGCCAAAGCGTCCGCCCTACTTTCAGATTTCGGACGAACAATGCATCACATCGATACGATCGCGACAGACATACAGAGTCTATGTTTCCGTAATCCGTCAATGCGTAAGGGGCATACGGACTACACGTACACACCGCAATATATCCGATAAATAATATATATATACCCAATTATATGACTATTAAATCAAAATAATACTAAATACAATTAACATTAAAAAATATTACCATAAACTATTATCTAAAAAGGGGGCACAATACAGGTTATTCCTGTATTGTGACCCCTTCTTCACCATCCAGTTCCTTTACGGCAACACGAACGCTTTCAAGATGAGATGTAGGAATATTTTTTCCCACATAATCAGCACGTATAGGTAATTCCCGATGGCCTCGATCGACGAGGACAGCCAACTGAATCGACCTAGGTCGCCCGGCCGTCATAAGCGCATTTAACGCGGCCCGTATGGTACGCCCCGTATACAACACATCATCTACGAGAATGATGGTTTTTTCCGTCGTATCAATGGTGCAGGGCTTCCCCTCCTTGCGTCGTGCATCTCGGTCGTCGCGATAAATTGCCACATTGAGAGACTCACAATCGATATGAACGCCTTCAATGCGTTCAATTTCCTCTTGCAAGCGCTTCGCCAAGATAACGCCACGGCGCTCGATACCTACAATAAGAGCATCAGACAGCCCCTTATTTCTCTCAAGAATCTCATGACTGATTCGACGGATGGCACGCATAATGGCATCCTGGTCCATCAATAACCGTTTCTTTTCCATACACAGCACCCCCACATTAACTAACTGCCATCTATTCTATAAAATTCATCTATTCTATCAAAATCATATTTCGCTATTAAAATTCTGCAGCCTGCTATTCATTATATAAAATATTTGAAAGTACATCTTAGCTGCACTTATATCTATTTCGACTATTTAAACTTACTTTCACGATAGGTCTTTGCAAATTCCAGGCAAGCCGCGAAATCTTCCGGCACAGGTGCCTCAAAATGCATGGGTGCACCGGTAATAGGATGTTTAATATCCAGAGTACGGGAATGTAACGCCTGTCCATTAATAGGAAAATCCATACGACGATACCCGTAAAACGGATCATTTACCACCGGATGCCCAATATGTGCAAAATGGACGCGAATCTGATGGGTCCGCCCCGTTTCCAAATTGCATTCCACCAAGGTCTGGTGACCATATCGCTCCAACACTCTAAAATGCGTCACCGCATCCTTACTGTTTTCAAACACAACGGCCATCTTCATACGATCCTTCGGATGTCGCCCTATGGGGGCTTTAATTGTCCCCTTCTCTTCCACAATATTCCCCTGCACCAAAGCCCAGTAAGTTCTCTTTGCAGAATGAGCTTTCACCTGTTCCGCCAAGCCAATATGGGCGGCATCATTTTTAGCAGCCATCATAACACCGGATGTATCTTTATCTAAACGATGTACGATACCCGGTCTGATTTCACCATTAATACCGGATAAATCTTTACAGTGAAAGAGTAACGCATTCACCAACGTGCCTGAATAATTACCTACGGCCGGATGAACCACCATCCCTCTCGGCTTGTTGATGATAATAATATCATGATCCTCATAAAGATAATCTACCGGAATATCTTCAGGCTTCACCTCAACAGATTCCGGCTCGGGTATTTCTACATATACCACGGCATCAGCTGAAAGACGTAAATTTGCTTTTCCAAGCTTATCACCTACCGTCACATGGCCGGATTTGATAAGGTTCTGAATATAACTGCGAGAACCTTCCAAGCGTTCCGTCAAAAATACATCTAATCGCATGCCTTCCTGTTCGGCAGTTACAATAAACTCGTTCATATATTACTCCTCTGTATGAGTTGTTATTAGATAATATAAAACCAAAATTACACCTATGCAAATTCCGATGTCCGCAACATTAAAAATAGGCCATACACGAAAATCAAAAAAGTCAACCACTCCATGCAGCACATATCGATCGATACCGTTGCCAACCGCACCAGACGTCAATAAAGCTGCACCTACACGTAATGCCAACGGCCCTTTAGATAAACGCTTCCAATAATATATACACACGGCTACCAACACAATGGCTACCAACAAAAAGAACCAACGTTGATTCGCCAACATCCCAAAAGCGGCACCACGATTAATAATAAAGGTCAAGTGAAATACATTAGGTATCACCGACAGAGATTCACCTAATATAAAATGATTCATTACATAAGATTTGCTCCATTGATCCAATGCAAGCCAAAGAATAAATACAATATAAAACAAAGGTCGACTCCCTTACAATAACTTTATAATTCATCAATACATCTAAATAATCAATATATCTTAATAGTCATATTATACTAAGTTACTCTATTTTAAGCAAAATAAAAAAGCCCCTCTACGAGGGGCCAGTTCATTTGTGATTACTCAGCGGAAATTACAGATACTGGGCAAACAGATTCGCAAGAACCGCAGTCGATGCAAGTATCGTTGATTTCATATTTAGTTCCGCCTTCAGAAATAGCGGAAACCGGGCAAACAGATGCGCAAGAACCACATTTAATGCAACCATCAGCAATAACTCTCATGATTTAGACCTCCATCAAAAATATAGATTAAAACTTTTATTATCATTTAAAAAGGCACTTGCCTCACTTACATTCTCATTATCACATAATAATAATTGAAAGTCAAATGAAAATGAGATAAATCAAAATCTTTTTATACATACTCACCTTTCACTTTTATCATATAAGAACTAATACGTTCTTTATATTGATATATTTTTTCAATTATATTTTTAAAATAGAAATAGAGTAATTGAGAATTCATTTATTATCATTTAATAAAAATACTAATCATTTTAATAGGAATATAATTATCAATATTCATTATCATATTAATAGGATCCAAAATCCTAGTTTTAAATTAAAAATAAAGATTTACATACAAAAACGAGGTCGAATCTCACGATTCGACCTCGTATGTGCTCATATAGTAGAATAACAATTCCCTTATTTACCAGGGAAGAAAGGCCACACCATTGGAATAACAATAAGGCTTACAATAAAGCATACTACAATCAATGGAACGCCGGCTTTTACATAGTCTGTAAATTTATATTGACCAGGTCCAAGTACTAATGTATTTGGAGGAGTACCTACAGGTGTACCGAATGCACAGGATGCGGCAACGCCGATAGCCATAAGAACGGCATGAGGGTCAGCGCCCATCCCTTTTGCAATAGCGATACCGATAGGTGCCAATAATGCACAAGATGCGGTATTGGACATGAACTGAGTCATAACACAGGAAAGAATAAACAATACTGCTGTCGCAAAATAAGGGCTAGGATCGGAACCCATAACACTTAATACGGCATTAGCAATCAATTGACCGGCACCTGATTTATCAAGAGCTTCTGCTACCGGCATCATACCGGCAAATAGGAAAATTGTAACCCAGTCAATAGATGAATATGCTTGTTTTTCTTTCAAACAACCTGTCAATACACAAAGCATTGCGCCGATAACGGCAACCATGCTCAACGGCAAACTGATACCAAAGTTTTTCTTAAGGAAATCACCTAAAATCATGGCAATGATTACACCTAGCAAAATAAGGCCAGAGTATAATTGTTTTTTAGGATCATTAGACACTTCATCTGCCGATACTTCTTGTTCGACTTCACCGGCATCTGTAATTTCATGTTTAGGTAATAAATATTTACCGATAAACATCATAAAGATAATGGTAGCAATAGTCAAAGGAATACCAATCCATGCAAATTCAAAGAATCCAAATGGAGTGATACCGGATTTTTCCAACGTACCATTTACGATAATATTCGGTGGTGTACCAACCATTGTAATGATACCGCCAACCCCGGCAGCAAATGCCAACGGCATCAACTGACGAGATGCAGGAATCTTAGCAACGGAACAGATACCGACAACTACAGGAAGCAATGCAGCCGCTGTACCTGTATTCGATAAGAATGCAGACATTGTTGCGGTAACAAGCATGATTGCAAGCATTAATCCATTTTCACTTGTACCTGCATGAGATACTACGGTTTCCCCTATTTTTTGAGCTAAACCTGTATAGAATAAAGCACCGCCAACAACGAACATGCCGGCAAACAATACAACAGTACTATCGGACAAACCGGAAAATACAACCTTAGGAGTAATAATCCCCATAAGACCAAGTGTAATAGCACCACCTAAAGAAGTAATCGCTAACGGAATAATTTCCGTAACGAATAAGACAGCCATGACTGCAAGGACGATTAAGGTTTGTTCTGCAGCACCCATACATCATCATCTCCCTTCAGAGAAATGCACTGAATGTAGTTATAAAAGATATACTACATAACTTACGATGCTAATGGCACCCGCCATTAAAAAGGTAACCCCATATCCCTCTCGTGTTTTGGGATATCCAAAATGCAAGGACTCGGATATAATTCCGCGGCGATTAAACCACGAATATTTGGTCCTCTTCTGGAACCACTGAGCTTTACGCTCAGCACCGATGATCAGTGCAGTAATAAAAAAAACAATAAACGCCCATACAAAACAAATCAGTATTTTCAATTCTACAGATAACAAGATGACCACCTCTACTATATTAAAAGCACCGGAAGGTTATTTTGTGAGTTCTTGTTCACCACTTAATGACCGATCTGACGATAGCATTTATTGCCGTATACCAAAATATTGTATGTTTACATACAATCAGGCTAATTTTAATTCACCAATAGGTGTACCTGAGTAGGCACACCTCTTGGTGAATAATTATTAAATTATTAACGAGTGGACAACATAGCAAGCATTGTACCTGCCGCTACAGCTGTACCGATAACACCTGCTACGTTCGGTCCCATAGCATGCATGAGCAAGAAGTTTGCAGGATTAGCTTTAGCACCAACTACTTGGGATACGCGAGCCGCCATTGGAACTGCGGATACACCGGCAGAACCAATAAGTGGATTTGTTTTACCGCCATCGACTAAGCTCATCAATTTACCAAATAATACACCGCCGGCTGTACCGCAAATAAATGCAAATAAGCCTAAAAGAATGATTTTAATAGTGCCCCAGCTTAAGAAGTGTTCCGCACTCATCGTTAAACCAGTACCTGTTGCCAAGAAGATGGTAACGGTATTGATTAACGCATTTTGAGATGTATCGGATAAGCGATCCGTTACACCGGATTCACGGAACAAGTTACCTAACATCAACATACCTAACAAGGATGTAATGGAAGGAAGCAATAAGGAAATGAAAATCGTTGCAACAATTGGGAATACGATTTTTTCAAAACGTGTTACTTCACGCAATTGTTCCATCACAATTTCACGTTCTTTTTTAGTAGTGAATAACTTCATTACCGGAGGTTGAATCAACGGTACCAAGGACATATAGGAATATGCGGCAACCGCGATAGCACCTAATAAATGTGGAGCTAATTTAGCCGCCAAATAGATGGATGTAGGGCCATCCGCGCCACCGATGATACCGATAGCGGCAGCTTCTTGTACAGTAAAGCCCAAAGCCATTGCACCACCAAGAGCCGCAAATACACCGATTTGTGCGGCAGCACCTAATAACAATGTTTTAGGGTTCGCAATGAGCGGACCGAAGTCAGTCATGGCACCTACGCCAAGAAAAATTAGTGGTGGGAAGATTTCTTGGGAAATACCCGCACTGATAAGTGCCATAACGCCTTCTTCAAAACCGTTACGAGGAATGTTTGCGAGCAAACAACCAAAAGCAATCGGACCCAACAATAATGGTTCAAACTCTTTTGCAAATGCTAAATATAATAGAATTAACCCTACAAGGATCATTATAGCATTGCCTGTTGTAAATGCGAGGAAACCGCTATCGTTAATAACGGATTGTATCGCAACAGCAAAAGCCTCCATATTTGTTCCCCTTTCATAAATATAAAATTGTTTTTATAACGCGGTATGACCGCGTCACATCAACTTGGGATTAGCCAAGAACAACCATATCTTCGCCAGTGGATACAGTTTGGTTAGCAGCAACACGAACTTCTTTTACTGTTGCATCATGTGGAGCTGCGATTTCATTTTGCATTTTCATAGCTTCGAGAATCAACAAAGTTTCGCCTTTTTTAACTGCTTGACCAGCGGATACTGCTACGGATAGGATTTTACCAGGCATTGGAGCTTTTACAGTTTCAGCACCTGCTGGAACTGGAGCTGCTGCTTTAGCTGGTGCTGGTGCAGGAGCTGCTTTAGGTGCTGGAGCCGATGCAGGAGCTGCCTTAGGAGCTGCCGCAGGAGCCGCACTTTTAACTTCATTTACTTCTACATCATATGCTGTGCCGTTTACTGTAACATTGAATTTTTTCATTTTAAATTCCTCCAACTATTTGTGTGTTTATACACTATTTATAAATTAATTTACATATATAAATCTGATAATCCTATCGATTACCGCGTAAGCGCCCTTCCATTTTCCAATTATAGCTCACAATCGGACGAATATGCGCGATTTGATCAGCGGAATAACCCATTGCCGCTAATGCACCAACGATAACTGCCACTACATCTTTAGATGGAGCCTTACCGTTAGTCATTGTAGCATTGTTCATGACAAATGCCTCCTAAAAAATCTATTAATTTCTACCGCTTAAACGACCTTCCATACGCCATTTAGCGCTGGTTGCTGTAGGTCGAATAGATGCGATTTGTTCGGATGAATACCCCATCGCTACAATAGCACCTACGATAGCTGCTACTACTTCATCGTCGTTTTGAACAGGTGCACTTGCTACAGAAGCTGCAAAAGCAGCAACAGGTGTACTCGATTCAACAGGTGTTTTTTTCTTCTTTGTAGGATCAACTAAATGAACGATTTCCATCAGAATCCCCAAAGCAATCAAAACACCAAACACAACGGTCATATTAATGGCCATTATTAGTAACGGATTAGTAGTAACTGCTTGTCCTTCCATAATTATTCCCCTTTCTAAAAAAGTAGTAAAGAAAGGTATCTCCCAAATTCGATGATAACTTTACCGAATCGAATTATAATGGAATATTACCATGTTTCTTTGGAGCACGGTTTTCGCGTTTGCTTGCAAGCATTGCCAAAGCGTTGATAACTGCCGGACGAGTTTGTTTTGGTTCGATAACAACGTCTACGAAGCCACGTTCTGCAGCTTTGTATGGAGTTGCGAACTCTTCCACATATTTAGCTGTTTTTTCCTCTTTATCTTCATCTTTTCTGAAGATGATATTAGCAGCACCTGCAGGTCCCATTACAGCGATTTCGGATGTAGGCCAAGCATATACTTGATCAGCGCCCAAATCTTGGGAACACATAGCTAAGTAGGAACCACCATATGCTTTACGAGTGATAACAGTAATTTTTGGAACTGTTGCTTCAGAGTAAGCATACAACATCTTAGCGCCATGACGAATGATACCGCCCCATTCTTGATTTGTGCCAGGCAAGAAACCAGGAACGTCAACAAAGTTAACGATCGGAATATTGAAAGCATCGCAGAAACGGATGAAACGGGAAGATTTATCGGATGCGTTGATGTCCAAGCAACCAGCCATAACTTTAGGTTGGTTAGCGATGATACCAACTGATTGACCATCAAAACGTGCGAAACAAGTAATGATATTTGTTGCATAGAATGGTTGTACTTCGTAGAATTCACCATTATCTACTGTTGCAGCGATAACATCCTTCATATCGTAAGGCATATTGCTGTTATCAGGCAACAAGCTATTTAAAGCTTCATCTTCACGAGTTGGGTCATCACCTGTATCTACTAATGGAGCATCTTCCATATTGTTGGATGGCAAGAAGCCTAACAAGTAGCGAATCTGCGCGATGCAGTCATCTTCATCTTCAGCTGCAAAGTGAGCAACACCGGACACGGAGTTGTGAGCCATTGCGCCACCAAGATCTTCAGCCGTTACTTCTTCACCGGTTACGGATTTAATTACTGCCGGACCAGTGATGAACATTTGAGATGTATTTTTTACCATGTAGATAAAGTCAGTCAATGCTGGAGAATATACAGCACCACCTGCACATGGTCCCATGATTACGGAAATTTGTGGAATAACACCGGATGCATTTGTATTTTCAAAGAAAATTTTACCGTAACCAGCAAGCGCATCTACCGCTTCTTGAATACGAGCCCCGCCGGAATCATTGATACCAACGATAGGCGCACCCATTTTCATTGCTAAACGTTGTACTTTAACGATTTTAGCAGCATGCATTTCACCAAGAGAACCACCTTCTACGGTGAAGTCTTGTGCAAATGCATACACCAAACGACCGTCAATAGTACCATAACCGGTTACAACACCTTCGCCAGGTAATTCTTTCTTTTCTTGACCGAAGTTAACACAACGATGTTTAACAAATTGATCAAGTTCAACGAAAGAATTGTCGTCGAATAATTTCGCCAAACGTTCACGAGCAGTCATTTTGCCTTGAGAATGTTGTTTTTCGACGCGTTTTTCACCGCCACCAGCTTTCACTTTAGCTAGTTTTTCGTGCAATAACTCGATTTTTTCCTGCACTGTTGCCATTATAGCACCTCCAAATAAAACTTGTTACATTATCATTTTATTTCATAAATAAATAAAGTTCAAGCATATATACATATTTAATATATAACTACCGGTTATATGAACATGTATATCTATAACTCATATATAATGATATGTTTCAAGTACTGAATTATTTCATACGTTGACATAATTCAAGCAATACGCCACCTGTTGCTTTAGGATGAACAAAAGCAATGGAGGAGCCGCCTGCACCGTAACGAGGTTTTTCGTCAATCATACGAATACCTTTAGCCATCAAATCAGCAATAGCGTTTTCAATATTATCTACGCGTAAAGCAACGTGTTGAATGCCGTCACGACCGCCATTCTTTTCGATAAATTTACCGATAGGGCCATCTGGAGTTGTAGTTTCCAAAAATTCGAGTTCTGCATCACCACAAGGGAAGAATGATACTTTTACTTTTTGTTCTTCAACAACTTCATCTTCAGGAAGATGTTGAATACCTAATGCGTTTTTATAAAATTCTTTCGTTGCTGCTAAATCATTAACACCAATACCGATGTGGTCCACTTGTAATACTTTAAAAGCCATTTTGATTATCTCCTTTTATAAGGCTAAATCTCTCATGCTATGTAGTCGCCGTCTACTTTAGCACATTTGACATAACGCCGTTAACAACTGTATATGGATCGCTAGTGCGCTCATTTACAGCTGCCACTTGGCTATTAAATTCATCGTTAGTGACTATTTTTTCCGCCACATAACGACCAATTTGCTCATTAATCATCGCGATGATTTCATCACGCGTACGTTCTGCCCGGCGAGCATCCAACTCACCAGAGTCTTCAAGATACTCAAAATGTTCATCCAAGGCTTCAATGAGTTCATCTACACCTTGATCTTTGCTGGCAACAGTACGCTTAATCGGAGGTCTCCATTTGACTTCGCGAGAATCGAGATCAAGCATCATCTCGATTTCAACATTCAAACGATCGCAACCGTCCCGATCCGCTTTGTTGATAGCAAATACATCGCCAATTTCAAGAATCCCCGCCTTAATTGCTTGAATATCATCACCAAGGCCAGGCACAAGAACAACTAATGTGGTATCCGCATTTTTTACGATATCCACTTCCGATTGCCCTACACCTACGGTTTCAATGATGACGAGATCCATACCAAAGGCATCCATCAGCTTGACAACGTCCGCAGTTTTTTTAGACAAGCCGCCTAAACTACCGCGTGTCCCCATGCTTCGAATAAATACATTTTCATTTAACGTCAAATCATTCATTCGAATACGGTCCCCCAAGATAGCACCACCCGAGAATGGGCTAGTCGGGTCGATGGCAACGATGCCAATTTTTTTCCCCTGATCCAAATAATGTTTAACAACTTTATCGGTCAAGGTACTTTTACCGGCACCAGGGGCCCCTGTAATACCGAGAATACGAGCACGACCTGTTTCAGGATAAATGGCCTTCATAATATCGATGGCATTATCATACTCATTCTCTACAGCAGTAATGGACCGTGCTAAGGCTAGTCGAGAACCCTCAAATAGTTCTTTAACTAAATCCATTCGCCTCACCACCTATCTTAAAATATGGGAATAGAGGGATTCAGCCGCACAGTTGAGTCCCTCTCACCCATTAAATTAATTATTTCACGTGTTCTTTAATGAATTTAACGATATCGCCGGTTGGTGTACCAGGAGTGAATACAGCAGCTACGCCGGCTTTTTTCAAGCCAGGGATATCAGCGTCAGGGATAACGCCGCCGCCGATAACTAATACATCACCCATGCCTTTTTCTTTCAAAAGTTCAACAATTTTAGGGAACAATGTGTTATGAGCGCCGGAAAGAAGAGATAATGCTACTACATTAACGTCTTCAGAAAGAGCTGCTTCAACGATTTGTTCTGGAGTTTGACGAAGACCTGTATAGATTACTTCGAAACCAGCATCGCGAAGAGCGCGTGCTACTACTTTTGCACCACGGTCATGACCATCAAGACCTGGTTTTGCTACAATTACTCTAATACGTTTTTCTGCCATGATTTATTACCTCCGAAATTAGCCGATATTATAATGTGGAATGAGCTTCGTATTCACCGAATACTTCGCGCAACACATTACAAATTTCACCCAAAGTAGCATATGTTTTTACTGCTTCAAGAATTAATGGCATCAAGTTAACGTTTTCGTCAGCTGCGCCCGCTTTAAGTGCTGCCAATGCCGCATCAACTGCTGCTTGATCACGTTTAGCACGAACCGCTTGAGTTTTCTTGGATTGGTTAGCACCAACGGAAGCATCTACACGAAGAAGATCTTTTGGTGCTTCTTCTTCAACTTGGAATTTGTTTACGCCAACGATTGTGCGTAAGCCGGATTCAACTTCCATTTGCCATTTGTAAGCGGATTCTTGAATTTCTTTTTGGATGTAGCCTTTTTCGATTGCTACTACAGCGCCGCCCATTTCATCAATTTTCTTGATGTATGCCATAGCTTCGTCATAGATAGCGTTAGTCATAGCTTCAACATAGTAGGAGCCGCCCAATGGGTCAACTACGTCAGCCAAGCCAGATTCGTAAGCCACGATTTGTTGAGTACGAAGAGCTACTTGTACAGATGCTTCTGTAGGAAGAGCCAAAGCTTCGTCACGGGAGTTTGTATGTAAGGATTGAGTACCGCCCATTACAGCAGCTGCAGTTTGAAGAGCAACACGAACGATGTTGTTATCAACTTGTTGTGCAGTCAACATGGAACCAGCTGTTTGAGTATGTACACGAAGCATCATGGATTTTGGTTTTTTAGCACCAAAACGTTCTTTCATGATTGTTGCCCACAAGCGACGAGATGCGCGGAATTTAGCAACTTCTTCGAGTACGTTGTTATGAGCATTCCAGAAGAAGGAAAGACGACCAGCGAATGTATCAACATCAAGACCAGCTTTCAAAGCTGCTTCTACGTATGCGATACCATCAGCAATTGTAAATGCGATTTCTTGCGCTGCCGTGGAACCTGCTTCACGGATATGGTAACCGGAGATGGAAATAGTATTCCATTTAGGAACGTATTGAGAACAATATTCGAAGATATTAGTGATCAAACGCATGGATGGTTTTGGAGGGAAAATGTAAGTACCGCGAGCTGCGTATTCTTTCAAAATATCATTTTGAATTGTACCTTTCAATTCAGTGGAAGGTACGCCTTGTTTTTCAGCTACTGCAATATACATTGCCAACAAAACAGACGCTGGAGCGTTGATTGTCATGGATGTGGATACTTTACCAAGGTCGATGCCGTCGAACAAGATTTCCATATCTGCCAAGGAGTCAATAGCAACGCCTACTTTACCAACTTCGCCTTCAGCCATTACATCATCAGAGTCATAACCGATTTGTGTAGGCAAGTCAAATGCACAGGACAAGCCTGTTGCACCGGATTCGATAAGGTAACGGTAACGTTTGTTGGATTCTTCAGCAGTTGCAAAGCCTGCATACATACGCATTGTCCAGAAACGGCCACGGTACATAGTAGGTTGTACACCACGAGTATATGGATATTCGCCAGGCATACCCAAATCACGTTCATAGTCAAAGCCTTCAATATCAACCGGAGTATATACACGATTGTATTTCAAGTTTTGACGTTCTGGAGTTTTTACGCATTTTTCGTCACAAAGTTTGTTGTACTCAGCAATTTGGGCTTTTAAATTTTCGTAAGCCATGTTTTCATCATCCTCCTAATAAAACAGGTTATTTTTTCATGCTTCCAGTTTCTGTGAAGCGTTTATGCCAAGAAAGAGCTTCATCAAGCAACATAGGTGTATGGGCATTTTTTGTTGCTGCTAATGCTTTTTCTAGGTATTCAGTTAACATTGGTTTGTAGTCCGGGTGAGCACATTTTTCAATGATTAAACGAGCTCTTTCCACTGGGCTCAAACCACGGCAATCGGCAACACCTTGTTCCGTACAGAAAATCATAGTGTCATGTTCTGGGTGATCCACATGGGATACATATGGAACAATAGAACTGATGTCGCCATTTTTAGCAACGGAGTTAGTACAGAAGATAGTGAGATATGCACTACGTGCAAAGTCACCAGATCCGCCAACACCATTCATCATTTTGCTACCCATGATATGAGTAGAGTTTACATTGCCAAAAATATCAAATTCGATAGCGGTATTCATGGCAATGACACCAATACGGCGAGCGATACCAGGGTTGTTGGAAATTTCTTGCGGACGAAGAATAATCTTTTTACGATATTCATCGATATTATTATAGAAACGTTTCAACCCATCCGGAGAAGGACTCAATGCAGTACCGGAACATACTGTTACCTTACCAGCATCGATTAAATCAAACATACCGTCTTGAATTACTTCTGTGTAAATGGATAAATCTTTGAACGGCCCTTGAGCCAAACCGCTGATTACGGCATTTGCTACAGAACCTACGCCGGATTGCAATGGAAGCAAGTTTTGAGGCAAGCGGCCTTCTGCAATTTCTTGTTCAAAGAATTTGATAAGATGCTGACTCATCGCCTTTGCATCATCATCAATAGCAGCCAAAGGTCTAGTTGTATCAGGTACATCGCTCGGAACCACGGCAATAATTTTGCTAGGGTCACAAGGGATTGCATCTGTACCGATGCGATCGCCGGCCTGTTCCAACGGAATTGGTTTACGATGTGGTGGATCCAACGGTTCATAGATATCGTGCATACCAACTAAAGATAATGGTTGGGATACATTCACTTCTACGATAACTTTTTTAGCCTGACTGACAAATGTCGGGGAATTACCAACAGATGTAGTCGGTACTAAAGAACCGTCTTCGTTGATTTGACATACTTCAATAATCGCTACATCCAAATCTCCGAAGAATCCGTAACGAATATTCTGTGCCATTGTGCTCAAATGCATGTCGACATATTTAACATCTCCACCATTTAAAGCCTTCCGCATATCTTTATTAGTTTGATATGGAAAGCGGCGATTAATGCCATTAGCACGTGTTAACGCACCATCAGCTTCATCACCTACAGAAGCACCTGTCCATAAATCGATTTTGAATGGTTCCTTTTCCATTCGTTCTGCCAAAGCCAATGGTACAACTTTTGCATAACCCGATGGCGTAAAGCCGGAAATACCAACTTTGTCATTAGGGTTAATCAACTGAGCTGCATCATAAGCAGTGACAATTTTACCTTGCAGGTCCACATTTTTTACGCGGTCTTTGATGTCTATCACCATAACCATCTCCTTTAAGAGTAACATTGTTAAACGACAATTGAATCTCTTTGGTCTAATACGTTCCTTAAACCGACTTCATCGTAGTCCTATTACAGGTGTATTGTCAACTTATATGACTAAAATGTATTTTTTATCACACTTCCCCTATGCATTATGACTAAAAGTCATCAATTTTTACATTTTTATATAAGATACATTCACACCGTTATAACTCACAGGAATTATCGATATACTCAGTATATAGTGATATTTTATGGGCAATCAGAAATTTCATATACAAGATATAGAAAAATCCAAATATAAAATAACACTATATACTATGGATTCTTCAATACACCTCCCTCATATCATTACATTGAGATACAAAAAACCGATTTTCAAATATAAAACTATAATGTGTAATTATGTCTAACATTAGAAAATCGGTTTGTGTTGAATAACATACAGACCTACTCAAGGTATGTATAAATTATACCATTTATAAAGTTGTATAGCTACCATCGGCACTTGTTATTTACGCATCTTTGGATGCGGCGGTATTCTCATTTTGTATAAATTCCACTTTCACAAAAGCCCCTACCCATCCTAAGAGCTGCCAAAATGTAATGGTCACCTGATGACTGTAAAGTTCAAAGTCCGATAGTCCGCTAAATAGAATACCTATGGCGAGAGCGCCCACACCGATCTGTGCAGCCTGACAGAATAAGTCGCCTTTCAATCGAATGGCGGTTACCACATGACCGATAATAACCGTGAGGAATGTTAATAATCCGGGGATACCCGTCTCGGCTAATATATTCAAATATAAATTATGTGCATGGTACATCAGCACATGAGGAGCCTGAATATAATAGTTATAGTCCGGATAAACCAGGAAAAATGTATTCCATCCTATACCGAAAACGGGATGTTCCCGCACGATGTACATGGTACTGTCCCATAGAGCCCAACGTAAGTCAGCTGATGTATCATGGCCCTGAAAGATTGACCACAAACGAGATGCGACCTCACCTTCGTAGCAGTATAAAATAAGCGGTATAGCCAACAAAGATAAAAACAGTCTGCGCTCTACAAAAATGGCCCAATACAGAATCATCGCCGCAAAACTGATCCAAATACCTCTTGAATAGGTCAGTAACATCGTCAAAAACAGGATAATGCCGATAACCGACATGGATACAACCTCCCGAGTCCGTTGCCGCTTCATATACACCAGAATATAGCTGATGCATACACTGAGCACCATCAACAGGTAAGCACCGAGCAAATTAGGGTTTTGCAAGGTCGAGGCCATGCGCCTCATCAATTTTGGAAACTGTGTAGCATCCACCCAGTCTTTAATATGTATATTAGGAATAAATATATACTGATAGATGCCGATCAGACAGACCAGAACGGCAGCACCTAAAAAGGCACGGAGGAAGTAATTCCACTGTTTCGGGCTTTGAATATAGGTACGGACCAGATAATACATACCTCCGCCGGCCACGATTTGATAAAGCCAGCTCGAAACAGCCCATCCCCAATGATCAGATAATACTGCTGAAAGTCCTGTCCAAGCCACAAAAACCATGACGCTCCAGGATAGAAATCCCGTGGGCAGACTAAGCGATTTTTTAGAAATAAGATCGTACAGCGCAAAGCCGATAGCAGTCCACAACAAAACATCCCCCACCATCGGCTGTAACGGCATAGATACTACAACAGCATAGATGAGGCGCTCTATATAAAATGATATTTTTTTATGATTAGGGAGAAGTGCTAGTTCCATAATCTCACCTTAATGACTCAACTCATGGCTGAGCCATTGCCGAGCGTCCCCTAATATATACAGAGATCCGCATACGGCAATAATATCACCGGCTTGCGTGTGTTTATATGCCAAAGATAACGCCTCCGTTACGGAATCCGCCGTCTGAGCCGTTACGTTTGGTACAACCGTACGAATGCGTGCTACCAACGTTTCCGGCACCTCGGTACGTTCTGTTGGAGCCGGTACAACGATAACCGTATCACCCGATTTAACTACTTCCCGAATGATACCCTCTTCATCCTTATCCCGCAAAATAGCCATCACTAGCGTCTTCGTCTTGTTTTTAAACAACTCCGCATATGTCAGATTAAAAGCTTCCGCACCGGCCGCATTATGAGCTCCGTCAAAAATAAAGGTGCGACCAAGTACAGGTCTCACTTCAAAGCGTCCCGGCCATGTTGCACG
Organism: Veillonella denticariosi JCM 15641; assembly: GCF_002959855.1. Taxonomy (GTDB): domain Bacteria; phylum Bacillota; class Negativicutes; order Veillonellales; family Veillonellaceae; genus Veillonella; species Veillonella denticariosi. The sequence continues at coordinate 665,604 of NZ_PPDB01000007.1, forward strand.
TGCAAATCCTTCACGCATCGTTTCCTCGCTGATATGTGAATCTTTCCGCATCAACAGGCGAACCGTCATCAATGCGCAGGCAAGATTCACGGATTGATGAATCCCGGCCATCGTCGTAAATAACATAGCAGGAGCTTCGTGATCTGCACTGACGGTAATCATCTGCCCGCCGGTCACCGCACTGCGACTATCGATACCGAAATCTTTATTGAAAGCATACAGCTTAGCATGTTTCTCTTTAGCAGTGTCTTCGATAACTCGAAGCGGTGCATCCTGCGCGGCTGTAACTACAGGCACGTGAGACTTGATGATTCCCGCTTTATGCCGTGCAATTTCTTCCACCGTATCTCCGCAATAGGCCTGATGATCGATCGACACATTTGTAATAACCGATATCTCCGGTGTGACGATATTCGTGGAGTCAAGTAAACCTCCGAGACCGACCTCGACAACAGCATAATCTACACCTTGTTCCTTAAAGAATAAAAACGCGGCTGCTGTCAACATCTCAAATTGTGTAGGCGATTCAACCCCATCCCGTATGATACGATCCACAGCATCCTTTACACGACAAATCAACTCAGCAAAAGCATTTTCCGTAATATTCGCATCGTTGATTTGAATTCGTTCCGTATAGGATTGAAGGTGAGGCGATGTAAATCGCCCCACCCGTAATCCGCTTGTAAATAATGCATAGGAAATATATGTCGTTACCGAGCCCTTACCATTGGTTCCGGTAACATGAACAATTTTATAGTCCTCCTGCGGGTTTCCAAGAGCCTCCATGAGGGCTGTAATCCGATCCAGTCCCGGTTTAATACCAAATGATGATGCCTGTTCCAAATAGGCTAAGGCCTCTTTATATGTCATATAAACCTCCTATAAGGTTTCGAGGAACGCTTCCCGTTCCAATAATGCCTGTTGTTTCTGTTTATACTCTTCCAACTTTTCTTTTTCTTTAGCTACAACGGCTTCCGGTGCCTTTGCAAGAAATCCTGTATTTGAAAGTTTACCTTCCAATCGGGAAATTTCTTTCTCCATCTGAATTTTTTCCTTCGCAATGCGCTCTTTTTCCTTTTCACCGTCGATAAGATCTTTAAGCAAAAGATATACTTCCATACCGTTTACAACTGTTACAGTCGCATTTTCCGGTTTTGCATCGTCAGCACCGAGGATAGTCACCTTTTCAGCCCAAGCCAATGTTACAAAATAATCTTTGTGATCCGCTACCACTTGAGCCAAGGATTCATCTGTAGGCGCCACAATAATCTCAGCTTTTTTACCTAGCGGTACATTCATTTCGGCGCGCATATTACGGATGCCTTTGATAGCATCCATCATGACTTCCATTTGGCGAGCTGCACTTTCAAGATTCCCAAAATCTAACGCTTCCGGCCATTTTGTTATGACAATACTTTCCCCTTCATGAGGCAAATGTTGCCAGATATGTTCCGTTACGAACGGCATGAACGGATGCAACAGTTCAAGCATGTGGCGCAAGATTGTTACAAGCAGGTATTGAACTGTACGGCGATCGCGTTCGTTGCTGTCACTGTACAAACGAGGTTTCGCCAATTCAATGTACCAGTCACAGTACGTATTCCAGATAAAATCATATACGGAGCTGGCCGCTTCACCCAGTTCAAATTTATCGAGATTAAAGGTTACACTTTGAACGGTTTCATTGTATTTTTGAATAATCCATTGGTCCGCCAATGTCAAATCATCTGTCGTTGGAACAAAACTTTCATCATAATTCGTAAGATTCATCAATACAAATTTTGAAGCATTCCATATCTTATTGGCAAAATTTCGATTTGCCTCAACGCGTTCCATATAGAAACGCATATCATTGCCCGGCGTATTACCCGTCACAAGGGTAAAGCGCAACGCATCAGCACCAAATTGATCGATTACTTCAAGAGGGTTGATACCGTTCCCTAAAGATTTACTCATCTTGCGGCCTTGACTGTCGCGAACAAGTCCGTGAATAAATACATGCTTAAACGGAATTTCATGTTCAAACTCAAGAGCCATAAAGATCATACGGGCAACCCAGAAGAAGATGATATCATAACCGGTCACAAGAACGCTCGTCGGATACCATTGTTTAAGCTCCGCCGTCTGTTCAGGCCATCCCATGGTCGCAAAAGGCCACAAACCGGAGCTGAACCATGTATCAAGCACATCGGGATCTTGCGTTACGGGTCCATGACAATGAGGACATTCCGTGATATCCTCACGGCTGACGATAGTTTCACCACAATTATCACAATACCACGCAGGAATACGATGACCCCACCATAATTGACGGGAAACCGTCCAGTCCCGAATATTTTCAAGCCAGTTGACATACGTTTTTGTAAAACGTTCAGGTACAAACTCCACTTCATGATCTTTAACAACCTTGAGAGCCGGTTCGGCCAATGGTTTCATATCCACAAACCATTGTTTAGATACCATCGGTTCGATGATCGTATGACAGCGGGAGCAATGTCCCACCGCATGATTATGATCATCGATTTTTTCAAGCAGGCCCATTTCTTTTAGCTCTGCCACAACTTGTTTACGAGCCTCTTCGCGAGTCATGCCATTAAATTTACCGGCCCCTTCATTCATTGTGGCATCATTATTCATGACAACAATGGAGTCCAGATTATGACGTTGCCCCATTTCAAAGTCATTAGGGTCATGAGCAGGCGTAATTTTTACACAACCCGTACCGAAGCTGGAGTCTACATAGTCATCGGCGATAACCGGAATCTCACGATTTACAAATGGTAATACCAATGTTTTACCGATGAGGTCTTTATAGCGATCATCATCAGGATTTACCGCTACAGCCACGTCGCCGAACATAGTTTCCGGACGTGTGGTGGCAACGATAACGAAACGATTATCTTCACCTTTCACAGGATACTTAATGTGCCACAAATGACCGTTTTCGTCCTCATGTTCCACCTCTACATCCGACAGAGCCGTTGCACAGCGAGGGCACCAGTTAATGATGCGTTCACCGCGATAAATCAAACCTTTTTCATATAAGCTTACAAATACTTCACGCACTGCATGATAATAGCCTTCATCCAAGGTAAATCGTTCGCGAGACCAGTCACAGGATGCACCGAGACTGCGAATCTGTTTTACGATTGTATCGCCGTACTCTTTTTTCCATTCCCATACGCGTTCTACAAATTTTTCACGCCCCAAATCATAGCGGGTTTTCCCTTCTTCTTTTGCGAGCATTTCCTCTACTTTGATTTGCGTTGCAATACCGGCATGATCTGTCCCCGGCATCCACAATACGTTATAACCTTGCATTCTTTTAAAACGGATGAGAATATCCTGTAATGTATTATCCAGCGCATGCCCCATATGAAGCATCCCCGTTACATTAGGAGGCGGTAAAACGATGCTGAAAGGCTCTTTACTTGAATCTACTTCTTCGTGAAAGTATCCCTTATTTTCCCAAAAGGAATACCATTTCCCTTCTATTTCACCGGGATTATATGTAGTTAAATTTTCGTAGGTCTTCATCGTTCCTCCTAAATAAACTCCTTAGCGCTTCATAATCTTAGCCAACACAAACAGGCTCGTTTCATACAGCAATATCATAGGCAATGCAATCATCGTTTGCGAGAACATATCCGGTGTAGGTGAAATAACGGCGCCTATGATAAAGGATATAAGAATAAATATTTTTCGCTTACTCTTTAAGAAGCGTGATGTAATTAAGTTAAAATAACCTAATATAATCAAAATCAACGGCAACTCAAAAATAAATCCGAAAGGTAATACAAAAGATAAAACAAAATCCAGATACTGCCCGATGGAAAACATCGGTTGTAATTCGTCCGTAGCAAAGCCCATAAAGAACTTTACCGCCGCCGGCAGTACGAGAAAATAAGAAAAAACAATACCTATCCCGAATAGACCAATCGCAACAGGTAAGATCCAGTTAGATAGCTGCTTTTCTCGCGCAGTCAGTGCAGGCTTAACAAATAGCCATATCTGATGCAGTATGACAGGAGCCGCAATAACGAGTCCCCCCACAACGGATACTTTCATATACGCAAAGAAAGCCTCTGTAGGGCGCATATAATACAGCTTACCGGCCGGCTTTAACAGTATTTCCAGTAATAAGTCCACATAATAATAAGAAATACATGTGCCTATAATGATGGCCACAGCCATAATGATAAGTCGTTTACGCAGTTCTGACAAATGCCCAACCAGGGATATTTCCCGCGCTTCATCCATCATCTGCTGTTCGATGGCCGTATAAACCGGTTCCACCTCATCATTTTCAGGTGTTTGCTGATTCTCCACCTTATATCGTTCTTGCTCCGCCTTCAGCTTCGCCTCACGGCGCTTTTGACGGACTACACTATCAAAGGAAGGTCTCTGTATAGGATATTCGAAATCCGGTTTTGGTTCGAACGGTTCCATATCATACCTTTCTATCGGCTAACTTCTCAACGGCCATAACGAGAAATTCCTTTCCCGGAAAATCCCGTACGGCTTTAAGCGCAGCCAATGCATCCTTACAATATTTTTCAGCTACCGCCAATGTATTATCTATACCACCTTCGGCGATAACATAATCGATAATTTGCTGCTCATTTCCACCATTATTAAGAATCTTGATATCGGCTAACAATTTATCTTTATTCGTATCATTAACAATGCTCAATAACGGATAGGTCAATAAACCTTCGCGCAAATCATTGCCTACAGGTTTTCCTGTCGTATCGGACGTTTCCCGATAATCCATAATATCATCTGTGATCTGAAACGCCATCCCCAATGCGTGACCATATTTTTTGAGCTCAACGATTTCCGTATCGCTCCAGCCGCCCAATAAGCCGCCTAACTCCATGCAGCCTTCCATGAAGTCCGCCGTCTTCTTCTGCGTTTTTATCATATACCTCTCAATCCCCTGATCGATACGATATACGTCCTCCATCTGCATAAATTCACCTTCTACAAGGCATGTAATAATATGAGAAAAAACTTGGAGATACTTCATCGACGGCATTTCCGAAACAATGCGAAAAGCCTTTGCAAACAAATAATCACCGCTAAGAATAGCTACTTTATTACCCTTATGTATATGAATCGTTTCTTCACCGCGACGAATTTTGGCCTGATCCAATACATCATCATGGATGAGTGTCGCCAGATGAAGCATTTCAACGGCTTCAGCGATTTTTATACGTTCAGACTCAATCGATTGTCCCGCATTAGCTATGAGCAGACATAGTTGAGCACGTAACCGCTTTCCACCTGCGGCGGATAAAGGTCTGATCAGTGCGTTGAAATCCTCCGAGCCGGTATTAAAAGATGCGGCGAGAGACTCTTCAACCTCCTCTAAATCTAGAGCCATGCGTTCCATAATCTCTATTTCATTGGTCTGACTCATGCTTCCTCTCCTACTAAAACCTTATTAATCCGCTGTTGCAACAACTCACGCCCCGTATGTTTTAAAGAGCTGTATAAAATAGGCGGGGTCCCCGTCGGATACAAGTCCTTAATAATGGCAAGATTCACTGACTTTTCCTTTGCTGTCAGCTTATCCGCTTTAGTTACTATAATCTGCAAAGGTACGCCTGCCTCTATAAGCCAATCGTAAGCCACCTTGTCGATGGGCATCTCAGGATGGCGCCCATCGATAAGCAGGCATAATAACATCAATCGTTCAGAATTTAGAATATAATCGGCAATAAACGAGGCCCACAAATTTCGATTTCCTTTATTGGTCTTTGCAAAGCCATAGCCCGGCAAATCCACAAGAAACCAATTGTATCTGCGTTCTTCCGTCTCGGAAATGACTTCTTTTGATTCAATATCAAAATAATTAATTGTTTTTGTCTTCCCCGGTTGTCCGCTGACAAGTGCCAATCCCCGATGATTACATAACGAATTTATCAAGGAAGATTTTCCCACATTGGAGCGGCCTAAGAAAGCGATTTCTACCGTATCACCTTCGGGATATTGATCAGCCTTTACACAGGATGTATTATATTTTGCTGCTATGATACGGGGCCCACTAACTTCTTTTCGTGTATATTGCGGTTTCGGGCCCATATGTTTAATGGATCTTTTCTTTTTTTGCATTATACAAGTGCCTTTGCTAATACTTCATCCATTGTCTTTACGGTTGTAATGGTAAGTCCTTCCTTAACAATATCAGGTAATTCTGCTATATCCTTTTCATTACCTTTCGGAATCAAGACTTCTTTCACCCCGTAGGACAATGCAGCCAATAATTTTTCTTTCAACCCGCCGATAGGCAATACGCGTCCACGCAATGTAATCTCACCGGTCATGGCAATATCGGCACGTACCTTTCTCCCCGTTAAAATCGATACCATCGCAAGTGTCATAGTAATCCCTGCGGAAGGACCGTCCTTAGGGGTTGCCCCTTCCGGTAAATGCACATGAATATCGAGTTTCTTGTAAAAGTCCTCGTTGATTTTCAAGGCTTTTGCATTATGACGAATATAACTCATCGCCGCTTGACCGGATTCCTGCATTACCTTACCGAGACTGCCCGTAAGAGCGAGTTTACCGGTACCGTCCATCGTCGTCGCCTCACACGGCAATACAACACCGCCAACAGAAGTCCATGCCAAGCCGTTCACATAGCCGACTTGCGGTTTCTTTTCCCGCTCTTGATCGATAAAAATCGGAGCGCCCAGAAATTCGTGAAGATTCTTTGTGGTCACTTTCGGTGCGTCACCACCTTCTTCAACGACTTTGAAAGCAATTTTACGGCAAATCTTGGCGATTGTTTTCTCTAAGGTACGGACGCCCGCTTCGCGAGTATATTCGGAAATCACCTTTCTCAATACAGCATCAGATAATTTCACCTTATAATTTTCAAGACCATTTTTTCTGATCTGTTTAGGTGCCAGATAGCGCTTTGCGATTTCCAGCTTCTCTTCTTCCATATAGCTGGATAGTTCGATAATTTCCATACGGTCCAATAATGGTCCAGGAATATTGGATGCCACGTTAGCCGTAGTAATCCAGAACACCTCCGAGAAATCGAACGGTACTTCGATAAAATGATCACTAAATGTACTGTTTTGTTCGGGATCCAATACCTCCAATAATGCCGAGGACGGATCACCCTTATAATCAGAAGCTAGTTTGTCGATTTCATCTAAAAGAAAAACAGGATTCTTCGTTCCCACATTCTTGATACCTTGAATCATTCGCCCCGGTAACGCCCCGATATACGTGCGACGATGACCGCGGATTTCAGCCTCATCCCGCACACCGCCCAGGGAAGCGCGGATAAACTTACGATTCATCGCCTTCGCAATCGATGTAGCCAGTGATGTTTTACCAACCCCGGGAGGGCCCACCAGACAGAGAATTGAACCGCTATTTTTACCGGTCAGCTTACGTACCGCAAGGAATTCGAGGATGCGTTTCTTAACCTTTTCGAGCCCGTAGTGATCTGCTTCAAGGATTGATTCGGCCTCTTTAATATCGAGTCGATCTTCACTCAACTCGTTCCACGGCAAGGACAATACCCAATCCAAATAGTTCCGTAAAATCGTCGCTTCCGGCATCAACTGAGGCATACGGCTATAGCGAGAAATTTCTTTATCGATGCGCGTATGTACATCTTCGCTGAGGTTCAATGCCTTCAATTGGGTGCGTAGCTCCTCAGCCTCTTCCTCCGGATCACCTTTATCGCCCAATTCATCGTGGATGATTCGAATTTTTTCACGCAAGAAATATTCTTTCTGTGCTTTTTCCATGGATTGCCGTACTTGATTATTAATTGAATTCTCCAAATCGGAAATTTGTAATTCCATATTCAAGATACCCACAATCATATTTAGGCGTCTTGCAACAGATAGCTCTTCAAGTAATTCCTGGCGCTTCAAGTTGTTAATAGGCAAGAGGAAAGCGACTTGATCCGCCAATTCACATGGGTCACGAAGCTCCATTACACGGGTTACCCCCTCATCGGTAATGGTTTTAGCTTCTTCTACCCACTCGTTAAACTTGGCTTGCACTAAACGACGATAGGCCTCTAATTCCACATCATCTTCAAACTCAGACGCCACTCGTTCATAATCCCCCACATAATAAGGATCCATGCTGGTAATATTCATAAGTCGAATACGAGTGATGCCCTCTACAAGAACACGTACTATACCACCTGGTAAGCGCAACATTTGTTTAATTTTCACCAATGTGCCCATTTGGGCTAAATCATGAACTGTCGGTGCATCTACAGCATCATCTTTTTGAGTTACGACGGCTAAAATGCGATCCTCGTTCATTGCGGCTTCCACCGCCTTAATAGATTTGTCTCGACCGATATCGAGGTGAATCACGATATTCGGGTATACGACCATACCTCTGAGAGGCACGGTAGGGATCCCAATTTCGAGTAAATTCATAGGTCCTCCAGGTATTTATATTATGAAAAGAAACTCATTCCTACACAGAAATGAGTTTCTTCGAATTACGATTTCAACTGGATGTCTTGGTCTGCCTCATTTTTGAGTATAGGTTCACCTGTGCTCAATACGGATTCACGATTAACAATGCACTTTGTTACCTCCGGCATCGAAGGAACTTCATACATAACGCGTTTCATCACCTTTTCAATGATAGCACGCAAACCACGAGCACCTGTTTTTCGCTGCAAAGCTTCATCAGCGATTTCTTCTAATGCATCTTCAGTGAAAGTTAATTCCACCCCATCGAGGGAAAGAATTTTTTCATATTGTTTTGTTAATGCATTCTTAGGCTCTGTCAGAATTTGAATCAATGCGTCCCGATCCAACTGGTCCAACGTTACCATCACAGGTAAGCGACCGATGAATTCAGGAATCAGACCAAATTTCAATAAATCTTCAGGTACAACATCTTTTAAGATAGCTGACACATTACGTTCTTCTGTACGTTGCACATCAGCACCAAACCCAAGAGTTTTCTTCGCGGTACGTTTGGTAATAACCTTATCCATACCGTCAAAAGCACCGCCGCAAATAAACAGGATATTTGTCGTATCGATTTGCAGCATCTCCTGATTAGGATGCTTCCGTCCGCCTTGCGGAGGGACTGATGCAACAGTACCTTCCAGAATTTTTAGCAATGCCTGTTGAACACCTTCGCCTGACACGTCACGTGTAATAGAAGGATTTTCAGACTTACGAGCAATTTTATCAATTTCATCTATATAGATAATGCCTCGTTCGGCACGAGAGATATCATAATCTGCAGCTTGAATCAATTTAAGAAGAATGTTTTCCACATCCTCCCCTACATAACCGGCTTCAGTCAGACTAGTAGCATCGGCAATGGCAAATGGAACTTGCAACATTTTTGCCAATGTTTGGGCTAAAAGCGTTTTACCGCTACCGGTAGGGCCAATGAATAATACATTCGCCTTCTGTAACTCCACATCATCGACTACATTATCTGTCTGTAATCGTTTATAGTGATTATATACAGCCACAGCTAAAGAAATTTTCGCATCATCCTGACCGATGACATATTCGTCGAGATGAGCTTTTATTTCTCTTGGCGTCGGCAATTCTTGCAATTCGAAATCCGATTCGATGTCACCCAGTTCATCGGCAATGATTCGTTCACAAACCTCAACGCATTCATCACAGATATATACATTCGGACCCGCCACTAATTTGCGGACTTCTTCACTGGTACGTCCACAAAAACTGCAGCGCATACTTTCCTTATCTTTTGCCAATGGACGCCTCCACTACTTGCTTTCTACAGGTTCTCTTGTGAGTACCTCATCAATTAAGCCGTATTCAACGGCATCTTGAGCACTCATAAAATTATCTCGATCCGTATCACGCGATACAACGTCAATATCTTGTCCGCTACGAGCCGCTAAGATACCGTTCAGTTCTTCACGCATACGAAGAATTTCACGAGCATGAATTTCAATTTCAGATGCCTGCCCCTGTACGCCGCCTAACGGTTGGTGAATCATAACGCGTGCATGAGGCAGTGCATACCGTTTACCCTTTGTACCGGCCGTCAATAAAACGGCACCCATACTGGCAGCAGAGCCTACACAAATAGTAGATACATCCGGTTTAATGTATTGCATCGTATCATAAATAGCCATGCCGGCGGTTACGACACCGCCGGGACTATTAATATACAAATGAATATCCTTATCCGGGTCTTCCGCTTCAAGAAAGAGCATTTGCGCAATAACCGCATTTGCTACATTATCATCGATAGGGCCACCGAGAAAAATAATGCGGTCTTTCAACAAGCGGGAATAAATATCATAGGAGCGCTCTCCGCGTTCTCCTTGTTCAACTACGATTGGTACATACATATATTCACCTATTCGTATATCTAGTTGATCAGGCTATTATTTAGCTGCTTCAGCACCCTTTGCATTATCAATAATGAATCGAGCTGCTTTTTTACGTGCTACGGAGCCTGCCAACATAGCTACACGACCTTCTTTTGCAATAATATCCCAAACTTCTTTAGGGTCTGCCCCGAAGTTTTGGGCCATAACAAAGATTTCACGATTCATATCATCTGGAGTTACTTCCATATTTTCCGCAGTAGCGATTGCGTCCAATACCAAATCGGCACGTACGTTTTCAGCTGCAGAATCTTTGTATTCAGCGCGTAAATCTTCGATAGTTTTATTAGAGAATTTTAAATAATCATCAAGTTTCAAGCCACGACCTTCCATGTTCATAGCCAATTCTTGAATCATTTGTTCCACGCGATCAGTAATCATTACTTCCGGAATGTCTACAGTCGCATTTTTTACAGCTGTTTGAATCAAATCAGCATTATAAGTATCGATTGCACGACGGAATGCTTCTTCTTCCATTTTCGTGCGAAGATCTTTTTTCAATTCATCCAACGTTTCGTAAGAGCTTGCCCCTTTAGCGAATTCATCGTTTAATTCAGGCAATTCCTTACGTTTGATGTCATGAATATGAGTTTTGAATTCCGCTTCTTTACCGGCAAGTTCCGCCACGAAGTAGTCTTCAGGGAATGTTACTTTTACGGTTACATCATCACCGGCTTTTGCACCGATTAATTGATCTTCAAAACCAGGAATGAAGCTGCCGGAACCGATCTGTAACGGATAAGATTTACCTTCACCGCCATCAAACGGTTTACCGTCAACGGTACCTGCGAAGTCGATTACTGCAAAGTCGTCTTTCTGAATTTTTGCGCCTTTTTCAGCAACGACCATAGTCGCCTGTTGTTCACGGATATTGTTCAATTGTTCTTCAATTTGTTCGTCAGTTACTGTAGCATCCTGTTTTTCAGCTTCCAGGCCTTTATAATCGCCGAGTTTAACCTCAGGGCGTTTTGTTACAGTCGCCTTAAAAATCAAATCTTTGCCTTCTTCGAACTGTTCACGTTCGATTTCAGGTTCGGATACAGGGATAATATCATTTTCACGAAGTGCCGCACTATAGTTTTGATTAGCCAATACTTCGAATGCTTCTTCTAAGATAGCGTCTTTCCCGAAATTCATTTCCAAGATGCGACGTGGTGCATGACCCTTACGGAAACCTGGGATATTTACTTGACCTGCAATGCGTTTTACAGCTTGTTTAATGCCTTTATCTACTTCTGCTGCAGGTACTTCAATAGTTAACGTTACCACGTGTTGATCAACAGGATTTACAGTTGCTTTCATTTAAAATATGTCCTCCTTGAAGGGCGAAACGCCCAAATTTCTGTAGTATATTATGCACTCCTAATAATAACATAAATGCAAAATCAATGCAATTCATCTCTATATACACTAAAAGACCACCCCTTCGGATGGTCTTTGTAAAATTTTTAAAATTATTCCTATTAATTATCTTTTGCAATCAATTTAATGATGTCACGACGAGACAAAATACCGATTAAATGGTAATCCTTATCCACCACCGGAACATTCTTCAAATGTTGATCCAACATGACGGAAACGACTTCCTCCACATCTTTATCCGGCGTAGTAGTAATCACTTCATCAGTCATCAATTCATGAACATGAGATGCAAGTAATTTCTTAAACTGGGAATTATATTCACCAATACCATTGTAATAGATGCTAGCACCTAATACATTTACATAATGAGGCACATGAGGACGCACCTTTTTATACAGTAAATCCCCTTCGGATATGATGCCCAGCAATTTATTGTTGTCATCCACTACGGATACAGCCGTTAAATTATATTTAACCAATAAATCAGCCACATCAGAGATTGGCGCCTCTTTGCCAATAGTAACAGGATATTTATTCATTACCTCTTGGATTTTCATAGTGAATTCCTCCTTAAAATATATCTTGCTTAATTATACTATTCGCTATGAAATAATGAAACTCCTTTTTTATAAAAGTATTATCTCAAAAATTTATGAGATTTCTCTTATCTTATAACAGTACTTTCATACAAAGCAAAACACTACCAATGATACGGTTCATTCCGATTGATTTTAGAGGCTCTGTAAATTTGCTCCACCAGTAGTAATCGCACCATTTGATGAGTGAAGGTCATCGGGCTGAAAGATAATTTACAGTTGACCGCACCACGTAATGCGCCGCTGACACCAAAGGCACCACCTATGATGAAAGTCATATCACTGACACCGTCTACTTCCAATTTAGCAATTGTCTTTGCTAAATCCTCAGACGACATGGTCTGTCCGTACACATCGAGAAGCACCGCATAGGAATTCTTAGGTACCGCTTTCAGCAAGCGTTCCCCTTCATCATCGACCACCTGCTTACGCTCCGCATCACCGGCTCGATCTCCGATTTTACTTTCACCGAGTTCGGTAATCGTAATGCCGCCGTACGGGCGCATACGCTTTACAAATTCAACCACGCCGTCACGTAAATAAGATTCCTTTAATTTTCCGATGCATACCACATAAAATCTCATACTGTCTCCCCATTATTTCTGTTCGGCCTTCATCACGGCCTTCATCGATACGATTTCATTAGGTTGACCGTGCTGTAACTTCATCTCCGGCCCGATTTTGACACCTCCGTCAACGAGCATCCGCCCTATAGTCTGCGTTACAAGAACAGGATTGTTATTGTTTTCTGAACGATGTGCCAGGATAACCTGCATAAAATCAGGTCTCTTCATCATAAGCAAGGCCTGTGCCGCCATTTCATTACTCAAATGGCCGAAATCTCCGGACACGCGCTGCTTTAAAAACGGTTGATAAGGACCGAACTGCAACATGTGCGGGTCATAATTTGCCTCCAGTACAAGCAACGTCGTATCGTCGAGGCGATGTAATATATCGTCCGTAATAACTCCGGTATCGGTAACGACAGTAGCCTTATCCGTTCCGGAAAACACGTTAATGCCGATGGGATCCGCCGCATCATGGCTGACTGCAAAAGGTTCCACCGTCAATTTTCCCAATGCGATACTTCCCTTTGTTATCGGTATCAACTGATGTTTCGGCACATCCAGCTTGGCTTGCACTTCACGCCACGTCCCCATCTTCGTATATACGGGAATATCAAAACGTTTTAATAACTGCTGTAAACCGGCAATATGATCACTGTGTTCATGACTGATAAATATCCCCTCAACCTGAGCCATATCAATATGTAATTCTTTCAGACCGTTCACAATGCGGCGACAGCTGATACCCGCATCATGCAATATGACCGAAGCACCCTTCTTGACAACCGTACAATTCCCTTTGCTACCGCTGGCAATAACGTGCACCTCCAACTGCGAGGACTCACCCATCAAACTGCTCCATTATATCTACTATAATTTAGTTTCATTGTAATTAATCACCATACTATAAATTATGAAAGTTACTTTAAATTATTTTCATTATGAATAGATATGAAAAGCTACGCTTTCACCATTTGCATTCATATAAAAACACATATTACCATTATTTTATAAATCGGATAGTTCATCTAAACGATTCACAAAATACGCCATATTCGATTCAATATCAGGACCTCGACGGAACATATCGCCGCCGACAAGGAACATCGTATCATTCCCGTATAAGCCGACCAATTCAGCTAACCTCGTATCGGTAATACCCCCTCCCGGCGCCGGACATGCAGCTTTCAAAGGACCGGTAGGATTTTTTATATATCTGCTAATCCGTTGACATTGATCCTGTGTGAAAGTAAAACGTCCGCCGTAAGACACGAAAATCGGCATATCGGCACCGAACAGTCGAGGAAACAATCCCAACTGTAAATAATCAGCCACACCGGATATTCCCGGACTCACACCCCCCCCTGAAAACGCAGGATGATTGATAATCGGCAGCCCTAGTGTTTCATCCGTAGCCAACACATGTAACCATCCAAAACCTATCAAACCGGAGGCCACCATGAGGGCTGTCGCACCTGCTTCCTTTGCAAACTGTGCCCGCTCCATAACCTCAGGGCCATCACCGGATATATTGGCCGCATATAAGGTCTTTGTACCATGGGCGGCATTCATCTCCTGTACCGTATAGGCACAGCGGGAAATACGATCACGAAATTCAGAAAAAGACTGATTGGAGATACCGTGATCATCTTTAATCACATCCGCACCGCCACGTGTATACGCACCGCACATACGCGCCAGCTCTGCACTAGATGCCCCCATAGGCTTAATAACAGCTTGAATCATAGGCCGCTTCGGGGTTCCCACAAGATTTCTAATTCCCGTCAGTCCGAAACGCGGCCCCTTAAATACCGCATATAATGAAGGGCATAATTCTATATCAACTACCCAGATATAAGGTTGTAATGATGAATTACCGAAGATGACATTAAGAAATTGGGTCGCCTCCATTGCTGTCGTTTCTACCGCGTAGGATATACGTGCCACATAGTAAGAATCCCGCAACACGGTTTGTCCCGGCATCACTCCCACCGTTGCATAGGGTGAATCAGCTTTCATCGGTTCTAATGACACCAACTGTCCCGTTATGTGCTCTTTAATATATTCATCCGTTACAAATTCGTAGGGAAACTCGATCGTTTGCTCCACTTGCACGGCCCCGGCAATAGCTTTTGCATCATCGTAACTGTTTGCTGCTATTCGATACGTAACAATAAATCGCTCGCTCTTCATAATACATCTCCTTATCACAATATTACTTAATTATATACCAAACCTCCGTACTATACCATATATAGACATGAAAACACCTCCCTCTAAATAATATTAGAGAGAGGCGTTTCCGTTGTGCAGGATAAAACACGTGCTATATAGAAACCTGGGTCTTAAAACCCAGCGGTTCTATCTAATTCATAAGCAAATCTTTCAAAATTATTATAACTATATATGAATTATTGATAGAAATGTTTAGGGAATCCTTTAAACCGTGTAAAGTGGCCATATTTTTTAGCCGCACGATTCGGCTGATTCACAGTTTTATAACCAAATCCGTTGAATAAAACATTTAAAATAACAGCAACGATACTACCCGCTGTAATCCCGGACTTCAATAGAATTTGAGCCCACGCCGGGAAGTGTGCATAGAATTGAGGTGCTGCAAGCGGAATCATGGATACACCGATACTGATAGCAACAAGCATCAAGTTATAGTTATTATCAAAGCTAACTTTACCAAGAGAGCGGATACCGCTCGCAATAATCATACCGAACATGGCAATCCCCGCCCCGCCTAATACGGCATTCGGAATACAAGCGACAATAGCTGCCAACTTAGGAAAAAGGCCTAATAAAATCAGAATAACGCCGGAAGCGGCAACAACAAAACGACTTTTTACACGTGTTACGGCAATAAGACCTACGTTTTGAGCGAACGCTGTATAAGGGAAACTGTTAAGAACCCCACCGATGACGGTGGATAAACCGTCAGCACGGAGAACAGCTGCCAATTCTTTCTGACCGATATGTTTGTTTACGATTTCACCAACAGCGATACTATCACCTGTCGTTTCCACCATAACTACAAGCATTACGACGATCATAGACAGAATTGAAGCCACATCAAATGTCGGTAAGCCGAAATAGAATGGCTGAACAACAGAAATCCATTGCGAACGACCTACTTCGGAGAAATCAGTGATACCCGTAATCATAGCCAATGCGGTACCGAGAATAAGCCCTACCAGGATGGCCAGATTCCCAAGGAATCCTTTACCGAAACGATAGGTTAATACAACGATAATAAATGTCGCCACCCCGAGTGCGATGTAGAGCGGATCGCCAAAGTTCGGATTACCTACGCCACCGCCCATCCAGTTAACAGCAACAGGCATCAGGTTGATACCAATGATTGTAATAATTGTCCCCGTTACAACCGGCGGGAACAGACGGATCAAACGGCTGAAAAACGGTGCTACAAGGAAGGTAAACAGGCCCGCTACGATAATCGCACCATAAATGGTGGTGATATCATGTTGTTGACCGATCATAATCATAGGTCCTACAGAGGCAAATGTTACCCCCTGAATTAGAGGAATACGTCCCCCGACCGGGCCGAAGCCTAATGTTTGAATCAATGTGGCGATACCACAGGTAAACAAATCGGCCGTAATCAAGCGAATCAAATCTTCAATCGGTAAATGCATGGCTTGGGCAATAATAATCGGTACTGCCACAGCACCGGCGTACATCGCCAACACGTGCTGCAAACCATATGCAAATAATTGTGTGAACGGTACCATACCATCTACATGATTGACACCGGAATTGCCTTTAAGCATAATAAACACCTCATATCTTACGTTTTAGTTACTTAATATAGTCATACTTTCTCGTACATGATAGAGATTAGAACTCTCATCGACTTCACATAGGAACCTAATGGGTCGGGATTATACGAACCCCGCCCCGTTAGGTAGAAATTTATTTTTTATAACCCGTATGTTTAATCGGCAAGGACCTACGCGGTTCTCCGTCGATGCGACGATACGCATTTGCAATAGCCGGTGCGATCGGAATGCTTGAAATTTCACCAATCCCCTTAGCACCATATGCATATTGATCTGGTTTACCTTTTTCAATCAAATCTACATGAATCGGAGGACATTGAGTGGATCTGAGGAGTCCAAGAGTACCATATTTAGACGTTACAAAGCCTTCATTGTAAACAAAATCCTCCGTTACAGCAAAGCCCATCCCCATAATAGCGCCACCTTCAGCTTGTCCGGAGCAGGATTGTGGATTGATAACACGACCCACATCATAAGCTACATGCAAGTCGGAAATTTTATTATCTTCACCAATTGTTGCCACACAAGCCCCGAAACTATAGGCAACGTGACTCTTTGGATGAGGTTTATCCGAGTTAAACGGATCCGTTTCACCAAGAAACTCTTCATAAATTTCCACGCCATCCAACTCTTCTAATGTTTTCGTTTCCAACATTTCTTTCAAACGAAGACTCGCTTTACGCGTAGCCTCACCGGTAAAAAGTGTCTGACGAGACGCGGTAGTTGTACCGGAATCCGGTGTGCGCACAGTATCAGGATGTTCCGCAACGATTTTATCACTACTTAAGCCCGTTGTTTCACTGAGCACCTGTGTCGCCATGGTAGCCATCCCCTGACCGATACAAGCAGCACCCGTGCGGATGCGAACCTGACCGTTGCGAACCTCTAGAATAACGCGGCCCGTATCAGGTAAGCCTACACCGATACCGCTATTTTTCATACATACCGCAAGACCGGTGCGGTCAGATGCATAATAGGCATCCTTTACGGCTTCCAGGCATTCTGCAAGAGCGGTCTCTTCCGAACAAATTTGTCCATTCGGCAATGAATCACCAGGCCGTACTACATTTTTATAGCGGAACTCCCAAGGATCCATCCCCACAAGAGCAGCCAGTTCATCAATATTCTGTTCTTGACCAAAAACGGTTTGCGTTACACCAAATCCACGGTAAGCCCCACCAGGAATAGTATTTGTATATACGCAAATACCGTCAAAGGAGAAATTATCAAAATGATAAGGACCGCTGGAGTGAGTACCGGCCCGTTGAAGTACCGGTCCGCCTAATGATGCATATGCACCGCAGTTCGATACGATATTCACCTTACTGGCAACTAAATTACCTTCCGCATCACATGCGGTGGTAATATCCATTTCCATAGCATGACGCTTCGTATGAACATTGATACTTTCTTGGCGAGAGAACAAGACCTTTGTCGGTTTTCCTGTAATCCATGCCATAAGCGATGCATGATGTTGTACAGACATATCTTCTTTACCGCCAAAGCCGCCGCCTACGAGCATACCGTGAACCTTTACGGATTCATTCGGGATACCCAACATACGAGCAACTTCACGGCGATCATCAAAAACATTCTGACTGCCCGAATAAAGATGAATTTCATCACCTTCGCGATATGCAACAGCACATTCAGGCTCCATGAATGCATGATCTGTTTGAGGTGTAGAGTAATGATTTGTTACTACGAATGCAGCCTCTGCAATAGCCTTGTCCACATCCCCTCTAGATAAGGTTTGATGAGATAATATATTTCCATCCGGATGTAGTTTTGGCGCATCAGGTTTTAGTGCATCCATCGGATCGAGAATCGGTTCTAATTCCGTATACTCAACCTCAACGAGATTACATACTTCATCTAGGTATTTCTTCTCTGTCGTCGCTACTAATGCAACCGAATCGCCAATATAACGAGTAATATCCCCCTCTTTAATGAGTACATCCCAGTCCGGAATCAAATGCCCGGTCTTGTTAAACGGTACATCAGCACCGGTTAATACTGTTACACATGCAGGATGCTCTAAAGCTTTAGAGATATCAATACGATCAACTTTAGCTCGCGGATATTTTGTTCTAACCGCCTTGGCATAAATCATACCGTCTATAAAGACATCATCGCTATATTGACCGGTGCCGAGTGCCTTTTCCTCTGCATCAACACGGTGTAGGCGAGCGCCGATAGACGCATTATTATCCTTTTCAGGAACAGGTAAGTTTTCACGGAATATCTTAGCTGCTAAGCGTATGCCCTCTTCAATCTTGACATAGCCCGTACAACGACAAATATTTCCCATAATCGCCTTTTTTATATCGTCTGACGTAGGGTCATTATTTTCATCAATTAATACCTTTGCACTAATAATCATACCTGGTATACAGAAACCACATTGCACCGCTCCGCATTCACCAAAAGCATATGTGTATACCGCTTTTTCTCTTTCAGACAGCCCCTCGATAGTTACAACCGATTTACCATCCAATTGAGACAATTTAGTTACACAAGCTTT
This sequence comes from Veillonella denticariosi JCM 15641, assembly GCF_002959855.1. Lineage (GTDB taxonomy): Bacteria > Bacillota > Negativicutes > Veillonellales > Veillonellaceae > Veillonella > Veillonella denticariosi. The sequence goes on from NZ_PPDB01000007.1 coordinate 684,845, forward strand.
TGCTTTTTTCCCGTCTATAATTACTGTACACGTACCACAAGCACCAGCACTACAACCTTCTTTAGTGCCCGTCAATTTCAAATCAGCTCGCAAATAATCAATCAAACGCTGATCTTCTTGAACCTCATGATAGGTGCCATTCACTTGAAAGCGGTACATATATAGCCCTCCTTTCACTAAGGAATACATTCACCAAGATATGATTCTCGTAAGGATCCATCTTGTACCACATGGTGACCTCTGAGGATTACATCCCGTATCTTACCGGTTACGGTTAAACCCTCATACGGTATATAGTCTGCCTTTGTATGGGCTGACTTTTTTGAAAGAATGTGTTTCACATTCTTATCGACAATTGTAATATCCCCGTCGCTACCAACGGATAATGTCCCCTTCTTAGGATACATATCGTATAATCTAGCCGGGTTTTCACTAACTAATTTCATAAATTCTACGACGTTCATATTGCATTGGTTGACCAATACATCATAAGCGACGATTCCCCGTTCTTCCGCCCCGGGAATACCTCCGGGAATGCGGGTAAAATCATTACGACCTTGAGACTTTTGACCTTCAAAGTTGAAACTGCAGTGATCTGAACCGATCGTTTGGAACACGCCCTCTAAAAGTGCCTGTTTTAATATCAATTGATCCCTTTCAGTTCTAAGAGGAGGACTCATCACATATTTACCACCTTCAAAATCGGGTAAATTATATAAAGACTGATCAAGCACCAGGTATTGAGGACAGGTTTCACATGTTATCGCATGCCCCAGATCGCGTTCGTCAAGAACTTGGTAAAGCCCTTCTTCCGAACTGACATGAACAATATGCACGGGATAATCAAGTGCCGCACCGATAGTACTGAAACGCTTTATCGCCTCCGCTTCAATCATGGCGGGTCTCGTAAGTGGATGATTGCCGACGTCTAATTCACCACGTTTGCGCTTATCCGCTACAAGAGCATCGATAAGATCACCATTTTCACAATGAGCCGCAATGAGTACGCCTGTGGGTTTAATCGCTTCGATGGCATCATAGATTTCGCGGTCCGTTAAGCGGAATCCATAGGCCAAGTAGACCTTAAAGGATGAAACACCGGCAGCCACCACCTTCGGAATCTCACGGGCCACTTCATCATTCATTTCTATAAGTTCCATATGGAACTTATAATCACACGAGCAATGACCTGAGGCACGCCCTTTGTGAACTTCCAACCCCTTACAAAGAGAACCGTCTTCGGGAGAAGCAAAATTTATGATGGAAGTGGTTCCTCCAAGGATAGCAGCCTTCGTACCGCTATCAAAATCATCCGCAGTGGATGCCAATGCATTTGTCATCTGGAAATGCGTATGAGGATCTATAAATCCAGGAAATACATAACAACCTTGTGCGTCAATGACCTTGGCTCCATCCGGAACAGGAACATGTTCATCAATGGCTACAATTTTATCACCATCAATCAATAAGTCTCCGGTAAGGGTTCGATCAGATAAGACCAGTTCCCCCTGTTGTATGATAATCATGATACATAGTACACATGCTCCTTACAGAAAGCATGTACAACTCCTTTCAATTCGTCCGGTAATGCATCAATGTCACATACAGCTTCCTCACCTTTAAAACGATAGCCACAGCTGGTACCTTCAATGTAGAATCCATCATTCGTACTATCCGCCATCGCTTCTTTATTGTGGAAGAATGTAATACGATCCTTGTACGGTTGACAAGGTTCTACGCAATGACATGCACAGTTACCACATTCATTACAACTTTGATCAATATGAATGATCAATTTGACATCATTTACGGTAATGACTTCATTACATCTGTTTGGACATACGCGAACACAAGAACCACATGTCACACGACAACGATAGTCAGCGCTGTGTGTACCAGGGAAGGACTGCATCGCCTCCCGTTTCTTCTTCATCACATCGCTCTTCTTATAAATCTTATTATCAGCGATATCCTTAGCAAGTTCAGCGATAAGTTCTTTATGAACCTTTAACGCGGCATTGTAATCAGTTGACTCCACTTCATCCGCTAACCCTTTAAATGTATTGTATCCTTCTCCTTGTAAAAGAATAGTACATACAGTTACAGGCCAGATACCGCAATCAAAAATAGCTTTGATGTTCTGTTTTACAGCACCGCCGCTATAAGACATAGGTAAACGTTCGCCGAATTGAGCACTTAATAGCTCAGCCACACCAATTGTTACAGGTAACAAGGATTTACCGGACATATACATTTGCTCACCCGGCAATTCATTATTATGAATTTGTACAGGGAATGTATTTGTCAATTTTACGCCAAAAATCTTGTTATGTTTTTCACCAAGAGCGATAAGACGTTCTAACATTGGAATAGCTTTGTCAAATTGCAGATCCACCTCGAATTGATGATCATCAAAATCGATGTATTCAAAACCCGCATTATCCAGAAGCTCTCTAATGCGTTTAGGGCCTAGCAATGTAGGATTACATTTCAAGTATAAGTTAAGTCCTTTTTCGCTAATTAAATACGAACAGATAGACTCGATTTCCTCTGCCGGACAACCGTGCATGGTAGACAATGTAATCGCCTGACAGAGCTCATCGTCGATGGAGTTGATAAAGTCAACATCGATATGTTCAAATTCATCTACATGATCCAGGCACCACTGTTTGCAAGTATTCCACATAGGAGACTGGGATGCACTGCGCATTGTATTGATGAACTTATCAACCATAGGGCTCTTGATGCCGGCTAAATTATAGCCCACACTCATGATAAATAGGAAACCGTCCGGATCACCTAATCCCAGTTCCTTAGAAATCAGTTTTAAAGCAAACCAAGCTTTGATGTATTCATCGGCAGCTTCATCACAGCTATATTCAGAAGACCATTCCACATTGTATGCTTCGTCTACAGAGTAAATACAAGGTCTAGGAATACCTAGTTCCTCACCGTACATGATCTGTACAGTTTTCAATTCGATACAGCGAGCACCGGCCACATAGGAGGCCACGATATTTTGTGCTAACTGCGTATTAGGACCTGCCGCCGGCCCTACGGGATTTTCAATGGATTTTCCAAAAATATTCAATCGTTGATTATGTTTTGTGCGATGAATTTTGTTTACATTATAAATACGATTGTACATCTTGTACTCAGTCATAATGTGATTCATCAATTTTCCGAAACTTACCGGATACATAATATCACTCATAAAATCACACTCCTTCAAAAGCGCTTGGTCTTATGGGTTGAGTCGTTTCCATAAACTTTTAGATGTCGTTAAAATTTCACCCATTACAGCAGACTTGTCTATACCTTGTAATTGACGATCGATCATGCGCGGCACACCGTCACTAATGGTGGTTACCACATACATACCGTTAGTACCGAACAGTAAATGCCCGTTGATGTTATTTTCATCAAGTGGTGTCGGCGCCGTGTAATCAAGAACAATCACATCAGCTGCAGCACCCTTTTTAAGAATACCTACTGTAGTGTCGAAGAATTCATTCGCCATGTTACGGTTATTTTCAAATAACATGTGAGGTACTTCTCCCCATCCCACATATGGTTTATGCTGTTCGTGTTTCACGAGACAGTTAGCAACCTTGTAGGATTCAAGCATGTCATTTGTATATCCATCCGTACCAAGGCCAACGGTAATGCCCGCCTCTAACAGTTTCAAAATATCTGTTGTGCCGACGGCATTCCCCATGTTACTTTCCGGATTATGTACAACCCTAGCCTTCGATTTCTTCAATAATTGCACATCTTCATCAGATACGTGAACACAGTGCCCTGCTATGCTCTTCGGGCCTAAAATACCGGCCTCTACGAGGCGTTTTACAGGACTCATGCCATACTTTTCTTTACTATCTGCCACATCTTCAGGGCCTTCCGCAACGTGAACATGATATCCCAACTGATCCTCATTATGAGCTTTCACATAATCTAATGTTTCCGTGCTCAATGTGAAAGATGCATGCAAGCCCATCATCGCCGCCAGTCTGGATGGATCTTGTTTCGCCTCTTTACCAAAACGAACATTTTCTGCAACGGCCGCTTTCATTTGATCCGGACCATTGCGATCTGACACTTCATAGCACAAACAAGAACGAACCCCGAATTGTTTAGCCGCATCGGCAATGATGGATAGACTATTAGGAACTTCACCATAACTCGCATGATGGTCGAAAATAGTCGTTACCCCATTTTCAATACAACCTAAATAAGTAAGTAATGCACTGGCTTTCACATCAGGAGCAGTCAGTTTATTATCTAAATAAAACCATAGCCCCTCCAAGATTTCACCGAAATTCGTCGGCGCCGGACCCGGTAAGGATAAACCGCGTGCAAGCGCAGAGTAAATATGGTGATGTGCATTGATAAAGCCGGGCATAATCAAACCGCCATGGGCATCGATGATTTGTGCATCTTCATAAGTTTTACATAATTCATTATATGTGCCGATATCAACAATTTGAGTCCCGTCGATGGCAACAGCACCATCATAAATGATAGGTCTATCAGCATCACGAGTAATTACAGTACCTTTACCTAATATAATCACCTGGACACCTCCTCAACAATTGGTTGAAATGTATACTTATAAATCTATATGTTATTGTAATACGATACGCGTGCCGGTTTTTCCTGCTATACCGTCCTTGGATTTTTCCAATAATGTGATAATTGCAACACGCCCCTTCTTAGATGCCGCAAATGCAACGGCGGCCTCCACTTTAGGTTTCATGGACCCTTCTCCGAATTCACCGGCTTCGATATATTTTTTAGCCTGTTCAACAGAGATTTCGTCCAGCCATTGTTCGTTTTCTTTACCAAAATTAACGGCTACTTTTTCAACAGCTGTTAAAATAACGAGAATATCAGCATCAATTTCTTGAGCAAGCAGGCTGCTGGTCCAGTCTTTATCGATAACAGCGGCTGCACCATGAAGTTCGTTGCCTTCTCTGGTAACAGGGATACCGCCGCCGCCACAAGCCACGATTAACTCTTTACCTACTAAGCCTTTAATCGCATCTAATTCGATGATCTCCTTAGGCGCCGGAGATGCCACCACACGACGATAGCCACGGCCGGAATCTTCCTTTACCACGTAGTCGTAATTTTTTTCTGCGTATTCAGCTTCTTCCTTGGTCATAAAGTGACCAATCGGTTTCGTAGGATTTTTGAAAGCCGGATCTTTGGGATCAACTAATACCTGCGTAACCATAGTCATTGTAGGCAGATCTTTAATCCCACGGTTAAGGAGCTCTTCGTGGAGAGCATTTTGTAAATCATAACCAATATAAGCCTGACTCATCGCTACACATACGGATAACGGAGTATTTGGCTGCCCTTCTTTTTCACGAGTCAACGCTGCCATGGCATTATTGATCATACCGATTTGAGGTCCATTACCATGCGTTACTACTACATCACAATTCGATTCAACAAGGTCCACAATAGTTTTCGCCGTACTCTTTACTGCAATTTTTTGCTCCGGTAGGGAATTACCTAATGCATTCCCCCCTAATGCTACTACAACTCTTTTCTTCATGTTATTCCTCATAACAACTAATTTAAGAATAAAAAGGAGCCATCAACAACGGATGGCCCCTAAACTTTACTTTACGGTTGAACTCGTTCAGTTCCCTTCCGTTCTAATTCTTTTAAGGTTTCTACAGGATTTTTAAATTTGCTGAGGAAAATCATAGCTGCAATAACATATGGTTTGTAGCTTGCTTCCTTGTAAAGAGGTATACGATAGCGGTCGAACACTGTTGCGTCCACTTCACCTTCATCACAACTTACACCTGTAATATCTGCCGGTAAGCAATGTAAGTAAAGAGCTTTACCGTCTTTAGTGAGACTCATCATCTCTTCGGTACATGCCCAATCTTTATGTTTACCATTTTCCTCAAGAAGTACTTTTTCTAATGCTTTAATGCCTTCTTGATCGTTGTCCCCGTACAACTTTGTACGTTTTTCCATCGCGCCGAATGGTGCCCAGCTCTTAGGATATACGATGTCTGCATCTTTGAAAGCATCCTTCATATCGTTAGTTCTACGGAAGGAACCGCCGCTCGCTTCAGCTTGTTTTTTAGCGATTTCTTCAACTTCCGGCATTACTTCATAGCCTTCAGGATGAGCTAAAACGACTTCCATACCGAGACGAGTAAATAAGCCGATAGCACCTTGAGGCACAGACAAAGGTTTACCATAAGATGGTGAGTATGCCCAAGTCATTGCGATTTTTTTACCTTTAAGATTTTCAAGACCACCGAATTCACGAATAATATGTGCCGTATCAGCCATGATTTGTGTCGGATGATCGATATCACATTGTAAGTTAACAAGTGTAGGACGTTGTTCTAACACGCCGTCTTCATGACCTTCTTTAACGGCGTTAGATACTTCATGCATGTAAGCATTACCTTTACCGATATACATATCATCGCGGATACCGATAACATCAGCCATGAAGGAAATCATGTTAGCTGTTTCACGAACTGTTTCGCCATGAGCGATTTGAGATTTACCTTCATCCAAGTCTTGAACTTCAAGACCTAACAAGTTACATGCAGATGCGAAGGAGAAGCGGGTTCTTGTGGAATTATCACGGAATAAGGATATGCCCAATCCACTGTCGAATACTTTAGTAGAAATGTTGCGTTCTCTAAGAGCACGTAATGCATCAGCAACCGCCCATACCCCTTTCAATTCGTCATCAGATTTCTCCCAGGTCAGGAAGAAATCCTCGCCGTACATTTTGCTAACATCTAAGCCTTGTAAAGTTTCAATACTTTTATTGAAGTCCGTCATAAATATATCCTCTCTTTCATATCCCCGTAGGGCTACTTAGTGCCAAATTATACTCATTACCTTTATAAAAGGTACAATCCTATATGTATTTTCTTAATAACCGCTAACCGATTATATATTAACTATCATTTTAATTGCTAACTATATGATATAAATGAATAATTATTAGCCTTTACAATAAACTGTCGGTAATAATGCGTATACAGCCGCACATGTTACGAGATCTTGTTTCCATGTAATTTCATTAGGAGCATGTGCTTGTGCTTCCGCACCAGGACCGAAGCCGATACATGGGATACCGTTACGGCCCATAATGGATACGCCGTTCGTGGAGAATGTCCATTTATCAGTCAACGGACGGGCTTTACGCATTTCTACGGTATCAGGTGCGCCGATTCGTTCAGTACCATATAGGCTGGTATACGCTTCTTCCAATGCTTTTGTTACTTTGTGATCCTTAGGAATAACCCATGTCGGGAAGTAACATTCAATAGGATATGTTAACCCTGTCCAGGATGGACGTGCATATTCGTACATAGATACCTTTGCACCGTATTCTTTAACATGTGGTAAAGCTTCGATTTCCGCCAAGCAACTTTGCCATGTTTCCCCGGCAGTCATACGACGGTCCAAGGAAACCGCACAGGAATCAGCTACTGCACAACGGCTTGGAGATGTATAGAAAATTTGAGAAGTGGTTACTGTCCCACGACCCAAGAAGCGAGCTTCTTCATAATGATCCGGGTTAAATTTAGGATCAAGCATTTTTACGAGACCCTTAATTTTTGTACTTTCATCAGCAGAGTTCGCATTCAACTCACGAATGTCTTGAAGAATATCTGCCATCTTATAGATTGCGTTGTCACCGCGTTCAGGAGCAGAACCATGGCAAGATACGCCTTGTACATCAACGCGGATTTCCATACGACCGCGTTGACCACGGTAGATACCGCCATCAGTAGGTTCTGTGGATACAACGAACTCAGGACGAATATTGCGTTCTTTAATCATGTATTCCCAGCAAAGACCATCACAGTCTTCTTCTTGTACCGTACCTACAACAAGTACGCGATATTTATCACTTAACAGACCCAAATCTTTCATGATTTTAGCGCCGTATACAGCGGATACGATGCCACCTAATTGGTCGGATACGCCGCGACCGCCGATTTTAGTTTCATCTTCAAAGCCTTCATACGGGTCAAAATTCCAGTTGTCACGATTACCGATACCTACAGTATCAATATGAGCATCAAATGCGATAAGAGTTTTCCCGGTACCCATGTATCCGAGAATATTACCCATAGGATCTACTTCGACTTCATCAAATCCTAGGTCCTTCATTTCCTGCTCTATGCGTTTTACATGGTCTTTTTCCTCAGCACTTTCACCAGGGAATGCCACGATTTCACGTAAGAACTTTGTCATTGCCGGGCCATAAGTTGTTGCCGCTTGTTTAACTGCTTGTAAATCCATAAATAATACCTCCTATCGATCTTCACCATACCACATAATGTTTTTATATCTCATAGGGTCCGTATCCCCTTCAGTGGAGAAGCAGAGTACCTTTGAAGACGCATCTAATTCTAATTCTTTCCGTAAGTCTTCATATTCCGGCATCGTCATAATGGCCGTCACCAGTCCTAACGGAACAGCACCGGACTCACCTGTTGTAATCGGTGTATCGCCCTTAATCGGAGCACCTCCGACGCGCATACCGAGACGTGCAACCCAATCCGGAGCGGCTACAAATACATCTGCATGGTTTCGTAAAATATCCCATGACACGGTATTTGGTTCACCACATGCAAGTCCTGCCATAATCGTTTCAAGGTCACCATCTACAATACGAGGATCTCCGTCACCGGCAACAGCACCTTTATATAAACATGCCGCTGCTTCGGCTTCTACAACAACGAGTTTCGGTTTCTTCTTTTCATTTTTATATAAATTACTGAAGTATCCTACTACGGAACCGGCAAGAGATCCTACACCGGCCTGTACAAAAACATGAGTTGGAACCTTGCAATGATCCTCTTCTAATTGAGCTGCCGTTTCCATAGCCATCGTGCCATAGCCTTGCATAATCCAATTCGGAATTTCTTCATAGCCTTCCCATGCTGTATCCTGAACTACAACACCATTCGGCACTTCTTTAGATTTCTTCGTAGCAAGTCGTACGCACTCATCATAGTTAAATTCTTCGATCGTTACGGTAGCGCCTTCGTTTTCAATCTGTTGTCTACGATACTCCGTAGAGCCTTTCGGCATAAATACTACCGACTTTTGACCTAATTTATTAGCTGCCCATGCTACACCGCGACCATGATTACCGTCGGTAGCAGTAAAGAATGTAGCTTGACCAAAATCATCTTTCAGCTTCTTGGATGTCAAAACATCGTATGGTACATCGGCAATCGTTTTACCAAGTTGCTGTGCCACATATTTACCTATCGCATAAGAACCGCCCAATACTTTGAAAGCATTAAGCCCAAATCGATATGATTCGTCTTTCACATAAAGTGAATCAACACCGATATAAGATGCTAAGTGTTTAAGTGATACAAGTGGTGTAACGCTATATTGCGGAAAGCTTTCATGAAATGCTTTAGCTTTCTTTATTTCCTGAACATCCATAACTGACAGAAATTTGTCACTGGATGGTGCCATCGTATTACGTACCCACTGAATTCGTTCCATATTAGCCTCCTATGATTCTTCCTTAACAGCATTCAAGTCACTATATAAAGTGAACTTGGAAATATTAAAATACTCTGCAATCTTCTCAGAAGATTTAGAGATTAAAAAAGCACCCTTATCGTTTAAATAAGCAATCGCTTTAAGACGCTCCGTTTTATTCATCAAAACACCCGGTTTTCCAACTAATCGCTCTGCGTCTTGGAGTAAGTCATCCAATAAATCGGAAACACTGGTTGTAATCCTTTCAACCGATTCGGAATCATCATTTCCAATGCCGATAAGATGTTCCAATGTACTGTGCATCATAACCAAATCTGTTATATCCTGGTTAATTCCTAACAAATACGCGATCTTACCGTTATCATCACGGATATACATCGTTGATGATCGCAAGACACGACCTTCCTTCGTTTTTGTAAGATATCCAAAACGACCGTCCCCTCCATCATCATGACGAAGTACATCCAGAACAACATGAGACGGACCGTCTCCGACATGACGATTTGTTATATTCCCATTTTCAATATATACAAGGGATGAATCGATATCATGCTGTAAATCATGTATCAGCACTTCACAAGACTGGCCGAACTGTATGGCTAGTCCATGAGCTATGACCCGTAACCGATCCAACGTACTCATCGATATAATCACCCTCTCATCTATACATGGTCATGTTAATTTACAACCTTACTATAGCCTTCATCGGTATATTTAGATTTCCTCTAACAATTTTTGTTTATACCTAACAATTTGTTAGGTCTCTTTACTTTGATTATAGTCATATGTTTATAAAAATGCAACCATATTATGCATAAAAGTTATTTATAAATATAATTTTATATGTAATTATTTATAAGAGCACAGAAAATGCTATGAATACAGCTGTTTTATACCATCTATATCATATAGATATCAAAATAAATTCTGACTCATATATCATTAACGTAACCATGAAAACAGAAAAAAAGGCTGTAATAATGACATCGTCATTATTACAGCCTTATCTATTCTATTATATTATGCATTCGCCAATGTTTTACCTAATTCTTGACATTGTGCTTTACCATCATCATCAGGTTCACCCAAAATAGCAACGCCGTCAGCAACAAGTACTCCACCGGCATCTTTGATGCGAGCGCCCCAATCTTCAAGCCATGTACCGCCCCAACCATAGGAGCCGAAGATGGCCAATTTCTTGCCACTCAATTTACCTTCCAATTCAGTGTAGAACGGTTCAAATTCGCCTTCTTCAAGTTGTTCCGCACCCATATCTGCACAACCGAGAGCTAATTTTTCATAAGCAGCTGCTTCATCTACGGATACTTCAGAAACAGATTTAACTTCCACGTCCTGACCAGCAGCCTTGATACCTTCAGCTACTTCGTGTGCCATTTGTTCTGTATTACCTGTACCGGACCAATAAATTACACCAATCATCTTCTACCTCCTAGGCCGTTCTTGCGACCAATGAACCAAATGTTTTTCCCAACATCAATTGAGTTTGACAATACTGTCGACATGCTTTATAACACATGAAAGAACGCTGTGCGCCTATCACATCATCATAGACTTTCCATTCCCCACACATGTGGTAGCCTGCACCACGTCGTGAAATAAAGTATTTCACATCGGTTAGAGGATATCCGAGAAATACACCGATTTCATGAGGAAAATCAACGCTAGCTTCCATACGGTACCGCAAATGTTCAAGCATTTCCATAATACTCATCCGCTCATGATAACCGTATGCTTTCAAGAATGTCATCACCGCAGGTTGCCGCACATAGTCTCGTAATTGGGTTTCACGAAACACCAGTAACAGTCTACGCGCTTTACAGCGACACAATTCAAAGAAGAACAAACCCATTTCATTGAACTCTTTATTATATTCAGTCAATACTAATTGGATCTGCTCATTCATGTCCCGTGGAATAGAAACCAAATTCGATAGCTTGATGCCACGAATTGCCGGTGCACAATGAAATCCAATGATTTGGTCAATTGAATTCATCAAAGTTTTACCTACCTGCTGCATATCTACATAGGATGTTTTTATTTGAGAACAATTCCTATATCCACATGGTACTCTTGATTAGAAAAATTGTCAAGAATAATTGATATATACTTTCAATATTTATTTAGTTTTACTTTGTAATAATTCTTTTACCTTTGGAAATATCTTGGCATCGCTTTCCGCATCAATAGCTATAAAACGGGCTTTAGGTCCTGTATACTTGTCATCGAACAACATGACATGTAGAACTTCTTCATAAGAATTATTATTAGCTACGCCTCTATGTTTTAATGTTCCTTCATATGTATTCCCCTGTTTAGCTAACGGAGTGACAACGGTAAATGTACTAAGAACAGGATTATTTCCGCTGTTAATAGAGGATACCAACGCCCCTAATGCAGATGAATCCGTACTAACGCCTCTGCTTTCACCCATAACTCCGGTCAACTGCCTACCTAAAACCACATCGGCATAAACGGCATAATTCATTTCATTTCCGTTTTTGATATTTAATGTATATACATTAGCAGATGTGGCGCCGGCATCTAGCAGAGCGGTTCTAACGTCCTTCTTGCCTTCTGCGGCGAAGAGGGCTTTCGGATTATTGTTATACACCGTCACACCCTCCGGCATTTTAATACCTTGATACGTAGTATTCTGGTTTTTATTCATAACCGTCTTAATATTTGCAGCAGAACTTACAGCCGGAACATTAACCAAAACAGAGGCTGCAATTGCAAGTAATAGTAATTTTTTCATCATAGCTCCTCAATTGATTAGAACATATTTAATGAAGAACCGCCCACGCGGGACGGTTCTTTAAAAATTCCGTATCGATTTATTTTACCACGATTGTTTAAATAAATTCTGAATCATAATACAATTATTTCTTCTGTTGCTTAGCCCAACTGTCACGCAAACCGACGATACGATTCACCACGATATGATCGGATGTGCTATCTTTATCGGTCACAAAATAACCTTGGCGTAAGAATTGAAAGTGATCTCCCGGCACAGTTGTAGCTAAGGATGCCTCGCCTTTACTATGTAAAACCTGTAGAGACTCATGGTTAAAGCTTGCTAAGAAATCCTTATCATCCGCATCTTCACGCAATAAGTAGTCATATAAACGCGTTTCGATATCCACCGCAGAGGATGCTTCCACCCAATGCAACGTGCCTTTTACTTTGCGCGTGCAACCGCTACCGCTCTTCGTTTCAGGATCATAGGTACAGTGAATTTCCGTAATATTTCCATCCCCGTCCTTCACGATATCTGTGCAAGTCACGAAATACGCCCCTTTGAGACGTACTTCTTTTCCGGGAGCCAATCGGAAGAATTTTTTTACCGGTTCCTCCATAAAGTCGTTGCGTTCAATATAGACTTCACGACCGAAAACAACCTCACGGGTACCGAGTTCTTCGTTTTCAGGATTATTTTCTATGGTCACGAGTTCGGTTTGTCCCTCAGGATAGTTCGTAATGACGACTTTTACAGGATCCAATACCACCATAGGGCGCATAGCTTTTAATTTCAAATCCTCGCGAATACAGAATTCGAGAAGCGCAATATCTACCATACTGTCCGCCTTAGCCACGCCGATACGATCGCAGAAGTCGCGAATCGCAGCCGGCGTATACCCTCGACGACGCAATCCGGAAATGGTCGGCATCCGGGGATCATCCCAACCGGACACAAGCCCCTCCTCAACAAGAGCGCGCAATTTACGTTTGGACATAACCATTTTGGTTACATTCAGCCGGGCGAATTCGATTTGTCGTGGAATTTCGGTATCGTCCCAGTCCTCCAGAACCCATTCATATAACGGGCGATGAACTTCAAACTCCAAGGTGCAAATGGAGTGCGTAACGCGTTCAATCGCATCCTCAATGGGATGAGCGAAGTCATACATAGGATAGATTTTCCATTCACCGCCTGTACGATGATGGTCCGCATTCACGATACGGTACAAAACGGGATCACGCATAACGATATTGGGATCAGCCATGTCGATTTTCGCACGCAAAACCTTTTCTCCATCCTTAAATTTACCGTTTTTCATATCTTCAAAGAGAGCCAAATTCTCTTTAACACTGCGGTCGCGATAAGGGCTGTTCGTACCAGGCGTGGAAAAATCACCGCGTGTTTGACGAATTTCATCCGCCGTCTGGTCATCTACATAAGCCTTGCCAAGCGTAATTAATTTCTTGGCGTATTCATACATCTGTCCGAAATAGTCCGATGCATAGCGCACATCCCCGTTCCAATCGAAACCGAGCCACTTCACATCATCCATAATGGAGTTTACGTATTCCACATCCTCCTTCGTCGGATTTGTATCGTCAAAGCGCAAGTTTGTGAGCCCATTGTATTCCTTACCGAGTCCGAAGTTCAGGCAAATAGATTTTGCATGACCTATATGCAGATATCCGTTCGGCTCCGGCGGAAAACGGGTCAATACACGCCCGCCGTAACGACCGTTTTTATTATCCTTATTAATTTCAGCTTCGATAAAGTTAACTGATACAACTTCTTCCGGAGCTACCGATTGTTCAATATCTTTATGTTCCAACGTTATAACCTCCACATGATAAATATTCTTTTATTTTACCATATATCGCATAAGACCGCACATATTTCATATTCTTGTGAAAGTTTAATCGAAATCACTCAAATCAACGCCGGCTTTTTTCAATTCCTCTAAGGCGATTTCCTCTGTCAAAACAGATTTCTTGTAATTCACTTCTTCGTTGACACATGTTTTAAGCGGTTTCTTATGAACTCCGGCGATGATATTATCCGCCGTCAGAATAGACATATCATAACGAGTTCTGTCTGTATAGGAACCTATATGCGGCACGATCAAACAATTTTCTACAGATAGCAGCGGATGATCTGCAGGCAACGGTTCAGGATCTGTTACATCAAGGGCCGCATAATCGATTTCACCCGTTTCAAGAGCATTGATCAAGGCTTCCGTATCAACGATAGGCCCACGCCCAACATTCACGAACAATGCGGTATTTTTCATTTTCCTGAAAAATGCTTCATCGCACATATGGTATGTTTCATCAGTAAGAGGAGCCATAACACAAACCACGTCACTGGTCGCTAACAGCTCATCGAGTTCCATATAAGTCGTTTTATATAATTTATCATCATTACGCGGATGACGATTATGATACACAACTGTCATGCCAAATGCGCGTGCACGCCGTGAAATGGATACCCCGATTGCCCCCATACCGATGATTCCCAAGGTACGACGACTCAAATCGAAACCCTTAATATTGGACGGTCTTTGCGCCCATCGACCGTTTTTTACAAAATTTGCATTCTCCAAAATCCGACGACTCGCAGTAGCGATTAATGTAAAAGCCAATTCAGCAACCGTTTCATTGAGAACGCCCGGCGTATTACCATAAGGAATCCCTGCCGCCGTCAAATCATCGATTTTCACATTATCATAGCCCACCGCAGCTTGTGCGATAACCTTCAACTTCGGAGCATTTTTGACAAGATCAGCATCTACATCGAGCGGTCTCACGCTCCATAAGCCATCGGCTTCGACGAGCCACTCTTTTAACGTCTCGCGAGGCATCACCGTCTTTTCAGTCCATTGACGTACCTCTACATGCTCTTTTAAATATGCAATCGCATCTTTGCGAACAAGTCCATTTACAACTACTAGAGGTTTTCGTTCCATATGCATCAGTCCTCCAAAAAATTTATAGTATATACATATATTTTATACTAGAGCGTAAATCTAATACAATAAAAAAGAATTCCCGTACTTGTGCAGCGACATCAGGAATATGCGCGGGCAAGTATAGGAATTCTTCTTTATTAAACGAGAACAGCTTAAGAGCTCTGCAAAAATCGAAATATAAATTATTTCAAATCTGCAGTACAGTTAGGACATTTAACTGCATCAATATTGATTTCAGATTTACAATATTGACACTCTTTCGTTGCAGGAGCTTCAGCAACGTCCTCTTCTTTTGCGGATTTCATCATTTTAGCCAATCCGCGGACCATCAAGAATACAACAAATGCCAAGATCAGGAACTGAATCAAATCAGTGATAAATGTACCGTATGGCAATACGGAACCGGCTGCACGCGCCGTAGCGATATCAGCACCGGCCATGAATGCATCTTTAGAACCTGTGCTCAATGGCAAATATAAATTACTGAAATCAATACCGCCTGTGAACACGCTGAGGACAGGCATAAACAAATTGTTTACAACAGAATTAACCAATGCTGTGAAAGCAGCACCAATAATCATACCTATAGCTAGGTCCATCATGTTACCTTTGAACGCAAAGGCTTTAAAATCGTTTAAAAATTCTTTCATCTTACTACTCCTAAACACCTGATACTCGAAATCTTTTAATTCCTAAATAATTTATTAATTACTTTACTAATGATAAAAGATAGAGTCTTCGATGTCAAGATTTTTCGATATAGCTTTCTCAATTTATGCCGTACTCTTTTGCATAGGTATCTTATTTCAGTAATGAATCAATTACCATAGGGATTCTATGCCAATCCTAACGATAAAGTCTTTGCACGCTCCACGACGGCTATGAAAGAGGGCGGGATTAAAGATGCATCCAGGAATTGACTGATACGACGACCTACAATAACCCCCTTATTCGCATAGAACCAGGAGAAATAATAGATATGAAGGTCATCTATTTTACGATCTGAAATATTGGACAGACAGCGTTGTACAATTTGACTCTTTGTAATCCCCAGTTTCGCATAGCCGCGCCGTGCCATATCCTTCGTCACCATCGGACGTCCTTCATCTATAATATCCCTGATAATGGCATCCATAACGGATCGTTTACGCAACTCCAGTAAATGAGCTACAAAATCCATTTCAAAGCAGATTTCATCGGTGTAAAAAACATTTCCATTACCTTTCGCATATTTTCCTTCCACATCGCGATCGTATAATGCCACAGTCGGTATGGCAAATTTATGAAACAGCTTTTGCAATTTGCTGATGGAGGATTCACCGCGCGCATTGATAAGACATATGCCAAAATAATCAAAATCCACACCCAAACGCTTGCCAAAACCTGCGAAACTGCCATATTCCGTCTCGCCTTCTACAATAATGATACATCGGGAATAAAGAGCCTCCTTCGCTTCAGGAAAATGCATAATCAGATGCTTCTCCACTTCCTTCGGAAAGTTAAAGGTAACGCCGCAAGCGGCACAGACCATATCCTGATCATCCCGATACAGCCGAATAATATGGCGATAATCATCGACAAGAGCATCCGTACTATGTGTCACCACGAAAAGCTGTCCCAACAGTCCGTCAATTTGAAATAATTCCCGAATAAGTCCGAGAAAATCTTCATTCTCATTAGTCGCAATTTGTCGATAATAATTGAGCACAGCCCGTTGCAGATAAGGACTTAAATGAAGTTCCGGCTCATCCACGCTGATAAAGATGGGTAAATATCGATGCCCATCCGAATCATATACGAGTAAAGATTCTAAATTAGTAGTTGCACTGCGAACTTTCATATAAATCTGAGCGAGAATTTTTAAGGCTACCGCCATGATAAGCCGAACATTATCAGCGGAATACTTTCGTTCCACCGTAACCGATGTGGACAAAACCTCGATAAGATGCTGTACATTCAGCATGCAATATGGATCCAGATCCTCCCTCAAACTGTTGATTTCATGCTGTATACTACGGTCAGGCACCTCGAGTTTCGACACATAATTCTGTAAAAGATGTCCCAGTTCAACATAAATGGAGGATGGAATAGAAAAGAGCTCCCGTTCCGAAGTATCCCGATGGCATACGTAAAGCGCATGACGAACCATGGACAAAGACATCGGCTCCATCTGTCCGTCATCGACTCTATATAACCTAGGGTATACTTCCTGCACAACCTGCTCCAGGCGCACCCGATATATGGGCCCCGAAGATAATACATCATCATTAGTACTATTTAAACTCAAGCCGTTACTTGAGGTTTTGCTCTTCTTGTTCGCTCCCTTCATATCTTCGGTAGATGCGGATTTGATATTCTTTATAGTCTCCGCCTCTATTCCGCCTAAAGGGTATATATGATTTAACTCCGCCAGGGATAATTCGAGATCTATACGAATCGGTTTATTTACGTCTGTAAAATCGCCTTCACCGAAGCCCCGACACTCCATGATAATTTCCAAAAGATCCAGAAAATTTGATTTTCCAACGGCATTCTCACCGACAAAATAATTTATATCATTATGAAAGCTTAGTACCACATCCGCCAAATTCCGATAGTTTTCGATATGCATCCATCGTATGTACATAAGAGCCTCCTTCCCACCTGTTCTCCACAAGCAATCGGTCGAGCAATTTATAAACTACCTAACAAACAGTAAATGCACCGTACCGCATCACCATCCACTTCATTGTCCCTGTTGCTCCGATACTAAATTGATATATGATTTTTTATCCATACAATTATAAATTATCACTTACATAAAAAGGTGCCAATCACGACCGTGATCAGCACCCCAGCTGTCATACAACGTTCTTATATTGTATATATTCGACATTTATTTGTTTTTTTCCTCTATAACCTTACCGCTCCCCACAGAACTTTGTTCCTTTAAACGCGCCAGCATAACGGACGCGATAAACATGGCAACACCGGCACAGACCGTCGATACGGATAAACTTTCAGAAAAGAAAAGAAATCCGTAAAACGAACTGATGAAGACGCCTACGTATTGCAAAAATTGTGCCACCACCGCATTGGTGGTAACAAATGCACCGGTCAGGCAGAACTGAGCGACCACCGATATGCCGCCGATAATAGCGATAATAAGCCAGTCATATCCTTGAGGCATCACGAATTGATCAGTCGCTATAAAGCCGGCAAACATGCTGGTAATCAGAAAGTACGCCATGATTTCAAAATTGCTGTGCTGTCCACGCTTGCTAATGGTTCGTATCGTCGTATAAGCGGCCGCAGCCAACGCTGCACCTAAAATGGCCACCAGTGCATACCACGAAAACGAATCATAGCTGAACGGGTTCACCATGACTATAACAGCGAACAGAATCAGACAGAGCCATTTACCGGCGCCTTTCGGTATCGATTCTTTCAGAAACAGAGCGCTAAAGATAAAAACAAATATTCCCGTCGTCTGAAACAGGATTGTCGCATCGGACAATTTCATGTGCACCAAAGCGATGAAATTACATACCATACCAAAACCGCCGTATAGACCGCGCATGACAAGGAGTCCCCGATCCTCCTTTGAAAATCGGATACCCTTAACATACATGATGATAAGTACCGCAACGGTCCCGAAGAGCCCGCGTGCAAAGGCAATCTCTCCGGGCGGAATATTAGTACCCAGCAATTTTACAAATACATTCATCGTGCTGAATAAAAGTGCGGATAATAAAGCATATATAAGGCCCTTTTTAGCCATAGCCCCTCCTTGAATTGTTTCTCCCCATGTAATTCTAAATCCATCGTTCTATAAATGATCGATAAATCTATAAAGCTGACAATCCATATTGCATATACTAAATAGTCAGGTAGCTAATTAAATAGATAGTTCAGTTAATTACTCAATTGGATAGTCAGATTGATTGCTAGTAAACGCCCAGCTAAATATACAGATATACCGCCCTTCCTCGGAAAGGCGGCATCATATTATTTAGAGAATGTATCTACAAAATCTAAAATCTCCTGTTTCATATTCTCTTTATCAATCGCTTTTGTAAAGCGTAATTCTTTAGACTGTAACGCCTCCAGTTGTTTAGGGAATCCCACGCCTGTCACAGCTGAGATATTATGCAAGCTTTCATACGGAGTCGCCCCCACCTTGATATCCAAAGCCTCACAAATCGCTGTAGGGAATTTGAACGGATGCGCCGTGGATGCGATAATCGTATGGCGAGCACCGTCTTCAGGATGTTTTCCCAATTCCTTCATGTATGCACCCATAGCTACAGCCGTATGCGGATCCATCACATAACCATAGGAGTTATAAACCTGTTCGATAATCTCCTTCGTTTCTTCGTCATCTACATAAGCGCCGAAAAAAATCGCCTTAACCCGTTTGAATTCCTCTTCGTTAACAGATAATTTACCCGTCGCTTTAAGGTCTTTCATCCACCCCGCCGTTCTTTCACAATCCTCGCCGGAAATATAGTATAAGAAACGTTCAAAGTTCGAGGATTCAAGAATATCCATCGACGGAGAGATAGTCGTATAAAACGGACGATTCATATCATATGTGCCGGTTTCAAAGAATTCGGTGAGCACATTATTCTGATTGGATGCACAGATTAATTTACCGATAGGAATCCCCATTTTTTTCGCATAATATGCAGCCAGAATATTACCGAAATTACCGGTCGGTACCACGACATTAAACGCTTCATCCTCATGGATTGCGCCTTGCGCCACAAGTTCAGCATAGGCATTGACATAATACACCACCTGCGGCGCCAAACGCCCGATATTGATGGAGTTAGCGCTGGAGAACATAACGCCCTTTTCCGCCACCTCTCGGGCCGTCTCTTTATCTACGAATAAGCGCTTTAAGAAT
The DNA here is from genome assembly GCF_002959855.1 of Veillonella denticariosi JCM 15641. Classification (GTDB taxonomy): domain Bacteria; phylum Bacillota; class Negativicutes; order Veillonellales; family Veillonellaceae; genus Veillonella; species Veillonella denticariosi. The sequence goes on from NZ_PPDB01000007.1 coordinate 704,987, forward strand.
TGCTGAGCATCATCAAAATTACCACGAATAGCCGTCACATTGACATTTACCCCCTCCTGTTTCTGCATCTGTTCCGCCTGCATAGGGCTGACGCCGTCCGTCGGATAGAATACTTGAATATGAGTACCCGGCACATCTTTAAAACCTTCCAATGCCGCTTTGCCCGTATCACCGGATGTGGCGGTCAAGATGAGTACTTCCTTCTGTTCACCTTCCGCTTCTTTTGCCGCCACCAACAGATATGGGAACAGAGACAACGCCATGTCTTTGAAGGCTTGCGTACGTCCATGGAACAGTTCCAGTACGGATACTTTTTCCAATAGGGAATGAAGCGGCGCAATATCTCGTGTGTTGAAATTCGCATCGCTGTAGGCGGAATGAATCATATCCTTCAAATGAGCTTCGGAGAAGCACGGAAATAGTTTCGCCAATACAACAGCCGCTACCTCTTGATAGCTTTTATCTTTCACATCATCGTATGTCAAGCAGTTAACAGGGAATAAAGAAGGCACATATAAGCCTCCGTCCTCTGCCAAGCCATGTAACAACGCATAGGTTTCATTTACCGCAACTGTACCGCGGGTGCTAGTATAATTCATGAAATACCTCATCTATAAACGGACTACATTCTATGGAATCTAATAAGTTTTATTATAGCATAAAAGCGCCCCAAAAGGAGCGCTTTCTATTTTTCGGAACTATATTTAGATACGCATCAACAATAATAGTCCCCATATTTGTAACATTATATTTCTTCTTCCGCGATAGCATCCAATGTATCAAGAGACGGAATAAAGAACAGCATACCGGTTATCGGTTTGGAATAATCTAACAATTTATCATTCTGCGTAAACATATTCGTCAACATAGTTTTTGTTACGTCCCAGTAACGAGCGTATCCGATAAAATATGTGCCGCGTACACCATGACCGGGTTGAGCGAACGGTACGTTCATCCGAACGATTTTATGTTCTTCCCCATCACGGTTATCTTGAGCCACCACATTATGTGCCGCTTCATCCTTTTCATCATCTTCCAGCTCTATGTCACTGAATTTGCGACGGCCGATAAACTTTTCCTGCATTTCTGTCGGCAATGCCCGCCATGCATCGAGATCATGAATATATTTTTGAGCAAACGCATAAGAACCGTTTATGAATTCCGGATCTTCATCACCGATAACGCCCCACTCTACAGCTTCTTCATCTACAGGATTTTCCGTGCCATCCACAAAATCAATGATAGCGCGGCCCTGTTCATAGTGAAAGCCATGTGTTTCATCAACAACTTCAGTAACAGGGCGTAAAAAATCCATGATTTGATCCACTACCGTATATGTAACTGATTCATCGTTGGAGCGTACATGTAAGAATAAGTCCGCCGGTGTCGCAGGAACATCCTGTTTGTCCCCCTTAATACCGGTAAAGTCTTCTAATTCTTTTGGTAGCGGTGCATCCGGGAATAAGTACGTCCAACCTTGATAGCTGAACCCGAAGGCGATACCAAGTCCCGCATTATTCGCCCGAATGTTAACGGAACGCTTAATCGCCTGAATACGATCCGCCATATCACGAATAACATCAAGTTCAGTATCGTGATTTTCACGCTTTAATAATAAAGTCGTAAAATTAACACTTTGTCCCGCATCTTTGTACACATCCTGTGTTCTGCTTTTATCTACCGCCATTTTGTACCTCCTGATAAATCCAGTACTTAACTCCTTTATATGTTCATGGTAAAGCATTTGTGCTCTATTGTCTATGACTTATGTTTTTGTGGCTTCAATATATTCTATCTGATCGTACCGCACACGTAAATCTTCAACTGCACACTTAAAATCAAGGGTATCAAACTAGGGTATAGAGCAGAAGATGTTACAAGTTTAAGGATTATAGGACAAAAGGTATTACAGATTTAATCTCATAAATAAAAAAAGAACCCGCATGTTCATGTGAGTTCTCTTTTAATATGGTGGACCACCAGGGGTTCGAACCCTGGACACCCTGATTAAGAGTCAGGTGCTCTGCCAGCTGAGCTAGTGGTCCATAACAAAATATATTATATGACTATTTTATGGGAATGTAAAGAATATATTAGACTCCTTCCCATAAAATAGCATATTAGAATATATCAATACTGTAACATCCAGTCTTTTATGATATTACACGATTCGGTAGGAATCACATCGGTAGTTCCGACGCATTCCGAATCGCTGTACATCTGCAACACACTGTGGGTGCGGCTCACTTCTTTCACGATTACATTCGTCAACTTCGCCTTAGGCACACTGAACTGCAAACCATAGCGTCCCATATAGGTAAACACCTCTTTTTGTGTATCATACTCCATATGGACTTGTAACATCTTACCACCGGGCCAACATTCTTCAACAAATGTTTTGGATCGAGGTTTCAAGAAATCAAAAAATCCCATACTACCCTCCAATGCGCCACATAGGTCGCTCCGGCTGTTCCATAGTAATACCGTCATGGCGTTCCTGTTTACGTTGTAAAGCTCGTTCGATGTGATCCGCCAGTGCTGCTTCCGAAATACCGTTGCGCACCAAAGACACCAAATCGGCTTCGTCATCACGCAGGAGACAGAGTCTCATTTGTCCGTCCGATGTAAGGCGTACACGGTTGCAGGAATCGCAATAGCTATGGGACATAGAAAATATAAATCCTATATTTTTACCGCTCGGTAAGCTGAAATACGTAGCCGGGCCGAAGCCGTATACAGAATGCGTCTCTACAAGAGCGTCTCCGACAACGCGTTCTAACTGGGACTTCCACTCATCAAATGTCGGTCCATGAAAAGCATCCCCCTGAAACGGCATATATTCGATAAAGCGCCATACAACAGGCCATTTTTCAACATACTGTAATAAAGATCGGACTTCACCATCCGACCAGTGCCGGGACAATACGGTATTAATTTTAACGGATTTAAAGTTTGCCTCTATAGCACTCCGGATACCGTTCAGAACGGAGTCCAACTGCCCTTCTTTTCCTACACAAACGGCAAATGCGTCACTTTCCAAGGAATCCAAACTGATATTGACACGATGTAATCCGAGTTTTCTCAACTTCTGTGCCCGTGAAGCCAGCAAACTGCCATTGGTTGTCATGGAGATATCTTCAAACCAGCCACTGCTTTTAATTCGACTCAACAAATCCTCAATATGAGGGTATAATAACGGTTCTCCGCCGGTAAGGCGTACCGCTTTCACACCGATTCGATGAAAGGCACTGAGAATAAGCATCCATTCATCGACCGATAACAACTGAGTTTGACTTTGAGGCGTAATCTCTGATGGCCGACAATAGGGACAACAAAAATTACACGCATCTGTCAGCGACAGACGTACATATTCAATGGTACGGCCCCATGCGTCTTTCATAATCTACCTCATTTACTAACATTCATTATTTAATAATCAATACATCATCACCGACGCGAATCGTACCGTTTTTAAGCACCTTCCCAAAAATCCCCTGTGTGGGCATAATACAGGAACCGACCTGTTTCATGATTTCACAGCCCTGATGACATTCCTTACCGATTTGAGTAACCTCTAAAATTGCTTCGTTACCAAGCTTGAGACGCGTGCCGACAGCCAATTCATAAAGAACCATCCCTTCAACGGTAATATTTTCCGCAAAATCTCCCGGATGTACATCTGCCCCTTGTTCACGCATATGCTCGATGCTGGCTATACCCAGCAAACTGATTTGACGATGCCAGTTTCCCGCATGTGCATCCCCTTCCATACCATGATCCACGATGAGATTCGCCGATTCGATATTATGTTTCTTTTGCCCTTTTCTCTCACTGATAGAGATGGCAATAATTTTTCCTTCTGCCATGTGCTCCTTCCCTTCTTATGGGAATACATCAATACATAACTTTATATAAATATCAATTTATCAAAATTTTTCTTGCACTATTTCTTTTGTGAAAGCTTTCACAAAACAGTTCTACATTTATCTATTTATTATAACATAATATTCATACAAATTCCCTGTGAATTTAATCACTAATCTATTTACTGTTTCAATTAACCCGGGGATTCATTCGGTCTATTCCAGATATATAAGGCTAATCCTGCATACAAAAAAGAACCTCGCACATATAATGGGCTGCCCCTCCAGAAATTGTGTCCAAATTTTGGAGGGGCAGTTCATAAAGCAAGGTTCTTCTAAGGCACGACAATTACCGACGTCCCATTATCTGGAACTCATCACCGTGATTAACTCCATTGAGCAATAAATTCAGTAAGATAGCTGTAATGCTGCCGAAGGTAATACCGGATTGCAAAATAATCTGCGCCCATGCTGGGAAATTCATATAAAATGTCGGAGCCGCAATTGGAATCATGGCTACACCGATACTGATGGCAACGAGCATCAAATTGTGATTGCCATCAAAGCTGACCTTACCAAGAGATCGTATGCCGCTGGCGATAATCATACCGAACATCGCAATACCGGCACCTCCGAGCACCGCATTCGGAATACTGGCAACAACGGCCGCCAATTTAGGGAACATACCTAATAGAATTAGAATAATACCGGATGCAGCGACTACAAATCGGCTTTTAACACCTGTTACGGCAATAAGGCCTACATTTTGAGCAAATGCCGTATAGGGAAAGCTGTTTAGAACGCCGCCGATTACTGTTGAAACGCCGTCGGCCCGAATAATAGAGGCCAACTCTTTTCGACCGATCTTTTTATCTACGATTTCACCGATTGCAATACTATCACCCGTGGTTTCAACCATGACCACGAGCATAACGACAATCATCGAAACCACAGAAGCCCAGTCAAAGGTAGGTAATCCGAAATAAAAAGGTTCAATAAACGCCACCCATTGGGACCGCCCTACTTCTTCAAAACTTGCTACCCCCATCGCAAAGGCAATCGCGGTACCTGCAATCAGTCCAATTAGTACAGAAAGGTTTCCCAGAAAACCTTTAGCAAACTTATACACAAATACTACGATCAAAAACGTAATAAAGCCGAGGCCAATGTTGGTATAACTACCGAAATCAGGGCTCCCCACACCGCCCCCCATCCAGTTAATGGCCACAGGCATCAAGTTAATACCGATAAGGGTAATAATGGTCCCGGTCACAACAGGCGGAAATAGACGAATGAAACGGCTGAAGAATGGCGCTACCAGAAATGTAAACAGCCCTGCTAAGATGATAGCTCCATAAATGGCCGGCATACCGTGCTGTGCACCGATCATGGCCATAGGACCGACAGAAGCAAAGGTGACGCCTTGAATCATGGGAATACGACCACCTACATTCCCGAAGCCTAACGTTTGGATCAGTGTTGCAATGCCGCAGGTAAACAAGTCAGCGGTAATAAGCCGAATCAAATCCTCCATGGGCAAATTCATCGCCTGTGCAACGATAATCGGCACCGCCACGGCACCGGCGTACATAGCCAACACATGTTGCAGTCCAAAAGCAAACAGCTTCGGAATCGGCAACATAGTATCCACTGTATTGATTTGTTCATGCTCTGTCATAATCATCTCCTATGTAAAGCCATAAATATTACCTGTTTATTTTACATGATTGTTCGGATTTTAACAATACAAAAAGGAAATCCGTGGTAATTTATTCTACCGCGAATTTCCTTTTTCAAAATTTACCGAACATTATATCATTATTAAGATTATAACATTCAAATTTTATCTATTCGTATGAACAGCGTATGCACAATCATTTATTTACATGCGAAACAATCTATTTATATAAATTCACAATAGCAGCTTCTTTCACATCAAGATCCGATTCAATACGTTCCATCTGTGACTCTAATTCAGTCACATAAGCTGTATCTTTGATGCCCGACAAATTAATCCGCACATTAAGAAATGCCGCCTTTACCGCAGCCCGTGCATTGATAGCCGCAATAATACCGTCGGTAATAAGATTCTGATTCCCCTTACGCACCGCAAGTTCCGCAAGCCCAAAAATCTTGGCCGCCACATTTCCGATCTCAAAGGGAACCATAGCTGCATCCTTATATGCCTTTTGAATCGCTGCCGTCCGTTTAGCCTTTTCTTCATCCGTATCTTTCGGTAAGCCCAAGGCATTCATAAATACATTAAATACATCCGCATCGGCCTGTGCTAAAACGAGCATGCGTTCACGTACCGCCTCGGCTTGAACGCGCAGATATTCCATATCCGACTGCACATCTTCGTAGCCTTTTTTATTAACTGTCAAATTAGCCACCATTTCAGCCAATGCTGCACCGGTTGCAGCCGTTAGAGCCGCAATCGCACCACCACCGGGTGTCGGTTCCTTAGATGCCGTAGCACCCACGAAGTCAATAACACTTTGCTCCACTAATTTCATAATCGCCTCTATCTCAATACAAACCTTTAATCGTTCCGTCCGCCTCAATATCCATATTAAGCGCTGCCGGCCGTTTAGGCAGTCCCGGCATGACCATTACATCTCCGGTGCGGCATACAATAAAGCCCGCGCCATTGGCAACGCGAATATCCGATACGGTAATAGAAAAATCGGTCGGTGCCCCTAAAAGCGCCGGATTATCCGATAAAGAGTACTGAGTCTTTGCCATACATACGGGCAATCGATCAAGGCCCCAATCGACAAGCTGCTTTATTTGTTTTTTCGCCTTATCCGTAAAGATGACACCATCGCCACCATAAATGGTACGTACTATTTTACCGACTTTTTCTTCTAAGGAATCCTCTAAATCATATACAAATTTAGGACTTGTTTTAGGCCCGTCCAATAATTCTACGACCTTCTTCGCCATATCGACTCCGCCGTTACCACCCTTTTCCCAACATTCATTGAGTTCTACAGGGACGCCGAATTCTTCACATAAGTGTTTGAGTTCCGCAATCTCCGCATCCGTATCGCTGGCAAATTTATTGATGGCCACTAGCACAGGAACATTGAAAAAGCGCATATTTTCGATGGCTTTACGTAAGTTACTGAAACCTTTTGTTACAGCCTCCACATTTTCCGTACTCAACTCTTGTTTCGGTACTCCGCCATGCATCTTTAATGCCCGCAAGGTGGCAACGATAACAATCGTATCCGGAAAAATATTACCATAGCGGCATTTAATATCGAGGAATTTTTCCGCCCCCAAGTCAGCACCGAAACCGGCCTCCGTAACGACGATATCCCCCAATTTGAGGCCTAACTTCGTCGCTACTATGGAATTACAACCATGTGCAATATTCGCAAACGGTCCGCCGTGAACAATGGCCGGCGTATGCTCCAAGGTTTGTACAAGGTTCGGTTTGATAGCGTCCTTCATCAATAGTGCCATTGCGCCCTGACAACCTAATTGATGAGCATATACGGGGTCTCCCGACAAATTGCAGCCGATAACAATGCGTCCGAACCGTTCTTTTAGGTCCTCTAAATCCTTTGCAAGACATAAAATCGCCATGATTTCAGAGGCAACGGTAATCATAAAATGATCTTCCCGCGGAAATCCGCACACCTTTCCACCAAGAGCGACCGTTACATTGCGTAGCGCCCGATCATTCATATCGAGAACACGCGTCCAGGACAGTTGACGCAAGTCGATTTGCAGTTCATTGCCTTGATGAATATGATTGTCAATCATAGCGGACAATAAATTGTTTGCCGCTGTAATAGCATGCATATCACCTGTAAAATGCAGGTTGATGTCATCCATCGGTACGACCTGTGCATAACCGCCGCCTGCCGCACCGCCTTTGATACCGAATACAGGTCCTAACGACGGTTCGCGCAACGTAGCAATCGCATTTTTACCGATTTTTTGTAATCCCTGTACAAGGCCGATGCTCGTCGTGGACTTACCTTCCCCCGCCGGCGTCGGTGTAATAGCCGTCACGAGAACAAGCTTTCCGTCCGGTTTCGACTCAAGTCGACGAATGGCGTCAAAAGAGATTTTCGCCTTATAATGGCCATATTGTTCAATGTCATCAGCTGTGAGACCGCATTTATCAGCTATGACCTGAATTTTTTCCATCTTATTTTGTTGGGCAATTTCAATGTCACTTAACATAATTTCTCCTCCATACCATTCAGCATTACCACTCTATCTGACATACCTATGCTTTTACCTTTATAGAATCCAATGGACTTAACATATCTTTATGGTTTATGCACTTCACAACAATATCTTAGATAATTGTCCACTGTGAATGTATCTTTGTACGCCAATAATACTATTATATGTGAAAGTATGAGTAATGTCTAATATAAATCTCTACTAAAATGAATCCTATCATAACCTCCGGCGTCTATCGGCGAATATATCACCTCAATCCAGTACTTTCATAATATATAAAGTCTGATCCAATATCACATAATAATTAAAATACGTGATATAGAGATTATAAAAAAAGAAACCCCGTCACAAATGACGGGGTCGTATGACTTACATTATATAATTATGGGTTAAATGGGAATAAAATAGGCAATAAAATTAAGGACACAACAGCGGATACCAAAATCAACGGTAAGCCGGCTTTCACAAAGTCCTTAAAACTATATCCGGCTACGTTATATACCATTGTATTCGCCGGCATACCGATTGGTGTCGCATATGCAAGAGAACTGGAAATAACGATGGCTACGAGGATTGCCTTAGGATCGAAGCCTAATTGAGATGCCAACGACAAGCCGATCGGTGCCAACAACGCAACGTCCGCCGTATTGGACATGAAGTTTGTCATGAATACGGACAAGAAGAATAATACCGCCAACAAAGCCAACGGATTTGGAGTTGCTCCTAAACCATCAACGATAAGATTGGCAATGAATGCACCTGTACCGGATTTAACCATCGCCGTACCGAGTGCCAACGATCCTGCAAACAAAAGAATTGTCTTCATATCGATGGATTTAACAGCCTCTGTTTCCGTAATAACACCGGTCGCTACGATAACAAGAGCACCTACCCAGGCACTGACAGCCAAGGATACGCCGATTTGTTTTTCAAAAATCATAGCCGCAATGGTCAACACAAGCACCAAGCCGGCAGTCCATTTTTTCCAGGCGGGAACATGGCTGAAATCAGCGTTCTTCTGATAATTTGCATCCGGCTCACGAGTCGGCACTTCCGGCAAGAAACGTTTGCCGATGAATGCGTAGAAAAGAGTACCTACGATTAGCATCGGTAACCCTACTTCACCGTATGCGAAGAAATCGAAGGATCCGAGACCCGCTTCTTGCAAGTTGGAGTTAGCGATCATGTTACCCGGGGAACCGATCATAGAGATATTCCCGCCCATCGCAGCGGCAAAAACGATTGGCATCAGAAATTTAGTCTGATTGAAGCCACCCTTTTTACAGATACCGATAACAACAGGAATCATAACAGCCGCAGTGCCCGTATTGGACAAGAAGCCTGACATAATACCGGTAAGCATCATAATAGCAATAATAAGAATTGTTTCATTTTTAGCAAATTTATTTACAATGTTACCTACGTCAACGGCTACACCCGTTTCAAAGAAGGCGGCACCAATAATAAACATCGCCATAAATAAAATGACATTAGAGTCAACAAAGCCTTTGAATGCTTCTGCTGCAGTCAACACACCGGCAAGGTGCAAACCGACAGCCACAATCATAGCTGTAATGGACAACGGGATTCGCTCCATCGCAAACATTACGATGGCAAATACTAGGAATCCCAATGTGACCATAATACTGTAATCCATGAGAATTTTCCTTTCATTGTAGAGTCATACTAGTCCAGTATATAAACAAAGCCTTATAATGTAAATTACCAAATTTGCATTTCAAAAATGAATTTTTCTTCATAATCGACATTTTAAAAGCCCTCATGTTCAAAGCATGAGGGCTCATTGGCTCATTATTGATATTATGTAGTTTTTAAACATTAAAAAGGAAATAGTAAAGGTAACAAAATAAGTGCCACAATGCTGGAAACGAATATAAGCGGTAATCCGGCTTTCACATAATCCATAAAACTATATCCGGCAATATTATATACCATCGTATTTGCAGGCATGCCAATTGGCGTTGCATAAGCTAACGAGCTGGCAATAACGATAGCGGCTAAGACCGCCTTTGGATCAAAACCAAGTTGAGAAGCTAAACTTAGTCCAATAGGTACTAATAATGCACATGTTGCCGTATTAGACATAAAATTAGTCATAAACACGCCCAGTACGAATAAAACGATTAACACAACGATTGGAGATGGACTTGCGCCTAAACTGTTAACAATAATATCGGCAATCACCGCGCCGGTTCCGGTCTTAACCATCGCATCGCCCAATGCCATAGATCCGGCGAACAGCATAATGGTTTTCATATCAATGGATTTTACAGCAACCGTTTCACTGATAACATTAGTCGCTACAAGTACAAGAGCACCTATCCAAGCACTGACATACAATTTAACACCTAATTGTTTTTCAAAAATCATAGCTACAATGGTTAAGATTAAAACAATCGCAGCCGCCCATTTTTTCCAAGATGGTACATGGCTATAATCATCATTACCTTCAAAAGCACCGTCAGGTTTATGACTTGGTGCATCAGGCAAGAATCGTTTGCCGATAGTCGCATAGAATATAGTACCAATTATTAGCATTGGCAATCCTACAAGCCCATAATCAAAGAAACTAAAGGAACCCAACCCAGCTTGTTGCAAACCTGATTGAGCAATCATATTACCAGGCGCACCGATAAGAGAAATATTACCGCCCATAGCAGCTGCAAACACCAACGGCATCAATAATTTCGTTTGCTTAAAGCCACTCTTTTTACAAATACCGATAATAACGGGAATTAAAACTGCCGCAGTCCCTGTATTGGATAGAAAGCCTGACATAATGCCGGTGATCATCATAACCGCTACAAGCAGAGAAGTTTCTGTCTTTGCAAATTTATTAACAACATTCCCTACTTCTACAGCAACACCGGTTTCAAAAAAAGCTGCACCAATAATGAACATTCCCATAAAGAGCAATACGTTTTGATCTACAAAGCCTGCAAATGCATCTTTGGCAGATAAAACACCGCTCAAATGCAATCCAACAGCTACAATCATAGCCGTAATTGACAACGGGATTTTCTCCCATGCAAACATGACGATGGCAAATACTAAAAAGCCAAGAGTTATGATTACACTCGTATCCATAAAGACCTCCCAATACACATAACATCTAAAACAGATACTAAAAGGAGGATTGTAAACTCCATACAAATCCTCCTATTCAGTTGAGCACAACCTATAACGGTATATTTTATTTAATGAAGCTTACGTGCTTATAAATTTCTTCCAATACTTCATCTTTCTTGGCATTGTATTCCACTTTTTTATTTTCAAAGTAATTATTTCCTTCCGCATCGATAGACACGATGAGAGGGCCAAATTCCTTTACGCGGCAAGTCCATAATGTTTCTGGCATACCAAGTTCACGCCAGTTAGCAGATTCAATCTCCTCTACCTCTGTAGCCGCAAGCACCGCATTACCGGCCGGGAATACACAGTGAAGAGCACCAAAATCCTTACATGCACGGGCAGTTTCCGGCCCCATACCGCCTTTACCGACAATGAGACGTACACCTGTCTGTTTTACAAATTCGTACTCGAATTTTTCCATACGCATGGACGTAGTAGGTCCTACAGAAATCATTTCAAATTTATCATCACCATGATCACGCACAATCGGACCCGCATGTAAAATAGCCCCGTTACGAACATCTACAGGTAACTTTCGACCATATTCAACGAGACGTCGATGAGCGACATCACGGCACGTTGTGATATGACCGTTTAAGTAAATAATATCCCCAGCTTTAATTCCTTCAAGATCAGATGCTTGAATTGGTGTTGTCAAAATATGCTTAGCCATTAGAATGTCACTCCTTTGTGAGATAAAATTTCGTACTTACCGTCTTTATCAAATATCATATGACCGCGGCGATGGTTCCAGCAGCCTACGTTTACGGCTACGGAAATTACGGATGGATGGCGGGACCCATGCTCGATGTTTACACCCATAACGGATTTGTCTCCGCCCATCCCTTGTGGTCCAAGATGCAATGCATTAATTCCGTCTTCAAGCAGTTGTTCCATATATGCCGCTTTTTCATTTTCCGCTTTAGAGGATACGGGACGCATCAATGCTTTTTTAGACATCGTTGCCGCCGTATCAATCGAAGTAGCAATACCGACGCCAACGAGCAGTGGAGGACATGCATTAAGTCCATAGCTTGTCATTAAATCCAATACAAATTTAGCGACACCTTCGTACCCTTCACCCGGCATCAAGGTCTTTCCGGAGCCGGGTAAGGAGCACCCGCCCCCGGCCATATATGGAAAGATTTCCACATCATCACGACCAGGAATGATATCCCATGTTATATAAGGTGCTGTGCGACCGATGTTCTTTCCCGTATTAAACTCATCAAAAGTCTCTACACAATTATGGCGCAATGGAGCATCCTGGGTCGCTTTATATGTCGCTTCACGCAAGATTTCTTCCAACTCTCCAATCAATGGATAATTAGAACCCACCTTCACCCAAAACTGTAAAACGCCTGTATCTTGACAAGACGGACGATTTAACTCATAAGCCAAATCCATGTTTTTATGCATCGTTTCATAAATTGTTTTCGCTAACGGATTCTTTTCATCCGCTGCAAGCTCTTTAATTTTTGCTTCTACATCATCTGGTAATTTTTTTGCCATATAAGCTATGAACTTTGCCATGACATTTGTCATTTCTTGCACTTGTTGTTCTTTCGTACTCATCGTAAAACCTCCTAAAAGGACTTCATTACTATCTTTGTTAAGGATCTCACAATATTATTAGTGGACTTAATCCCTTTTGATGATTACATTCTACGCTTTTTACCGAATTCAACTATCCATTTTAAAATATGATTTTTTATGGTGAAAGTATGAGAAATCATATACATTGCGCCGATTAATGTCTCTACTGATCTTATACGATATACAAATAAGTCCATATATAGAAAACTAAAAAAGCGCTACCTGTAAAAGGTAACGCTTTATTTCCCATATATTTATATAGGATTTTAACATATACAAAATCACCTACACCTAATCATTTTATATAGGCTGAAAAAAATATAAATTCACACCCATATACTGCACGAATATCCACCGGCATATGCCGAACAGTCAGTATATTTTATAACAATAAATCTATAATTCCTCTACGATTGCTTTCAGTTTAGCCTTAAGAGACTGCAATTTTTTATCTGCTTCAATCGAAGTTTCCCCATCGATAAGATTAAAATGATATGGCAAAAAAGAATTCAATATATCTAACATATCCTTATCACGGGTAGAAATCATTTCCTTCCAGTTGTGCAGTTTTGTTTTTCTCCCGATGCTTCGTGCCTGCTTACGATATTCAGACGGAGTCGTATGAAAATGCTTCTTAAAGGCCACGTTAAAGGCTTTTATATCAGGAAATCCACAGCGATTAGCAATACGCACTATCGCCTCTTCCGAATTGGCTAAACGCACCGTCGCTTCTCGTAATCTTAAGCGCAATAAATACTCAAGGAAGGAAACACCCAATTGGCGTTTGAAGAACTGTGATGTATAGTTCACATTATAGCCACCTACCCTTGCAATATCCTCTAATTCAATCTTCTGCTGATAATGTTCATCAACATAAGCAATCATCTTATCAAAGGTAGCGGCGGTCATATCTGCCGGTTTAGAGCTGATATGCACGGATTTTACCGCATCAACCTCACTATACACATCCCCCGCCAAAACCATGTAATGATGTTCAATCCACATGCGATTAGCAGGACTTTCACCATTAACCTCCAACAGCATCATCATCGCCGCATGATGGCGCAAAGATGTAAAGAACGGATTGTGACGACTAGTTTCATCTGATCGAACCACAAATTGATACATGCCGAAATTAGGATCAAACCCTTGAAAGAACTCCTTACCTACGTGAATAACGAGGGCTGTTGTATCCTCCTCCAATGCCAACGTAGCATGCCCGACTTGAGGCGAAATTATAATTGTATCGAGGGGTTCCATAGTAAAAACTTCGCTGTTACAACTCATCTCAATACGCCCTTTTAACAGAATAAGAATTTCAGTTTCACTATGCCAGTTGTAATGATATGTACTGACCTTGTATATGTGGCTACTGAAATCTATATGGTTGTTTTTATAGGTATAGTAAAAGTATTCCATTTATGTATCTCCTTATTCTATACATCTATTGTATCGAATAAAACCATCATTTCAATTGTCTCTGCGATACCTTCTCTTATTCTGTTCCAGCCGCAATAGATAAAGTCAGGTTATATTGCTCAATTATATCCATAAAATGTCCCTCTCAATTAAACCGGCTACAAAAAATGCACCCTTTATAAACTAAAGGATGCATTTATTATGATATATTTATTTGACTACGGTCAACAGTATCTTGAAGTTTCCACCTGCATCAAGGCTTATATGATGACAGTGTCACTCACGAAGATTACATAAGTGCTGTAATTGCTGCGGCCAAGCCAAAGAAGATCCCTGGTGCATTGGCTAATGCAACCGGTAAATCTCTATGTTCTTTAAACAAACCATATAGTACCCATAATGTACAGTTGATAGCAGCTACTAAAGGCTGAATCCAATCACCGGTGCCTGGATGTGCCAGATTGTTCATAATTTGTGGAAAGTAAGATACATACATAGCTACAGCTGTAACTGTTGCAACTTTCCCTAAGTTTTCCATAAATTTTACTCGAGTCATTATATCCTCCAAATGATTAACTCAACATAGTTTTGTTTTCTGATGAAGTATATTCTACTCGATTTGGTGAATATAACTATCCAAATTAAAAGGTAATTTTTTTAATAAAATCAAATAAAACATATAGTTTTCTCTCAATTTATTCTATTTCAAGGATTATGAACCTATAAATTCACCCACAAATGAGTATAGAAAAAGCACTACTTATTAAAAAGTAGCGCTTTAATAGATAAATTATATGCTTTCAATATATATAAAATCACCTACGTCTAATAATTCTATATCCATCAAAATATATTGCTCGCATTATAAAGATTCCAATATCAATACACCATGCGGATACGAATTATAACTCCTTGACAACATCGGCTAATTTTACTTTTAAAGTTTCTAGCTTTTGACTCATAAACTCTAACTCAGCCTTAGCTCTTGAATCATCTTCATACGATAAAAACGAATGTAATACATCAAGAACATCCTGATTTTCAACAGAAATAACTTCCACCCCATCATGTAATGTTGTTCTATGTCCGATTTCCTTTACCTTCT
This sequence comes from Veillonella denticariosi JCM 15641, assembly GCF_002959855.1. GTDB lineage: Bacteria > Bacillota > Negativicutes > Veillonellales > Veillonellaceae > Veillonella > Veillonella denticariosi. Next base: position 720,329 of record NZ_PPDB01000007.1, read on the forward strand.
TGCGATATTCTGTTGGTGTCAATCGAAAATGCTTTTTAAAAGCCACATTAAAGGCTTTGATATCCGCAAAGCCGCATCCACTAGCAATCCTTGCGACTGCCTCGTCCGTACTGGTCAATAGAGCCGTTGCATCCCTGAGTCTCAAGCGTAATACATACTCAACAAAGGAAATACCCATTTGTTTCTTAAAAAACTGCGATGCATAGGCAACATTATATCCGCCAATCTTTGCAATATCCTCTAACTCGATTTTTTGTTGGTAATGCTCATCGATATAAGCGATCATTTTATTAAAGGAGGCCGGTTTTATATCACCGGGTCTAGCCTCTTCATGGACAAGTTTAACAGGATAAAACTCCCTAAATACATCACCGGCTAATGCCAAGTAATGATGCTCTATCCACATTCGATGTATAGGGCTTTCATCTTTCACCATTAACAACATCATCATAGCCGCGTGGTGACGCAAAGTTGTAAAGAATTGGTTATGGCGAGACCTTTCATCCGAATGGACAACGAATTGATACATTCCAAAATTCGGATCATACTGTTGATAAAACTCATTGCCTACATGAATTGCCAAAGCAATTACATCCTCCTCAAGGGCCAGTATTGAATGCCATACCTGAGGCGAAATAATAACGGCATCAAGAGGTTCCAGGGTAAAAACCTCATCATTACAACTCATTTCAACGCGCCCCTTTAACAGAATAAGAATCTCCGTTTCTCCATGACAATCGTAATAATATGTACCGACCTTATATATATTGCTACTAAACTCGATGTAATTATGTTTATATGAATAGTCGAAATAATCCATAGCAACCAATCGCTCCAACAATCAAACAAGTGGGTAATTAATACTAAGTTTAAAAGCTACCTTTTTCAAATAAAGATAAATGCATCCCTAAAATTAATAGGGATGCATTTATTATGATATATTTATTTAACTACGGTCAACAACATCTTGAAGTTTTCACGAGCATCGAGGCTATGAGGCACTTCAGACGGCATGATCAATGTTTCGCCGGCTTTTACGGTGTGTTCCGTATCGCCGACAACGATATGTGCTTCTCCATCAAGGATTTGCACAATGGCATCCCCCACTGTTATATGCGTAGAAATTTCTTCCCCCTTCGGCAACGCAAATAATGTAATGCTGAGGCGTTCATTTTGAGCAATGGTAATACTGATAACTTGGCCGGCCTTATACTCCAGTACATCTGCTAGATGTAAAATTTCGTTAACAGGAATATTTTTTGTAAAAGTTTTGCTCATAAAAATCACTCCTTATATGACTGCATAATAGCTTTAAATCGCCGGTAACAGCCCTAACAGATACACATCGAACGTATCACCGGGATGTACTTCATGTATACCTCGCGGAATACATGCCAACGCATTAACAGTATATAGACCTAACATACTGCTACTATTAAAGTGACGGTTGGCAACAAAGCGTGGAGCCCCACCGCCGAATATCACTTTTCCTTGTACATAGCGGTCAAAAGCATTACGTTTAAAGATTTCTGTATCCATTACGCAAGCCACCACCGGAGTCGTCCAGTTAGACAACCCTTTATAGCGCTTCAAGGTCGGTGCTACGATTAAATGCCATCCATTAAAGGCAGCCCCCGGATTTCCGGACAAGCCGAAAATAATCTGACTTTTCGGTGTAACTGCACCATAGGATGCCGCGCCCGGTCGCATCTGAATACGGGCATAGATGGATTTAGCCCCTAACTTTTCATAAATAAGAGGCATCGTATCAAAAAGGCCTACCGATACACCACCGGAACTGATGATAACATCAGCATCTTCACTAAGTTTCAAAACATGATCGATTTCGGAGTCCAGTTCCTCAGGAGCATCGCTTACGTGATAGTGGGTTATCTTGTGAAAGCCTAAGTCCTCCAACACCCCGCATATCATAGCTCGATTAGAATTGTAGATTTTACCAGGTGTTAAACTTTCACCTGGCTCAATAACCTCATGACCGGAGGTAAGAACCAACACGCGAGGCATTGCATTAACAGATATATCGGTAATCCCGAGCCCCGTTAAAACAGTCTGTACCGTAGATGTTACCTCCGTCCCCTGAGGAATCACAATAGTACCGGCAACACACTCCTCACCTTGCGGGATGATGTGATCACCACGGTGATATCTTCCTTGAATCGTAATCGTCGTGTGCGGTTCACCTGTGCCGACTACCTGTTCCTGCATGATAACCGTATCACATGTATGAGGGATAGGTGCCCCCGTCATGATACGTACCGCATGACCGGGCTCGACAGGGTTCTCCCACACGACACCGGCCCCGATAATACCGTCAACGATATATTTATTACGTCCTGCTTCATAGGCAACGGCATATCCGTCCATAGCAGATTTTGAAAAGGCAGGTACATCTGTAGGAGCTATAATATCCTGAGCCAATACATAGCCCTTTGCAGCCTGAACATCAATCGTTTCTACTTTATGAACTTGCGTTTGTAAGGCCTCATCCCATAATTGGAGAGCCTCCTCGACAGTAACGACGGCCATCTAAACTCCTCATCATTTCCTGTATGTGGCGTACCAGTTCAGGTACGTCTCGATCTAACTTGCCAATTTCTATCGTCGCCACTCGGTCCATGGAATCCGAGATAAACGCTTCCGTATGTCCCTCTTGGGTAACCTCTATAATAGGAGCAATCCCTTGAGACCGCGATTCTAGTATAACTATATCCACGGGCATAAACTGTGATATTTCATACAAGTTTGATTGTTCTTTTGTACGTATGCGAATCGCTGTTTCAGTAGGTCCTGCAATAGCAACAGCATCAGCCCCCGCTTTATAGGCAAGGTCTGTATCTGTTCCCTCATGGTCCATCTGAAAGCCGTGTTTATCACTTTTTACAACACCAACGGATAACCCGATTTGTCGTAACTCGGATACAAGGCGCGTCACAACGGTAGTCTTACCCGTTTTACGTTTTGACGCGACCACGCTGATTAAAGGTACCCGGCGGAATTCATTTTCAGCTAAAGCCCGAGCCCATTGATAATCTTCAAATCTGTTTACATTTCGCAATGCATGACTCTGATCCTGTGCATCAATCAGTTCCACGGCTCCGATTATATCGATGGCATGACGCAAAGATACATCATCTCCGGCGATAACGGCTTGCAACAAAGGTACAATAGACGGTCTGTATATGCCCGCCATAGGCTCACGTTGTCCGCTACAGCCGATTGGAACAATAGCATTCCAATCATCTTCGTCGACTTTATATAACCATTCATAATACAGAGACACATCCATAAACGGCATGTCTACAGCCATCACCGCATAGGCAGGGCTCGCCCCGACGGACAAGGCACTATAGAGACCACCTAACGGACCGCAGCGCTTCACAGAATCCCGAACAATGGAAACTCTCTCTTTCTCATTGTTCGATAAAGTATCAATGATATGAGTTTGAATGGCAAGTCCTAATCGATCATCATCACCGACGGAAATTATAATATCTTTAACATCCGCCTCTAACCCCTTGCGCAAAGCATGTGAAATGAGACTTTCACCATTAACCCACGGTAACAGAGCCTTAGGTCGCCCCATCCGCGTACTCAAACCACCGGCTAAAATAATTAAACCTAACTCACTCACGACGTTTTAACCCTCGTTTTACCCCTTGGTATATAAACAATAAAACAACGATATTTATGATACCGTCCGGCACCATATAGGATGCATTGTACACCATCGAATAAATCCATGGATTTTGCCCCTGTGGCGCATAACTGGCGAATACGACAGCACCGCTCGTAACCGATGCCAACCAGCGCAATGCGATAGCCACGACGGAACCGCTGATAAGACCTGTGAAAGAATCCTTAAAATAACCGCATACACCGATGGCACCGTAAGCGACTACATAATCCAAAATAATGCTCAAATAATGCACAGATGACTTGAATCCCAAAATAAAATGCAAAATACCGTACACGACGCCGGCAAAGATACCGCGCGCCCCGCCCCAGCGATACGCAAAAATCATGAGCGGTACCAAAGAGGCAGCCTTTATGGAGCCCCCTTGAGGCATGTGGAAAATCGTAATAAATGATAAGACTTGCGCAATGGCGATAGCTACACCGGCTTCGGCAAGCATACGCGTTTTAGACTGACCCATCTGTATCGACCTCCTATGTAAAGTGAACTTATTAATATCATTAAATACAGTCTATCTGTATTGTACTACAGAATTCAAGCTACACCAATCAAATATTCGGAATGTGTTGAAAATTTTCCTCCTCTCTTGTATAATGGTACAGGTTCATTATGTAGTAACTCGAAGGAGATATAGAAACTATGATCAATACAACGAACATCTTTGATTATGAAGACGTGCAACTGATTCCTAATAAATGTATCGTCAACAGTCGTAGCGAGTGTGACACACATGTTAAATTGGGTAACCGCACCTTCAAATTACCGGTAGTTCCTGCTAACATGCAGACCATCATCGACGAAGCGTTGGCTGAAAAATTAGCACGTGAAGGCTATTTCTATATCATGCATCGTTTCCAACCTGAACGTCGTATGGACTTTGTAAAACGCATGCACGACCTTAAACTATATTCTTCTATCTCTATCGGTGTAAAAAAAGAAGAGTTCGCCTTAGTTGACGAATTCAAACAAACAAATTTAACACCCGATTACATCACAATCGATATTGCACACGGTCATTCCAATGCAGTTATTGATATGATTCAATACATTAAAAAGAACTTACCGAATACATTTGTTATCGCCGGCAATGTGGGGACACCGGAGGCGGTACGCGAACTTGAAAACGCTGGTGCTGATGCGACAAAGGTAGGCATCGGTCCCGGTAAAGTCTGCATTACTAAACTAAAAACCGGCTTCGGTACCGGAGGCTGGCAGCTGGCAGCGGTGCGCTGGTGCGCAAAGGCGGCCACAAAACCTATAATCGCTGACGGCGGTATCCGCGACCATGGCGACATCGCAAAATCCATCCGCTTCGGAGCTACCATGGTCATGATCGGCTCTCTCTTTGCCGGTCACGAAGAATCCCCCGGAGAAGAAAAAATCGTTGACGGTCAAGCTGTAAAAGAATACTTCGGCTCCGCCTCCGAATTTCAAAAAGGAGAACGCAAAAACGTGGAAGGCAAAAAAATCTTCATCCCTTCTAAAGGATCCATCTTCGATACATTGATTGAAATGGAACAGGATTTACAATCCGCAATCTCCTATGCGGGCGGCACAACCTTACAGGCGATTCGAAAAGTAGATTATGTACTTGTTAAGAACTCCATCTTTAACGGCGATCGCTAATTAAACAGAAAAATACAAAAAGAAAACCATAAGCCTCGACACTAGCTTTATCAAAGCTCGTCCAGGACTTATGGTTTTTATTTTTGTATTACCTGATGTATGAATTTATAGTATCTAATACTTATTTGTTCTTAATAATATTAAATTAGTTGATGATATTCAGTTACGTATGTCTTAATTCTATTAAGTCTAAACCGATAAACTACATTTCGGTCTCTTCCACCTTATTCATCATAATATATGCATATTTTCCGATAGCCGCACTCACCACAAGCAAACAGGTAAGCACGATGAAAGCCACAGTAAGGCTCGTACCATGAGCGATAAACCCGATTAATGCAGGGCCCATCAATATCCCCATATAGCCGAGCATAGTCGATGTCGCCACCGCCTGCGTCATAGGAATAACATTCTGTTCCCCCATTGCGGAGAACAAATTCGGTACGATCATCGCTAAGGAGATACCTAAGAGTAAATAGGTATACATGGATGCGTGCCCCGGCAATGCGACGATGAGCCCCATTGCAACAGCACCTAGCAAGTACCCGCCTACCACAACCTGTTTAGAGGATAAATGCTTACCAAGAGTGTTGCCAAGCAACCGGCCGATACACATGGTGCCATTAAAAAGCATAACCCCCATTACGGCTTCTTGAATAAGAATTCCTTTATCTTCATGAAGATATAACGCACTCCAGTCCCCTACTGCGCCTTCCACCAAATACGACACGAAACATAAAAGGCCGAAAATAACCGCAATAGGATGAAACGATAAAGGACTTTTAGATTTCTTTACCGTTTTTGCATTTGGATCTGTCCCAAAGGGCAACATGAATCGACTGATGACAACAATAGCGATGAACAATATGATGAGTAGTCCCCAGATACTTTTATCAACAGGCAAGGATAACATTTTTAAAAGTACGAGCAGCACGCCGGCCCCGGCAAAGCCGCCCAGACTCCATCCGCCGTGATAAGCGCCCATCAAATGTTTTTTGCTCACCTTCTCAGTGAGAATCGCCTGCAAATTAGCGGACGAGCTGCTGAGCCCTACGCCGATACCAAAGAAAAATAACGCCACCGTCGTTTCAAAAATGGTGGAACACATAATCACGACGGCAAGGGACAACATACCGATAAAACTGCCGATAAGCACCGTCTTCTTGCACCCCAAAGTTTCTACCATTTTACCCGCTACGGCCATAGACACACAAGAACCTACACCGAGCAACAAAATCATAGAACCCAATACATCCTCACCGATGCCGAGCTTCACCTTTAAATAAGGAACAAAACCGGCCCATAAGGCCGTATACATACCGGGGATAAAAAACGCCCCGAAAGCACCGCGGATATTTGCTCTTGAAATAGAAACTTGATCGTTCATTGCATCCTTTCTGGCTTCTAGAATCGCCCGGCAAAGGAAGGTCCTTTTTATCCGCAGAGCACGAAAACATGCGCCATGCAGGAAACCATTTTAACTACAATATGATTAATATTGGAATATAATAAACCTCTTTACGGAAAATGTAAAGAGGTTTATTTCCAAAAAATATTAACGATAAACTCATCAAAACACTATCGTGAAGCAGCTTCGGTACAAACAGAAACACGTTCAATTGAGGGCTTAAACATAAGTAAATACAGGATGTAGACATTAATAATGGGGATGATACCCCCTAACAACCAAACTATTTATTCCGCTGTAACCATGCAATCGCATATTCCGCATACACCGCGGATGCCGCGGACAGTACGGAGTCATCCATATTAAATCGATTGTTATGATGATCATAGACGGCATCTACATCAGGGTTTTGAATGCCGATAAATGCAAAGCATCCCGGCTTTTTCTGTAAATACCACGCAAAGTCTTCTCCGGGCATCACTTTACGCATTTTCGACAGTTTATCCGCACCGAGCGTATCGATAACCACCTGTTCAGCAAGAGCGCTGCAACTTTCATCATTAATCGTCGGAGGAACCCGTTTTTCATAGGTTAATGTCGCCTCCGCGCCATAGGCAAGGGCCGTATGTTCCACGATTTGACGCATTCGATCGACGATATACTCCTCCTGATGAGGATCAAAGAAGCGAACGGTTCCGCCCATTGTCGCCTCTCCGGGAATCACATTCCATTCCGAGCCGGAATGAATATTTCCGATTGTGACCACTACGGAATCAAGGGCGCTTACATTACGGGATACAACCGTTTGCAGATTCAGAACGATGGCACTGGCCACAACCACCGCATCAACGGCCTGATGCGGCTGAGCTCCATGGCCTTGTTTTCCCTTTACATTAATAGAAAACAGGCTGCTCGCCGCCATGCGTTCCCCCGCTTCAACAGATACGAGACCGGCGGGCAAATCAATCCACACATGACCGCCGAAAATGGCGTCAATTTTTTCAAACCAGTCACCGAATTTAATAAATTCCGGTGCACCACCGCCGGTTTCTTCAGCCGGTTGGAATACGAGGTATACATCTCCCTCCAAACGATCCTTCATCTGCATCAGCATTTTAGCCGCCCCTAAGAGAATCGCCATATGCCCGTCATGACCGCACGCATGCATCTTGCCATCTACCTCGGATTTATATTCGCATGTATTATGCTCCTGCACAGGCAGCGCATCAATATCGGCACGCAAACCTATCGCCTTGCCCGGTTTAGCCCCCCGAATGATACCGATGAGCCCCGTCTTGCGCACGTCATCAACATGCACCTCAACGCCCATGGACTCCAATTCTTTAGCCAAGGTCTTCGTCGTTTCGAATTCTTCATTACTTAGTTCCGGATGTCTGTGAAAGTACCGTCTCCATTCCTGTACATAGGTTTTATATTGTTCAATCAAATCACGACTATGCATATTCTATCTCTTTCTCTATTAATCCCCTATTTTCCCCTTTTTATCAGGAATAAAAGGCCTAACGTAAAAGAAAACGGCAGGCAAAAACCTGTCGTTTTCTAATTTCTTATCGGTTGCGCAATACCGCCTGTACCGCAAAGGTTACAACAGCTGTGGCCGCTGCTACAGCAACTGTAATTTTTAATGTAGTACAAACTTCGTCTTTGGTCGGTTTTGCTTTGCTTGCAATATCCAATGTTTTAGCTACTGCAGGCACTAGTACGTCGTTGCGTAAGGATTCTGTATTCATGATAGTCCTCCATTCATTATATTTCTTTTAGAGTATCACGAATATTGTATAAAGTCTACAATGTTTATTATCTCTACACGGTTTATTTACTTAGACTTTCAATAACATCAGCCACAACTGCAACCGCCTTTTCCAGCTGCTCTTGAGGAATGTTAAGAGCCGGCAATAAACGGACCTTGTTTTTCGCTGAAAGTACGACAACCCCTCGTTCTAAACATTTCAAGATTACATCCTTCACATCGACGGTCGTTTCGATACCGAGCATCAAGCCCATACCGCTGACATCGACAATTCCCGGTTTTCCCGCCAATGCGGATTTTACATAATCCCCTTTAGCTTTAACGGTTTTGAGAAATTCCGGCGTCAATCGACTGATAATGGTATTTCCGGCCGCCGCACAGATAGGATTACCGCCGAACGTAGTGGCATGAGCGCCGGCAGTGAGTACATATTGCGTTTTTTCATTAAACAGTGTGGCCCCCATTGGCAAACCTCCGGCAAGTCCCTTAGCGGTAGACACGATATCCGGCTCAATACCGAACTGCTCATACGCATACAAGGTGCCTGTCCGGCCGTTCCCTGTTTGCACCTCGTCGATAAGAACCAGTTGATCGTGCTCATGAGCATATTTTGTAACGGCTTGCACAAATTCCGCATCAAGCGGCATAACTCCGCCCTCACCTTGAATCGGTTCCATCATGACGGCGCATACATTCGGATTTGATAACACCTGCAGTGCCGCCTCTATATCGTTGGCAGCTGTATGAACGAATCCCTCCGTAAAAGGAAAGAAATGCTGATGAAATACATCTTGTCCCGTAGCGGATAATGTCGTTACGGTACGCCCGTGAAAACTGTTGACGAGCGTGACGATTACATTACGACCGTCCCCATATGTATCATGACTGTACTTACGAGCCGCCTTAATGGCACATTCATTGGATTCCGCTCCGGAGTTAGAGAAAAACACCTTCTTCATGCCCGTTTTGGCACATAACTGTTTAGCCAATTCGATTTGCGGTAATGTGTGATATAAATTCGATACATGATTAAGAGCATGAGCCTGCTTCGTCACCGCATCGGACCACGCTTCGTCATCCACACCGAATGCGGTAACGCCGATACCGGACCCCAAGTCAATATACTCTTTACCGTTGACATCCCACAATAAAGAGCCTTTCCCCTTTTCAAAACATACATTGAAACGGCCATACGTATTGGCTATATATTCTTTATCCTGTTTTTCAAAATCTGTTGTACTATTCATCATATCCTCCAATCGTACGATCCTTATCGATACCTGTATCCTATAAACCACTTATCGGATATACACCTATATTACACAGAATAATGACCTTACCGAAAACATGTTAGCCGGCTACAAACATCGTGCCAAGGCCTTCATCTGTCAACAATTCAATCAAGATAGCATGCGGTATTTCTCCGTTGATAATAAATACCTTTTGAGCTCCCGCTTCAATGGCCTCTAAGCAGCAGTCCACCTTCGGAATCATACCGCCGGCGATAATGCCGTCCGCTTTGAGCTGAGCCGCTTCCGACACGGTAATCTTTGAAATCAGCGATAACGGGTCATTTACATCACGCAAAACACCGTCAATATTGGTCATGGCAACCATCGTCTCCGCTTTAAGAGCTCCAGCAACTTTTGCGGACACCGTATCTGCATTGATATTATAGGTCTTGCCGTCTTTCCCCATCCCGATAGAAGATATGACAGGAATATAACCCTTGCTGATAACATCATCGATAACTGTCGTGTCGATATAATCTATGGCCCCTACATAACCGAGTGTTTCATCCTGTCGGTGCACCTGAATCATATTGCCGTCCACACCGCAAAGACCGATAGCCTTGCCGCCGAGATCCACAAGATCCGCCACGAGGCTTTTATTCACCTTGCCGGCTAAAACCATTTGTACCACATCCATAGTCGGTTCATCGGTGACGCGTAAACCATTCGAAAAATGAGATTCTATGTTCATAGCATCTAATGTGCTGTTGATGGCGGGACCGCCGCCGTGGACGAGAACAACTTTCACCCCCACCAATTGGAGCAACAGTAAATCCTTCATAACGGACTTTTTCAACGCCTCATCGGTCATGGCATTCCCGCCGTACTTAACGACAACATATTGATCTGTATATTGTTTTATATATGGAACGGCCGCCGTCAAAATATGTGCCCGCATCGCATTTGTTACATTATTCATGATGTCCCCTCTAGCCTAATTCCAATCCGGTTTCCTCCGGTAAGCCTAACGCGATATTCATGCATTGGACGGCTGCGCCCGACGCACCTTTACCTAAATTATCGAAAATCGCATGAACCATGATGCGGTCGTCATTACCCGTCACATGGATTCTCATGCTGTCCGTATTACTCATCTGATTGGCGTTGAGCATACCGCTATTGCTATTTTCATCAAATGTCGCCACGTTTACGATGACGCTGTCCTTGTAAAAGTCAGTCAATGTATGTTGCACCGTAGCTATACTGATAGGTTTTTGACATAATCGGCTGTGAATACCGACGGTGACCTCCATGCCTGAATAATAATCGTCAACGATGGGCATAAAAATCGGAGCCTCGCTGAGGTCGCACACATGCTGCACCTCCGGTAAGTGCTTATGCTGTTGTCCAAGGCCATATTGACGTGGCGCATACAGGAAGTAATCCTTCGGTTCGCTCTCATATTGTCCGATCATTTTCTTACCGCCGCCGCTATATCCCGTTAGTGATGTGATGGTAAACGGATAATCAGCCGGTACAAGTCCTGCCTTTATAAGCGGTGCGATACAGGCGATCATGCCGCTCGCATGACATCCGGGATTTGCGATATGCTTTTCTGTAGCAATCGCTGTTTTGTAGCTTTCACCAAGTTCAGGAAAACCATAGGCCCAGTCCGCATTCGTTCTGAAAGCCGTCGATGTATCGATAACCTTACACGGCAAATCACCGATGGCCGCCATAATGTCCTTGGATGCCGCATCCGGCAAACAAAGAAATACGATATCTGCATTCTTAGCTACCGCTTTGATAGCTTCAATATTTTTACGATCCTCATCGGCGGTAGCCAATAATTCAATATCTTTTCTGTCGGACAACCGTTCATGAATCCGGAGCCCCGTGGTCCCTTCATGACCGACGATAAACACCTTATACGATGCCATACTACACCTCAATTCTCACCTCTATATCGGTGATCAAACCTGCTCTTTGTTCACGGCACTCTCTGCCATGCTGAATAAACTATACTCATAATCGCTTAAAGCAAAGAATTTATTTCATTGGATAGTCGCCGAATGTGGCAACCATAACAGCCTTAATCGTGTGAAGGCGATTTTCCGCCTCTTGGAACACAAGAGAATTAGGACCTTCAAAGACTTCTTCCGTCACCTCTATACCGTTCATGCCGAATCGTTCAAAGATATCGTGACCGACCTGTGTTTCCGTATTGTGGAACGCCGGTAAGCAATGACAGAATTTAACATTTGGATTTTCCGTCAGTTCCAGCATCTTTGCATTTACCTGATACGGTTTGAATGTATTGATACGTTCCTCCCACATATCGTAAGTGTCGCCCATCGTCACCCATACACCCGTATAGATAACATCTAAGCCTTTAACGCCGCTCGCCACATCATCCGTAACGGTAATGGTCGCACCGGTCTCCTTCGCCACCTTGAGGCATTCTTCATAGAACAGTCCGGCCGGCCAGAATTTTTTAGGTCCGATCAATCTGAAATCCATCCCCATTTTGACGGCGCCGCTCATCAGAGCGTTGCACATATTCGATTGCCCATGTCCTACATAGGCAAAAGAAATTTCATGCAACGGTTTATCCATATTCTCCTGTAAAGTCAAGAAATTGGCCAAGGTCTGTGTGGGATGATCCATATCTGTAAGGCCGTTCCACACAGGCACACCGGAATAATCCGCCAATGTATCTACATCTTCTTGCGCAAAACCTCTGAATTCGATGGCATCATACATGGAACCCAATACACGAGCCGTATCCTTTAAAGACTCCTTTTTATTCATCTGAGATCCGCTTGGTCCGAGGTACGTCGTATGCGCCCCCTGATCTGCAGCCCCGACTTCAAAGGCACAACGAGTCCGTGTGGAATCCTTTTCAAAGATAAGAACAAAATTTTTCCCGGTTAATGTCTTTACCTCCGTACCCGCTTTTTTATCCGCCTTAAGTTGAGCCGCAAGTTTTAGAAAATACTTGATTTCATCCGGTGTATATTGAAGCATTGTTTTAAATGATTGATTCTGTAAACTTTTCATAATAACCTCTTATTTCTCCTGTAATAACTCCGCTGCTATGCCGGCCATCATGGTAATTCCCGGTTCCAGTATGCTTTCATCAATGGTGAAAGCTGCATTATGTAAGGCCGGATTACCTTCAAATCCCGTTCCCAACCAGAGGAATGCCCCTTTGATTTTATTTAGATATGCGGAAAAATCTTCCGCCGCCATCGACGGAAATTCCGGGTGTACCACCGCATCATTGCCAAGATAGGTTTCAACAATATGTGTGACATAGTCAATAGCATCCGCATCGTTAATTGTGGCCCCATGTCCACGACGATATTCCAATGTACTGGTTGTACCGAACATCATGTCGAGGGCCTTGAGACTTTCACCGAGGCGACGTTCAATGTAATCCCGTTTCGCCGGGTCATAGGTTCTGCAGGTTCCCTCCAGATATGCATCTCCGGAGCCCACATTATATCGATCACCGGAGTTAAAGACACCGATTGTACATACGAGATTGTCCATAGGATTGGTTTCACGAGCCACCATGGACTCTACATTGACAATCCAGTTCGCCGCGGCCACAATGGCATCAATACCGTTGTGAGGCTCGGCGCCATGGGTAGCCTTCCCCTTGATATGTACAAGGAATCGATCCGATGCGGCCATGAGGTTTCCTTTCTTGAGTCCCACCGTCCCCACCGGCAGCTGAGGCCATACATGAAGCCCGTAAATCTCGTCCACATCATCCAAAACACCGGAGTCCACGATACCTTGTGCCCCTTTAATAAGTGCTTCCTCCTCCGCAGGCTGGAATACGAGTTTCACAGTTCCGTGTAATTGGTCCTTGACGGATTGCAGAATGGCTGCCGCTCCTAATAGAATAGCCATATGGCTGTCATGGCCGCATGCATGCATAACACCGGGATTCTCAGATGTAAAAGGCAGACCCGTTACCTCCATGATAGGCAATGCATCCATATCTGCCCGAAGTCCCACTACAGGGCCATCAAAGGCACCTTTAATCTCTCCGATAACTGCATATTTATATACATCCGCTTTAAAAGGAATACCTAAATCCGTCAGCACGCTCTGAATAAACGCGGATGTTTCCTTTTCTTCACCGGATAGTTCAGGATGGCTATGAATATGACGGCGCCATGCCACAACTTGTTCTTTATATTGAGAGGCATATTGTTTAATTAAATCTTGTAGTGTATGCATGACGATTTCTCCTTTTCCGCAAAATATACAGAACCCATTTATTTATACACAAACTTTGTATTTTTATAATCCATGTACGTATTATAATCCCATAATTTTCATTTCGCAAGTATTTATACGTTAATGGCGTATTTTTATTTGTAATTATACATATCGCATTTTGTAATACCCATACAATCGACTCGAAACGAATATATCAAAATACAGGAAATAATAATATTACAATGAAGCGTCTTTGATGTACTTTCAACATAATAGAGTCATAATATAAACAGCACACAAAAAAGGCACCTTCCACGGAAAATGCCTTAGTATTGTAAAATCTAACATATTAAATTATATTTCACCGTATATATCATGTATCACCATAAAATACGATAATATATTAAGTATACTTATACATAATTTATTTTTCTAAAGTCGTTTCGTCCAACAATGTTCCGTCAGGCAAGAAAGACTTAATCGTTAACGAATGTTTTGTCACCGTCATAGACATATAGTTATCCGTTTCCGGTTGCGGCGCCACATATACATCCAGCGGATGTCTTACCCATAACCCCGGGTACCTCACATCACCGGCAACGCCCGTAATGATATAAAGAGGTCCCGATGCATCTCGGTCAAAATTACGCACATGACCGCGATTGCGATAGGTATGTAAATGCGCCGACAACACAAGATCCACATTAAATTCATCGAAGATAGGCATAAACAATACACCTTCCTCGCTAAATCCGGAAGCACGACTGGCCCCTTCGCGATTAACCGCATATTGGAACGGATCACGATGCATGAGCACTACTGTCCATTTCCTGGTATTAGACGCTAAGTCCTGCCGCAGCCATTCGACCTGCACATCATATAAATCAGGATGATGTACATCGTGATTGTCCTCATGGTTACTTTCATACAATTGCGTATCCAGTACGACATAGTGAACATCGCCATAATCATAAGAATAATAACAACGATTAAACGTATCATTCCCGTTACCGGGCACATCAAAATAATTCAGATACGCCCGGGGTTCACGCATTTTCCAATCTACGGTATACATTTCATGATTCCCCAATAACGGCGACAACGGAATTCGTGTACTGAGAGGTGCAATAGAATTTAGCCATGCGCGCCATTGTGACGCCGCTTCACCGTTATCCACAAGATCGCCCATGCTGATATACATAGCCGCCTCAGGGTTACGTTGAGCCGAAGCTTTTACGATTTGATTCCATCCGGAATAATCAGCGGACTGCGAATCCGGATAGATGAGCACCTCATATTCATCGGCGCCGGCCGTTTTCAAGGGGTACCATTCACTGCGTCGATCTGTTCCATATCCGACACGATATTCATACTCGGTATCCGGTGCGAGTCCGGTCAATGTCGCCTCATAAATATATGTGCTTGTACCGTCGTCCGTGAAAGCCTTACTTGATGCATTCTGACTCATAAGACTTGTTGCGGATGTATCACCGCGCTTACGATATTCAACCAGCCCATCAGACTCATCACTATCCGATTGCCACATGATGGTTCTGGCAACACTGTTGTCTTTGGCAACAATCTGACGAATATAACGCCCCTCTGACGCCAATAGCGGTTTAATCTCCTGCCCCGTAGCAACCGCCATGCCACGCTCGAGAAAGGAGACGAAAACATCACGATATTCATAAGCACCAAAGAATAAAGCCGCAACAATACCTCCGATGCCTATTATTTTTAATAAATACTTTTTATTCATATATCCTCATTTTTATATATTGTAAATACATGACCTTATTGTACAAATTAAAGTTCACTTTAAGTCAATATATAATTTTATCATCTTATATAACGCCATATAAAACAAAGGGAGGCTGGGCCTCCCTTTATTTTTCATAATACTGTTTCATCTGTGTATAGCCGTTTACAATGACTTCAATTTCGCCTGTGCGGGGATGGAAAATTAATCCGTGAATAGGCACATCTTTAGGGATAAGAGGATTAACTCGCAGTTCATCTACCGTGTCCTCCACATTTTCCGCAGGATGTGTGAATCCGTCCGCCCATCGCTCCATTTCCCGCTTTACCATATGAATCGCTTCCGGTGCGATACCGCGAGCCAGCATCTTTTCCGTCAAGTCCTTCGCCGTCGTCTTGGACATACCGCATTCATGATGTCCGATAATAAAAATTTCATTAACACCGAGTTCATAGATACATACCAGTAAGCTGCGAACAACGCCATCAAAAGGACCGGTAATACAGTTTCCGGCGGTCTTTACAATCTTAGCTTCCCCACGGCCGATGTCCATGGAATCCTCCAGAAAGTTTACAAGGCGTGTATCCATACATGTGACAATGGCCATCTGACGACTCGGCATCTTACTGCACTTTGTATCAGTTTCCACATAACCCGTATTTTGATCTTCCACGTATTCTCTATTATGGGCTAAAATATCATCCAGTAAACTCATGGTACCTCCTATATTAAAAGATTATAATCAATTAACGGTCCGGCGTAGACAATGCCTCAATAGCGACGCTGCCGCCGCGAACGACTTCAATACGATTGACAAACATATCCTTGAACAGTGCAATCATATCATTATTCTTTGAGACTGTCTTTACACACTGTACGAGAACGGATTTACGATTATAATCCACAACGAGCAGATCAAAGGTTTGGGCGATGCGGAAAATCTCCTGCTTATCCGCCTCCTTACAGCTGTTTACCTTGATAAACAACAATTCCTTCTTCGTAATCGCCATATCCGTAAAGTCGATGACCTTGATAACCTCTACGCTACGATTTAACTGCTTAATGATCTGTTCGTATGTTAAATCATCACAGGTCAGATCAATAGTCATCCGCGACATCGTCGGATCTTCGGTTTCCCCTACGGTCAATGTATCAAGATTATAATTCTTACCCGCGAAGAGGCCCGAGATTTTAGCTAACACGCCGATCTGGTTTTCCACATACGCCGAAATACAGCGCTTTTTCATATGTAATTCCATAGCCCCTCCTATTTCTTGTCCTTCAATAACATATCGCTCAGGGATTTTCCCGCCGGCACCATAGGTAGCACATTGAGTTCCGTAGGAATGATAAATTCCAATAAGGTCGGACCTTCTTTGAAAGTATCCGCCAAATGGAACCCTTTTTCTATATCCTTCACCTTTGTAATGCGCATGGCCTTAGCGCCATAAGCCTCAGCCAGTCTCACGAAATCCGGTACGTATTCAAACTCGTCATTATCAATCATACTACGTGTAACAATAGCGCTTTCATCCATCAACAAATTCGTACAGGCATACCGTTTATCATAGAATAGCTGCTGCCATTGACGTACATTGCCGAGATAGCCGTTATTAAGCACGATGAGTGTCATCGGCAATCGATAATGCATAGCCGTAGCAAACTCTTGAATATTCATCTGTACACCGCCATCTCCGCATATGGCGAAAACACGACGATCCGGATTTCCCAGCTGAGCCCCTAAAGCGGCAGGAAAGCCATACCCCATCGTACCGAGACCGCCGGATGTCAATAATTGACGACCGCCTTTCAACTCTAAAAATTGAGTTGTCCATAATTGGTTCTGACCCACATCGGTCGCTACAATAGGGCGATCATAGTGATTATTGATATAATCTATGACGATTTGAGGTGTTAAGCCCTCTTCATCGGCTTGCGTAACAGGTCGCTCCTCTTTCAGTTTCTGCAATTGTTTAGGCCATTCGCCGAGGTCATGAGGCTCGATATATTCCAATAATTTCTCAATCGCCAGTTTCGCATCGGCTACAACGGGAATATCCACCTTAATATTTTTAGAAATCGATGCCGCATCAACATCAATATGAATAATCTTACAGTTTTGAGCAAATGTGCTCAATTTACCCGTAATGCGATCGTTAAAACGGGTGCCGATTGAAATCATCACGTCACAATCCGTAAGGGCTACATTAGGTGCATATCCGCCGTGAATCCCCACATTCCCTAGGTATAAAGGATGACGCGAATCTATAGCCCCTTTTCCCATTAATGTAGTGACCACGGGAATACCCGTTTTTTCAACAAGCGCCGTCATAAGTTCATTGGCGCCGCTGATGCTGACACCGCCGCCTAACAGAAATAAAGGACGCTTCGCCTTTGCGATAACGGAGCAGGCCTTCTTGATTTGTCCGACATGGACCGTCGTATTCGGTTTATAGCCTCGGATATTCACCTCTGTCGGGTATTCATCGGATCCCATTGCCTTCTGAATATTTTTAGATATATCCACCACAACCGGTCCAGGTCGACCCGTACGGGCTATATAAAAGGCTTCTTTCAAAATGCGACCCAAATCCTTGCGATCACGAACAGTAACCGCATATTTACACACATTGCGCACGATACCGACCGTATCGACCTCTTGAAAGGCATCATTCCCCATGAGACTCAAGTCTACCTGTCCCGTAATACAGACGAGAGGCACGCTGTCCGCATACGCCGTTGCAATCCCCGTTACAAGATTGGTCGCGCCCGGTCCGGATGTCACCATACAGACACCTACCTTACCGGTGCTGCGCGCATAACCATCCGCCGCATGAGCCAAGGCCTGTTCATGACGCGGTAATACGACTTTCACCGTATCCTGTTTATATAACTCATCCATTATGTCGATAGTCGCCGCCCCGGGATAGTTGAATAAAATCTCCACCTGCTCCTCTTGAAGCGCTTTCACCAAGTATGCCGCACCGGAAATCATAAGGGCCTCCTCATCTGCTTATAATATATGTACTCAATTACTATGCACATTCAATATATTTAAAAAATTGAATATCGTATGTAGATATGATATACTCAATAATATACCATATCTTGTGGTGTGTGAGTATGTAATTAATCTCAATTTATATAAGTATATTAATGCTATTTTTGAAAGGACGGTATACTATGAAAGAAATTCTAGGCTTCCACTTGAACGGTTGCCCTTATTGCAAAAATGCATTCCGCGCTATCGATGAACTCGTTGCGGAAAATCCTAAATACGCGGATATCCACATCAACTGGGTTGAAGATCAGGATGCTCATGAATTATTCAAAACACATCCTTATGAATACTATCCGAACTTGTGGTTCGATCTCGACAAACAATATGAGGCTCAACCGGGTGAAAGCTACGAACAGACAAAAGCATTGATTAAAGCGGTGCTTGATAAAGCATTGGCATAAAGAAAAGCTGTAACTTCAGATTAGTTGAAGTTACAGCTTTTTTTGTACAATAAATCTGCTTATCGCCTTATATACAATTAAAATTAATGCAATCTCTAGAGGGAAGCATAGAATATTTTTTATGAGTCGACTCAAAAAGATGGCGGATACCGCTTTGTTATAAAATATCGTGAGCCACAATGTGTTCAGCATCAGATGTATACATACCGTAACAATCAGTTCCGGCAACAAAAGCCGTTTAAGCGTAACATCACGACCGTGCAGAAAATAACCATACACATATCCCACCAGGAACTCGGATACAATAAAACCCGGAAAAAATACGCCGTGTCCGAATAAGGACATTCCGATAAAACAGGCAATCGCCGCCATAATGCCGGCGGCCATAGGCCCGTATAGAATACCGAATATGGCGGTCGATAAAAAACCGAATGTAATATGTATAAATGTGGTATGAATGGCGAAAATATAAGATAGTAAGACCGTCAAAGCTATAAATATACCGGTCTTTACAATCATATCAGTCTTCATGAGATGTGATACTCCTTTTTCTGTCCTTCCACTCCAAATACATATGGCGAATCACCATAATCGGTGAGACGAATAACATACGCGGTCCGCCATATCGCATGATTTCACGGATTTTTTCGCGATACGTCGGTTCATAACAATGTGTTTTGCAAACACTACAAAAGGTTTTACTGTTCATATGAGGGCATACGTCTATTCGATGCTCCGCGTACTGCCATACCTTTTGGCATTCTTCACACAAATCACCCTTCTGTGTATGATGTTTATTATGACAATAGATGGCGATGATTTGATGCATCGTCCTCAGCTCTAACCGACGCTTTTCATCAACAGTCATACGACCTCCTACTTAACAGACCAGGAAACCCACGCCACCTTATCTACCGTTTTATTCTGAATCTTGTTATCCATAGCCAGCGGTTCTATGAGATTTCGTATTTCTGCCTTCATATCATCTATACTGCCCCAACCATTATTATGTAACCTCATCGTAAAATATTCAACCGCTTTATCGAGATCCATAACCTCAGTTTCAGGCACGGTTTTATAGGTTACTTTCACATTATGTCCCATGTTATGAATCGCATCAAGACATTCCTTCATCTTTCCATCCCATGGAAATGCATCGCTGCCGAAAAAATGTTCCCATAACATATCCACCATTTCATCACTGCGTTCGCTGAAAGCAACCCACAAGCATTTATCCCTGCTCGCATCATGCATGGCGCGGATATTTTCAACATCAAACATAATGGGGCAGAAAATGCTGTACACTAAGGCAAAGGCCTTATCCCATTCTAATTTACGTCTCGTTTCATCGGACCACGGAGCGATATATAGGCTCAAGTCCAGCCCTTCTTCATCAGCTAGCTGCTTTGCACCGTTAATCATACCGTCCGATAAATCAATCCCCGTCGCTCTATATCCTTCACGCGCCAGTCCTAATGCATAATCACAGACGCCACAGCCTATATCAAGTGTTCGTCCGCCTGGCGCCGGCAATAGCCGCTCCGCCTTCAAAAAATCAAGAAATGCCTTTACCTGCGCCCTGCGGTCCTCACGATTATGCATCTCCACAAAATAGTTGGACCGATTATTCCATGCATCCTGCTCGTCTTTCCACGCTTCGAATGGTACAGACACAGCCTGTATTTCATTTGCCATAATGACTCCTTTATATCCGTATGGGATACTGACGATACGAATCGTCATCCCCCTTTACTACAACACAAAATAATTCTATATACCTCGGTGTTCCGTCCGAATGTGTTCAGAATTTCATATAAATTATCCATTCTAATTGTACATCATTCTCAATAGTTTTTGTGTTACTATAGTCACATCGGCTATGCAAATTTGATACAAATAAAAAAGCCCTCAGTCTGAACTGCATCTCTCAAAATTATATCTAAATTTTAAGATGCAGTTCGATCTGAAAGCCCTTTGTTTCATCATGGTGCGCCTAGCAGGATTCGAACCTGCGCACCCGGTTCCGGAGACCGGTGCTCTATCCCCTGAGCTATAGGCGCATGAGTACCTAAAAATTATACCATATTACGCTATGGTTCGATAGTACAAAGTATATACGGACACTAGAGTTATACAGAAAGGCCCCTATAGTTAAGCATCTTGTTAGTTAACTGTAGGGGCTATCGCCATTATATATTTGCTTTAATCACTTCTAGTAATGCATCACAGCTGCGACTTACATCGTCATAGGTTTCGTCAAAGTTCCCCGTATACCAAGGATCCTTTACATCACGGCTTTCACCAACAAAAGACATTGCCTTATACACCTTATGATCAACATCATCACCAATGATACGGCGTAAGTTCCGCGCATTGTTTTCATCCATAATGACGAGATAATCAAAATTATGATAATCATCCATTGTTACTTGGCGAGCCTTGCGACGAGTATAAGGAATCCCCATTTCATCTAGTTTTTGCTTAGTCCCATAATGGGTATCATTCCCTATCTCTTCACGAGATGTACCGGCTGACTCAATGTAAATAGAATCATCCAAACCGACCTGATTAACAATATATTTCATATAAAACTCAGCCATCGTTGAGCGGCAGATATTGCCGTGGCAGATAAATAAAGCCTTGACCATTATAGCTCCTTCAACACCTAATCTAACAAGGGATTATTAGCGTACGAAGTTTGTAGATACATTTTTCTCTGTATTGGGATATGGAATACCTTGTTCTTTAGCTACAGCAAAGCTACGCATCATCCAAATCATATTTCTTGCTAAGTTACGCATGGTTTGCATACCTTCTTCATCTTGCTTAGCATCTTTTGCTACTAAACCATGGCTAATATTCCAATAGGTAGACCCTGCAATCGGCATTTGAGAAATACCAAAGTATTTATTGAGTACATCAAAAGAAGCCGTTGTACCACCACGACGAGCTATGGCTATCGATGCACCGGGTTTAAAGGCGAACGGATTTTGTTTTGCGCCTTCCACACTGAAGAACACGCGATCTAAGAAGGATAAAATACGTCCACTAGGATGAGCATAGTATACAGGGGTTGCAAAAATAAAGCCATCAGCCTCCTTTGCTTTTTCTACAAAACCATTTATATCATCATCCTTGAATACACATTCACCATGTTCAAAACAATACCCACATTGAATACAATCTCTAATTGGCTTGTTACCCAGTTGGATTACCTCTGTTTCTACATTGGCTTCATCGAAAACCTTTTGTACCTCTTGTATAGCTTGCATTGTTGTACCGTTTACATGGCTACTACCATTTACGATTAGAACTTTCATATTATATCCTCCTACTTCTTACTTAAGAAGTTATATAATTTGAGCTTTTATATATTATCATAAAAATAAAGATTGTCAAATATAATGCATAATATAGGAATTGAAAAAATATTATATAATCCATAAAAATATCTTTCTAAAGATTAGTCCATATAAATGCTCTCTTTCTTACCTCGCTAATACGAAGCTCTCACAGAACGCATTCATATATACTCTAAAAATATAACAAGACCCCCTAAGTCCAACTTAGGAGGTCTTGTTTATTTCACACATTAGTAAATAGTATACACTATATTATTCAGGATCAATTATGAAAGATAATGCACTGAAGTATTTATTTTGTTCGCCCTTAGTTTGAGTCGGGAAGCCTACTTCCACGCCTACCACATTGAGGCCGTTAGCGCTTACAGTAACGGTAGCCTTACCATTTGCATCGGTTTTGCTTTCATTTGTAAGATCATTAATTACATCTTTAATGAGCGGTGCATCAGCATATGGTTTGCCCTCTTTAAGCACTTGAATTTCGTAGGTATCACCTTTTCTTAGCGTCAATGGATTCACGGATGGCACGATTTGAATGAAAGCATCTTTATTATTCAAAGGTTTAGCGCTTGCATTCCAGTAGTGCACATCATATTTGATAGCGTGTGTACTCTTAGTTGCACCAGGCACCTGTGTAATAGGTTTATGTACAGTCTTTCCGTCTTTATCCTTTGTCCAATAACCGTAATCAAAGTTCGTTACAGTTACACCAAGGTTGGACGGTTGTTCAATGGCTACATTTTTCTCATGTTTAATCACTTTCACAGGCATAACATTACCGTTTACATCATAACCGGTAATTCCTTTTACCATATCTGAAGTGTATGCATTATCTACAGGTCCTTCACCGAGGACAAGTACTTTTTCATCAGTTCGATTAGCAAAGAAAACGCCATGTGCATCGACAGTGGTTAATACGGAGCTCGCTGCAAGACCAACAGCAAACAGGGATGCAAGAATTTTTTTGTTCATTGGTGAACCCTCCTACAAACTAAAAATAATTTTCAATAAATATATTATCATTATACAGATTTATTTATTAAAATTTCATGAAATTTTAATAACTTTCATAGACATATGACTATTAGCTATAATCATGCAGAATTATATATGAAAGTAATACTCAATTAGATAATTTGCATTGCTCTTTCTTCTGAAACTCAGCATATCTAAGCCGGACATAAAACAGCGGATAGTCGATACATACCGACTATCCGCTGTATAGATTCAGGAAAACTCATATTTCCATGAATTTCAATCAATTATTTTTTGTTTTTTGCAGCCTTCGCACGAGCATTGCGGTCAAGAATCATCTTGCGCATACGAATGCTTTCAGGTGTTACCTCAACGAGTTCATCATCGTTGATCCACTCAAGAGCCTGCTCCAAGGAGAAGATACGAGGCGGCGTCAAGCGTACCGCTTCATCAGAGGAACTGGAACGCATGTTTGTAACGTGTTTTTTCTTACATGGGTTAACATCCATATCAAGTTCACGAGTGTTTTCACCGATAACTTGTCCTGCATACACGTCTTGGTTAGGACCCACGAACAATGTGCCGCGGTCTTGAACCGAGTTCAAACCATATGGAGTAGTTTCACCATTTTCAAATGCCACCAAAGCGCCACGTGTACGGGAAGGAATTTCACCTTTGTATGGTGCATAGCCATGGAATACATGGTTCATGATACCATTACCCTTTGTAGCTGTTAAGAATTGAGCACGGAAACCGATCAGACCACGAGCTGGAACTACGAATTCCATACGAAGATAACCGGCCAATTCAACCATGTTAGTCAATTCAGCTTTACGTTGACCGAGGTTTTCCATTACAGTACCCATAAATTCCTGAGGTACATCGATGGTCAACGCTTCGAGCGGTTCACACAATTGATCGTTGATGGTTCTGAAGATTACGCGAGGTTTCCCCACTTGTAATTCGTAGCCTTCACGACGCATGGTTTCAATCAATACAGCCAAATGCAATTCACCACGGCCGGATACTTTGAATGCATCTGCAGAATCAGTTTCTTCCACCTTCATGGATACGTTAGTTTCTACTTCGCGGAACAACCGATCACGCAAGTGACGGGATGTAACGAATTCACCTTCACGACCTGCAAATGGAGAGTTATTTACGGAGAATACCATGGACAATGTCGGTTCGTCGATGGAAATGGATGGCAATGCTTCAGGATTTTCAGCATCCGCTACCGTCTCGCCGATATTGATATCATCGATACCGGCAAAGGCGATGATATCCCCCATTTCAGCTTCGTCAGTTTCAACGCGGTTCAAACCATTGTATGTATATACACGGCCGATTTTCGCTTTACGAGTGCTTTCACCGTTCATGATAGCAACCTGTTGATTAGTTTTCATTTTACCGCGTACGATACGACCTACGGCGATTTTACCGATGAAGTTATCGTAATCAAGTGTAGTTACCATAAATTGAAGAGGACCTTCCATATCACCTTGTGGCGCAGGAATTTCGTCGATCAACGTTTTAAACAACGGTTCCATGTTTACGGCTTCGTCATCCCAGTTGGTTTTGGAAACACCGGAACGAGCGGATGCGTAAACCACAGGGAAATCGAGTTGGTCATCGTCAGCTTCGAGTTCCATAAATAATTCAAGAACTTCGTCCTCAACCTCTTTAACGCGTTGGTCAGGACGGTCGATTTTATTGATAACCACGATCGGTTTCAATTTCTGTTCTAAGGCTTTACGCAAAACATATTTAGTTTGAGGCATTGGACCTTCGTAAGCATCTACGAGAAGCAATACGCCGTCAACCATATTAAGTACGCGTTCCACTTCACCGCCGAAGTCAGCATGGCCCGGGGTATCAACGATGTTGATTTTGATACCGTCATGCATAACGGCCGTATTTTTGGACAAAATGGTAATACCGCGTTCACGTTCCAAGTCGTTGGAATCCATTACGCGTTCTGCTACCTTTTCATTCTCCCGGAACACATGGCTCTGTTTTAATAATGCGTCCACCAAGGTCGTTTTACCATGGTCAACGTGGGCGATAATCGCTACATTTCGAAGATTTTCGCGAATCATAAGATCCTCCCTTTAATTCCTTCAGTATATTCTATATCACATAGCCTCTATGAAAGTAGCCATGTAGGTATATTCCCAAAAATTGGCAACAGTTAATTATAACTCACTATATCTATGAAAGTCAAAGAAGCTCGTTCGTTGTAGCCATCACAATTTCTACATTTGATTATACATTTAAATCATCGTATAACGACAGACATTATGTATCCTGCATAGCTCGCTTCGCGGATTTACGTAATAACGGTATTTGCTCATCCGTTAAATGAAAGCAGCATTTTGGAATCACCTTTTTGATAAGTTCCTCATCGGATGCTTTCAGAATATATTCCGGTTGTAGCAACGGCTCTAATTCATCAAGTCCGGGATAATCCACACCTATACTCCATTCATGATCTGCATTAAAAGGGCACGCATCCTGGCAGTTATCACAGCCTAATATCCACGCCTCCAGCATATCATCTGTGACACCATCCGGTAACTTACCATCACCGAATGTATTTATAAAAGATACACATGTTAACGGATTCATAGTAAACGGCGCAGATAGGGATTTTATCTTACACCCTTGCTGACATAAATCACAAGAATCCGGACACGGAGGTATCCCTAACTGCCGAATATACTCACAGGGCTCATCAATTAAATAGGCTACCAGTTCATAGCTAGAGCCTTTAGGTCCATAAAAGAAATTATTTTTCCGATAAATGCCTAAACCTGCTGCTACCGAAGCGGGCCGCAAAGGAATAATTCCGGCAGGTTTTGCCGTTTCGCCGCCAATATATCGTATACCATTTTCACCAAGCCAGGTTTCAAAAGATCGCCGTCGTTTAAACTCATCACTGCGAGGAATATTTGATAAAGATAACAACAACCCTTTTGCATATCGTTTTCGAAGAGATACAGGAAACTTATAATTTCCGTAATACTCCGTGCAAACTACGATGGATTGAGCCCACGGATACTTTTCTTTTAGCTCTAAAAATGATTTAGTATGAGCATATATATCCTCACTTTCCGGAACCGCCTCAAGTCGTTGCGCCAGACGGTCCTTATATGAATCCAATGCATCAATGGATATAATACCACAATCATCAAAGCCGCATTCCAACGCTTTGTCATGAATCTGTTTTGCTGTTAAGGTCGTCATATCCTCGCCTCCTACTGAACTGAGTATCCATTTACAAACAATTATGGTCATAGATATCAATAATTATAATCATAGATACTATTGAAAAAAAGACTTCCTACGAGTCTCCTATCAAAACCATTGCAAAGATATAAAAACTCATAAGAAATCTTTTTATTATTATTTAATTAGTCTTCCCCAATCATGCGCACTTCCGGCTCAAGATGTACACCATGTTCATCGTATACACGGCGCTGTACCTCCTGAATCAGATTAAGTACGTCCTTGGCGGTAGCTCTCCCCGTATTGATAACAAAGCCGGCATGCTTATGCGACACCTGCGCATCACCGACGGATAGTCCTTTTAACCCCGTCTGTTCAATCAGGGTTCCCGCAAAATATCCGGGAGGGCGCTTAAATGTGGATCCGGCACTGGCAAACTCTAGCGGTTGTTTTGATTCGCGCTTTGCAGTCAATTCATCCATACGTGCCTTGATAGCAGCCTTATCACCATATTCCAAGGTCATAACCACTTCACCGATCACTTCATGATTATCGTGAAAAATGCTATGACGATAAGCAAAATCCAAATGAGAAGCATCATATTCCTTGATATGACCTTCAAAGTCCACGGCCCGTACCATCGTCACGACATTACTCATTTCACCGTCGTAGGCTCCGGCATTCATAAAGACGGCCCCGCCCAATGTTCCCGGAATCCCGATGGCAAATTCAAGGCCTGTCAAACTGTTTTTCCAGGCGAACTCGGATGCATCTTTCAGCATAAAACCAGAGCCGATGCACAATATATTATCATTACAGTCCATGATTTGCATCATCTGACGCACGGATACAACGGCACCACGGATGCCACCATCTTTCACCAGAATATTGGAACCGCAGCCGATAACGGTAACAGGAACCCGCTGTTCATGAATCGTACGCAGTACGAAACTCAACTCCGCCATCGACGTAGGTTCGATAAAGAGATCGGCAGGCCCACCGATTTTAAAGGTCGTATGCTCACATAATAATTCCCGTTCACGCACACGTGTGCCAGGAAGTCTCTCTAATAATGCAGCCTGTAATGACTTAATGTTGCTGTTGTTGCCCATGATCTAAAACCTTCATCCCCTCAGTGATTGGCTCGCTAATGATTTTATAGATATCGTTGGATACTTGACTCCAACGGACATGAGCTTGCAGATAAGCCTGTGCCGCTGTATTCGCTTGAATCTGCGGCATCAGTTCTTCCTGCTTTTTCAATAATTCCGCTTCTTCCGGTGCACCGGAGATTTTCGCATATTCCCACTGCATTTGCTGGGCCATGAAAGTTCTCACCAGCGCAGCCGCAGTCGCATCAGCCTGCACCGCCTCCTGCGCTTTCATCAACTCTTTGTACTCTTCGGATTCACGCATAGCATGCGCTAAATCATGAGCTTTATCGTAATTCATACTTACCTCCTAAAACAACACTATATAACTGCCATTCATTTAGATTGAATCCAGTTGCCTTTCGCCTTCAAATCGGGATAGTCCAACTGCCGCATGGCCTCATATGCGATAACGGCCACCGCATTGGATAAATTCAAGGATCGCGCCTCTTCAACCATAGGAACGCGAATACAGGATTCATCCTTTCCCGCCAATAATGATTCAGGTAAACCTCGCGTCTCCGGACCGAAAACGAGCATGTCCCCTATTTCATACTTCACCTCGGAATGGGTATGTTTCGCCTTCGTCGTCGCATAGAAAAACCTGCGATCAGGGTATTTATCATAAAGTTCTTGAATATTTTCATGCACCTGTATATCCACCAGATGCCAGTAGTCGAGTCCGGCCCGCTTTACATGCTTATCATCGATGGAAAAGCCTAACGGCTTGATAAGATGCAAAGTCATATGATTCGCCGCACATAAGCGTGCAATATTTCCTGTATTACCGGGAATTTCCGGTTCATATAACACAATTTCCACTATATGCCTCTTATATTATTACTTAGATGAAGAAAAAGTCTCCTCTAACATATAATTATACCATTATATGTAAACTACAGATTAAAAATTTAGATTTACCGTACAAAATGCCCGCTTTTACCGCCCTCTTTTTCAACGAGGTATGTAGGACCCATAATCATGCCCTTATCGATGGCTTTACACATATCATATACGGTTAACAATCCCACCTGAACGGCTGTGAGCGCCTCCATTTCAACACCTGTTTTCCCTGTCGTTTTTACGATAGCACGAACCTTGACGGCACGATTATGCGTCGCCTCCGTACAGGCCGGGCTTTCACCATCAACTAAAGTGCAATGCACCTCGACCTTTGTCAAACTCAAAGGATGGCAAAGCGGTATGAGCTGACTCGTCTGTTTCGCCCCCATGATAGCGGCCAACTGGGCCACACTCAACACGTCCCCCTTTTTCATTGTCCGCGCTGCGATGCGATCGTAAATTGTATCATTAACAGCTATAAATCCCTCCGCAATAGCGGTACGCGATGTCACGTCCTTATCGGACACATCCACCATCCACGCATTACCTTGTTCATCAAAATGTGTCAAATCCATGTGTATATTTCCAATCTGAATGTATAAATTCACTATCTATAGTTTTATTTTCATATATTATATTATACAATAGAATTAAGAATTATATATATGGAAGGAAGTGTTCCCATGAAAACAAAATTAACCTATTTCGGTCACGCTTGCTTTATGCTTACCCGTGATAATGTATCCATGATTTTTGATCCGTTCTTAACGGGTAATACATGGAATATTGCAAAGAAAGAAGATATTAAATGTCAATATATCTTTGTCAGCCACGGACATGACGATCACTACGGCGATACAGATTATATCGCCAAGGCTAACGATGCCCTCGTTATTTCCACAGCCGAAGTAGCCGGCAGAGCGGCTGAAGCCGGATGCCGCACGCATGCCATGCATTTGGGCGGTAAATTCGACTTTGAATTCGGGTCCGTTCGTTTAGTTCCCGCCTTTCACGGTGCCGGTGTTCCGGGCGGTCACGCCGCCGGTTGCCTTATAGATTTCTATGGCGATATCATCTACTTTGCAGGTGATACGGCGCTCTTCAGCGATATGAAACTGTTAAACCGCTTCGGTGATATTGACTATGCACTCTTGCCTATCGGCGATAATTATACAATGGGCGTTGAGGACGCAG
The DNA here is from genome assembly GCF_002959855.1 of Veillonella denticariosi JCM 15641. Lineage (GTDB taxonomy): Bacteria > Bacillota > Negativicutes > Veillonellales > Veillonellaceae > Veillonella > Veillonella denticariosi. Next base: position 750,291 of record NZ_PPDB01000007.1, read on the forward strand.
CACTTGCCGCTTCCTATGTGAAAGCGCGCATTTCCATTCCGATTCACTATAAAACATGGCCAGTTATCGATCGCGAGCCCGGTGTATTTACGAGCCTCGTAGAAGGTAAATACAACCAGACCGGCCTCATTATCGATCCCGGTTCTTCCATTGAACTGAATAGTTAATCAAATTTCACAAACAACTGCATTTATAAAAACGACAAAAGGCTGTCACAGCATACGACAACATTCCTCAAACAAGGGGAATACGGTCTCTTACGCTGTGACAGCCTTTATTATTTCTGCAAACGTCGGCATGCAGTTCCAAATATGGGACTGAATGTATACTTTGTATTTCCTAGTAAATCTATAATCCTAGACCAGCTTATATTTCCTGATTCGCCATGGAGAATCCTCCGCGATTACTCATGCGCACAAATTCATCAATGTCCTGCCGTTCATCGACACCCACATAGCCTAATTCACGAACGAGCCCATGAGGATTATGCAAGGAAAGCTTCGGCTGTTCTCCCGTGAGAACCCATAGAACTTTGTACTCTTTCGGCACATCCCGCAAACGCTCCTCGCCCTTGCCGTCCGTAAAATAAACCAGTAAATCTACGCAATGTTGATTGGCCAACGAAAATACAGGACTGAACGCCGTAGCACCGCGCACATCTAGACGCGGTTTTACATCCCGTACGGACTCCATCGTATATATGCGGCGCACCTCATTATCGCATTCCACAACCGTAATGCGATGGTTATAGGCATGTACGATCTGCAATACCTGCTCCAGTGCATTCGTAAATTCATCATCGGTAATACTGCCGCTCATATCAAGAGCCACCCACACATTCGCCTTATGCTCGCGCAATGTGCCCGATAATTCAAGGCGCTCCGGCTGACGGCGATTGCGGCGCATCGTCGTCTTCTTATATCCGCTTGAAACCTTGCCCATCAGTTTTTTAAGATAAAAGTACCACGGCAATGTACGACGAGTTTTCTGAAAGGTATCGATGAGACTTTTCACATACCCTTCCATGTCACCTTTAGAGGCTTCATTAATATAGCGCTCTGTGATCTGATCCATCGTATCCGTATCGATAGAATCCGACTCATCCCAAATATTATGACTTGTTTCAGGATTAAATTCCATCGCTACCGCCGTATCCGCATCATCAATCGGCACAAATAGGTCCGGCTTTTCCGTCATCACCTTATCAATGGCCTTTGCATAGTATTCAATGGTACGGAATCGCTTAAGTAACAAACCGAACCGCTCATTCACATTCGCTACCGTCACCGCATCTCGGTCCACATGCTCCAAATAATCGTTCACCACCATATCCATAGCCATGTGTACCGCAGTTTTATTAAAACTTTGGCTCAACTGTTTCACACGCACCAAATGGACGGAAATAATATGGAGCACCTCGCGTTTGATGCCGTCTTTCATGACGTCCGGCGGCTGTCTGAGCAAGATAAACGGATTCACATACAGCACATAGCCGCCCTGTTTCAAATTTATGCCGAACGCACTGGTCATATCAAATCTGATACGATGTGCCATCTGCAGGTAAAAGTATTCGAAAAATTGGTCTTCTTCCAAAAGCAGACTGTTCACGTCATGCAAAATCGCCCACAACCGCTGCTCATACGAAGTATTCATAACAGCCTGTTGCATGACCGACAAATCAGTTCCTTCTAACGGCATATCCTCTAATGCGCGACCGATAGTGCCGATATGACTGTCTGACATATTGTGATTCATCAAATCAGCGGCGATACGCTCCGGTTCAAGGCTGTGATGTTGAGCTTCATAGCTATCCACATAGTCCTCATAGGCCGCATAAATCTGCGTATATAAAGCCTCCGCCTCACGATGGATTCGTTCCCGTTTGGCATACCATCTATCTAGTGACTCGGCCGCATCCGCATCATAATCACCGGTCTTTTCCCAGCCGTCGATATGCGTCAACAGATCCGAGGCATCACGGATGTCATCCTTATCCAAATTACGTTGCATCGATTCCACCTCCTTCAAGTTAATAACGATAAAACATAACATTCACCTGAATCACAACACAACTAAATCTCACATAGCCGTATAGTTATCAATCTAAGGGCATATAAATTTAAAATGACACATTTTTAACAGCTATTTCTGCGCCTCAAAAAATGTATCCACAAACAGTTCATCTTCGATAGCATAGGCATAAACGCGTTCGTACATATTACGCAGATCCTTCATAACCGCAATGCGTAAATCACCGGGATAGAGTGTTAAAAATTCTACAAAGTGATGTACCTCTTCCGCATTGCTGTTACCGTTCAGGCGATGAAGCATATTCTTTGCCGCCACGTAAAGACGAGTAGGGCTTTCACCTTGAACCTGTTCAGCCATAGACATGATGGCCCCCGGTTTTTGAACGGCTGCGAGCACATCGTCAAAGGTAATCAACGGTTCCTGATCGGACTCGATAAAGTTTATAAACGCCTCGGCAATCAGTTTTCCCACATTGCCGCGTATGACATTCAAAAACACGTCGCGACTGTAACTGTTGTCCTCTTGATTCTTATAAATACTGTATAGGCCGGATACCCGCTCAAAGGAACGCGGCGTCGCATCGATATCATCCTCATGCCGCTGATTCAAGTATTCCGGATACGATGAAATAAACTCGATTACCTTGCTTTCAATACCGGCACCGATAGCCCAGTCAATCCACTGCATGTAATCCGCATGCATATACAGCCAGACAAAACGGTTCTGTTGCGCCGGATCCATATCGATAGTTTGATAGTCAAAGGAATCCTCCGGATTCATGGCCGCCACAATTCGCACGTTGTCACTCAAAGAAAACCCGTTGATTTCACGATTCAGAATGAGATTCATCAACTCCTGCTGTACCGCATGTTCAGCGCGATTGATTTCATCGATGAACAGCAATACATGCCGTCCCTTGTCGACCGCCTGCGCCACATGTTCCAGCGTATGATGAACCGCATATACAGTGGTCTTCACTTGGTGTACGGTGCCATGTCCGTCCGTATGCGACACGGTTTCCACGGTCGGTAAGCCGCCGATTTCCCCTTCTTTCAAAAGATTACCGTCAATCGTCACCAGTTCCCAATCGTGAAGCGTCGCCACGCGCGCCGCTAATGATGTTTTACCGATACCCGTTTCACCGACGAGCAAAGGTACCTGATTCGCGGCCAGCACCAATTCAACACTGGCCATTGTATCTGTAAAATTCATTATAACTCCTTTAATGCCTTATATTTCAAGAAACAGGGCTTTCATAATGTATCAACCTTTTTGTAAAAGTCATATTCCTCACCCTATCAATACGAAATGCCCTTGCAGCATCAATATATTAAATATTCATCTACCGCGATTTTCTTTACATCTCTTGTTCCATACGTATCGATTAGCGCCAATACATCGATTGGCCATTTTGATTGACGTCCGCCGATAGAGGTATTGTTAATAAGCTCACGAATATATACTTCGTTTACGTTCTCACCGGACAATGTATCTATAATACTCCACCGTATATCCTCCACCGAAATTCCCAATGTATTCGGAATATAGCCTAAAACCCGTGCAGAAACAGAAAAAAGATGTAACGCCATTTCCTTCGTCAGACTACCGATCTGTCTCATTGCTTGCGGATCTTGTAATACGGCGGTCTCCAATACGATCATCGAAGGCTCCGGAATATAGCGAAGCGCTAAATAATTTTCCCGTACAGCTGCCAGTTGCACCGCTTCCGTAGGATGTTTAATATATTGCAACGCATCAAAGTTTTTTCGCACCGCGGTAAGTTGCAATGCTTCCGACGGATTCTCGATGTATCGAATAGCCCAGCCCGACTGTTCAAGTGCCTTCTCAATTAATGCATCGGACGGATTCTCTATAAACTCCAATACGGCCCAATCCTTTTCAATCAATCGCATCAACAAGGCTTCATCCGGATCCTCCACAAACTGAATCGCTCGAGGCGATACTTCAAGGGCTTTTTCAATAACCGATTGCGTAGGTTGTTTAATATATTGTAACAACATGCCGTTTTGCGAAACGCAGACGAGCTGCATTCCCTCCGTAGGATTTGGAATATTCCGTATGCCATGCGGATTATTAGCCAATGCCGTTATGTATTGTTCCTCTGTCATAATACCCTTCACTTCTATATAAAAAGGCCATACGAATACGTATGACCTATACTGAATTCCATTCTATTATATCATCTTTTTTCGATATAGTTATATATCTTTTACATACTTGCTACATCGTTAATGCATCCAAATCGGAATTATTCCCGATAACCAATAGTTTATCCTCTTGTGAAAGTATGGTTACAGGGTCCGGCGGAACCTCCAGTTCCGAGCCGCGCCGAATACCGATGGCATTCAGATTATATTGCTCACGCAACCTGGAGTCCTTTAAACAGGACCCTACCATAAACGCCGGCATATCCACCTCGATAAGACCGATACTTTCAGATAACTGTAAATAATCCATCACATGATCGCGCGTCAAGGACTGTGCCAAACGTAACGCTACGTCATATTCAGGATAAATTACCATATCTACGCCCATTTTTTTGAGCATCTTGCCTTGCAAGCTGTTTTCCGCCTTCGCCACCACATAGGGCATATTCATTTCTTTTAACAGCATGGATGTCATCAAATTCGCCTGCACATTGTCGCCGATAGCGACGATAACCAGATCGAATTGGCTAAGTGCCAATGACTTGATCGCCGTTTCGTCAGTGGTATCCGCTACGATGGCATGTGTCACATAAGGAGATATTTTCTGCACAATATCCGGATCGATATCAACACCGAGCACTTCATGTTTCATGGATGCCAGCATTTTAGCAATGGTCGTACCGAATTGACCGAGACCAATTACAGCTATAGTTTTATGTTTCATACAAACACCTCTCATTACCTCATGGAACTCAATACGCTAATACTCAATACTCAAAATAAAAATATCGAAAGGTTCATGCGAAATAACAGTTAGAGCAGCACATTCTCCTCCGCATATCCGATAGGTTTCATAGGCGCAGTTTTTAAGGCCCATGTACCGATAACCGTCATAACACCGACGCGCCCCGTAAGCATGACGAGCATCAGCACCCATTTGCTGCTATCCGATAAGTCCGGGGTAATCCCCGTCGTGAGCCCGACCGTACCGAATGCGGACATAACTTCAAACAGAATCCGTATAAAGTCATACGGTTCATCCCATGCAAGATAACAGGTCGCCAATAGCACTATCAGTAACGATAAGAAAATGATACCGTTCGCTTTCATTACGGTAACTATGGATAAGCGACGTTCAAAGACCTCCACATCAGGTCTGTTATTAAACAGTGTACGAGCAGACAAAAATGCAACAGCTACGGTGCTTATTTTGACACCGCCGCCCGTCGAGTTCGGTCCGGCCCCTATAAACATGAGAATAATCGACACGAACAATGTAATAGGATGTAATGAACTATAATCAACCGTCGCAATCCCCGCCGTACGCGGCGTAACGGATTGGAAAAGCGAAGCCATGACCTTTTCCCATACCGGTAAAGGCCCCAAAGTCTTTGGATTTCCCCACTCGACTCCTAAAATGATGATGGCACCGATTGCAATGAGAGTTACCGTTCCTATCAGCATGATTTTCGTATGCAGTTTAAGATTTGTAAACCGTCTTGCACCGCGATTCGCCCATATATCAAAGGTCGCTAAATATCCGAAGCCGCCAACAATGATAAGAACCATCGTATTAATATTAAACAGCACATCCCCTACCATAGCATAGGGCAGATTATTATCGAAAAATACAAAGCCCGCATTACAGAAGGTCGAAACAGCCTGCATAAACCCGGTATATAGAGCTTCAGAGCCGATATAGGGGTATAGTTGAATCGTATAAATGATGCCGCCTATAATCTCCATAACTATGGTATACAGTGTTATCAGTTTTGTGATATGTAAGAGTCCGCTCATCCCCTCCTGGCCTACATCCTCCGACAAGAGAACTCGATTTCTGAGACCGATGCGCCGCCCTAACAGTAATGCAATAATCGTCGTAAACGATACGATACCGAGTCCGCCCAACTGAATGAGAAGGACCATGATTATTTTTCCCAAAAGAGACCAATGGTAATAGGTATCCACAGTCGCAAGCCCCGTAACGGACACACAGGATACCGCCGTAAAAGCCGCATCCACGAGATTCGTACCGTAACCATCGGCACTCGACATGGGCAGCATCAACAGTAATGTACCTAACGCCATGACACTGAAAAAACTGAGTGCCAATAATCGATAAGGGTTATCTTGAATATATTTTTGTACAGGATGATGTGAAATATCGTGCCACATAATGTCCACCTTAACGGGAGTTTGCCAATGCCACCGCATCCTCTAATGAGGGTAATCCGCTGCGGCCACCGAGCCTCTGCGTATTTAAAGATGCGACGGCGGAAGCAAAATCAGCGGCACTTTCAAAAATTGTATTAGAGCAGTCCAACAGGACCTCCCGCGCACTTCGACGCCCCTCGCACTCAACGCGCATATTGCGAATCGTCTTGGCGATAACCGTCAAAAAGGCACCGTGAAAGCTGTCACCCGCCCCGGTAGTATCTAAAACGGCATCTTGAGGAAATGCGGGGCACCGATAAAATGTCCCGTCAGGCCATACAAAATAGCTGCCCTCAGCCCCATCCGTAACGCCCGCAATATAGGCGCCACGCTCATGAATAATGCGGCAGGCCTCCTCCAGGTCCGTAGTTCCCGTATATTTTTCGGCGTAATCCCGGGCGACGATAACAATATCACTGGCCCGTGTAATGTCCTTCAAGCCTTCATCATACCGGTTCGCACCGCCATCAAGAGAGACAAGGTTCCCGGACTGCTTACAGATAGTCATGGCCTCAATCAGGCATTTACGATGACGGCCGTTGATATGTAGGATATGACCGCCTTCAACACACGCCTTATGCTTATCCAGAGACTCCAGTTCGGGTGCCGTGGACCGTTCAAAGAAAATAGCCCGATCGCCGGTCTTTTCATTAACTAAAATAGTGGCACTCGCCGACTTGGAGTCCCGCGCAGATTCGATATGACTGGTTTCAACATTATAGTAATCAAAATCATCGAGAATATGAGTTCCCCCTATATCATCTCCGATAACGTCAATCATAACCGTATCGAGTCCGTACTTCCCCGCCGTAGCAAGGGCAGTCGCTACAGGGCCGCCTCCGTCAACGGCAGTCATTACCGCCTCCTGCACCTCACGTCCCGTAGGGAATGATTTAACCATGACAAATCGATCCAATGTACTGGCCCCGATACCGACAATATCAAAAGGATGTGTATCATATACAATATCTCTCGGCCGTTCAGGTGTCGCCGTAACACTTGCAATAGTAACCTGCATATTACTTCCTCATTATACTAATCATCTTACATGCTGACCTTAATTTTAATACAATTCTACGTCTAGCATACCCGTATACATGGTAAAAGTAAACCCCGGAACGAATCCCGGGGTTTTTATCGATCATGTGATGAAATAGTATATACAATGTATACTGAGGTTATTTAGTTGGTGTAAGTAGTGTAAAGGTTAGGACATCATACGTTCCATCATATATTCTATTTCATCAGCGCTGAGATTATACATAGCCTGGGCCATACGTTCCGCAGATTCACCGGAGGAACCGCTTTTCGCGATTTCCGCTTTAGCCTTTGCAATGAGAGCATCCTTACGCTTAGCTTCTTCGTTTTCACCGGTGGGGACGGAAACATTCTCCTTGCCTTGACCGATGCCGCGCACCTCTTGAGCCGGCGCCGTTTTAGAACGAGTCTTTGTATCCTGTGCAGCTACCGATTCCAACGCGAATGAATTGCGACCGGTCATGATGTACTCGACGACTTCCAGTGTACTTTGAGTGATATTAACGGTCCAAAACTCACCGGCCGTCGTCAAACGGTAAAGGATCCCGTTATAAGTTACAAGTCCTCGTTCCCTCCAGATATCATAGAGCCAGCAAAGCTCTTTCAAGCGGGGATCCATCGTCACTAAATCATCGATATTCAGGAAGCCCTGTTCCAGTTGACTCACCACGACATTGACAATCGGCTGCAGTTCGCTCTGCTTCATAAGCGCCATAAACGGTTTCTCACCGCGGCTGACCATGTCTTCATAAGGCTTTAACGCGCGATGCAACATCATACCGTAACCGTCTATATTACCACCGGCACCGCTTCCGAACGGAAACATCGGCACACCGGCTTTAGCGAGAATATTATACAGGCTGCGTTCCCGATTATTGGCACTCCAATGGGCTGCACTCAATCTACGATACGCGCGTTTCTCCAAATAGTCCCGACCGAACGTAAACATATCACTTTGCATTGCCGTCGTCGCTGCCGGCGGCACTTTACCGTTCGCAATATCCCTATTAAGGTCGCTGCCGTCAAACACATTAAGCTGGTATAAGTCGGCTCCATCCACTCCGGAACTTACGAGTTGAGCCAGGTCGTCCTCCCATACCTCCATCGTTTGACCCGGTAAACCATAGATAAGGTCAATAACCAGAGAACACTGACCGTAAGCTTTCACATCCGCCAGTCTTTTAAGCACCGTCTCCCGATCGTCTAAACGCCCTACCATTTGGCGTACCTCGGTATTAAAGGACTGCACCCCGATAGACATACGATTTACACCGTGACTCATCCAAACGTCCAAATTTTCCGGAATCAAATCGTGAATACGACCTTCCAAGGTCAGTTCATAATCATTCGCCAACGGCAAGTAGTCGCGAATCGCCTGCAACAGGCGTTTCGAGTTCTCCGGAGATAACGATGTAGGCGTACCGCCACCGATAAACAGCGCATGAATTAGACCGTCTTTCAATCGCTTGCATTCACTGGCGGCCTGCAATTCACCGATGAGGCCGTCGATATATGTATCTTCCACATTCTGACTGGTCCCGTTCTGAAAGAAGCCGCAATAGGTGCATTTCGTCTTACAGAATGGAATATGGATATATGCGGACTGCATCTGTCCTTTAGAGGCCTCTCCGTTCATCACGGTCTGCCAGACATGTTGAGTTTCCTTCGGAGATACGAGTGTACCGTTTAACCCCGCATGAACGACGCGCTTATGAGGGAATGCCCCGCTGATAGGATCATCACAAATCATACCCAATTGCAAATTTCTCTGCTTCTCGGGAAGTGATTCAAAAAACGCTGCTAACGTCATACTACAATCCCCCTTATATCAGGCTTGCAACTTGGCAAGAACCGATTTTGCAAATTCCTTGGCATTTGCAAAGTCCTGTTCATCCGGATGCGTTTCTGCAGACTTATGTAATGCATCACGTTCAGGACTTTGACCATGTGCAGATCCCGGAAGGAACATCTTATACATCATTTCGATGACCTTCGGATCGATTTTTCCTTGACATACGAATCCATCTACCAGTTGCTCCTTGTTCGGTAATAATGCGGCTGCTTTTTCAATGCTTTCACGAGCATGGTCGGAATCGGCATACATACCCAACGTCGCAAATAATACGACATGAGGATTTGTAAGCGTTTCAATCAATTTAGCGGCTTCTTTATTAGCCGTACCGCGATCAACCCAGAAACCTACAAATACAGTGTCGTAATCACTCAAATTTTCCGGTGCGTCCTTAACGGAAACGCAAGGTGTCCCCGGCGGCATAATGGAAGCCATGGCTTCCGCTACACGTTTTGTATTCCCTGTAAGGGATGAATATAAAATAATGTTCTTCATTGCTATCTCCTCTATTACTTATATAGATTATTCGTCATCTTCATCAGATGATTCTTGTCCTCTAAATTCAACCGGTACATTTACATTTATATCTTCTCCGGTCGGATTATTATATGGTGTTGCGGATACAACTGCAGACATAGCTGCATCATTAAAGATTTCATTTGTGGTCGATAAAATTTGCTGCCCGATAAGAGCACCATCCGTATTTAATGTCACCTGTACAAGTACGTCACCTTCCAGGCGCCGTTTCAACGCCATAGCCGGACTTTGTGCATAATTCTGTACTTTTTCACGGAAGCCTTCACTGTCAAATGCCGCTTTCACTTTGCCATGACCGTCTCCTTCACCCTTGCCATCGCCCTTGCCATAACCGGTACCACGACCATCGCCAACACCTGTACCGTCACCGGTTCCATGACCACCACCGGTGCCGCCTCCGGATCCCGGACCGTTACCGACTCCGCCATTTTCACCGGATGTGTTCGATTGAGCTTCATTACCCTTACTTGGTACATTTACAGCATCAGGAATATCTGTTGCCGTAGATGGTTCCACATTTGTTACAACAGCCTTTGTCCTTGCCGCCACTTCATCAGCGGACAGCGGTTTCGGGAATAGGGATGCCCTGTCCCCGCCTCCGCCGCCGGCATGGCCGCTACCGCCATCATCAAGCACACTCTGAGTGAGATCGATTTCATATGTGTCCTGCTCCTGGATAGCGGGCACTACTACAAAGAAAATGACGGCAATAAATAGAATAATCAGATGCACTATGGCGGATATGATGGCTGCCTTTTTCCATGATATGCCTATTCCCATAGTTATCCTTTCTGTTCTGCAGCAATAGCCAGACGCTTAACACCGGATTGTTTAAGCATATCCATGATAGCTACCACCTGACCATGTGCTGCACGCTTATCGGCCTGTAAAATAACGCTGGCATTCGGATTCTGGGCTATACGTTCTTTTACCATGGCCTCTGCCGCATCGATGCTCATCGGATTATTATCAATCGTGATGTGTCCCTCCGCATCCAGCGTGAGGACCACCGGTAATTGAGCCGGTGCCGATGCAGATGAAGCTTGCGGCAACTGTACGGATAAAGCCTTCTGTGCAATGGTCTGCAAACTATTCATCATGAAGAACACCAATAAGAAGAATATAATATCAATCATTGGGATAATCATGAATTCAGGCTTGGATTTCATACGAAAACTTTGTAAATTCATACTATTTCCACCCTTCCCGTTTTGCTGTAATTATATTAACACACATCGTTTCAATTTGATTAATAATGGAGTCCAAACGATGACTAAAAAATGTATAAACGATAAATGCCATAATCGCCACGCATAGACCGGATGCCGTCGCGATGAGGGCTTCACCTACCCCTCCGGTAATGGCGGATGCACCTGCACCGGAGTCGAGAATACTGAAAGAACCGATCATCCCCGTAACCGTCCCCAACAAGCCCAATAATGGAGAAATTGTTACGGTTGCACTTAAGTAATCCATATATTTTTTGAATCCTACCGCATCAACGCCCATCTGGTCGCCGAAAGCCGTTTTCATTCCCGCTTCGTCCTTATCATTCATCAATCCCGCTTGCGCAACTCGACTTGCAATAGACGGGTTTTCCTGAATCACTTTTTCAATTTCATCCCATCTCTGCAATCTGGAAAGTTCATTAACAGCATGACACACAACAAAGGTCTTACCTGCATATTTACGATAATAGAAAGCTCGTTCCACCGCTATGGCGATAACCATAAGGGACAAGAATAACAATGGATACATGACATATCCGCCGCTATGAAATAAATGAATTACATAATTTAGATTTTCCATACTAGTTACCTTTCTGTCTATTCACAGACCGCATATCAGAACCGATAGGTCCCTTGAATTCTTGTATAATCGCCTAACTTAAAACTTTCACTACCATATAAAGTATCCCGTTTATTAGTACCCTTGGCATCAAATGTATAGAACGCCTCAATGAGCAGATCCTTACGCGGTACATAACCGGCACCAAAGGTGAAGCTGCGGATTCCGTCCAGATAACGGTCCGGAACAGCACCTGTACCGTTGCCGCCGAAGAATGAACCGTGCTGGAAGTATTTATAATCAATAAACGCATTCCACGACTTCGGAACATCCAAATCCGCACGGCCGATATCGAGTCGAGCCATCCAGAAGTGCGGCGTACCGCCCATTTGGTGCCCTTTAATAGTAAAATCCGCGGTGCCCCGTTCATGTTCATAAACGGTATTACCGTTCATATATCTGCCGAAGTTCGATCTGTTCTGCCCGTAATCAACGGTTACGGATGCATTAGCGCCTAGCTGATATTTAGCGCCGATACCGAATATATGCGCTACATTCGAGAAACTGTATTCATCATTTTTGTTGCCGTTAGCATTCAGGAAGGTATGCTTGCTGCCGTTAAAGGAACGTAAATACCATGCTTGCAAGCCGAGACGTGAACCGATCTGTTTCTTCACCTGTACAAAAGCGGCCGTTTCAATCGGTGGAATTGTATCCTTTTCAAGAACAACACCTTCCGTCCTGATAAGATTACCGATAATCTTACCGATAGCCTCCCGAGGCAATTTATTTTCAGACTCAGCATCATGTACAACCTTTTCCAAATTATATAGATAGTTATACATCGCAGGAGTAAGACCCCAACCATAATCGGAGCTACCTTCACCCCAATCACTTGAGGAAAGTGTAAAGTTCTTATTATAAAGAGTCGATTTAGCATCATAATCGCTAAATACATATTTACCGCTGTCGTATTTGTAGGTCTTGGCACCTAAGAATCCGGAAAATTCGTAGTCATTTGCAGATTGACCATAATAATCATACGATTGACGGAACGTACCGTCCGCCTGTTTAACCCAAACAGCTTCAAGTTCACCATTCTTATAGTTGGACCAATTATCGGATGCATTGTATTTAGCGATAGAGTTCATAGCTTTATCGATATCCGCCCCATGTTTATCCATATAAGCTTTAGGATTCAACAAAGCATCCTTATTATCTGACGAAACGATAAGCCCTTTGGCCGACTCTTTTAAGTACTCAGGATATAACGGCGAATTCACGTTATACATGATGCCGCCAGTCATATAGAGTTTTTCCCCTGTTTTCTTATTGGTGATTTCATACATTGCATAACCACCGGACGGAATATCAAGGGAGAACTTGGCTTTCGCCATTTCTTCCGGATAGGCCTTTGTAAGAATATCCTGTAAGCGACCCATAATTTGAGCCTGTTTCTTCTGCGTTTCAGCCAGTTTTGCATCAACCTTCGCGATTTCCTGATCACGATTAGGATTACTCCAGCTTAGATCCGCATTCTTTTTGAAAGTCTCATATTCATCCTGCAAATCCTTTAGCTGTTGATAGAAGTAGAGATTATCCGTTTTACCTTTATACGTGGAGTCGTAGATACCATTTGGACTGTCCGGAGCCGCCGCATCTTCCGTCGTCTTTCGTTCTCCGTCAGAGCCGGACTTGGTTGCGCTGTTGATATCATACGGATATTCATCTCGATTAATCCCTATCAGCTCGGCCGCAGTAGGCGGTCTATAAATCACCTTATGTTCCGCATGTGTATAAGCGGAATCACTGATTCCTGTACTGTGCTTAAATGTACCTACGCCAATGCGTACTTGTGTATCATTACCGGTCCACACGGCACGTGCTCCATCATAAGACTGTCCGAACCAATAGCCGCTTGCCCCCATAGGCTCAGTCAATCGTCCTACGGATACGTCCCACTTCTTAACACGCCTTGTAAGATCAACCGTATCGAGCCGTTGATGATTAAAACCCTTCGAATTAGACATCGTCCAACTCGTATCTACGCCACGCATACCCGTCGCACTGCCGATAACGGTGAGATTAGTAAACTCATTGAGACGTGCATCAAAGCCGAGACGCAGTCGTTGTTCAAAGCTATGACGATTTGCATCGTACATATTGGCCTTTGCAGATCCGATAGCAGAATTTTCTCTAAACGGCGATTGAGGACGGTTAGTGCCGTCATGAGCCATCCAACGTGTACGGTAATCGCCGACCATCGTAATACCACGTTCTTTAGAGGTGTCGAAATCAGAGCGAATAAAATCGGTTAGACGAACTACATCGGATACATTTTGTACTGCGGATTCGATATTTACAGACTCACCATTAGCTGCATTAAAATCTACGGAACCGACTTTACCGGTTGTGCCGTTGGCTTTACCAATGACCGCGGTCTTACTTTCACCACCGCCGAATTTAAGATTGACACCTACTCGGTATACGCGTTCCTGTGTAGCCCGATCATCATCACGATGATTAAAGATATTATTGATGCCGAAGTACATCATGGCATTTTTATTAAACCGCTTCTGCACCATAACATTCCAAATACCGAATGTCTTCTTTTCATAAACCTGTTTCTTATATACACCGGCATCACCGGACAGGATATCAGGCCAATAGTTACCGCCATTATTCAATGTGTTGCTGTCGAGCATGTTGATATAATAATCACCCCAGATAGAGCCGTTCCAGCCGGATTTCGGATTATCATATGTGATACCTATATCCACTTTATGCATCGGTTTATCTAAGAGCTGACGCGGCATGCTCGGATCGCTCTTGTTAATGGCATGCAAATAGGTATAACCCAATTTCGCAGACCAGTACTTGCCGAACTTCTGCTGCACTTCCGCTTGAAGACCGGTAATTTCAGCTTTGCCGATATTTTTAAAGCTGTAAATCATATCCGGTGCGCGTTGGTATTTTGCATCGCCGCGCAAGTACGGTGCGAAGTCCATAAAATCGCCAGTAAAATACACGGACATATAGTTTTTAATGCGATTATGGAATACCCCGATACGAGCATAGGTATTTTTGTTTTCACCTTCTAAACTCATATCAAAGTTGAGTGATTTTTCCGGTTTCAGGTTCGGGTTGCCCGCCCAGTACCAACCGAGCTTGGCAACACCGATGCCCACAGGATTCGATGCATACATTTCCCAGTTGTACCACAACTCGCCCATGCCCGGTTCCGTATAACCGGTACCCACATTAGCCTTGAATCGACGGTGTGTATTACCTTTGACGTTATAAGTCATCCCCATAGACGCAGATATATTGGAACCGAACAGACTGCTGTTATCAAATCGTACAATCGGTATCAATGTCAAATTCTTATTAACCTGCCATGTATCGGAAATATAAGCGTTTACCTTTCTAATCGTTCCGCTACCGGTAGTCAACCGTTGATCTCGATTACGATATTCTTCAAGAAATGCCTTACCATTTAATTTAGGTGCTTTCTTACGCATTTCCGCATCATTGGATTCACCGTATTTAAAGTAATCGCCAACAATG
This sequence comes from Veillonella denticariosi JCM 15641, assembly GCF_002959855.1. Classification (GTDB taxonomy): domain Bacteria; phylum Bacillota; class Negativicutes; order Veillonellales; family Veillonellaceae; genus Veillonella; species Veillonella denticariosi. Next base: position 765,486 of record NZ_PPDB01000007.1, read on the forward strand.
TTCGCACGATGCGCCGCCATTTCAGGATTCTCCGCTTTTAAGCGATCCTCTAAAGCATAATACCGCTTTTTAAACTCATCGGTTACAGGTTGATTATTCGGTGATGTGCTGGACCATTCACTGAGACGGCTTTCAGATAAGCCGTAATTCACATAGTCATCATATGTAATCCCCGGTTTCTGGGCATTTGTTTCAGCGCCATAGTATTCATAATCCATATCCCACTGCGGCATTCCACCGCCGGAATTAATGAATTTATAGTCATGAATATGAGAATACACCTTAACGCTGTTATCACCTTTACGCCGCACCAGACGGTCTAATTTATCTACGAGCAGACTCTTGTCATAATTCCACGGATCGATATACATAGTGCTCGTATTCGGCGAGCTCTTAAGGCGACTGCCGGAGCCTTCTTCACGAGCATAACTTACGCCGTAACTGAGCAAGTGATTTTTATGGACCTGTGTGTTCGCATTCGCACGAATATCCAATTGACGATGATCGATATTATCGATATACCGCAATTCGTTGGATCCTTCATATGCGGACCGCCCCGTATAACTGATGAGAGCCACATCATTTTCCTTGATGCGCGAATAGTTGGTCTCTACCGTCCAATCACTTTTGCCGGCCTTCGAGGACCACGATAAATTCGCCGTATTCCGATCAGCGGTTCGTTTAAAGTGTTGTTGCGGTTCCAAATCTGAATCAGAATGTTTCACATCACGTACAAGATCCTCCGTATATCGGTTGAGACGCATTTCAAACCTATTTCTGTCACTGGCCTCATAGGTCGCAACGAGACCGATATCCGCCGCATCCCCATAATAACGAAGCACGTTCGGCTTAAAGTTATGTTTTGCATAATCAAAAGCCATCCCGGACTGACGACGCTTAACAGATGCTAGTACCGGCATAAGATCCCGTTTACTGCCGGACAAGCCCACCTTCAATTTACCCATTTGACCCGAATCGGCCCGAATAAAGAAGTTTTGATACGGAAAAGCATCACCATCACTCTTCCGACGCATCCCTTCCGCATTAAGTTGTAAGGTAGGTTTCTTCTGCGCCTTCTTTGTGATGATGTTGACAACACCGCCCACCGCATCGGAACCGTATTTAGCGCTCGCCGCTCCCTGAATAACCTCGATTCTCTCTACATTTTCCGTTCCCAGACGCTGTACTTCATCAGCAGCTCCGGAATACTTATCAAAATCACCCAGTACCGGTTGCCCATCCACTAGAATCAACGTATGACGCGCCTCGGCACCACGTATGGATACCCCTACGCGCCCCATTGCATCAACCGTTCTGGATACACCGGTTTGAGTAAAAATAATATCTTCGACGGACTTCGCCTGCTTCTTTTCAATTTCTTTTTTGGTAATAATTTGCACTTGCTGTGGATTTAATTTTGCTTCCTCTTCGGCCCATGTACCCTTAACATGAACTACATCGGTGGTCACCGTCGCATTGTCAGCCATGACAACAAACGGAGCATTTAACCATAGTGCCACCGCACTGGATAGGATTAAATAGCGTTTTGTGCGTCCCCAACGGATCATCACAACCTCCTCCAATATCTGATTACACACAACTATACTGTTTCTTTATGATTCCCATTTCACACCAGAAGAATCATAAAAAATACACTTCACTACCATCAGGTAATGACATTGAAAATCATTTACATAATTATGGTAGCAAAGTGTATCTTGCATATCTACTCCGAACAGACCAAAAATATACGATTCGGACAATATTCAATTATCATGTAACAACCGATCTAAATCTGTTGTTATAGTGTGACTATATCTTTCGATAATCACTCGGTTTCATCCCTACAGCCTCTTTGAAAGCACTTGTAAATTTACTGCCGTTTTCATATCCGACGGCATTAGCAATGCGCAAAATCGGTTCATCCGTATCGCGCAGCAGCCGCTTCGCCTCATTAATGCGACATTCTTTCAAAAATTGATGAATGGTCACACCATATACACCTTTAAAACACCGTTTCAATGTGGATGAGGGAATGTTAAAGCTATTGGCTAACTCGTCAATAGTGATACGCTTCATAAAATACGTAGACATATATCGACTGACGGATTTAACAATATCTACCTGTTGCTTCCTGAAAGTACTGCGCCTTTCACAATTTTCTGTAGATATAACAGATAATAATAAAAAGATTTCAATAACCTTCAGTCTAAAATAGTGACCTTTAATTTGATCGGGCACGGTATATAAACTGGAAAAAATTTGACGAACAGATTCCGTTTCCTCCACCATCATACCAAAGTCTGAATTCTCGCAAAATCGATTAGCTAAGTCCGTCAAATCGATGCGCGAATCCGTTACAAGGGAGTCCAATACAGGTTGAGCTTTTTCAACATCTACCAACAATACAATCCCTTTAAAAAATTTCGTAGGAAAATAGTTCTCATGTTGATAATCCGAGTGAGTATGCCATCCTAATGACATATCCCCTGCCCCCATATATAGGTACTCACCAGATGTAAATTTGCACTCAATGCGTCCCTCTTCACAGTGATTAATTGCAAACGTCTTTGTATGTGACTGGGCGAAAAATTGAATCGTCTCTCGTTTCACATCAAGGAAAATCAAATCGATACCGTCAAAAACAGTATATCTCGACATGGAAATTCCCGGCTGTGAAATCGCATGATTATGTGGATTCATACTATCACCATATACACAAATACTATAAACATCACTATTATAGTATACATATTGAAAGTGATTGTCAAATTCAAATCACCAATAATTCATATTACTTTTAAATTATATAAGTTTCCATATCGACGTAAAACCATTACAGATAATTCTCCCCAAATAAAATGACCACCCCTAATTAACACCTCTAATAGGGATGGCCAGTTTAAAGTATGATAACCGGTACTTACTTATTTTTTGTTTTTACAACACACGTTAAAGCTATTACATGTGCAATCCATACGATTGCCATCACTATGAGCGCTGCCGGAATAATTCTACTAAAGTAGGCTCCTATCGCCATTATGGTACTGACGGAAACCAGGATGGTCAACTTTGCCCGAACCGTCAACGCCTTATCTCGCTCATAAGCTCCGACAGTCCTTTGATATAAATCGGATTCCAGAAACTTCTTGTGGAATCTTTCAGAGCCTCGCGCCAAACAAAATAGTGTAAGCATGTAAAAGGGAACAGTTGGCAACATTGGCAGTACAATGCCTGCAGTACCAAGGCCAAAGCTAATAGCGGCTATAGTAAGAAATACATAGCGCACTACTGCATATCGATGTTGCGCTGTTGTTTTCATCATTCTTCTTCTACGTAGTTAATAACTTTACCTTTTGTTTTGATAAAATTAGGAATAATCAGTACCAATGCGGCAATAGCGACGATACCGTAGATACCTGCCATACCGATCCATTCAAAAGCGTGGCCTAACACTAAAGCTACCACTGCAAAATCCGCATCACCGAAGGTCGTATTTTGGAAGCCGAGCTGTCCTAAAACGGGTAACGCCATTGCAGGCAAAAATGTAATCGCCAAACCATTGAGAAATGCCCCTACCGCTGCACCACGACGACCACCTGTAGCATTGCCGAAAATACCTGCAGTAGCACCGCAGAAAAAGTGAGGTACAAGTCCCGGAATAATCAAAACGCCACCTACGGCACCAAGAATGAGCATCCCGATGATGCCGCCGATAAAGGAACTGATAAAGCCCAGCACTACAGCCGTCGGTGCATAGGTGAAGAATACGGCGCAATCTACGGCCGGAATAGCATTAGGGATAATCTTTGTAGCAATCCCTTGGAACGCGGGAATCAAATCACCTAAAATCATTCGAACACCGGAGTATACGATAGTCACACCTACCGCAAAGTTCATAGCGCTCATAATGGCATATAAATAAGGACTCATTTCACCCGATAAGGTTGCTACAAACTCAGAGCCTGCCGCAAAGGCCGCAATTAAATAAAATACGATCATCGTCAAGGCCGTAGACAATGTAGAGTCACGTAAGAAACCCCATTTTTCCGGAATTTCAATATCCTCCGTGCTGTCATCGGCTTTACCAACATATTTAGCAATCCATGCGGATAAATAATAACCCAAGCTGCCAAAGTGCCCCATTGCGATTTCATCACCATCCGTCACTTTAGATGTATAGCTTTGACCGATAGCAGGGGAAATAGCGGACCAGGCCCCCATCAAAAAGCCCCCTACAAAGATCAGTTCCATACCGGATAACCCCGCCGTACCCAACACGGCGGACATGAGACATGCCATAAACAAGCTGTGATGACCGGTTAAGAATACATACTTGAACTTGGTAAAACGGGCAATCAATAAGTTCATAATAAGACCGACTACCAGAATAGACATCGTTTCAACGCCCAATACCTTTTGTGCTACCGCTACGATAGCTTCGTTATTCGGTACGACACCGGTAATATGAAATCCATGTTCAATCATCTTCCCTAAAGGATCGAGATTGCTTACGATAACACCGGCCCCTGCGGCGAGCATTAAATAACCGAGAATCGGCTTTAGTGTGCCCGTCATAATTTTATGAAATGGACGTTTCAGTGCAATCAGTCCGATGCATGACATGATACCGATTAATAATGCCGGTTGAGAGAGCACATCACGTAAAAACTCCAATACCATTTCCATAACACTACCTCCTATGGTAAAACTCAAACGACTGTTATTGAGCCGCCTGTTGCAATGCTTCTAAAATATCTTCTTTGATCTTCTTTTTATTGATATAGCTACGAACGACAGCCACATTTTTACCATCAAACTGTTCCGCTAATTCTTTTACGGTTACGATTAAATCCGCCTTACGACCTTGAGCCGTATTAAAATCGATGGATTCCACTTGCGCATCGATACCGTTTTCCGCACATATTTCTTCAATTTTCATTTTAAGCATCAAGCTGGATCCGATGCCATTACCACATACAGTTAATACTGAAATCATAAAGTCCTCCCATACTATTAAGCACGATACATCATATAACTAATACTGCATATAAGCATATAAAATAATACATATAATATGTCTAAGTTAAAGAACATATCATACTGTAGATTTTAAACAACTCACTATTCACTCAAATGTTCCGACAAGAATGCCTGAACATCATCGATACTTTCAAAATTAGCAGCCGCATCAAGAAATTCTTCATCATCAAACAGCATCGCAATATCCGTAAGTAATTGAATATGCTCATCTTTGTTAGGTGCACATAAGAACAATGCCACGGATACGGGGTCATTGTCAGGGCTGCCGAAATCCAATGGTTTTTCCAACGTAACCAGTGCCGTTCCCACTTGTTTCGCTCCGTTTTCGGGACGTGCATGCGGCATGGCTAACCCCGGAGCCAATACGATGTACGGACCCATTTCACGAACGACCTCTACCATAGCCTCCGTATAAGAAGGTTCCGTAAACCCTGCCTCCACCATAAGCTGACCCCCATGACGGATGACATCCTCCCAGGATTCCGCCGGATAATGAAAGGATACATTGTCCTCGGATAATAAATCTTGTAACAAGCTAACACCTCCTAAGCTTAAGTACATATTAGATATCATGTCTATTATATCTATTCTGTGACAAATTTCATATATCAAAAAACAGATGAACTCATCATAAGTATAAAAACCTAAATCTTAAAGGATATGAACTCACAAATTTGTATACCAAACTTATTGCTTGTTCATCTATATTTTCGAATACCCATACGCCTATCCATATTGTATATATATTGAAAGTTATCTATACTTATCTAAGTAGTTATTACCTGCTAAAACGATAACAAGGAGATTTTATGCAGATTCCTATAAAAGTACTAATTCTAAGTCTTATACTCTGTTTTTCATTAGTAGTCGCCCTTCAGTTCGGGGCTAATTTTATTCCATTAGAGCAAATCACGTCTGCACTTGCGCACATACTGAATTCGAATGCTCATACAACTACGACAGACACGATTATTACAGATATTCGGTTGCCACGACTTATCTACTCGATTTTGACAGGTATCGGTCTTTCGCTCGTAGGTCTATTAATGCAGACCGTCACGCGCAATGCATTGGCAGACCCCTACGTATTAGGTGTTTCATCCGGCGCGAGTACCGGTGCTGTTTTCGCCATAATCATAGGCGGCGTTCCTCTGTTAGGACAATATAATACGCCTATTTTTGCAGCCTTGGGTGCGGCACTTTCCATTCTACTGGTACTGCTTTGTGTCGGTAAAAGCAACAGTCCCGTAAAACTCATACTCATCGGTATGGGAATGACCGGAATCTTCTCGGCATTAACGATGATGATTATTTATGGAGCCAAGCACGAAGCTCAAGTCCGCAGCGCCATGTTCTGGCTGCTTGGCAGCTTTGCCGGCATACAATGGAGTGACCTGCCGCTAACAGCAGTTATTGTAGTCTTATTAATTATATACATATATATGTTTAATCAGGATCTAGATGTACTGCTTCTTGGCAATCACGAAGCCGCACAAATGGGCTTATCTATAAAACAATTGCAACTGAGCATCGTCATCATATCCTCCATCGTCATCGCCACATTGGTATCAAAGGTTGGAGTTGTCGGATTTATCGGTCTTATCATTCCTCACTTGGCGCGGATTATAGGCGGACCCAAACATAAACACACATTACTGTTCAGCGCACTCATCGGCAGTATTGTAATGATTTGGTCAGACGTATTATCGAGAGCGCTCTATAGTCCGGAAGAAATCCCTATCGGTGTTCTTACATCCTTATTAGGGGCTCCGCTCTTCATATGGATTATCATGAATCGTTATAAACACAACAGTTAGCGGTCTTTATCAAATTTATGGGAGATACTATGTATCATATCGATCAGTTGTCTTTTTCTTATGAAAAAAAAGAAGTGTTAAAGGATATTACCGTAACATTTCCAACGAATAAAATAACGGCCATAATCGGCCCTAACGGATGCGGTAAATCAACGTTGCTCAGTCATCTATACCGCCTCCATCCGTCGCAAAATAAAATCACATTAAAACAACGCCCTTTAGAATCATATAAAGGACGCGAATTCGCTCAATTAGTGGCAGTCTTATCACAATCCAGAGACGCCATGATCGATGACTTCTTAGTGAAAGATATCGTTCTCATGGGGCGCTATCCGTACAAACAGCATTTCGGTACATATGGTTCAGAGGACATTAAAATTGCAGAGCACTATATGAATGAAGTAGGTATCGTACATCTTGCCAACGAGGAGATTCATCATCTGTCGGGCGGCGAAAAACAACGCGTCTTTATCGCTAAAGCATTGACGCAAGAGCCGCAGGTGCTCCTCCTGGATGAACCTACCAATCATCTGGATATGAAATATAAAATAGCCCTTATGAAACAATTACGGTCTTTCACAGGCACTACGATTGTAGTGCTGCATGATTTAAATTTAGCCGCTCAATACTGCGACCACGTGATCATAATGAATCACGGGGTCATACTGAGACAAGGTTCACCCGACGAGGTGCTCACACCTGAAATTCTTGAACCGATTTTTGAAGTGCCTTTCAAAACATCCTGGGATGAAGGGCGCTATCATTTATATTATTAACCAAAGAAAGGATTTATCATGTTTCAAAATTTAAGAAAAGCAAAAAAATTAGTAGTAATTACCCTGACCTGTGCAGCCTTTGCCATTGCCGGTTGCGGGTCTGATGCTGATGCCACAAAAGATACAGCTGACACAGGAAAAGCCGTAACTTGGAGTGAAACATTCGACGGTACGAAAACGGATTTCTCCGTAAAAACACCTCCTACCCATGCCGTATCAATGTCTCAAGCAACAACGGAAATGATGTTGCAATTAGGACTTGAAGACAAAATGGCGGGAACAGCATTTAAAGAAGAAGAAATTTATCCGCCTTTACAAGCCGCTTACGATAAGGTAAAAGTATTATCCGACAAATGGCCATCTTATGAAGTATTTATGTCCGTAAAACCAGACTTCGCCACCGGCTGGCCTGACTCATTCAGTAAACGCGCCATTCCGGCCGATAAGATGATTGCTCAAAAAGTAAATATCTGGCTTCCTGAATCCATGTTGTCCACCAAAGCCGATTTAGATACGAACTTCAATGATATGATCAAATTAGGCGAGATCTTCGGTGTAAAAGACAAGGCCGAAGACTGGGTCGCAGGTCAGCGTAAAACATTGGCTTCTATTCAGGACAAGCTAAAGGATTTACCTCGTAAACGCGTATTTATTTATGACTCCGAAGACGGTCAACCATTTACCGCATTTGAAGGCTATACAACAAATATCTTAAGACTTATCGGCGCGGATAATGTTATGAGCGGATTGGGTGTAGATAAAACATGGGCTAAAGGCTCCTGGGAAACAGTGATCGCACAAAATCCGGATTACATTATTATCGCTGACTACGGTAACTCTATCCGCAACGATGACGACTTCCAGCAAAAAATCGAAAAAATCAAGGCAAATCCTCAACTTCAGGATATTACAGCCGTTAAAGAAAATCACTTCATCCGTGTAAAACTTTCTGAAATCACACCGGGCGTGCGTACAGTCGACGCACTCAAACGCCTAGCGGAAGAAATTCACGGTGTCAAAATCGACTAGAGTCAAATAGTCATTCAATCTAATACTGAAAAGGACCCGATCCATAAGAATCGGGTCCTTTTCATATTGCTTATTGCACACAGCATATGTTAGAGAGTTGGAATGTGTTGTGATTTGAAAGATTTAAAAAGTTAAGTACAAATAGATACAAAATATAAAATTTGATATTCAGTTATCATATGCTGTGACAATGCCGTCATAATCGTTCCGACAGATTAACGCTCATGTCCTTTTAGTTTCATACCGCCTGTCATTATTCGCCTTAATCGCCATAATCAGAGGTCGTAACGAAAGAAACTCCTCATCGCTAAGTCGAAAGGTTCTGCCAATACGTTTAATAGGTTTACAAGGGCGCCCTGCCCCACGTCTTGCTCCACCCCAGGCCATATACATACCTCACTTTTCACTTGAAATAACTCCTCTCAAGGAACAGTATACTCTTATGTACATAACTATTCAATACTTATCCATCCCTAACAGACCATTAAATCGCATTAATCCATATATAAATTGCAAGCATTAGTAAAATGCATAGTTAATCAAAGCACATAATTATAAGATTTATATACTTTTACACTTGAATAACGACATCAATGTTGCCAAATATAGATATATTCAGATTATAGAATATAGTATTTACCTGTATTTAACTATTATAATAATATTTCTTATAATAAAAAGTCAGAAAAAGTCAAAAATTTTATTTCAAGCTATTGACTTTTTGACTTTTTAAAGTTATTATAATGACATAAGGTTAACAGAACCTAATAATATACGCAAGAAATTAAGTGGACAAAAAGTCAAATAGTTAAGCTTGTAGTAAAAAAGTGAGGTAATATATATGAATAACAATTTTAATAACTTTGGCAGTGAATTCGGTAGCATGAATGATTTGTTTAATCAATTAATGGGAAATATGGGCGGTTATTCCACAGAAACTCGTCGATACAAGATCAACGGTCGTGAAGTAACACCTGAAGAATTTGCTTACTATCGTCAAACAGGTCACTTACCTACCGATGAAGAAATTCAAGCTGCACAACAAGGCAAGATAAAGCAAGATGGTATTCTTGCTAAACTCGGTACAAATTTAACAGAACAAGCCCGTAACGGAAAACTGGATCCTGTTATAGGACGTAATAAGGAAATTCAGGAAACAGCTGAAATCTTGGCCCGTCGTACAAAAAACAATCCGGTGTTGGTCGGCGATGCCGGTGTCGGTAAAACAGCCGTTGTCGAAGGGTTAGCTCAAGCTATCGTAAACGGCGATGTACCGGCAGCGATTAAAAATAAGGAAATCATCTCCATTGATATTTCCGGTTTGGAAGCAGGTACACAATACCGTGGTTCCTTCGAAGAAAACATTCAGAACCTTATCAAAGAAGTAAAGGCTGCGGGCAATATCATCCTGTTCTTTGATGAAATCCACCAGATTCTAGGTGCCGGATCCACAGGTGACGGTCAAGGTTCCAAGGGGTTGGCAGATATCTTGAAACCTGCTCTATCTCGTGGTGAAATGACTGTAATCGGTGCAACTACACAGGATGAATATCGTAATACAATTATGAAAAACGCGGCTCTCGCTCGACGTTTTAATGAAGTAAAGGTAAACGCACCGTCCCCGGAAGATACTTTCAAAATCTTACAAGGCATTCGCCCATTGTATGAAGCACATCACAACATTGAATTACCGGACGCTGTATTGAAAGCGGCCGTAGATTATTCCGTGCAGTACATCCCTCAACGGAGTTTGCCTGATAAAGCTATCGACTTGATTGATGTAACAGCAGCTCACTTGGCCTCTCAACATCCCGTAACCGATATCAAAACATTGGAAGCGGATATTGCGGATGCTAAGGCAAAACAGGAGGAATACGCGCAGAAAGAAGATTACGAATCCGCTATCAATGAAAAGATGCGCATTCAGAAATTACAGGAAGAAATCGATAACCACACAGAAAACCAAAAGGTTGTGGCTAAGGTTAACGATGTAGCCGAAGCGGTAGAACGCATGACAGGTATTCCTGTATCCCAAATGGGTGCATCCGATATCGAACGATTGAAAGACATGAAGTCTCGCTTGGAAGCTCATGTAATCGGCCAGGATAAAGCTGTAGAAGCCGTATCTAAAGCAATCCGTCGTAACCGTGCAGGCTTTGACGAAGGCAACCGTCCAATCGGCAGCTTCTTATTTGTGGGTCCTACCGGTGTCGGTAAAACGGAATTGGCAAAACAATTAGCCCTTGATATGTTCGGCAATAAAGACGCTATTATTCGTCTCGATATGTCCGAATATAGTGACCGCACTGCGGTATCCAAATTGATTGGTGCTACTGCCGGTTACATCGGTTATGACGATAACTCCAATACATTGACTGAACGTGTTCGTCGTAACCCATATTCCATTATCCTATTCGACGAAATCGAAAAAGCGGATCCTCAAGTTATCACATTACTTTTACAAGTATTGGATGACGGTCACCTAACAGACGGTCAAGGTAACACGGTCAACTTTAAAAACACCGTTATCATCGCCACATCTAATGCCGGCTTTGGTTATGGTGATACTAAGGATGATGAAAGCTCAGCTGAAATCATGGATCGTATCGCCCCATTCTTCCGTCCTGAATTCTTAAACCGTTTCAACGCGGTTATCGAATTCAATCATTTGAGCAAGGAAGACTTGAAGAAAATCGTTGATTTGATGCTTGCCCAGGTAAATGCTACATTGGCGAAGAAAAACATCACCCTTGATGTAACCGATGCAGCCAAAGAGCTCTTGATGGAACAAGGCTATGACAAAGCGATGGGCGCTCGTCCATTACGTCGCGTCATCGAATCCGAAATACGCGACAATGTGACTGACTTCTATTTGGATCACATCGATGCTAAACACTTACTTGCCGATGTTGTGGACGGACACATCGTTATCAGCGACAAGGATGAGGCTAAGCCATCAGATGATACAAAGTCAGCTGATTCCAGCAAATAATCGGCTTATAGATAAAACATGTTTCAATTTAAATATGACAATACATGATATGAGGATATATGACAAAACGTATTGTAACTTTAACCCCATGAAAAACAATTACACACATAAACATCCCTATTAATAATGAAAGGGGCTGTAACAGGAATGCGGTTTTTCCGCAGCCTGTTACGGCCCCTTTTTATATTAACTGAATAACAGATGTCCTACTTCATAAGCAATAGCCGATACGATACCTGACAACGGAATCGTGACGAACCACGCCATAACCATGGATCGTGCAACGCCCCAGTTAACAGCTTTCACACGCTTAGCCGATCCGACCCCCAAAAGAGAGCCGCTCACAACATGAGTCGTGCTGACCGGTAAATGCAAGAACGTAGCTGTAAAAATCGTAATAGCGGAATTTAAATCCGCCGCAAAACCGTTGATGGTTTCCAATTTGAAAATCTTTGTGCCCATGGTGGAAATGATTTTCCAACCACCTGCCGCGGTGCCTAACGCCATCGCCGACGCACAGCATAATTTAACCCATAACGGTACATCGAGAGTATCGATATATCCGCCGCTGAGCAAAGTCAACGTGATAATCCCCATCGCTTTCTGAGCATCATTTGAGCCATGAGAAAACGCCATCATAACCGCCGATACAACTTGCATGGATCGGAATCGATCATTTAAGACAATCGGTGAAAATCGTCCGAAGATAAGCAGCAACAGCTTCATGATGATAAAGCCACCTATCATCGCTACGATGGGCGATAAGATAAGGGAGAAAAATATCTTCAAGATACCGCCTTCATTTAAGGCATCAAAGCCGACAGACCATCCGACGGCGCCGATAATACCGCCAATCAGGGCATGAGATGAGGAGCTTGGAATTGCCCACCACCAGGTGGCAAGATTCCAAACGATAGCGCCGATTAATGCGGCACTGATAATAGAGCTGTCAATCAGATCAGGCGATAATACGATATCTCCGCCGATAGTCTTCGCTACACCGGTACTGACCATGGCACCGAGGAAATTCAGCCCTGCTGTCATCATAATCGCCTTTTTAGGTGAAATTGCCCGCGTCGATACGGATGTCGCAATGGCATTTGCCGTATCATGAAAGCCGTTGATATAATCAAAAGCTAACGCCAACAACACGACCAGCCATACCAAGTAATGAGAATCAAGCATACTTCAATACTACCCGGCGGAATGTGCCTACCAAATCTTCGCAACCATCGATGACATCTTCCATAGCGCTAAGGATTTCCTTCCATTTGATAATCTCAATCGGATCATTGCATTCCGTAAAGAGTTTAGCCATTTCTTCATGATAGATATTATCTGCTTCAGACTCAAGCTTCAACACTTGATGTACGCGGCCTTCCACCTTTACATGATCCTTCTTAAGGCTACCCATGTATCCGATGGATTTATTGATATGCTTCACGCATTTCACGACAATTTCACTCATGCGTATCGCGCCGTCACTAGGATTTCCCACATGGTACATCAACATTTTATCCATGATTTCTTTGATATTATCCAAAGTCGTATCCAATTGATCGATCAACAATTGAATATCCTCGCGATCCATCGGGGTAATGAAAGTCTTGCGCAATCGCTCTACTGTTTCGCTCACTAATTCATCTGCAGCCTTTTCTTTTGTATCAATTTCAAGAAAGGCCTCCTCTTTTGAAATCTCCCCTTTAAAAACACGCTCCATCATTTCTGCACTTTCATAGGTTAAGGCAGCATGATGCTCTAGAATACTGAAAAACTTTTCTTCTTTTCCCTTTAATTTAAAAGCCATGAAGTTCCTCCTGAAACAGTATCGGTTTGCTTCTGTAATATAATTTCATTATAGCATACCCCAAAGAATTCCTAAACAAATTTAACAGTCTCAATGTTAATACTTCATATGCGCATATCGTATATAGTATATGAAAAAGCAACCGATCTATAACGAGATATGGATCGGTTGCTTTTATTACGGATACTACAATGTATCATTATATTAATTATTTGATTCCGCCGCCGCTTTTGCCGCATCAGCCGCCTTTTTCAAATTAGGCACCGATGTAGGGCATGTAGCCGGTGTGCATGCACCGTTAGAGCCCAGATCTTCAGCGCGGCTTACATATGTCGTATGTAACATATGATGAGCCTTATGACTCAACGGTTTACCGTCAAAGAACTCGGCATATAGTTTTTGAATATCCGGATTATCACAGGATGCTTTAACTTTTACTTCATTATCGCGCGTATACAAAGAGGCGATACGCGCTTCACGAGCCTTGTCAGCCATCGGTAATTTAACACGCGGTTGACCGCCGCCACCGATACAGCCGCCTCGACAGGCCATCACTTCGATGAAATCATAATGGATATTTTCCGCACGCATGCGTTCAATGAATTTACGCAAGTTACCTGTACCATGTACAGCAGCAACATGTAATGTCTTATCACCGATTGTAACGTCCGCTTCACGGGCACCGTCCATACCGCGGATTGCTTCAAACGGAATCAATGTATTCGGTGCATCCTCGTTCGTTACCACCTTGTATGCCGTACGCATAGCCGCTTCCATAACACCGCCGGTGTTACCGAAGATGATACCGCCTCCGGACGCTTCCCCCATCAACGGATCAAATGCGGAATCTTCAAGTTCGTCGAAATTAACGTTCTCAGCGCGTAACCATTTAGCCAATTCACGTGTTGTAATACAGTAATCCGTATCGCGCATTTCCGGTACGTCCCAGTATTCCGCGGAAGAGTTCATTTCATCGCGACGGATTTCAAATTTCTTCGCCGTACAAGGGGTTACTGCAACAGCGACGATTTTCTTTGCATCGAGACCCATTTTTTCCGCAAAATATGTTTTCTGCGTAGGCGCCTGCATAGCAATAGGACTCTTAGCCGTGGATAAATTCGGTAAGAATTCCGGATAAAATGTTTCCGCAAATTTAACCCAAGCAGGACAGCAGGATGTAAATTGAGGCAGCTCACCCGCACCGTTTAGAACGCGTTCAACAAGTTCCGATGCTTCTTCCATAATAGTCATATCAGCGCCGAAGTTTGTATCCAGTACATAATCGCCGCCCAGCTTACGAAGGGCCGCTACCATTTTGCCTTCTACGAAGGTCCCCGCATCAAGGCCGAACTCTTCACCCAAACCGACACGCACTGCCGGCGCAGTTTGGAAGACAACGATTTTATCAGGGTCAGCGATAGCCGCTTTCACCTCATCGATTTCAAAGCGTTCATTGATGGAATCGAACGGGCAAATAGATGCACATTGACCGCAATGAATACAAATCGGATGGTCTCCGTTCGTCGTTAAATCATAATAATCAAATACGCCCATGTCTACGGCACAGGCCTTGCGACACAAAGAACAGTTCTTACATTTAGATAAGTCTTGTACTAATGCAATATTTCCTTCTTCAATAGGTACGCGACGATCCAAGAATTGATACTTACTCATGAATTCCTCCTACTTAGGTAACGTTGTTATCGTTATATCATCAGTGAATTATATCACAAATTATAATTGTTCTTCAAGAACTATCCACCGCTCCGTTAAGGCATTTAAGCGTTCCTCCGCCTCACTACGCTCCGCCATCAGTTCTTGCATTTTTTCATAGTCCGTTGCGAATTGTGCAATCATAACATCAATGCCCTTGATAAGGTGTTCTACCTTCGGCATTTCTTCAAGAATTCGATCGTATTCGGCTTTCTCTGATTTATTGAGACCCTTTTTTACAGATGTATCTGTGAAAGTATCCTGCACTTCACCGTTCCGAGTCGTTTCAACATCTGGGGAATTCAACTTGCCCCTATCCGCCTCATTTGCCATTATAAATGGCTCTGCATTTTCCCGATGTAATTTAGACTGTACAAATGTATCACTATGTTTTTTATCTGCTTTTTCTGTATTATCTACGGTATTACCTGCTGTATCAGCAACATAGAACGTCCGTTTCCCTGCAGTACTTTCATCAAGAGTATCCTTGTAATCCGAATACGAGCCATGCACGATATCGATATGACCATCACCGGTAAATACAAAGAGTTTATCCACCACGCGGTCCAAAAAATACCGATCATGGCATACGGTGATGATGACGCCGCCGAAAGAGTCGAGGAAATCCTCCAGCACCTCAAGGGTTGGAATATCAAGATCATTTGTCGGTTCATCGAGCAGTAACACATTCGGTGCACTCATGAGCAGTTTCAGCAAATAGAGACGACGACGCTCACCGCCTGACAATTTACGAATCGGCACACCGTGAAGCTCCGGCGTAAAGAGGAATCGCTCCAGAATCTGTCCCGCACTCAACGTGGACCCATCCCCCAATACCATGTAAGCATGATCTTCCCGAATATAGTCGAGAACGCGCATATCCTCGTCAAACTCCGGCAATTCCTGTTTAAAGTGAGCGATACGAACCGTTTCCTCCTTACCGATGGTGCCGCCCGTCGGCTCATAGGCTCCATCAAGGATGTTCATAAATGTAGATTTTCCCACCCCGTTAGGGCCTACGATACCGATTCGATCATGTGACGCACCACATGATACGTAAAATCTGAAATAATCGGACGATTTCCGAAATTAAACGTTAAATGCTCGATATCAAAAATCGTCTTTCCCAACCGGGTCTTTAATGCAATCGGATCCATCTGGTCGGGACGACGAATCTTTTCCATATTCTTTAACGTTTCATATCTGTCCAGACGGGCCTTCTGCTTCGTACTACGTGCCTGTGCACCGCGGCGCACCCATTCGATTTCGCGCTTTAAAAATTGACGTCTCTTTTCTTCAGATGCCGCCTCACGTGCTTTACGATCAGCTTTCAAAGCAAGAAACTCCTCATAGTTTCCATCATATTGATACATGCGTCGATTTGACAATTCCAAAATACCATTACATACGGAATCGAGGAAATATCGGTCATGAGTACTGATCAGGAGTCCTCCCTGACGGTTGCTCAGATAGGATTCGAGCCATTCGATGCTGTCCTCATCCAAATGATTCGTCGGCTCATCTAACAGCAGTAAATCACAGGGATATAACAAGGCCTGCCCCAGTGCGAGGCGCCGCTTCTGTCCGCCGGACAACAGCTTCACCCGCTGCTCCACATCCATAAACCCGAGCTTGGATAAAATGATGCAAGCTTCCTGCTCCACCTGCCAGCCGTCTTGTTGATCCATCTGTTCCAATGCATTCATATACCGGCGAGATATCCGATCATCATCGCGGCTCGCCGCCTGCATAGCGTGATATTCTCGGCTGATTTGGCCAAAATTTCTGACCATTTGCAGTCTCGGATGATTTCCGTCTAGAATCGTGTCCAACAAGGTCGCATTCACATCAAAATCCGGCGTCTGCTCCAAATAATATATACTCGCCTTTCCATTTCGTTCAATATGGCCCTTATCGGCCTCCATCTGGTCGGCTAATATTTTCAAAAACGTGGACTTACCTGTACCGTTAATCCCCACAAGGCCCAATCGTTTCTCCGTAGTAAAGGTGATGTTCACATCTTTAAATAGCAGCCGCGTGCCATATGATTTTTCTATATTCTGTAAACTGATGACATTCATATCCCGCTCCTGTTTTGTAACTATGGTACTTATTATACTACAAGATTATCATTGACAGTAACGGTCCCCATCAGTAGAATAAACGTAACGTAATAAATATTCCTGAGGAGGTCCTTATGGTAACAGATACGGTATTAGATTTTTATGAAAGCATCAATTTTGAAATCATCGACATAGACGGATATGATACATTATTCACAGAGCTCTTAGAGGACGGTACCTACGCTACCGTATCCGATGATGACGGATATATGCCCGAGGATTTAAACACCCCTGTCGTATTCAATGTATACGATGATAACGACTCATTTCAATGGAGTGTCACCCTGGACAGCTCTCATCAGCTACAGGAACTTTTACAAAATGCGGACAGCACGGAAACATTTCTTGCCACATTAGAGAATATTCGCGAAGAACACATCGAGCAACACCAGTAAAACACAAACTGATTGAGTACGGTATAAACCAATAGCCCCTTGGTATCAGACTAAATCCAGTCAATACCAAGGGGCTAATTATGTCTTAGCAACTATATAGATTCCTCTATAGCCGTTACCTGCACCGTATCATAATCATCTAAAATTTTAATCAAATCATTTACGATTTCCGCCGCTCCGTCCACCTGCCATTCGCGAGCACGTTGAGACATCTGCTGTAATCGTGGCGGGTTGATGAGGAGTGCCGCAACAACGTCCTCCAGATTGTGAATATCGCGGGCCCAGCGAGCACAACCGCGCTGTTCAAGAAGCTCCGCATTGGCTTCCTCCTGTCCGGGAATCGCATTGAAGAATACCATCGGCAATCCGATCGTCACCGCCTCCATACAGGTCAATGCGCCCGGCTTCGTCACCAATAAGGAGGATGTCTTCATCAATTCCGAAATATTCGACGTATAGCCGAATACGGTGGTCTTCGTTTTCATCGAGGTGCTGAGGGTCACCAATGATTCATAGAGCGATGTATTTTGACCGGCTACAACGGTGATTTCATCAATGCCGTTTACATCATCTAAATGCTTCAATGCCGTTTCCAATGAACCGAGGCCAAGACCTCCGCCCATAACAAGCACTTTCACAGGTTTTTCTAAGGAGTAGTCCTCAATGGCATCTCGAAAGAAGGAGCGACGCACGGGAATCCCCGACACATGTATGCGCGACTCATCTATACCGGACTGTACCATCTCGGAAACCATGCCTTCGGTGGCCACAAAGTATGTATCAACCTGCGGATAGAGCCAAAATTGATGGCTGCTGAAGTCCGTCATAATCGCTACGAGAGGCATGTTGATATGTCCCTGTCGCTTCAAGATCGATGCGGCCCCACAGGGAAACGGGTGCGTAAAGACCATTACGTCAGGTTCTTCCTGTTGAATCAGCTTGAGCATACGACCTTTCAACAGATAGGACAAAGCGGTCTGCATAATGGAGCCCTGCTTCTCCCCTTTGGAGACGCGATAAATGATATCGTACAGCATCGGGAACACGTCAATCATCTTGATATATGTCCCCTTAATCAGATGCTCGACTGACATCGTCTCGGTATCCAAAAAATCCACATGACTGATGGTGGCCTGTGGTTCCTTATCCTTCCAATATTCTTCTATGGCTCTGGCAGCCTGCATATGCCCCGTTCCGATGGATGCGGACACAATGAGGACCTTCCGTGATAAATCGTTATTCATAATGCACCCTTTCTCTGTGCATTATACCATAAATAGACAAAAAAAAGAGACCTCGAAAGGTCTCTTTTGCTTTTACAGCAAATTATTTTTTGCGTTTTTTAGCTTTTGCAGCGTTAACTTGTTCTTTCAAACCTTTACCAGCTTTGAATGCAGGAGATTTGGAAGCTGCAATACGGATAGTTTTACCGTTTTGTGGGTTGCGGCCTTCACGAGCTGCGCGTTCACGAACTTCGAAAGTACCGAAGCCGATAACTTGTACTTTACCACCAGCAGCTAATTCTTCAGCAACTGTATCGAATACAGCTTTAACTGCTTTTTCAGCGTCTTTTTTTGTTAATTCAGTTTTTTGTGCAACACTTGCGATTAATTCTGTTTTGTTCATGACAGAACCTCCTTAAAAATACAATACCCGAGATGTTAAAATACCTCTAGGTTACTTTTCCTGCACCTTAGCCTCCTCCCAAAAAGCATCCAGCTCAGCTAATGAAAAGTCTTCCCATGAGCGATCGCTTTGGTTAACACAAGCCTCTACATGTGAAAAACGCTGTCGGAACTTAGTGTTTGTGCGATTCAGTGCATTTTCACCGCTTATTTTATACCATCTAAATAAATTAATCAAGGAAAAAAGCACATCGCCCGCCTCTTTTTCCATATTTTCGCTATCTTTTTCGCCTACGGCTTCCTTAAATTCAGCCATTTCCTCGTCTACTTTCGCCCAGACAGGACCGAGCTCATCCCAGTCAAAACCTAGCTTTCCTGCCTTTTCCTGTAGTTTCTGGGCGGCCACTAAAGCGGGTAAACTTTTAGAAACGCCGTCTAATACAGATTTTTGTATATTTTTCTTTTCTTGCGCCTTTAATTCATCCCAACTGTATGATTTTTCATCATTTCCGGGGTTGAAAATATGCGGATGACGGCGAATCATCTTGGCGGTCACATCATCAATGACATCTTGCAGCGTAAAATGTCCGGCGTCTTCCGCCAGCTGACTGTGAAAAACGACCTGTAATAATACATCACCTAATTCTTCCCGCAAATTGGGCATATCCTTATTATCAATGGCATCCACTACCTCATAGGTCTCCTCGATGAAGTAGCGCCGCAATGACTCATGAGTCTGCTTTCTGTCCCAGGGACAACCATCGGGAGCGCGCAATGCTTTCACTACATCAACAAGCGGTTTAATCGATACCTTTTCTGTAGATTCATCATGAATCAAGCCGGACTGATCAATATTGTTGTTCATATAGTTTCGCCTCCTCTCTATTTCGGCGAGCCTGTAAGCGTTTACCGATGATCGGGAAATAATAGATATCGTCCTTCACGATCGCCTTGGTAAGCCATAAGGATAAACAGTAAATGAAAATAGCCACCAGTATAGCTACCGCCACGGCCCCGCCATTACCCAACAGATCCACCGTGCTTACATAAACCACCTGAGTCGCACCGCCCATAGCCATGGCGGATACGATGATTTTTAGAAGTTCCATTTTATTTAAAACAGCACCTACATATCGTTTTACAAAGGTATAGTTGATAAGAGCTGCAATGGCAAAGTTGAAATTTGTAGCCCATGCGGCGCCGTTAATACCGAGCTCGACGGTTCCCGTCAATTTATAATCCAGTACGGTTTTTGCTACAAGCCCGATAAAAATAGCAATCATCGGAATCATAGTTCTACCGAGCCCTTGCAGAATCCCCGCCGTCACCTGTTGCCATCCCAGAAATACGATACTCAGGCTGATGACCGCAATGACAGGACCTGCATTAGGCGTCGCATAAATAAGCTGCGATATAGGCGTCGCCAATACACAGAGGCCCACACAGGCCGGTATGGTGAACATATTCGCGATTTTGATGGCCGAACCGGAACGCTGTACGATGCGATGCACATCCTTTTGCGCATGCGCCTCGGAAACGGCCGGCACAAGGCTTGCCGCCAAAGATGTGGTCAGAATAATAGGCAATCCGATTAAGGACGTAGCCATTCCGGTTAAATAACCGAATTGTGTGGTCGCTTCATGCAGATAGTATCCTATATCCATCAACCGTTTCGGAACGATAAAGGTATCGATAAGGGATACCATCGGCAACATGATATTAGCCATCGATACGGGAATCGCAAGACTGAATAAACGCTTTACGACAGTCGTCGTACTTTCAACAGAGACCTGCGAATGTTGATGCATCAACATTTGTTGACGCACGTGACGTTGGCGATAGTAAAAGTAAATCAGCACCAATAATCCAGCCAATACTCCGGGAAACGTAGCAAACGTAGCACCGCCTGCCGCAAGATGCAAGCCGCGATCTATAAAGTAATACGCCAGCCCCACCATGGAGGACACGCGAAATATCTGTTCAAAGACCTGGCTCGTACCGGTAGGGACCATGTACTGAAAGCCCTGAAAATAGCCTCTGAAGCAACTCAATATGGTCACCACCAAAATAGCCGGCGACAGAAGTTGAATGGCGGTCAACGCCCGAGCGTCGGTTATAATATGATAATCAACCAGCCACTGAGCGCTGCTATACAAGGCGAGACTAAATACGACCCCCAGCACGGTAAGCGTCCGCAAGGATACGGAAAAAACCTTCTGAACGCCGCGCATATCATCGTTGGCAAGCTTTTCGGCAATCATAATCGATATGGCCACGGGAATCCCCGAAGCGGATATGCTGACGATAATCTGATAAATCGGATAAGCCATCATATAAAGACCTATCCCCTCACCGCCCAGAATACGGGCGATCAGGACCTTACTGAAAGCGCCGATAATCTTGACGATAATACCGGCCAAGGTTAAAATCATGGCACCTTTTAGAAATCGATTCATAGGCTCTCCTTTGTCGATGATTTCTGACTCAAGGCCTTCATCACCGCTTCTGTAATCGTTAAAATAGAACCCTTCATACCGTTGAGGCTCACATACAATGTGGTCGGTTTTGTATCCACGAATTTCATTTTCTTCCATAAATCTTCACGAACAGCGCCCATATCCCAATCGGCCATTTTCGAATCATCGTACCAATGAATAATGAGCTGTTCCGCGCGGCGTACCATGCTCTTAATGCCCAATAATCGAGCCTGCTCCTTGATTTGAGCGATGCGCAACAAACGGTCCACCGGATCCGTCGGCGTACCAAAACGATCAATGAGTTCATCCGTCATATCATCCAGGTCTTGTTTAGACTTAATGCGCAATAATCGTTGATATACGGAGATTTTCCGAGCACTGTCCTTGATATAGGCATCGTCGATAAAGGCATCCACCTCTAAATCGATGGCGGAATCAACAGTAGTCTCCCGTTCCACCTCTTTATTTTGAGCCTTTGCAATGGCCTCTTCCAGCATCGTTACATACATGCCGAAGCCGACGGATGCGATGTTGCCGTGCTGTTGAGAACCCAACAAATTACCGGCTCCACGGATTTCAAGATCGCGCATGGCCAGCTTAAAGCCTGCTCCGAGTTCCGTAAATTCCTCGATGGCTTTCAAGCGCTTCTCCGCCGCCTCGGACAACATCTTATCCGGACGATACATGAAATACGCATAAGCCCTGCGGCGCGAGCGCCCTACACGACCGCGCATCTGATATAGCTGAGATAACCCCAATCGGTCCGCATCATAAATAATAATCGTATTTGCATTCGGAATATCCAGCCCCGTTTCAATGATACTCGTCGATACGAGCACATCATAGTGACCTTCATAAAAATCGGTCATAATCTCTTCGATTTGACGCCCCGTCATCTGACCATGAGCAATAGCATACCGTAGACCCGGCAATGCATCAGCAAGAAGTTCACCCATATGTTCAATAGAAGCAACGCGATTATATACGAAGTACACCTGTCCCCCTCGGGCTAACTCCCGCTTGATCGCATCGGCGATGAGATTCATATCGTATTCAACCACATAGGTCTGAACCGGTAGACGCTCTTCCGGCGGCGTATTGATGACGGACATTTCCCTCACCCCTACAAGTGACATGTGTAATGTTCTAGGAATCGGAGTGGCACTCAAGGTGAGTACATCAATATTATGCGCCCATTCTTTCCATTTTTCCTTCTGTGCCACACCGAATCGCTGCTCCTCATCGACGACGAGCATGCCTAAATCTTTAAACCTTACCTTTTTATTGAGCAATGAATGCGTACCGATCAACACATCTATAGAGCCTTCCTCAACGCCCTTGAGAATCTGCTTTTTCTCTGCTGTACTGCGGAAGCGATTCAATACATCCACCTTAACACCGAACGAAGAGAATCGGTCCACAAAGGTCTGATAATGTTGTTGAGCCAATACGGTAGTGGGCACGAGCACGGCCACCTGTTTACCGCTCATAACGGCTTTAAAGATGGCTCGCATAGCCACCTCGGTTTTACCAAAGCCTACATCACCCGCCAGCAGTCGGTCCATAGGCACCGGGCGTTCCATCGATTCCTTGATTTCCGCCGTCGCCTGCAATTGATCCGCCGTTTCTTCATAAGGAAAGGCATCTTCAAATTCTTGCTGCCACGGTTGGTCAGGGAGAAACGCAAATCCCTCGGTTATCTCCCTCTGAGCATATAATTCCACCAATTTCTCCGCCAAGTCATCGATGGACTTTTTCGCCTTCGTAACGACCTTATTCCAGTCACCGCCGCCCATCTTATGGATACGAGGCACATCACCTTCATTGCCGATGTATTTTTGCAACTGGTCCAGATGATCGGCCGGCAAGAACAATTTATCCGTACCGGCATAGGCGATTTCAATATAATCACGATGAATGCCTTCGGTTTCAATCGTCTTAAGTCCGATGTACTTACCGATACCGTGAACACTGTGAACTACATAATCACCGACAGTCAGATCCGTAAAATAATTGATTTCCTGCCCTTTCTTCGGCTTGTTTCGCAACTTGCGCTTCTGCTGTCCGTAAATATTGCCCTCTACAACGACCACAATGTGACTGTTCGGCAACTCAAAACCGTCTGTTAAAAGCCCCTGTAAAATAACGACAGTATCGGGCTTAGAAATCCATGTATCACTATGAATAAAAGGAATATTTTCCTGCTCTAAAGCCCGCTCAATGCCCTCTCTGCGCTGCTGATTATTAAGTACTAGCACCACTTGATGATGTCGGCGATGCCACTGCTCTATCTCATCCGTTAACAACGGAATCTGCCGCTCAAAACTGCTCATCGTCTTGCCTTGAATACCGATTGAGGTAAACCCGCCAAGGCCGATGGAACGTTGCTGCATAAATGTGAAAGCAATCTGTGTCCGCGCATCTACGGTTCTCTGCAAGGAGCTCCAGTCACAGTGCATTTTCCGATGAGTCGGATCCTCCTTGAGGAACTTTTTCAATGCCTCTTGAATCCGTCCCGGCTCATCGTAAATAAGAGTCCCCTCTTTTACATAGGATAAAAGCGTACTTTCAGCATCATCATTACCTAAGAAGAAAGGCGTCACCGTATAGGACTCAATCTGCTCGACGGAGCGCTGACTTTCAACGGAGAAAAAACGCAATGTATCGATTTCATCACCGAAGAACTCAATACGAATAGGGTCATCACTATTTACGGGATAAATATCCAATATATCGCCGCGCACGGCAAAATGACCACGCTGTTCCACCTGGTCCACTCGTTCATATCCAATTGTCACTAACTGCTCGAGTACGGTATTGCGATCAATCACGTCACTCAAACCGAAGTGAAGGGATTGGCCTTTCAGATACTGAGGTGACACCACATATTGGGTGACCTCCTCCGCATTGGCCAGCACCACCACCGGTTCCTGCCACGCTAACAGGCTCAAGGCACGCATCTGCGCCCCCTGGTCCTCCAGACTGCGTGCAACGGTGGTAAAATCAACATGATCCGTTACAGGAAATGATAGCACCGGAACATTCGGCCAGAAAAAGGCTAAATCCCGTTCCCACATCTCCTTATGTTCCTTATCATGAACCACTATGACAAACGGCTTTGCGGGCCCGTCTGTGAAAGCTCTGCTCAACAAGAAACTCTTTTGAGACCCGCTGAGCCCATATATAACTGATTTTCCTTTATTTTGAAATGCGTTTAGCCCATCCGCAAAGGATGGGTTCTGTGAAAGCAGTTCTGTAAATGTATTATCCATACTGCACCATATTGTATTAATTTAAATCTTTTGACTCATTAATTATAACATATCATAGATTTACCCATGTCCCAAGACGATTGAGACTCAAATTTTCGGCAAAAAAAATAGCACCTCCAAGGTGCAATAATAAAGTTGGTGCGGGAGAAGGGACTTGAACCCCCACGCCGTAAGGCGCCAGATCCTAAGTCTGGTGCGTCTGCCAATTCCGCCACTCCCGCGTACCGACTGAAATTATAATATCACGTATATACAGCACCGTCAATTACTTTTTTATAATTTTTCAGAATCGTTAAAACAAATCCATGCTATAAAAACCTATGATACTCATCGTGAAAATATACAGTAGCAAAAATATACATTATCAAAACTGTACCCGATAAAAATATAATCTACCGGACCCATAGAAAAAGAGACTGTCCCGGAATCTGTAAACTACAAAATCCCGGGACAGCCTCTTTTTTAGGATGATGATGAATAAATGCATGCCCTACATTTACCATAAAATATATTAACAGCCACAAACAAAAATGCCGTGGTGATAATACCGAAATTCATAAATCACCACGACTGAACGACAAAAGCAAAAACTTTCGACTTTGATTAACAGACTAAAAAATCCTTTTTACGGGTACGCAAAAAGGAGATTCAAACTTCTCCTCCCTATCGCTCGTAGGTCAAATGGTGAATGTTGAATAGGCA
This sequence comes from Veillonella denticariosi JCM 15641, assembly GCF_002959855.1. GTDB lineage: Bacteria > Bacillota > Negativicutes > Veillonellales > Veillonellaceae > Veillonella > Veillonella denticariosi. The sequence continues at coordinate 791,257 of NZ_PPDB01000007.1, forward strand.
GTTCTCCTGACTCGGCATCAACGCTCATCCGGCCTTCCCAGTTTCCCAGTGACTTAATCGGATTCGCTCAACCATACAGTGGCGGGACCGTGCCGGCCTTTAACCGGCTTCTCTATTATGCTTTTCAGCACCTATTCCCAAATATGTTCTTTTGTATGCTTTTATTCTAACAGTCCCCATTCATTAAGTCAATACGGCAGTAGCATATTTATTAATAAAAAAATGCTATGTAGGTCTGCCGTATTGTTATAACAGAAATGAACAGTTCAACCATCCAGAAAATATGCTTATCCCACGCGGTTTCTAAACAGCCAGCCCGCTATGGACATGGTTATAACAGTCAGGATAATCATAGGAATAAAATTGAACCATATATCAACGAATCCTGCCCCTTCCAAATAAACCCGCCGTATCGCTTCGGTAGAAAAGCGCATAGGATTTACATATGTAATATATTGCAATAATTTCGGCATATTATGAATCGGCGTAGCCAATCCGGATAATAACGCCAAGGGCAATAAAAAAACTAAAACATATACGAGGACCTGCTGCATATTTTTAGCAATGGCCGAAATAGATAATCCCAACCCGATGCTGCTGCATATAAATGTAAATAATACGGCATAGACGAGAAAAATATTTCCTCGGAACGGAACTTGAAACCAGAACATAGCCAGTAATAGCAATACACTACTTTGAAACAGCCCTATAAACATTGGAGGTATGGACTTTGCAATCAAAATCTGCAGGGAGGATACAGGCGTTACCAACAGCTGGTCAAAGGTTCCCTGCTCTCGTTCTCGCGCCACCGATAGGCCGCCCAGCATGATGACTTGTGTCATGCTGACCAAGACGACGAGACCGGCTAAAAAGGTCCATGAAGACTGCTGATTTTCATTATACCACGTACGAGATTCAATCGTGATACCCTTATGTCCAACACCTAACGAGGTCTGATTGAATTGAGAAATAATTTGTCCCATATACGAAGCGGCAACACCTGATGTCATAGAATTTGTTCCGTTTGCAATAACCGTAATTGATGAAGGCTGTTGATGTTTTAATTTTTCTTCAAAATCCTGAGGTATGATAACCGCCATAATCACCTCGTTAGAATCGATAAGCGGGGCGATTACATCGGGGGAGTCCGCAACTTTATACAAGCTAAAGATACCCGATGAATTGATGGTTGACTCCAGAGCAGCCGACGTTTGTGTATGACTTTCATCAACCAGTACATAGGGAACCTTGTTGAGGTTATATGTCGCGGCATAACCGAAGAGGAATCCTTGAATAATAACCGGTACCAGTAAGATTATACGAGTTTTCGGATCTTTGAAGGTGGCTATCAGCTCTTTCCATATGATAGCGACAATCTGATTCCAGTATAGGCGCCAATTCATCATTCCACCTTCTTCCTCGTAATATGAATCGTCAAAAATGTAAAACAAACAGCAAACCCAGATAAAACGGCGCTGTTCTTAATAATTAAATACCAGTTATTTCCACCCAGAAACAACGATTTCAACAGTTCCAAATAGTACGTAGGCGGTAACATTCGCGAAATATATTGAATCGCCACAGGCTGAGAATGAGGATCAAACAAAAAACCTGTCAACATCAAAGCCGGTAGAAAGCTCGTAAGTGATGCCATTTGACACGCTAAAAACTGCTTTTTCGTAAGTGCGGATATAAGCAGCCCCATATTTAAAGAAACAATTAAATACAATGTGGACACGATGCAGATGATCCATAAGGAACCACGCATCGGCACGTCATAAAAAAAATACGATACACCGAGGCAAAACAGCAGCCCCAACATGGCCAATACATAATAAGGCACTACCTTAGCCAAAATAATTTCAATAGGCTTAACCGGTGTAACGAATAAAGCCTCGAAAGTCCCCCGTTCCCACTCTCTGGCCATGACGACAGCCGTAAGAAATACGGATACAATCGTCATGATAATCATTATGAGCCCGGGAATCAAAAACCATGTACTCGTATTTTCCTCATTAAACCACATGCGATAGTTCATCGTTATATATCCGCCACGCATCATAAACGGAATATTCTTAGCCGCCCACAAATTGATGGCTGAGGTAACATAACTTTGCACACTCATCGCTACCGAAGTGTCGACACCGTAGTAAATCCCCTGTACCTTTCCTTGTCCGCGCATAACTTGAGACGAAAAATCCTGTGGAATCACCAGTATGGCATCCACCTTTCGTTTTTCCATCAACAGTTCCGCCGTATTTCTATCGCGAACCGCTATGGGTTGAAAGTACTCAGACCCGTTTAATGAATCGTACACACTCTCGGACATTGCATCCTGACGTTCCATAACCACCGCTATCGGTACATGCTTAACATCCAACGTTACCCCTGAACCGATGAGGATAATAAGGAGTATGGGTAGTACGACCCCCAGCAAAATAGTGCTGGGGTCGCGCAATACCTGTAAGGTTTCCTTATGTACCAATGAGGAAAACCGTTTTATAAAGCCGTTCATGCGTTCCCCTCCTGTTCCCGCTTTTTCAATATGACGGAGATAAACGCTTCATCCATAGTACAGGTCTCATCTCCGGCAGTCCGTCTGACCTCATCCGGTGTGCCCAATACAACGAGCTTACCCGCATCCTGAATCATAATACGGTCACAATATTCCGATTCATCCATAAAATGAGTCGTAATAATAATCGTTGTTCCCCGTTTTGATAAAGAGGTAATCTGTCGCCAGAAATTACGCCGCGTAAGAGGATCAATACCACTTGTGGGCTCATCCAAAAAGAGAATTTTAGGCTCATGCATTAACGCAGCCGCCATGGACAAGCGTTGTTTATAACCGCCTGGCAGATCACCGGCCATCATACCTCTCACGTCGTTCAGACGGAACTCCTTAATAACAGCTTCTATCCGATCAAGCTTCTTCTGTCCGTGAAGGCCGTACACACCGGCAAAAAATTTCAAGTTTTCCATAACGGACAGATTACCGTACAAAGAAAATTTTTGCGCTACATATCCGAAATTGCTTCGCGCCGCTGTACGGGATTTAACGACATCAACACCGGCCACATGCAAATCGCCGCTCGTTACAGGCAACAATCCACAAAGCATACGAAATGTCGTCGTCTTGCCGGCACCGTTTGGTCCGAGCAATCCGAATACTTCTCCGCGCTGCACCGTAAACGAGGTATTGGCAACCGCCGTAAAATCACCGAACTTTCTCACCAAATGAGATACGGAAATCTCTACATGCGGCTCGGCCATTTCATTTGGGGTCAATAAACGATTTCGTTCTTTTTCTATTGCACTTTCATCTATGTCCATATTTAAACGCCCTGAAAGCTCAGCCCCGTGCCCGGAGGTAAATTCATCCTCTTTTAACAGCATCATAAAGGTATCTTCCAAGCGGCTCTGAACAGGCTGTTCCTCCATACCGTACTCGCTAAGCCAAGAAATCGAAGGTACTTCTTTCGTTTTTATGTACCGCACGGCACCGGCCTCCGGAACGGCATCTATCACGCATTGTGTATCATCCATCAATGCGGCCTGCACATTTCTCATGCTCAATGGTTTAGGAATCTTTACCTGAAAGCATCGCCCCTCAGACATTTTAATTAATTCATGCGGCGTCCCCGTTGCCAAAAATCGCCCCTTATTGAGGACGAAAACATCTTTACAACGCTCCGCCTCGTCCATATACGCTGTACTGACAAGTACGCTGATTCCATCTGTACGTACCAGCGACTCTAAAATCTCCCATAGCTCACGTCTTGAAAACGGGTCGACCCCTACGGTAGGCTCATCAAGCAGCAACAGCTCCGGAGATCGCACCAGTGTGCAGGCCAAGCTGAGCTTTTGCTTCATACCGCCCGATAATTTACCGGCGGGACGCTTCGTAAATTTTGATAGCCCCGTCATATGCAGTAATTTTTCGAACCGTTCCGTTCTCACCCCCGGAGGGATACCGTGTAAATCCGCATACAGATTCATGTTTTCACTGACCGATAATTCCTCATAAAGGCCGAATTTCTGAGGCATATAACTGAGTCTATCTTGAACTTCCTGAGAATATGCTTTCACATCCATTCCGAGAACATCTAAAGAGCCCGACGTGGAATCCAATAAACCGGCTATCAACCGGATAAGCGTTGTCTTCCCCGCACCATCCGGTCCCACTAATGCCGTTAAACATCCTTTCCGAATTTTAAAATCCAGATGGTCCAATGCTATTATAGGATCAGCTCCGACAATGGGAAATTCTTTATATAATTGTGACGCTTCGATTGCATATACATCATTCACCGCACACCTCTATATATCAACGGAAACAGTGGCAGGCATTCCTAAACGAAGGCGATTATCAGGGTCATCCACATAGACCCGCACTTCATACACAAGTGTAGTACGCACATCCTCCGTTTCTACCGATTTAGGTGTAAATTCCGCTACGGAAGAAATATATCCGATTGTGCCGTGAATCGGTTCATTCTTATCGGTATCCGTCGTCACATTCGCATCCATACCGTTATAAATTTTCCCTAAATCCCGTTCGTTCACATATACACGAACCCATTTCTTAGTATTCTCAGCCAACTTAAATACAGGTGTATTCGGTGAAGCCATATCACCGACCTGTAACAATCGGGCCGTTATAACACCGTCTATAGGAGCCGTTAATACGGTTTGGTTCAACAAGAACTCCTGACGGGCCAGTTCACTTTTCATCGCATCCAATTGTGCCTGTGCCTGTGCTATATCTTCCTGTCTCGGTCCTGCAACGGCTAAATTATAAGCTTGCTGAGCCTCATTCAATTTAGCTTCTGCCACTTTCACCTTCGCCTGTATATCATCTACGGACTGTCGACTGACGGCCTTACCATTTGAAGCATTATAAGATTTTTGCAACTTATCGGACTCCTGCTTCGATTGAGCCAGCGAAGCCTCTGCAGATGTAACTCGTGCCGATGCCTGGGCGATTTCTTCAGGTCTGCTGCCTGCCTGTAGCTTAGCCACTACCGCTTCCTGTGCTGCAATGGTATCCTTAGCCTGCTGTACAGCAAGACTCAATTCATCAGAATGCAAATAGCCCAGTATCTGCCCCTTGGTTACGACCGCCCCTTCATCCACTAACAGGTTGGAAATCCGATCGCTGCCCCGGAATGCAACATTCACTTCACGCAGATTCACATTGCCTTGCAACACAATGTGATGTGCGGCCTTATACGCTTCATATTGATAATAAGCATAATAACCTGCACCGCCCAGAATAATTAGAAGAGCAATCATTATACTTATACATTTTTTTCTATTATTCGCCATCCATCGTTTAACAGCATCAAGTTTCTCTTTCATAGTCATTCCCCTTCTCTGACACTATTTCTTAGCATGCGAATCCGCCTCTGCCGCCTGATCGATGTCCATAGCTTCCCAGCCACCGCCCAGAGACTTGAATAAACGGATGGTATCGGCAAATTCCTGTCCCCGACTCATGATATATTGCCGCCTTGCGGATAATACATTTCGTCTCGCATCAAGAACACTCAAATAATCGCTAAGACCGGAGTCGAAATTGGTTTGTGCCAGCGACTCCGCTTGTTTTGAAGATTCTACGGCAGATTTTAATTCCTCGGACTTAATGTAATCCTGAGATGCATCCGTCACCGCATTTCGAACCTCCCCGACAGCTTTCAAAACAGTTTCTTCATAATCAGCTAAATATTCCTGTTCCTTTTCCGTTTGTACTTTTATATTTTTCCGGATAGCTCCGGCATGGAAAATAGGCATCGTTATTGACGGTCCTATTCCGATCATTTTCCCGATGACTGAAACGAGTCCACCCGATGCAAACGACTCCAATCCTATACTGCCATTCAGTGAAAATCTAGGCTTAAGATCAGCCTTTGCGGACTTCGTTTTCTGCTGTTGTGCCGCAATACGTCGTTCAGCCGCCTGTATATCCGGCCGTTGCCGCAAAGCTTCCGCCGGTATGCCGATAAACATATGCGGATCCACCGTCGGTAACGAAGCATTATCCATCAATAACCCATCGACTTCGCCCGGAACCGTTCCTGTCAATATAGAGATGGCCGACATTGTGGATGCTATATTTTTCTTTAATGAAGGAATCTCCGCCTGAGTCTGAGACAATGCATATGTAGCCTGTTGTACCGGTAATTCATTTATAACGCCTGACTGATAATTTACCTTGAGCAGTTCCAACGCTTCCTGTTGGCGCTTCACATCATCTTCCGTAATGCGTAGTTGCTCCTGCAAGGTTCTTAACGACATATACTGTAATGCGATTTCCGCACTCAATGATACCCATGTGGAATATAAATCCGCCTGTGAAGCCTGCAACGAATTCGATGCAGCACGTGAATTGGCTTTTTGTCTTCCGAATATATCAATTTCCCATCGGGCATCCACGCCCAGTTTGCCGGTTTCTACAGTTCTCGTCGTCTTATCCGGTAAAGGTAAACTCTTTATTTCTTCTCGGTCCGAATCCCATTCGCCCTGCCCCCTGTTAGCAGACCATGAACCGGAAGCATCCAGCCAAGGTAATCGTTGCGCTTCAGCAATTCCCAACTGCAACCGTCCCTGTCTAACTCGAGAGCGCGCCACTTCTAATTGCCGGTTATTTTTAAGAGTTAAATCAATTAACTGATCCAATACGGGATCGTTAAAAACCTTCCACCAATGAGCTAATTCATCTTCACTGACCGCTTTTCCTTCCACAACCTCATACGGTGTCGGATGTTTTCCCGCTTCTTCCACCCAAGAATGCTCATTCAATTCTTTGGTTGCTTTTTGTTTTTCTGAAAGCTTCGCTTCATCAGCAGATGACTTCTTTTTCTTTTTATCTTTTTCGGCCTTGTAATACGATGCAATAACAGGACTGCCTTGATTAGTCGTATTAACAGTGGTCTCATTTCCATGCTGTACTTTCGTTATATCCCGATTAGTTCGACTCACATCGTCATTCGATTGACTGAAACTGATGCCTCCGCCAGCGCTCCAAGCCCCCAGCGCTAAACATATATAAACAATTAAAAGTTGTTTTCTATTCGTCTTCATAGCAAACCTCTTTTCATTTCCATATATACGTATCATTATATATTCATCATATAATATAAAACCGTTATTTATCAATAATATGAAGTATCATTACAATCTAGCTTGAGTTTTATCCGGCTTTCACATAAAATTAAAAATGTATTAATATAATTCAAGTGGAGGCCCATCATGTATATCGGTGAAATCATCAAAACCTATCGCGAACAACATAATATGACGGTTGAGGAGTTCGCAACCAGATCAAATCTAAGTCAAACAGAAATCAATCAATTGGAAGAACTATTTCAAGCCGATGGAAGGACACCCCATCCTGTTGCGATGCGACAAATCAAAAGTATAGCAGAAGCCATCGACCAGCCAATTTCCATCATTATGAATCAGATTTCTTCGGATCAAGAAATCGTCGTTAACGTAGTGGCTGAATCGGATCAACCTCACGCAAAATAGTATGATACTTACACCATCAGGTAACAAAAGCTCATCATCGCTAATAAACATCTTCTGTATAATAATTAATGTAAACAAACTTAGATAATATATAGTAACAATACTACATTGTAAAAATAGTACTACGTTATATTAATAAATAACTAGATACGATACAGTAATAGAAAATATGCCATAACAACGATAAAAGAGACTGTCCTCGAAATGCGATTCTACTGCATTTTGAGGACAGTCTCTTAATTGTGTTTAAAAATTGGGGGTTATAGGACAAAAAGAAAAAACCGCACAACCGTGCGGGTTAATTTGGTGACCCAGAAGGGATTCGAACCCCTGGCCTTTTGATTCGTAGTCAAACGCTCTATCCAGCTGAGCTACTGAGTCATAAATTGAGTACTCACTCATATTAACATAATGTCTACTTTAAAGCAAGCATTTATTTAACATTTAGAGTACTTCACAGCCAAAAGGCTGAAAATAAATTTGGCAGGGGCAGTAGGACTTGAACCCACAACCAACGGTTTTGGAGACCGCTACTCTACCAATTGAGCTATACCCCTATCTCCACCAAGCGATGCTTGATACTTGATTATCATAACAAAAAACAGGGACACTGTCAAGAAATACGCGCATTCTAAATAGTAAAATCACCGTGTCCCGGAAGGAAAAGAGCCCTAAAAAGGGCTCTTATGTCTACCTAACTTTTACCTTTATATATACGGGAGATGGTATATATAATTAGAGAGTTTTGTATATGTATTGTTTTGTTTATACACAGGGAGAGTATTGTTGTGTATTAAGTGTTGTTTTATGTGTTGTATTGTTTTGTGTTGTTTGTATTATTTGTAAAAGGGACAGGTAAAAGTTATTAGCAGTAGACCTCCATTCCTTAGTTGACCTCAATCAACTATTGCTAGTATATATACACTTCGTGAAAAGATAGTGAAAGTTCCATATTTTACAAAAAATATACGGGTATTTTTTGGGACATAAGATAAATGTAAAGAATCCGAAAAAATATAGTATATTACTAAATATTAAATTATTTGTATATCATTCAAAAGCATAATTCATATATATGAATTATTAAATGAAGTACCAAAATTTGTACATACTGTAGGCCTAACTGTTTAGAATTACCTATGTCGACTTACCAATATGATCAGCGAATCCTTATGTACGGTTTCACCCTTAGCTATACCGGGTGTTCGTCGCTGTGGAGTTCCCTATGTAGCTTCGCTACATGGAAACTCTTACGCTCCGAACTAAGCGATGCAGTGAATCTGTCGTCGCTTCGCTCCTTCATCTTCTACTGCCCTGCTTTTACTGCCCTGCTTACTACCGGATACCCCGGGAGGATAGGAAGTCGTACACACAAAAAAAGACACACCCTCAGGTGTGCCTTTACTTCAATCAGCGACTTCCTATCCTCCCGGGCCGTCTCCAGCCAAGTACTTTCGGCGTTTATGAGCTTAACTACTGTGTTCGAGATGGGAACAGGTGGATCCTCATAGCTATCGCCACTGAATCTGTCAGAATTTGTACTCTGAAAACCACATAGAAGTATATATATTTGTTGCACATTCTGCTTAATTGTATTGTATGTTACGTCCCATACTCAAAGTACACGTCCGGAGGATTGCGTCGAAGCCTGTGGATTTCACATCGTGAAATCTTACGTTTCGACGTAAGCGACTCCACGCAACTTGTGCGTCGCATTGCTCCTTCAAGTTGGTTACGCTGCTTAAGTAAAGCCCTCGATCGATTAGTACCAGTCAGCTCCAAACCTCACGGCTCTTCCACACCTGGCCTATCTACCATGTCGTCTACATGGGATC
>NZ_PPDB01000008.1 GCF_002959855.1 Veillonella denticariosi JCM 15641
GCATCTAAGCGTGAAACCAGCCTTGAGATGAGGTTTCTCATAGCATAAGCTAGTAAGATCCCATGTAGACGACATGGTAGATAGGCCAGGTGTGGAAGAGCCGTGAGGTTTGGAGCTGACTGGTACTAATCGATCGAGGGCTTTACTTAAATACAACATTAAGCAGACTGTGCAACAAATATATATAACTTCTATGTGGTTTTCAGAGTACAAACTCTGACAGATTCAGTGGCGATAGCTATGAGGATCCACCTGTTCCCATCTCGAACACAGTAGTTAAGCTCATAAACGCCGAAAGTACTTGGCTGGAGACGGCCCGGGAGGATAGGAAGTCGCTGATTAACGAAAAGAAAAAGGTCTACCGAGTGGTAGGCCTTTTTCTTTTTGTTAGTCTTCGACTAGTTATTTCTGCTAAAGCCGTCTCCAGCCAAGATTGTACAAATAGTATCTATCTGTATAAATCAATAAGACGGCGTGGGAAGGGTAGGGTGTGAGGCCACAGAGGAGTGAAACGACGTATGGGGCCCACACATCACCTTCTTCCGAACGTAAGATTTACCGAACTGCGAAGCAGTAAAGGGAAATCCACAGTGAGGAAGCAAGTAGGGCAAGCGAAAAGTAGTGTGTCTTTTTTTGTGTACGACTTCCTATCCTCCCGGGGTACCCGGTAAGCAGGGCAGTAAAAGCAGGGCAGTAGAAGATGGAGGAGCGAAGCAACGACAGATTCACTGCATCGCTTAGTTCGGAGCGTAAGAGTTACCATGTAGCGAAGCTACATAGGGAACTCCATAGCGACGAACACCCAGTATCCTGGAGGGAAGAACCGTACATAAGGATTCGCTGATTAATGAAAAGAAAAAGGCCTACCGAGTGGTAGGCCTTTTCTTTTTGCTCGTCTCCAACTAGTTATTTCTGCTAGAGTCGTCTCCAGCCAAAGTTGTGCAAGTAAAATCCATCTGTATTTATCAATAAGCCAAATTTTCAGCAGAGCTGCATAGGTAATTTCGCAGCTATGAAAAAAGAGCTACCTAAGCAGCTCTTTATAACTTATTCAACACCAACCATTACGTTGGTAGCTTTGATAACAGCAACAACTTCTTTGCCTACTGTTAAGTTCAATTCTTTTACAGATTGTAATGTAATATCAGCAGTAATGATATTGTCATTTCCTACATTGATTTTTACGATAGCGTTTACAGCACCTTCTTGGATTTCAACGATAGTACCTTTTAATTGATTTCTTGCACTTAATTTCATTTACTACTCCTTACAAAAATATAATAAAATAT